>JAAZMZ010000050.1 GCA_012798535.1 Leptolinea sp.
CATGCCCATTGCGGCAGCCCGCCGGGCAGTGGCAGATCCGATACGTCCAATCCCGACGACACCCAGCGTCTTGCCGTTTAATTCAACGCCTTCCAGTTCCTTTTTCAACCATTTGGCGTTCTTCATGGCGGCATCCGCCCGGGGAATCTCGCGAGAGATGGCGAACATCAGACCAATGGCCAGTTCAGCTACCGCAAGAGTGGTTGCCAGCGGTGAATTGACCACGATCACATTGTGGCTTTTTGCGGCAGCCAGATCAATATTATCCACACCAACTCCCGCCCGGCCGACCACTTTCAACCTGCCAGCGGCATCGAACACGGCCGGGATGACCTTTGTCCGTCCGCGGACGATAATGGCGTCATATTCACCCGCCACTTTCAACAGATCTTCTGCTGAAATTCCCGGTTGATCGGTAACTTCAGCTTTTAAGCGCAAAATCTCCTTCCCATTTTCTTCCAAACCATCTGTCAACAATACTTTCCAGGTCATGGCTGTTCCCTCCTCGCGTAATTGATTTTCCTTTGGTGTTTCAGATAATTCTACCGCAAGTGACCTGCAGATTTCCACACTCAGAGTAAAATCAAGCCCATGTTTCCGTTGAACTACAATCCACGCATGCTGGACAGCGAGCCAATGATACGCTGCCAATTACACGAATGCCAGGCTGCATGCTGTCTTTATGGTGTCTGGATTGATTGGGCGGAAGCGCAAAAGATAAAGCAATTCGCCGCGTTGATCATACCGGAGATGCTAATCGACTGGCGGGATCCGAATACCTGGTTCGACGGACGTCAAGACCTGGACAGGCACGCCCCTACCGGGAAGGTGATTCACAGCCGGGTGGTGGAAAATCCAAGACACTATGGCGGATCAGCCTGCGTATTTCTGCGTGGCGATCATAAATGTGCCCTGCAGACGGCAGCATTACGCTCCGGCAGGCACCCGTGGGATTTCAAACCGTTCTATTGCATCCTGCATCCCCTGGATCTGGATGAAAACGGCCGGATCACACTGGATGAGACCGGCCTTCTTCTGGATGAACCCGGCTCTTGCCTGCGGCCATCTAAAATCAAGATACCTCTGGCGGTCACATTCGAACCGGAACTGCGGTATTTATTAGGAGAGGAAGCCTACCAGAAACTAATGTTACTCGTGACGTAGAGCCTCGACCGGCTGTAAACCGGCTGCCCGATTGGCCGGATAAATTCCGAAGAATAACCCGACGGCCGTCGAGAAAATGGTGGCCAGAAGAATGGCGTTCATACCTACCACAGGTGTGAAAACCGTGCCCGAAGCGGCGGCAACTTTTTCTACAATGAACGCGATCAACCAGCCCAGACCGATTCCGATGATTCCACCGAAAAGGCTCAGGAGCGAGGATTCGACAAGGAACTGGATCAAAATATCCGATTTCTTTGCGCCCAGTGCTTTCCGCAGACCGATCTCACGGGTGCGTTCTGTGACCGATACCAGCATGATGTTCATGATCCCGATACCACCAACCAGCAGTGATATAGCCGCAATGCCACCCAGGAAGATGGTCAACACATTAGTGATGGAACTGACCATACTCACCGCGGATTGCTGGGAGATTACCTGAAAATCGTCTTCCCCGGCGCGGGTGCGGTGCCGGGTACGCAGAATGTTAGATATTTCTTCCGTTGCCTGATTGACCGTCTCGGCGGAGGCAGCCTGCACAACGATCATATCCACTGAATTGCGGGTACGGCGGATCATGCGGGCCTGTGCGGTAGTCAACGGGATCATAATCAGGTCATCCTGGCTGCCAAATGCCCCACCGCCTTTCGGTTTCAAAACGCCGACAATACGGAATGGTTGTCCTTCAATGCGGATAGTCTCTCCAACCAGCGCTTCCCGCCGGTTGAACAATTTATCGGCCACATCCACACCGATCACTGCCACGGATGCCTGTCCTAATAAATGTTCTTCGGTGATTCCTGAACCTTCAAGGTATTCATAATTGCTGATCTTGATATAACCGGGCGTAACGCCATCTACCGACGTGGATTTCTTTTCTTTCGCATAAGTGACCTGAAGCCGGTTGGAAAGAACCGGTTCCGATACCAGAACAGAAGGCGCCAGTGTGTCATCTTTCAATGCGGCAGCATCCAGCATAGTGAGCGGTTTGATATTGCGAATCTCAGCCTGCTGATTTCCGCTGGCCACAAAGATCAAATTGGTCCCCAATCCGCTGATGGTGCTCGTGATGTAGGTTTGAGCGCCTTCGCCGATGGCCAGCATGGCGATAACCGCCGCCACACCGATGACAATTCCAAGAATCGTCAGACCGGAACGGAGTTTATTGGCACTTAATGTTTCCATTGCCTCGAGAAATGACTCTGCAATATTCATCAGCTCTCCACGATCAAACCATCTTTAACCCGGATAATGCGTTGGGTTTGATTGCCAACCGCGGAATCATGGGTCACAATGATCACAGTCACGCCATCTTCACGGTTAAGTTTCAACAACAGATCCATGATCTCTTTCCCTGATTTTGAATCCAGGTTTCCTGTTGGTTCGTCTGCCATAATAATGGCAGGGTTGTTCACCAAAGCCCGGGCAATCGCCACGCGTTGTTGTTGACCACCCGAAAGCTCGAATGGTTTATGATGTAAGCGGTTACCCAGTCCCACTATATCCAGGGCTTTTCTTGCCATATCAGCCCGCTCCGAGCCCACTCCGGCATATCTTAATGGCAGTTCCACATTAGTCATAGCCGTCGCACGCGACAGGAGATTGAAACTTTGAAAAATGAAACCAACTTTGCGGTTGCGGATCAATGCTAATTGATCATCATTTAGATCGGAGACTTTCTCTCCGTCCAGAAAATAATCACCATCCGTCGGGCGGTCCAGACAACCAAGGATATTCATCAAGGTGGATTTCCCGGAACCGGAAGGTCCCATGATCGCCACAATTTCTCCACGATCTACCGTGATGGAAACGCCGTTCAGGGCGCGCACTTCCACTTCACCCATCTGATATATCTTGGTGATTTCCTCAGTAAGAATTACATGATCGGCCATACATGAACCCGTGTTTCTATCCTCAGTCCACGAACATATTCATGGTGGGCGGATTGAGAATGATCAAGTCACCTTCTTTCACATCACCGGAAATGATCTGGCTGGTCGTATCAGAGCTGGCGCCAATGGTGATATCCACGGGCATTGGCATATTGTTTTTCAGCACATATACTACCCGTTTTCCTTCTTTCATCCGGACACAGCTATTGGGAACAACCAGAATGTCGTCTATCTGATTCACCACAATATTGATGGCGGAGGTCATTCCCGGTTTAACACTGGCATCCGCGTCTGAGATTTCGACAGTCACGGTGAAGTTCACCACACCCTGTACGGCAGTGCCGACACTACCGACTTCGGTTACAACTGCGTTGTAAGTTTTCTCCGGGATGGCATCAAATGTCATGGTGGCTTTTTGTCCAACCTTAATGGAATTGATATCCACTTCCGTAATCTCGACATCTGCGTAGAGATGTGAAAGGTCATCGATCCGGAAGCCGGTAGTCGTCATGGATACCTGGTCACCAACCTTGGATTTGACATCCGTAATCGTACCGGCAAAAGGCGCTTCAATGTAGGCCATTTTCAGTGTGGCCTCAGTGGCTGCCACTTTAGCTTTGGCTGCCGCGATATCTTCGGGATCGGCTCCGGCTTTCAGACGATCATATTCGCGCTGCGCGTCTTTGACTTTCGATTCGGCTAGCGCTAGATTGGCGTCGATCTCCGCCTGTTCCAGTTCATCGGGATAACTCTTGGCATAGTTGTAGTTTGCCAGGGCGGTTTCGATTTTTTGTTGGGCAGCAGAGTATTTGGCTGTGGCCGCCGCTCTGATGGGATTATCTTCCGCCATATACCGCGTCCCATCATAATCGGATTTTAGATCTTCCAATTCTTCCTTCGCCAGGACGTAATTGGCATAGGCCGAATCGATGACACTCTGATCCGCTTTGGTGAATTTTTTGCTCTCCCGTTTTTCTTTGGCATCATCCAGGTTTTTCAAGGCAACGGCTAACGCCTGTTCGGCCTGGGAGGTCGACAGGCTGGATTTCTCAAGGTTTTCCAAATTGCGTTTGGCTGTAACCAGTTCTGCCTGCGCCAGTATGATTTGTTGTGAAAGTGATGTCTGTGCCAGTTCTGCCAGGCGGGTATTTTTAGTGACAAGATCACCGACTTTCACGAAAATTGAATCAACCGTTCCTGTCGTCTGCCAGTTAAGGACGGCGGTCTGTTTCGCGCGGACAGTTCCTGTTGCCCCGACAGTAGCCGTTAGAGAACCACGTGCTAGCGGTTCGGTCTTGTACATGGAATTGGCGGTTGTCTGGGTTTTCTGTACTTGCCTAATAACAAGAAATGCTCCTGCCAGTAGCAATACAAAAACAACAGGAATCCAGATTTTTTTATGAGAAAAGAACTTCTTGAGCATTGCTGCCTCCTTAACTTTCCGGAATGACTTCTACCAGCGCCGCGCGGATCACTGTCCGCCATAAATATTCCCCGCTGGCTTCATCAAACCCCTGACAGGTGATCAATGTGATCCAGCTTCCTTCTTCATGGCGAAAAGCGCTGCGGTCATCCGGTGTGACGCGTTCGACGGAGCGAACACGGTATATATATGAATTTCCCCAGGCATGGATTTCGATGGGGTCGTCAAATTTCAGGCTGGATAGATTGGCAAAGGGCCCGGGTTTCCCGTTGGGAAGAGAGACATGAGCTGTGATCACTGAGTTGCCATCATACGTGGGAAAAGCAGTTCCCTGCAGATACCCGGCCTGATTCCATAACCAGGTCAAATCCCATCCTTTATTGCTGGGGAGCACTCCGACCACATCTGTTTGAACACGCAAGTTCGGAATCGACAGACGAATTCCGTTCATGTCCTGGTACTGTCGTTCTATGGGTTGTGGTTTTATGGCAGTTATCCGATTTGGTGCGAACCCGGTAGCCGGCATGAAGAAATTACCGTCCACCTTCCATATCTCCGCTCCGATTTTTCCATCCGTTGCACTGAAGAAAAGAGTTCTATCAATCGCAGCAAAACTATGCGGATTCGATGTCCGCCAACCACTGTACAGATCTGCCACGCGGATGGTGGTGTATTCTTCATATGGTGGTTCGCTCATATAAAGTTCCCGTCCATAGACGCCGTCATCTGCGGTGAAGAAAAGTGTGGTACCGATCGCTGTCAATTGCCGGGGATCAGAAGCTCCCTTTCCTTCGCTGATGTCTGCAACAATGTTTGTGTGGTCGGCATCATAGGGAGGGACGCTTTTCCATAATTCTGTCCCGGCGATTCCCTCATTGGCGGTAAAGAAGAGAGTGGTGCCAACCGCTGTCAGATTGCGTGGATTGGAACTTCCAAAACCGTCAAAGATATCATCCACAATGAATGTAGAGGTTGGCTCGTAGGGCGGCTTTGAGATGTATAACTCATTTCCGCTATAACCGATATTCCCTGAAAAGAACACATAGGAACCGATAGCGGTGATCCAATCCGGCTGAGTGTCATTGATGGTATAGATGAGCAGGTTCTCCGGTGGATCGCCGATGATATCTGTCACCCGCACGGCTCCGCCGTAGGGCGGTTCCAGTTTATACAGTTCATGCCCCGATTCGCCATCATTGGCAGAAAAGAAAATCGTGTTATCCACGAGGGTTAGATCATATACTTCCGCATCGCCATTTTTGGCGATATTCGTGCATTTAATGGCTGTCCCCGGGGTGTATTCCGGATCGCTTCGCCAGATTTCTGTTCCGGTGGAATCACCGGCGATATAGAACAGCATCCAGCCCAGACGGGTTAATTCGCGTGGATTTGATCCGTGGGCGCCCGGCCAGATATCAGCAACCAGATCAATGGACTGATAGGGAGGAGACGTGCGGAAAATCTCGCGGCCGTGCTGTCCATCATCTGCCGTGAAGAAAACAGCATTGCCGATCATCACAAAATTGGCCGGATCAGAATCCCCGTTCTCGTTCAGATCGGCGACACGGCGGGTGGAAGAGGCGTTGTAAGGTGGTTCAGAAACCCACAATTCAATGCCGGCGTCATCTTTTGCGCTGAAAAAGACCAGATTTCCAAATCCTTTGATGTATTTGACATCCGAACTGAGATAACCAGGGTTGATATCCTTTACCAGTTCGGCCTTTGTATAAGGGGAAGGAAGTTTCCAGAGCTCGCGGCCGTAATTCCCATCCACGGCGCTGAAGAACAGGGTAGTGCCAACAAAGGTGAGGTATTCCGGTGAAGAGCTGCTGGAGCCTTTCCAGAGATCTATCACATTCGCCGGAGGAGTGTCGCTATCCTTTACCATCGGCGGAGCTGCCGTGACGGTGTTCGCGGGTATGAAGGATGCCAGCAGCATTAACAGCACTAAATTGCAGAAGAGTCGTTTCTTCAGGGCAATGCGGGGTAATCTGATCATCTGTCTCATTTTCCCGCGCCCTGAGATGCCATTACCTGGGGATTGGTCACCAGCGCATCGCCTTCATGCAGATCACCGGATTTCAATTCACTATACATATCTGATATTAAACCAAGTTCCACCGGTATTTGTTGGACTTTATTTTCACGAAAAACGTATACTGAGTATTCTTTCTTTTTGGCCTGTAATGCGCTATTGGGAATAAGGATGACATTTTCCACCTTTTCCACCTCGATGGATGAGGCGGCTGTCATTCCCGGTTTGATGGAAGCATCTGGATCCGTGATTTCGCAGGTTACTGTGTAGTAGATATTATCCTGATCATCCTGGTTGATCTTACCGATCTCTGAAACAACTCCCTCGAAGGACTTTCCCGGTATGGCATCAAAAGAGAAAGTGACTGCCTTACCCGGTTTGATTTTGTTGATATCCACTTCTGAGACCGAAATATCCAGGAACATGTGTGAAGAATCGATCAGAGTGAGAGCTTTATCTCCCGATTTGACAACGTCGCCTTCAAGCAATCGTGAATCGATGACGGTTGCTGCGATCGGTGCCGTAATTCTGGTGAGGTTGATCTGTGCCTGCAGGGCATCCACATTGGATTGTGCGGCGGCCAGATCGTCAGGATCGGGTTTATTTTTTACCCTGTCCCAATTTCTCCGTGCATCTGCCAGCTTCGATTCAGCCACTTTTAATTCTGTATCCGCGATCTTGATGTCTTCAGGTAAAGGTTTATTTTGTGCATACTGGAAATTCCACAGCGCCCAATCGTAATTCTTTCTGGCAAGGGAAAGCTGGGCGGTGATCTGCGCTCTGTTTACATCATCTTCCGGTTGATCCTGGACAAAGGCAAAAACCTCTTCCATTTTTTTCAGGTTAGATTTTGCCTGAAGATAGGATGCTTCTGCCGCCATGAGATTTGTATCGCTGGCATTGCGTTGATTCATCAATTCCCGTTTGTCCCGGGCTTTATCAACCTCGATCTCGGCTTTTGCCAGGTCTTCTTTGGCCTGAGTACGCTTTTGATCTGAAATATTTAGATCATTTAGGGCTCTCTGTGCAGCAGGCAGTTCTTCAATGGCCTGCAAAATCGAAGATTCCAGTGAAGTCTGGTCCAATTCCACAAGCACGTCACCGGCTTTAACCGTATCATTATTCTTGACGTGAATGTTGCCTATGATTCCTCCGGTCATCCAGTTGAGTGTGACAAGCTGGTTTGGCCGCACCTTGCCTGTGGATCCGACCCGAGTGGTCAATGTACCCCGGGTGACCGGGGTTGTGGTCACACCCTCGGGAAGCGGCGATCGAGAAGATTGACGATACTTGTTAACAAAAAAAATACCGCCGGCAACAAGCAGCAAAAGTAGAAGAACGATGTAAACGCCAACCTTTAGTCTTTTTGATTTCACGAAGATTGTATCCCAAGGAAATATCGATTTCCGAATTTTTGATGTTTATCAGAACAATTGAACGTTATGGAAACTATTATAATCATATCTAAATTGAGGCTTGAGTGTATAACCGGTACTTACAAAACTTTTACAATTCATATAACTTTACAGGTTATTTAAAGAATATACGTATCTGCTTTCGGATAGGTTTCAACTTTTTGCTGGGTATTTTATTAATATCTTCAGCAACGATAGAAATCCACGAATACCCGGAAAAGGTGCGACAATTCACCCATACCATTGAGTTTGACTACGTAGAATGGACACTGGACGCGATCTGGCAGAAGATGCTGCAATCCGCCGTCAGCCTGGAAGATTACCTGCCCGCCAAGCAGCCGTCGGAAATCATTAAAAAATCTATGACGACACAGGCACAGATCACACAGTTGCAGGCGGAACTTTCCTTATTGTTCTCAGATCCAAATATCCAAAATAAGACGACCGCCATGGCGCCGGTCCAACAGCAATTGGATCAAATGATGAAAAACAAAAGCCAGCTTGCGCCCCTGGTGGAATCGTCCTTGCAGAAGCAGGTCGGCGCAATCTTGGTAGAAAATGGATTTACAGTCCTCGGGCAGCCATTTCCACCGGTGTTGTACCATTCGACTCCGCTTCCCATGGCATTGATTGTCTCACCACGGGACAAAATCCAACAGGATGCCAATATTTCACTGCTGTCTGATATGTCAGCCGGTGACATGGCTGCCCTGGAAGATCGTGTGATGCATGATCTGGATGTTTCTGCCCTGGTGGTACCGGTCGGAGGCGTGGGAGTGTATCCAACCATGGTTATGGCGACTTCGGATCTTTCGTATCTGGTAGAAACGATCGCCCATGAATGGACGCATAACTTCCTGACCCTCAGACCTTTGGGGATCAATTACGATATCAACGCTGAATTACGAACCATCAATGAAACAACGGCTTCCATCGTTGGAAATGAGATCGGTCAACAGGTCATCCGCAGGTATTATCCAGAGCTTTTGCCATCAGAACAACCGCAGGAAGAGAAGAATGAGGATTCTCCCAAAGGAACTCTGGTCGAGCAGGAAGCCTTCAATTACAGGAAAGAAATGCATACCACCCGTGTTCAGGTGGATGAATTTCTGGCGGCCGGCAAGATCGATGAAGCCGAAAAGTATATGGAAGTCAGGCGACAGTTCTTCTGGGAAAATGGATATCCCATTCGTCGATTGAACCAGGCGTATTTTGCCTTCTACGGTGCGTATGCTGATACGCCGGGTGGAGCAGCCGGAAAAGATCCAATAGGTCCGCAGGTACGGGCTTTCCGCAGTCAATCTCGTAGTTTATCCGAGTTCCTGGAAAAGATCTCCTGGATTACCAGTTTCGAACAGTTGAAATCCATGGTGACCGAACAACCGGCCGAATAACGACCTACATGTCATCATCCAATCCGGAAATTCCTGTATCCGCATTTCCGGAAAATGAATCCGATAGATCTGGCAGGTCATGGTCGATCTGCTCGGGTGATTGCCCGTGATCCAACCTGTCCACCACCTCGTCAAATTCAGGCGGCATTTCTTCACCCAGTTCCGACCGCATCTGCCGCATCATCTTTCCCAGAGCCTGCGGGTCATCATCAATCGCGTTGAGATTGGCCGGGTCTGAAAGACTCTGCATCCGGTCAGGAGTGGATCGCGACAGGCGGATGTGCCCGATCTTGCGTTGAAGGTGAACGCTGCCGCAATATGGACATTCGATGCGTTTGTTTCCATACTCTTGATAGGTAAGAAATATATCGAATTTCTTTTTACAGTCAAGACAGCGATAATCGTAATTAGGCATGCTCTACTCTCACAGGTGAATCTCAATGGAATTGTCCATTTAACAGAATTATAAAATAAGTATGGTCAAACCTTATTCACGCCGGGATAGGAATACCCCGGCCGGCGGTATAATGCAGACAAAGCGGACGATCAAGGAGAAAATCGTGGAATTTGACTCCACAACTTCATCTTTATCCAATATCCGGTTCGATGTGCTGCAGCCTTCACCGCTGTTGATTGTCATATCTGGTCCTTCAGGGGTTGGAAAAGACGCCGTATTAAATGAGATGAAAGCCCGTTTGCTGCCGTTTCATTTTGTGGTGACCACTACCAGCCGGCCGCCTCGCCCGGGCGAAGTCGAAGGTGTGGACTACAACTTCGTCACCCCGGATGCTTTCAAAAATATGATCGCCAACAACGAGATGATCGAATACGCCATGGTGTATCAAGACTACAAGGGTATTCCAAGGGAACAGGTGCGCCGGGCGCTGAAGAGCGGGAAAGATGTGGTTATGCGCCTGGATGTGCAGGGTGCCCGTCGTATCCGCGATCTTTTCCCTGAAGCTATCTTGATCTTCCTCGTCCCTTCTGACGCGAAGGAATGGTACCAGCGCCTTATCGATCGAAAAACAGAAACCCCCGAAAGCTTGAAGATCCGTATCGACATGGCTCTGAGTGAGCTTCAGCAGCTTGATATTTTTGATTACGTGGTGGTGAATGCTCAGAACCGCCTGCAAAAGGCGGTGGATGATATCGAAGCCATCATAAAAGTAGAACATTCACGCACCAGACCGCGAAAGATCACAGTGTGAGCATGGATAATTTTGATAATCCCCGAAGCCCGGAACAGGAATCACCTTCCGGAGACTTGTATACTTCTGCAACATCCGTTCCACCGGTAGCCAGACTTTCCATTCATCTGGAAGCGGAAAAACCTGACGTTACCTATATACTGCTGGGAATCACCATCGCCCTTTACCTGTTACAGGTGGTTAGCGGTCTGCTGCTGGGATTTGATCTGCCCGCCACGCTGGGCGCGAAAGCCAATGAGTATATATTAAAAGGGCAGGTCTGGCGGTTGATTACACCTGTGTTACTGCACGGCGGTTTGCTGCATATATTCTTTAATATGTACGCCCTTATCTCGATCGGCCGGGACATCGAATTGTATTACGGGCACTGGCGGTACCTGATCCTGTATCTTGTAGCCGGATTTGCTGGAAATGTGTTTTCCTTTCTTTTCACAGAAAGTTATTCGTATGGCGCCTCAACCGCGCTTTTTGGCCTGATTGCGGCAGAAGGTATTTTTATCTTTCAAAATCAGAAATTTTTCCGCAATTCGCGCGCCATGCTTCTGAACATTGCCGTGATTGTCTTCATCAACCTGTTCATTGTCGGTTCGATCCCGAATATCGATAACTTCGGGCATCTGGGCGGCCTGGTCGGTGGAGCATTATTCGCCTGGTTTGCCGGGCCGGTCTGGGGACCACACGGAACCTTCCCCGAGATCGTGATCTCGGATGTTCGAGGAAAGAATCGCACACCCCCGGTTACTTTGGGAGTGTGCGGATTGTTCATTCTTCTGGCCGCGGTCAAATTCCTGCGCTAGTCTTATTGCGATCGTAAGGCTGCTTTCAGGCGTCCCCATAGTTTGATCAATGCGGTGAGCAATGGGATCAAACCCGCTCCGCACACCAGTGGAAGGGGTGAAAAGGGCGCTTCCTGATCATATTTCAGACTGTAGATGGAATGCGTTCCGGCCAGTTGATCATTGGCAGCCCGAGCGCGGATTATGTAGGTGGCGCTGGATTCCGGAGTGAAAAAGAGGGTTGTCTCAGACATCAAATCATCTGGAACGGCTTCGTCTGTCATAGCCTTTCCTGTCAAATCGTAAATTTGCAGGGTGACGCCGGCGGCCAGCTCCGTCGGTTGGGCGGAGAAGACATACGGTTTTCCTCCCTGCAAGAGCATGACGCTCCAATCTTCATCTTTCAATCCGCAAAGGTTGTGCAATTGACCGCTGCCTGACTCTAGTGGAGTGGCTTCAGACGGCAGGTTATCTTTCGTTTCATATTTATCCGGCACACAGGCATTTTCGATGATCGTTTTTACCTGCGCTTCTGCCGGAAATTCCTCGCTGCTGTTCGAAGTCACCGCCCGGATGCGGAAACCGTAAGCTGCGGCATTCGCTCCGAAGAAACTGGCTTCGCGTAGATCCCCCGGCAGTGTTTCAGCCCAGGGCTGCCAGTCACTGCCGTTGACCTGATATTGGAGTTCAAAATGATCAACCTTTTCATTTGAAATGGTTGCCCATTTAAGATTGACCAGCGTGCTTCCGTTTTCAGCCGACAGCGCATCCATGTGGGTGACCGGTGTGCTGCTATTGCCGGAAAGAAGAACTACCTGGCTGTTGGCTGTGTTACCTGCCTGATCATAAGCCCGGGCGAAAACAGCAGCACCGGCCAGGTTACCGGCGTAGTCTGCCGGAATGCTTCCCGTCCAGCCGTCTGCGGCAGTTTCATCCAGCGCTACCTGTTCCGCCTTTTCCATTGATACACCGGCCGGCTGAACATAAAACTCAACCCGGCTGACCGGATCATTTCCATCCGATGCGTTTGCGGCGAGTTCAATGGGCAGAGACACGTTCCCCATGGTGCCCGCAGGTTTGGTCAATGTGATCATCGGTGGGGTTGTATCCTGGATCAATGATAGCCGGTAGTCGACGGCAGGATTCGAAACCCTGGAAGAAGGATCAGCTTCGATTTTCAGGAAATACGTTCCGGCTTGCGGCAGACTGGCGTTCAATTGAACAGAATTGCCGGATGCTTTTCCTGCGGCCAGAACGGTGGTACCGTCTGAAGAGAGCAGGGTGAGAGCGGGTTTCCAATCTGTGAGGGCTGACAGCTTACTGACAGCCGCGTTGAAGGATCGCGCTTCCGCCGTAGTGAAGCGGAAGAAGTCGATATCTCCGATTGGGCAGATTTGATTGTCGCTGCTGCCGGCCAGAGTCGTCTCGCGGGCTTTTTCCGCAGAACCATCATCCGCCGCTTCCGAGCAGACTCTGGTGGGATCGTCACTGATGCGGACAGCCGTTATCGCCCAACCCAGACCTTTGTTGTAGAGGGCATCCAGTGTATCGAAATGGAACCGGATGCGAATTTTCTTGCCAACATAGGTCGAAAGATCAATGGGAGTCGACTCAACTGGTGTTGTACTACCGGGTTTGGCGGTGATCTGAGATACATCCTGGAAAGGCCCGCCATCGATTGAGATCTGCACCAGGCGAAGATCCCAGATAGCGCCACCTGATTCGGTGGATGTGGCATATCGGAAGGAAAGCTGTTGACCGGCGTATCCAATTGAAATTGGTGGAGAAGTCAGATCGCCGGATGCGGTTGAATTCTCTTTGCTGTATTCCGAATCGGTACCGAATATCCAGCCGGTCAAACTGTCTGTGCCGGATTTAAATCCTCCACGTTTCCACAGGCCGGTGGATTTCCAACCTGTGGCATCTGTTTTGAAATCAGCCTCATACGGCGCGGTGATGGGACCGGTTGTATCAACAACTCCAGCCTTGACTGTGAATGTACCGGTTGAGGTTTTCTCTCCGGCGCTGTTCCGGGCTGTCACTGACCAGGAATACGCTCCGGGTTTCAGGGTGCCCGGCGAATATGAAACGCCTCCCTGCCAGTCTTGAACAGCCTGATACCCATCCGGGCCTTTGACTTCGGCGTGGTAATCCATTGCGCCGCCAGCCGGCTGCCAGCTCAAGACCACCGAATCATCGGCGGTCAAAGTGGCTCCGTCCGGTCCGGAAACTGTATTCAATTGAGGCGCGGCAGGCGCCGGCAAGACTCCCATAATCTTAATGGAAGATGTCCTGTTCGCGCCGATGATCAAACCATCCAAATTTTCTGCGGATGCCGTCAGCGACTGGCTGCGACCGGTGAAGTTTGGTTCATCAAAGAGTATGGCGCTCACCCCGCTGCCCAGTTGGATGGATTCCAGACTGTTGTCTCCAAAGGTGGTGAGGGTATTGAGGTCGGAATACTCACCAATATTGATCACCTCGCAATACCCCTGATACGCCGGACTGTTGTACAATGCGGCCTGGTTTTCCGCCGGTGAACAGGCGGGCGGCATAATGGGGCAGGTGAATTTTTTATTAATGGATACTTCGGCCACCGGTGTTGTGGTGCGGTTGCCGCCGTTATCCCAGATGTTCAAACCAATGGAAAGTGGTCCATCGGGAACACCGGCCGCGCACAGATCCAGATCTTCGATGAAAGCCTCTGTCGTGATGGGCGCGCTGGCCGGCCGCCAGGTTCCATCATATTTAACCATGGGTTGAATTTTTGCTACACCAGATTCGTCCGATCCATACCCGCTGATTTCGACTTTCGCGGAGGTCACCAGAGTATTGGAGGCAGGTGAATTTAGAATGCCGGTCGGCGGTGTGGAATCTCCATTGTTGGAGGTGTACTTATCATTCGGCATACACTGCGTACCGTAAGCCGGAAATGCTTTGGATTCCGAACAGGTGCGTGGACGCCCGCCGTTGACGGTTACATCATCAAAAACAATATCGACAGAATTTCCCCAGTAAGTGGTGGCATTGGTATGGACGTGGAAATGCAAATGCGGACCAGAACTGTAACCGGTATTATCCACGTTACCGATGAATTGACCCTGATTGACCCAGGCGCCTCTTACCCGCAGCGCTTCGGGAATGGAGTTTTGCGATAGATGAAAGTAAACCTGATATGTGACGGGAGATGTCGAATCGTCTTCAAGAACGATATAGTTCGCATTTTCATGGTTATTATCCGGGTACTTCCAGACGGCATATTTTACCCGGCCTGCTTTGGCCGCCATGATGGCGAAATTCCCTCCGTCCGCAAAATCAAAAGCATACATACAGGATGACGGGCAAGATTTGTAGGTCAGAACATGTCCGATGCTCCCGGTGAGGAATTTGGTTGTTCCTTTCTTCCAGGGCAGACGGTAACCACGCAGAGGAGCGATATCTTTGGCAATCGCCTGGGGAGCGGACATGTATTGCTGTTTTATCTCATCATCGATCATGGATGCCGGAATTTGTGCAAGAAGGGCGTTAAACCCGTCATCTGCCTGAACGGTCACACCCCAGGAATTATCCGACTGACGTTGAGCGATAGCCAATCCGGGTTCGGCTGGAACAAGGGTATCCGTGTCTTTATCATATAAGGCCAGCCAGAGCAGGGCTGTATTCTTGTCTTCGCTGTAGTTTACGTGTGTTATACCCACCCGGTATATTAAATATGACAACACTTCCGTATGACGGTTTATCGCAACCTGTAAAGCTTGTTCCAACTGCGCGGTGGCCATATCCTTTGGCTGTGCATACTTCGGAAAAACCTGCGAGGCGTCTCTTTCTATATAAAGAACCTGATAAGCCAGATAAGCTGTACCAGCCGCCAGAATGAAAAAGACCGCCACAATGGTGGGAATTACCCAGCGCGGAAAACGCGAATCGTGATGATCAGTCTGTCTCATAATTGGCACCGTTCAAAGACTAAGTATCTCCAGGTCGGGTGCAATTACCAGGCCAGCACATTTGTCCTCCGGATATATCTCCTGAATTTATTTATGACAAATTAACCCCAAATATTTCACGTTTGTACTATTATTTTTTATTAAACAATAGAGAACCGCACCCTATTCAGGAAGCTGCACCAAACTAATGGGGAAGAAGAGGTAAATTTGTCAGAACTTCTTGTCGGCCGGCAGCCCATCTTTAACCGAAATAAGGATGTGATCGGTTATGAACTGCTGTACCGCGCGCTGCAAACGGATAAAACCGCTAATATCACCAACGGAGATTATGCCACCACTCAGGTATTGTTGAACACTTTCTCTGAGATCGGTCTGGATAATATCGTTGGGAATGGTTTTGCCTTCATCAATTTCACCCGGAACTTTCTGGTTGGTAAATACCCCATTCATCTGCCGCCTGAACGCATTGTCATTGAAGTACTCGAAGATATTTCGATAGACAACCATCTGGTCGATTCTCTCAGGTTCCTTAAATCAAGTGGTTACCAGATAGCGCTGGATGATGTGGTTTCCGCCAGCCGGATAACCCCGGTGTTACGCAGCGGGCTAATCAATGTGGTCAAGATCGACCTACGCAACATTCGGCCGATGCTGCTGGCGGATACAGTACAAACCTGCAAACAAAACGGTATGCTTTTACTGGCGGAGAAAGTGGAGACGCTGGAAGATTATGAACTATGCTTCCGGTTGGGATTTGATTTTTTCCAGGGGTATTACCTGTGCAAGCCGAACATAATCAAAGGCCGGCGGATGGAATCCTCGCGCCTGATTGTCATGCGTCTTCTGGCCCAGGTGACTGATCCTAAAGCAGATTTTTCGGCACTGGAGAGCCTGATCTCACAGGATGTCGGATTAAGTTACAAGCTGTTAAAACTGGTCAACTCTGGATATTACTCGCTGCCCACAACAGTCAAATCCATACGCCAGGCAATCTCGCTGATCGGGCTAAGTCAGCTGCGCGGATGGATGATGTTGATCATGATGTCAACTGTGGAAGATAAACCCCATGAATTAACCAACATTGCCCTGCAGCGGGCAAAGATGTGCGAAATGATCGGAAAAGCGCTGGGTGAAGCGCAGGCGGAATCCTACTTCCTTACCGGTTTATTCTCTGTGCTGGATGCTATTATGGATATCCCCATGACAGAGGTGGTTGCCAGTATTCCGTTGACTGAGGAAGTCATTGTGGCATTAACTGAACACAAAGGGCAGATCGGGCTGGTTTTGAAGACTGTCCTGGCCATCGAACAAGGTGAATGGGAGCAGGTTATTAATTCAGGTATCCAGTCCGCCATCCTGCGCTCGATCTATTTTGAATCGATCAAGTGGGCGCATATTTTGACCGAAGAAGTGTACGGTCAATCAGCCAATTCCTGATCATTGTCCTCGTAGCAGAGTCTGGACAAAGAATTCCACAACACTTCTGTCCAGGCTCGATATTTCCGGATCGATGGGATTTTCTCCCACCTGAACGAAAGCGTGATCGGCGTTGTGCACTTCGATCAGATCAACGCTGTTGCCCGTGTTTCGCAGGGCATCGAACAGCCATTGAGATTGTTCAAAGGGGACAATATGGTCGAGATTACCATGAATAAGCAGAAAGGGAGGGGCATTTCTGTGCACATAACTGAGCGGACTGGCGGAGTTTAAACGCGGGTCGGTTTTCTCAATCACACCGAAGACCCGCGGCCAGATCTGCGTACCGTCATTTTCGAAAACCCTGGTAAGATCGCTAATTCCATACAGGCTGACTACTGCCTGAACATCCGGGGATTGGTCTGCAAACTCCGCAGAATCCCAGTCCTGATTCGTGCCTGCCAATCCCAGCAATGCCGCCAGATGCCCGCCGGCACTGTCTCCGATTGTTCCGATATGGTTACTTTGAATATGATATTTGGAAGCATTCGCCCTCAAAAAGCGGATGGCACAGCGGGCATCTTCGATCTGCGCGGGAAAGGGATGGACGGGCGCCAGGCGGTAGTTGATGGCGACGATGAAAAATCCCCTAGCCTGCAATTCGAGGAAAGACGGCATGTAGAAGGCGGTTTCTTTATCCCCCTGCTGCCATGAACCGCCGTGAATGTAGACCACCACCGGCCAGGGTGGCCGTATGGTTTCCGGAGGGTAATAGAGATCCATCTGTTGGGGAAGCCCATCCGGAGAGCAATAGGTGATGTCAGTTTCCACTTTCCCCGGCCTGGGTGGATCAACCGGCATGCCCGGTACGGTTGATGTTCCCGATGTCGTCTTAACCGGGAGAAGAGCGGCTGCCGGTGTTTCCTTCACCATAGAACGGACTTCCACAGGTTGACAGGATACCAGGAAAATGAGCACCAACGGAAAAAACGGGACCAGGCGTCGCATGCCACCATTATAGCCAGCAACGCCGCATCCCGCAGTATTCAATCGCACATATCCTGTTGCGGTTGGCCTGTTCCCACACACTGTATTTATCGGCCATCTCTGAGAAAGTAGCCCACCGGACCCGGCCTGAGGCAACCAGCGGATCGACCACGTCAGTGAAGAAGGACTCAATGACCGCGAAGGGATGCGCCGGCTGGCAGCGGAATTCCCCGGGGTAAACGGTGAAATGGAAGACTTTCAATTTCCCACTTTGCTGTTTCCAGAAAAGCCCGCAGGGATTGTGCCAGATACGTAAAATTGGCCTGATCGCCGCCGACTTCCTCCGACCGGTTCATAGAAGTGAAATTCTCTTTTTCATGGTCATCTCCTTTCATAAACTTCATTCTATGGAGGAGATGTGAAACTCGCATTTCAACCACGTAAGCGGATAGAAAAAAACCGGTCCGAAGTCGATATCTGACAGGCCGGTTTAATATCAGGCAGATGCGAATAATGATTAATCCAGGCGGATGACCTGATCACGTTCTGGGCCGACGGAAATCATGCTGACATGCACACCGCTGAGCATCTCCAATTGGCGAATATAATCCTGAGCGGATTTCGGCAGGTCTTTCCACGCACGGACGGCCGTGATGTTTTCCTTCCAGCCGGGAAGAGTCTCATAAACCGGCCGGGCGGCGTTCATCTGTTCGGGGAGCAGCCCCATGGGCAGAATTTCGCATTCTCTTCCGTCGAGTTTGTAGGATGTGCAGATATGGATCTCAGGTAGTCCGGATAAAATATCCAGCTTGGTGATGCACAATTCATTGACCCCGTTGATCATCACGGCATAGCGCAGCAGAACCATATCCAGCCAGCCCACCCGGCGTGGTCTGCCGGTGGTCGTTCCGTATTCATCCCACGGATTGGCACCTGTTCCCCGCAGGCGGGCTGCCAGTTCACCGGACAGTTCGGTGGGAAATGGGCCTGCACCCACCCTTGTCTGAAATGCTTTAGTGATTCCAATAATGCGGTCCACCGGCATGATGCCCAGTGCCAGTCCGCTGAAAATGCCGGTGGCGGTGGTATTCGAACTAGTCACAAAAGGATATGTGCCGTAATCCAGGTCAAGCAGGGTGCCCTGCGCGCCTTCGGCAAGAACCGTATCACCGCTACGTACGGCATCATGCAGCAGGGTGGTGGCATCCTGAATATACGGCGCCAGTTTGCTGGCGGCGGCCACCCATTCTGCTGTCATGGATTCCACATCCAACGGCTCTTTATGAAAGAGCGATTGTAGCTGCCGATCCACGAGTTTAAAATGCTGTTTTACCTTAACTCGGAAGGATTCGGGTTCGAGGATCTCTCCGGCGCGCAGTCCGCGGCGGGCGGCTTTATCGATATAGGTCGGGCCAATCCCCCGGCCGGTGGTGCCAATGGCACCTTTTCCACGGGCTTCATCCTCTGCCTGGTCAAGCAGACGATGTGCGGGTGTGATCAGATGTGCCAGCGGTGAGATATATAACCGGCGCGGTGATAATTCGATGCCGGATAGTTTGAGCGCGTTCATCTCGTCCAGCAGGGTGAGTGGATTGATCACCATACCGCCGCCCAGAATACCGATGGTGTGCGAATGGATGATGCCCGATGGGATCAGGTGCAGCTTGAATGTTTTCTTTCCGACCGTAACGGTGTGACCGGCGTTGTCACCTCCGTTGTATCGGCAGACGATAGCCGCATCCGCCGACAGCAGGTCGACGACGCGTCCTTTGCCTTCATCCCCCCATTGCATACCGACAGCAATATGGATAGGCATGACAGACTCCTCCTATTTATGCTTGCTCTTCTCGTATTTCTTCGGATCGACCGAGGCGATATAGGGAAGGTTGCGTCCCTTCTCATCGATATCCAGTCCGTATCCCACCACAAACACATCCGGGATGGCGAAGCCCAGATAATCAATGGGAACGTCCACTTTATGGCGCTCCGCTTTATCCAGCAGTGCACAAATCTTCAGGCTGCGCGGATTGCGATCCAGCAGCAACTTGCGCACCGTATGAATGGTGAATCCGGTGTCCACAATATCATCGATCAGGATGACATCCCAACCGCTGATATTTGTCTTATGATCTGAATCGATGCGCACAAATCCGCTGGTTTCCGCGCCCGCGTATGACGAAACAGACATGAAATCCATGGTCAGGGGCATTTGCACCTTACGCATCAGGTCGGTGATGAACATGACGCTACCGCGCAGCAAGCCCAGCAACAACAAGCGCTCGGAATCACGGTAATCGTTATGAATCTGGTTGCCAATAAAGGTGACACGCTTTTCTATTTCTTCCGGCGTGATGAGAACTTTACCGATGAAGTCATAGGGAAATTCTGACTCGGATGACATACCTGTCTCTCCATTGGGGGAAAGGATAAGGGAAACAGGTCAATGATACAGCATTTTTTTGGGAATGAGGAAATATCTTCAATGAATACCCATAATCATTTCTTGTTACCTGGAAGTTAAATCTTGTCTCTCTTGATTCGGAAATTATTCTTGAATCTACAAAATGGAATATTTTGATTTATGAAGAAAGATGCATATTCTTTTCTATAAAAACAGAAACGATATCACCAAATATCCTCCAATCTGTTTCTTAACTATTAGAATTGGGTAGTACTATTTTTAAAATGAGGCATTTTTGGTTATGATTTCTGAATTTCGAGATAAGAATTTTTATTTTTACTGTGCTCAAATTCTATGCGCCTGTTCCGGTTTTTATGCATATTTCTCCAATTCAAAATACTATTTCTCTACTTCACTTATACCGAAATTTGTCTTTTGTTTTCTGTTCTTAGCCGGAACAATTCCTATCATGTTAGCTGTAAAAGGAAAAATTACAGGCAAATGGAATATATTTAATAACACCTGTTTATTAAAAAAAAGAAAGTTGTCCATTTTTTGTTTTTTTACATTATTCTTAACAACCGCTTTAATTTTCAGCGCTCCTGAAGGAATAAAAACAACATACCGTCCTTTATATCTACGTTTTGAACCCGTTCTTATCTATTTTCTGAATGAAAGTATCATTTTATTGGTTACAAGATTCTTTTTACAGTTCATAGATTCTGGGTCGAGTTCTTTTAAAGAGTATGTATTATTTTTTTTACAAACATATATAATCCCGTTAGTTATATTTCTTTTTCCTTTCATTTTTTATTTTCCTCGCACCATTCCAATAAATGGCACCTTTATAGGAATAGGCAACGATTTTATTCCGATTACATACTCCCACAAAGTCTACCTTTTAGATTATTTGTCAAAATTTCAAATTCCCTTGTGGTCACCGGGTGAAGGTGCTGGATTTCCATTCTATTCAAGCCCTCACACGCAAACTTTTTATCCATTAAATGTATTGCTTTTATTCTTGTACAGGATAAATGGTGGATATTCAGTCCTGGATCACCAACGATTTACCATCCTGGGAATAATGATTTTTGCGTTAGGTTTATATTTCTGGTTAAGCCAATTCAAATTTAAGAACAAGACTGTTATAGCTCTTTCGCTTATCATCTCATGTACATATAAACTGGCAGAACTTCAGCGTTACTCTCTGGCAACCCATTCAGTTGCCTGGTATCCCTGGCTGTTATATGCACTTACTCTTATCTTTTCTCGAAATCGATATCGTGATTTAATTAAACCCTCGATTATTTTCTTTTTTTCACTGGTATTAATAATTACGGCAGGATATCCGTATTATGTGTATTACTTGATATTTCTTTTTTCCCCAATTGTTGTATTACTTTTCTTCAATCATCATAAAGAATCTATATTTAAAGAACAAATAATTGTCAAACCACTCAATTTATTATGTCTTACCTTATCCAGTGTGGCGGCATTGGTAATTACTGGGCCCTATTTACTAAAAATGTATCAGCTTATGAATCAGACAAGTGGCAGAAGCGGAAATTCCCTGGATTATGTTGCAGGTCACCCTTTCACTTTTATGGATACTCTTGGCTCATTAATTTTTCCTCCAACTGCTCAAGCAGAAGGTTGGTACTACTTCGGATTATTACTGATTGTAATACTTTGCTGGTTCCTTTCTAAAATGCTCTTCGATAGAAAATTCCTGGTAGAAACATTGTCGTCTGTAGAGAGAATTGTTGTCCTGATACTACTGATATCAATTATTTTTATTTGTTGGATAACATATGGTGTTAACAGCGAACTATTCGTTCTTTTATGGAAGTATTTTCCTTTATTTTCCAGTCTTCGAACCTGGGGAAGACTCAACATTGTTACCATACTACTGTTGACACCAATACTTGGTTTTGCGATTGAAACTTTTTATAAGCAATTGGAGATTTCCAGGAGGCCGAGTAAAGAATCTCTAAAAACATTATTGATAATTCTTGCAATTTGTTTAAGCATAACGAGTATTCAAATTTATCTTAATGTAAATCGTTTATATGATCCATATTGGTTGAATTTTTTCTTTTACCTTTCCGGTTCCGAATGGTTTTATTGCATAAAGACTATTGCTGCTGGTGTCTTTTTAATTGCTTTACTCATAGTGTCAAAAAGGAAAATTCGAATTACATATACTCCTTTTGTTTCCAGCATAGTACTTTTTTCTCTTTTTGATCTTTGGCCAGCTTCCTCTATTATGTGGAAAGGAACGGAATTCAATATGGCCGAAGACAAAAGAAAGATACTAAACATTTCTGAGACAATCATCCCCGAATCATTTAAGTACAGTAGAACTGATGCAATGATGGCTGCTGATGTTGCATTAACGCCCAGGTATTTCGTCGGATATGCAGATGATTGGTATTTTGCACGATATAAGGAGTTCTTTACCCATTACAAATATGAAACACAAGCCCGATCGGAGTTATTAGGACTTATGGAACCCAAGAAACTTTTTCTATCTACTTCGATTGACTTCAGTAATATCTCCAGTTTTCTTCAAGATTCAAAGGCTTTCCCGGGACAGATTTCAACGATTTCTTATAATGGCGATTCGCTAGAGGTAAATATTGAATCATCAAAAGAAGGCTTCTTTAGCTTCATTGATAACTGGGATCCTGATTGGATTGCATATGTCAATAAAAAACCTGAAAAAGTGGACCTGCTTTTTGGAACATTCAAGTCAGTCCGTATTCCAAAGGGGAATTCGAATGTAATCTTACAGTATTCCCCAAATTTCTCAATAATTACACCGACTATTCAAATTGCACGATAAATTTTCGCGAATCAACACTGGTAATTTGTGATTTTCCAATCTATCGCTCTGTTGAATGGGCTTAACTGAACAGGGTTTGAATTACTGGTGAAGCTTTTGGTATAGAAGTCTTTTTGAACTACATCCATCGGTCAACAGTCACGGATTCTTTATGCCTGGCGTAACCTGACTGTCATGAATCCAAAAAGTATTGAAACAGATTTATCAAAGATATATAAATCATGGCAAGAAAAATCTAGACTTTCCGGGAACCCTCATACAAGAGCAGATACTGCCCGATAGAAGAGATGCCTGGAAATGATTGAAAAGAATAATCTGTGTAAAAAAAGAATAATAATGAACTCGGCTTATCGTTTCATTCCTCAACAAGAGCGCAGCGAAAACTGAGGGCGTTGGAGACCTCGATTGGCGATAGACCGCGGCGTACGAAGGTGCGGATTTGTGACATATCATCGCCCCATGAACCGCCGCGTATCACCCTTTCATAACCGTACTGGGGCCCGGTGGGATTTTTCTCCGGTGAGGTCAGGTAGTATTCTTCCTCATACCAGTCCGCCACCCATTCCCGGGCATTGCCGGCCATATCCAGCGCGCCGTACGGGCTGGCTCCGGCCGGATACACACCGACTTTTTTTGTGTCTCCCAGGGGTGTGTCAAAATTCAACAATTCTTTTGAAGGCGCCTGATCGCCCCAGGGGTACAACCGGCCGTCGGTTCCGCGGGCAGCTTTTTCCCATTGAGCTTCAGTGGGCAGCTCCCGTCCAGCCCACCGGCAGTAAGCGCTGGCTTCGTTCCAGGGAACGAAGAGCACCGGGTACTCGGCATAGCGTTCGTCGGTAAAGTAATTCAACCGATTATGTGAGTTGACCTCCTTTGGAGCCAGGCAGGCGCCGTCTGTGACACATTTCGCGTACATGGCATTGGTTATTTCGGTCTGGTCGATCCAGAAGGCATCCAGGTAAATTGTATGCAGCGGATACACATTTTTGCTACTCTTGTCTGATCCCATCTGGAACGGACCGGCGGGAACATAGAGAAGCGCCATCCCGTCTTTTTCGGAGAGGCGTGTCGATCCAATTCCTGTTTCCGGTGTGCCCAATAGGAGGGTTACTGTGGGTGTCACGGGTATCGGTGTGGTGGTCGGAGTGGATGTACGGGTTGGTTTTTCCGTGGGAGTGACAACCGGTTTCTGAGTCGAATTGTCCGTTGGTTGTGCAATTTCTCCGGCGGAAGTCGGTTTTAGGGGCGAACAGCCAAGTAGAAGACAAAAGATCACTGATTGGGTGAAAGCCAGTTTGAATTTCCTCATTATTCCTCCATTTGCCGATTAATAAATAATGAAGAATACATCACCCCTATCAAGATATTATAGAGATTTATCAGGTTTATGAAATGAAAGATTCAAAAATCGAAGACATCCTACACGCGAAGTGCATGTACCAGCAAAACAGATGTCATGATAATTTTTAGTAATTCCTTTTGCGATGATGATTTTTTTCTGCAATAAAAACGATGAATGTAATGATTCTTAAGAAGGGTCTTTTCTGCCAGAGCTTTCAGGATTAATTATCTTAATCGGATGAAATGAGAAAGTCCGCCGTCACATGATCTGTTATTAATACATTTATCCATTTGCCTTTTAAGGCAGCCAGAATGGCTTCGTGTTTATCTCTTCCCGCCGCCACGGCTACGGCTCTGTCGACTTGCTTCAACTGGTCCAATCCCATTGATACCACCCGGCTGTTGATGGCGTGATCGACCTGTTTCCCATTTGCATCAAAAAAATGCAGCAAAATATTGCCAGTTGCTCCAACCCCCCTTAAGATCTTCAACTCTTCTTGAGAGAAGATATTACCGCTGGAGGTCAACAACCGTGCCGGCTGTAGGGGACCAATTCCGACCAGCGCCATCGTTATATCGCCGAACATTTCCGTGGTCTCTTTGACATATTTATCATTCATGATGACGTTGTAGGCTGCCTGCGATCCGACGATTCCGGGAGCCGGTAGGAAGTAGGGGGTTCCATTAACAAGGCTGGCCAGTCTGCCTGTGAGGCGGTTGGCATGTATTTCCGCGGTTGGATTCCCCACTCCACCGAGAATTTGAACGATTTTTACCCCTGATTTACCCGGAACCTGCTGCATCATATCCACCAGAGCGACCAGAGTCTCGCTCCAGGACGATATGCCAACAACATCATTATTCTTGATTACGGTTTCCACATAATGCGCAGCTGCCGAACCGATTTCGCGCAACAGGATGCGTTGATTGTCGTCCTCACTTTCATTAGTGCAATCGGCGACGATCGCCTCCTTAAGGCCGAACTTTTGGATTAGTTGTTCCTCCAATTCGGTGTTAACCCCTTTAGGGATGTTAACGCTGATACGAATGATGCCTTCTTTGCGTGCGCTGTTTATCAAGCGAGAGACAGTGGCCTGTGAAATTCCAAGCCGATCTGCGATTTCACTCTGGCGCATATCATTTTCAAAATACAGACGTGCTGCTTTGGTCATTAACCGGAGTTCGTTGATAGTTTCCATATCCGATCCATCAAGGAGAAAAAAGATTTGTCTTAATACATTGTCTGGTAGTAAAAATCCACTCAGCGAAAAATCTAAATCAAATCTGTATATACCATCATTTGCATAAATTTCAACACATGAATAATTATACACATCTATTGACTCCATGCAAGGCAGTATCCATAATGAATGCATTCTGATTGCATAATTATTTGATTAAGAATAAATATTGCCGATCGGGATGAGAAAAATATCGTTCTTTGGTTTACCAGTATTCCTGTTCATTCCCAATTATTTGTGTTTCCAGTTCTATAGGAATTAGCGGTATGTCCGGAATTGAAATTTCTCATTTTTTCTCCATGAGAGTATCAGATGCCCTGGATAGGTTTTATTGTTTCTTTTTCAAGCGAGAAAGATCATGGGCTCTTCAGTCCTATTGCTGGATTGGTTTGAAAGACAAGGTTCTACTGAAGGACGAGAAGATTTGAGAGAAAGGTGGTGATCTGGAAAGAGAATTACTCAACGTACAGCAACACCAGCTTATTTACCGTTCATGAAAATTAAACTATGAGGTGAAGGAATGAAAAAATCGTTATTAGTGTCGGTGTCAGTTTTAGTGCTGTTTTCGATGTTGATGGGGTTTGCTCCGATGGCCTCCGCGCCGGTCGTGCCTGCCAAGACCGATAAAGCCATCACGATTGTGATCATCCCCAAATTGGTCCATGAATTCTACAATCTGGTACTTGACGGAGCCAATAAGGCCGTGAAAGAACTGGCCGCAGATGGAAAACAGGTAAACATTATCTGGAGCGCGCCGACCACAGCCGACAGCGCCGAACAGGCGAACAAGCTCGAAGCCGCCATTGCCATGAAACCGGATGCCATTGCCATCTCCGTCATCGACGGTGAGCTGGTCAAACCCCTTATGGAACAGGCAAAAGCCCAGGGGATCAAGGTTATTGCTTTCGATACCGATTTTGAAGGTTCCCCGGCTGATTCCTTCGTTGGTTGCAGCCTCGATGCGCAAAAAGAGTCTGGCCGCCAGGCTGCCGATCTCCTCGTGAAATTGATCGGAAAAGACAAGGGAAAAATCGCCATGCTGACCGGCTCTCCGGACGCTGAAAACCACAAACTGTTCTCCGGTGGTTTCGCCGAAAGAATGGCGGCAAAATATCCCAATTTCCAGATTGTTACCAAACAGGCTGACAATGATGATAAAGAAAAAGCCACGAGCTTGACCGAAAGCATCCTGGCCCAGTATCCTGACATCGACGGTATCTTTGGTGGAGATGGTTCCGCCGGTACCGGCGCCGCTGTCGCCGTGAAATCCGCTGTTGAAGCCGGGCACGTCAAAGCCAATCAGGTCAAGATTGTTGAATACGTTCTCATGAACGATTCAAAGCGCGCCATGGAAGAAGGGTATGTTCAGGGTCTTGTGGATTACCCCCCGTACCTGATCGGATACTATGTAACCATGTCAACCGCAGCCTTCTTCTTTGACGGCATTCCTCTACAGGATGTTCCGTTGGTGTTTGGAACTGTGACCAAAGACAACATGGCAAACTACCTGGACGAATACGCAGCTGCGCGTGTCAAAGAAGGCATTGAATACTGGAAGAAGAAATAATAGCTCCCTGTGTTTATCGGTGTTGGATGAATAATACCGGTATTTGAAGGACAAAGCCGATACCATCTGCCAAGGGAGTAGATGGTATCGGCAAACAAAAAGATAACAAAGCCTGGAAGGAATTATCCACAAATGGCGATTCCAAAACTTGAAATAAAAGGGATAAGCAAATCTTTTCCTGGTGTAAGAGCACTGATCGATGTCGATTTTGATTTGAATAATGGTGAAATTCATTCACTGGTTGGAGAAAATGGTGCAGGAAAAAGCACCCTGATCAATGTGATCTCAGGGCAATTGAAACCTGAAAAAGGCGAAATCCTGCTGAATGGCGAAAAGGTCATTTTTAATGGTCCGGATGATGCTCTGGCACATGGGATTGGTCTGGTTCCTCAGGAATTAAATCTGATTCCTCTGCTTTCTGTCGCGGAGAATATATTTCTGGGGGTCAAGAAGATTAAACCGACATTTCCCTATGATATTGACTGGAAGGCAATAAACACACAGGCAGAAAACACTCTTGAAGCCTTGGGTGTTAAACTCGATGTCCAAGCTCCTGTAGGTACCATGAGCGTGGCGAACCAGCAACTGGTGCAGATAGCGCGAGCAATTGTATTGGGTGCTGATCTGCTCATTTTCGACGAACCTACCGCCTGTTTGACTATTAACGAAACTGAACGCCTGCTTAATTTGATTCAACAGTTCCGTGATGAAGGCAGAGCGATTATCTTCGTTTCTCACCATATGGACGAGGTGATCAAAATATCGAATCGCATTTCCATCATGCGCGACGGAATGATGATAGAGACCCTTGAACACGACGATTTCAGTTTCCAGAGAATGATCAAGGGAATGGTGGGTAAGGAAGTAGAACAGAATCGAATCCTCCGAAAGAATGTTGATACTGCACCACTTCTTAAGGTATCTGGTCTGACACGTAAGAATGAGTTTTACGACATCAGTTTTGATGTAAAAAAGGGTGAGATATTTGGAATTGCCGGCCTGGTCGGCGCAGGTAGAACAGAACTGGTAAGCAGCATATTTGGTGATCGCAAATTGGATGCCGGTACGGTTATCCTGGACGACAAAGTCATCAAAATCTCCAATCCTAAACAATCCATCGATCTGGGGATTGGTTATTTGCCGGAGGAGCGGCGAAATCTCGGCATATTGCCAAGTTTATCGATTTGTGAAAACCTGACGATTGTTTCCATTCAGAGATTATTCCGGCTGCTACCTATTGACCGTAAAAAAGAAAACGAGATCGTAAGGAACTATGTGCAAAAATTCCGCATCAAGCTTGCGGATACCGATGATTTCATCACCAAATTGTCGGGAGGCAATCAACAGAAGGTCATCCTCTCCCGGTGGATGGAAGTCGGTTCGAAGTTGTTGATCCTTGATGAGCCAACTCGAGGTATTGACGTGCTGGCCAAGGAAGAGATCCATCACTTGATGAGGGATTGTTCTGATGCCGGATTATCCATACTTGTTGTTTCTTCTGAAATGGAAGAGTTGATCAATATTTGCAGCCGCATTCTGATCATGCATGAAGGAAGAAGCAAAGGCATTGTTAATGCCAGTGAGATGAATCCAGAAAAAATTCTGAATATCGCACTGAGTTAATCAGGTAGATTGTCGGAGGAATACGTAATGAGTAATGAGACATTGGCAGGCAATATAAAACACTTTTCAAGATCGCGGTTGTTTTCCAATATCGCTCGATCAACAACAGCCTTTATTGCGCTGTTCATCCTTGCATTTGGCGTCTTTCTTTCAATTTATTCCGAAAATTTCCTGACCTCCTACAATATCGGCATCATTCTTCGGCAGATGTCATTCTTCGGTATTGCCGCGCTGGGACAAACACTGGTACTGATCATCGGTGGAATTGATCTGTCTGTTGGATCAACAGCCGGTCTTTGTGGGATCATGTTCGCCTATTTTATGGTCAGAATGGGTATCAACCCTGTGATCAGTATTTTCCTAGCTTTGTTTATTGGCGGTTTGATCGGATACATCAATGGTTTGATCATAACAAAATTCAGGCTGGGACCCTTTATTGTCACCCTGGGGATCAGCGGCATTTGCAGTGGTTTGATACTGGTCATTACGGAAGGGTCCACAATCTCCGGGATAAAAGGTAATGTGCTGTTCTTGGGTCAGGGGATGTTATCAGTTGTACCTGTTCCCATCCTGATCTTTGTGTTCATTGCTCTGGTATTAACCTACATATTGAAACGCACACCCTTTGGTAGAGAACTGTATGCCATTGGTGGGAATGTAGCCGCCGCCAGGCTGGTCGGGATCAAGACCGAACGCCGCATTCGCACGGTTTATCTGCTTTCCGGTGTTCTGGCTGCGTTTGGTGGTGTGTTGATGGCCTGCCGATACAACTCGGGCCAACCGACCATTGGCACATCCTGGGTGATGTCTTCCATCACGGCAGCAGTCATTGGAGGCACCTCCATGCTGGGCGGTGTGGGCAGTATGTTCGGTACTATTGTCGGTACATTATTGATGACCGAACTCAGCAATTCAATTGTTGTTTTGAACGTCTCACAATACTGGGAGCAGGTTATGACCGGCGGTGTGGTTCTGATTGCGGTCACTATCGATGCCATCCGCTCGCTTACGAGGAACACGAACTAATTTTAAAGGTAGATGAAGGCTGTGAATGACCGTTGTTTTCTATAAACAATGGTGGTTCAAAGTACCTAAATTTCAGGAGATCGCAATGAATAAATCAGATATCACCAGTGAGCAAATACTGGATATGTACCAGATCATGGTGAGAATTCGTGAATTTGAAAATCAGGCTATCGAACTGGCAAAAATGAATCTGACCCGGGCGGCCATTCACACATACAACGGAGAAGAAGCTATTGCGACCGGTGTGTGCGCCTGTTTGAAAGAGAATGACTATATTACGTCCACCCATCGCGGTCACGGCCATTGCATTGCCAAAGGCGCTGATATGCGAAAAATGTATGCCGAACTGATGGGACGCGAAACCGGATACTGCAAGGGGCGTGGCGGATCCATGCATATCGCCGATGTCAAGATTGGTATTCTGGGAGCCAACGGAATTGTGGCCGGTGGCATTCCCATTTCGGTGGGTGCAGCTTTTGCCATCAAGCTGCAGAAGACTGACAGCATCGTTGTCAGTTTCTTCGGAGATGGCGCGTCAAATGAAGGAGCATTTCATGAAGCTTTGAACATGGCCGCCGTAAAAAGGCTGCCGGTGGCTTTTGTCTGTGAGAACAATCATTATGGAATATCCATGAATGTTTCGCAGTCGACCAGCGTGGAAAGAATTTCGGATCGCGCAAAGGCCTATGGAATTAAAGGTTTGACCATCGATGGCAATGATGTGGTTGAAGTGTATACCAGCTTTGGCAAAATTGCCGAAGAGATCAGAAATGGCAGCGGACCGGTGCTTATTGAAATGGAAACTTACCGCTTGAGCGGGCACTACTTTGGCGATAACGAGAATTATCGTTCAAAAGACGAAGTGGCTTCCTGGCGCGCCAAGGACCCCATTCAGAATTGTCGTGAGCAATTGATTAACCAGTATAGATGCCCAACCGAGTTATTGGACAACATCATCAAAGAAGAACGTGCTCATGTAATGGAAGCCTGTGAAACTGCTAAAAGCGATCCTGAGCCATCTCCCGCGGAATTATCCAAGGATCTATACGATCCCGATTTTAAGAAGATCGAATGGAGAGTCCGCACCAGCAATTCGAGCAGTGTTTTATAGATAGGAAAGGTATAGAAGATGAGAAAGATCTCTATGAGAGAAGCGGTCAATGAAGCCCTTCAAATTGCTTTCAACAGTGATGACTCAGTATTCACAATGGGGGAAGATATTGCCGTCTATGGCGGACAACTACGATGTTCTTATAACCTTGTTGAGAACTACGGTCCTGAAAGAGTGATTGACACTCCTATCTCTGAGACGGCGCTGGTAGGAGCAGGTGTGGGTGCCTCATTGCTGGGCATGCGTCCAATTATTGAAATCTCATACATAGATTTCATTGGCGTTTGCTTCGATCAGATCCTCAACCAGGCAGCCAAAATCCGTTATATCTACGGGGGATCCGTCAATTTGCCGCTGGTGATTCGGACGCAATGTGGAGCCGGACTTGGAAACGGCGCGCAGCATTCACAATCGCTCGAAGCAATGCTGGCGCATATCCCTGGTATTCGGGTTGTAATGCCCTCGAATGCCTATGACGCCAAAGGCCTGCTGCTTCGTGCGATCCGAGATAACAATCCGGTCATCTTCATCGAGCATAAGGCGTTATATAAAGTCAAATGTGAAGTCCCTGAAGAGCCGTACGAATGTGATTATTCCTGCGATATCAAACGAGCGGGAAAAGATGTGACCATCGTTTCGTATTCCGCGATGGTGAATCAGGCGCTTCTGGCAGCCGAACAACTGGCCGCCGAAGGAATCGATGCCGAGGTTATTGACGTACGCTCTCTCGAACCATTTGACGCGGATACGATCGTCAAATCGGCAAAAAAGACCGGACGGGTTGTGGTGGTCCATGAAGCTTGCAAAAAGGGCGGATTCGGCGCCGAAATCGCAGCGACGGTTCAAGAAATGGCTTTTGACAGTCTGAAGAAACCGGTCCGCCGCGTGGGCGCACCGTTCCTGCCTGTTCCCTTTGCACCCATTCTGGAGAAAAGTTTTCTACCTGATAAAGACGATGTTCTGGATGCCGTGCATGCCTGTTTCTAGGTAAAAGTTCACTCGAGAAATGAGGAGATTAATATCATGAAAAAAGAAGTCATAATGCCAAAAATTGGACTGGACATGGACGAGGGTACGATCAGTTCATGGATTGTCAAGGTTGGCGACAGGGTAAAGGAAGGCGATACCCTGGTCGAGATCGAGACCGACAAAGCCGTCACCGAAGTACAATCCACCATGAATGGAACCCTGGTTGAGATCGTGGCTAAAGAAGGTGATACGGTCGCGATCACCAAGACAATTGCCTGGATTGAAACTGATGACTGACCAGGTCCAAAAGCTAACGTCATTACAGAAATCCATGGCTCGGCAGATGACGAAGAGTCTGGAAGCCCCCCAGTTCCAGCTCGCCACCGACGTGGACTGCACCCGGCTTCTCGAATTCAAAAAACGTTCACCTTTCAAACCTTCCGTCACCACCATTCTTGCGAAACTGGTTGCGGATGAACTGGTGAAGTTCCCATTATTGAATTCATCATGGAATGAGGATGCCATCATATTGCATGAAGAAGTCAACCTGGGAATTGCGGTGGATACAAAAAGAGGTCTGCTGGTTCCCGTGATTCGAGATGCCAGCCAGAAAGACCTGCAGGAAATCCACAGAGGCATGGAACTGATCAAAGAGAAGCGCGAAAGCGGGAAGTTCAGCATGGACGACCTTGCGGATGCCACGTTCACAATTTCGAATCTCGGAGCATTCAACATTTCTTTCTTTTCGGCGATCGTAAATATGCCTCAGGTTGGTATTCTGGCGGTCTCAAAAATGACGGAAATGCCGGTGGTGCGATTCGGGCAAATCACCACGGCCAGCGTTATGAGGTTATGCTTAAGTATGGATCACCGGGTGGTGGATGGAGCATACGGTTCACGATTTATGTCAGAACTTGCGGCTTCCATTGAAAATCTTTAACGAGTTGGCTGAACATACAGTTGGAAAGGAACCTGAAAATGGCAGATTATATTCTGGCTGTTGATCAAAGTACGACGACTACCAAGGCGATCATTTTTGATAAACAGGCGCGCCTGATAGGCCGATATGATGTGAATCACCAGCAGATCTATCCCCGAAAAGGCTGGGTGGAACATGATCCGGTGGAGATTTACCATAACCTGATCGAAGCCGTTCGCCAGGTTCTCAAGAAAACCGGAATAAAAACCACAGACATCATCGCGCTCACCGTGACCAATCAGCGCGAGACAACCGTGATGTGGACGCCGGATGGAAAACCGGCCTATAACGCGGTGGTCTGGCAGTGCGCCCGGGGTGAGAGCATTGTGCGGCGGCCGGAGATTGCTTCGGAAAGAGACTACATCACCACCGCGACAGGGCTTCAACTATCCCCCTATTTCTCCGCCGCCAAAGCCGCCTGGATTAAGGAGAATTGCGGCGTCTCCGGAAAACTTATGTTCGGCACCATGGATAGCTGGGTGATCTGGAATTTAACCGGGAAGCATGTCACCGATTATTCCAATGCGTCTCGTACACAATTGTTCAATATTCATAAACTGTGCTGGGATGAGATGATCATCCAATTGTTCGGCCTGCAAGATGTCGCCTTCCCCGAAGTGCATTCTTCGAATGAGGTGTTTGGAACCACCACGGTCGGTGGAATTTTCGAGACACCCATTCCGGTCGCGGGGGATATGGGCGATTCGCACGGCGCTTTATTCGCCCAGCAATGCTGGGAGACAGGCACCGGAAAATGCACTTTCGGCACCGGCGGATCGGTGATGATGAATATCGGCACCCGGCCACTCATGTCAAAGAATCGGATCGTCACATCCATAGCCTGGGGACTATCCGGTGTGGTTGAATATGTGTTTGAAGGCGTCATCATCTGCATGGGCGATACGATCAAGTGGCTGATTAATGAAGCCGGATTGATCAAAAACAGTGCGGAATCACAGACCTTTTCCGAAATGGTGGATTCGTCCAATGGCGTCTATATGGTTCCGGCCTTCGATGGACTGGGCGCTCCCTACTGGGAATCCGAACTGAGCGCCATGATCTGCGGGCTGCACCGAAATTCCAATAAATACCATATTGTACGTGCCGGCGTGGAATCGATCGCCTACCAGATCCGCGACATTGTTGACCCGATGTTGAAAGATGCCGGTATCCCGTTGAAGGAACTGGGTGTGGACGGCGGGCCGACAAACAACGCCTTCCTGATGCAGTTCACCGCCGATATTCTGAACACCCGGCTGGTCAGGAACAGCGTCGAAGAACTCTCCGCCCTGGGCGCGGCTTACGCGGGCGGCATGGCGGTCGGATTCTGGAAAGACCGCCGGGAACTCACTGCCCTGAAAAGGGTGACCGATGATGACTATGTCAGAAGGATGCCTGATGTGGAAGCTGAAAACCTGTACGACGGTTGGAAGAACGCCGTGAATATGCTTATCCAGGGTTCGAAGAATTCGTAGCCCTCCTGACATACACGAACATAGATGATAAAAGCCGCTCCGTATTGCTTCGGAGCGGTTTTTTTTAAATCCAATTGATGTGAGTATCGCAGATAGGTATAAAGATCCGATATCTTCAGTATGACAAACTTCTCTGTGGGCGGAACAGGACTCGAACCTGCGACCACATCGGTGTAAGCGATGTGCTCTAACCAACTGAGCTACCCGCCCGGGCGCTCCTATTATACCGCAGGTAACGCAGCGCTGAGAAAGATTTCTGTATCAGCGTACCCGGTTGATGGTACCGGCACGGCGCGGGGCGCGTTCTCCGAGGGTTTCGCAGCCGTACCCCAGCGCCAGCCCCAGCAGGGGAACATATCCTTCCGGGATACCCAGTTCAACAAGGAAAGGCTTGCCGTCCGCGGCCAGCAGAGCGGTGCGGAAAGACACCAGATAGCAGCTTCCCAACCCCAGTGAATGGGCGGCCAGTGTCATGTTCTCCACGGCATTGGCGCAATCGGCCATGGCGTTGTTTTCGCCTCCCTCACCGGAGACGATGATCGCCATGGGTGATCCGCGGAAGCTGTCGTAGTTTGGATCTTCGGCCATTTTGCGGAATTTCTCATCCGGTGATTTCAAGAATATCTCCCGGTTTTTCGCAGAGATACGGTTCAACACATCGCGGTTGGTGACCACGGTGAAATGCCAGGTCTGTCCATTCTGCCGCGAAGGCGCAAATTGTCCGCATTTTAGAATGAGTTCGATCTTTTCTTCTTCCACCGGCCGGGATTCATATTTCCGGATGCTGCGCCGGCTTAGAATAGTCTCAATGGTTGGATTTATCACAGGTCAGCTCCCTGAAGAATGAGATATACCTATTGTAGCCATCTGGCATGTGATTGTCGCCTGTCATTTTTGCAATATCACATGCATGCTATCTACACTCAGAAAAGGTCAGATATTTGTACGGGCTCCGGCTTTGGGGTGATAAATATCTTCGCTGGTCTTCCAGATTCCCTGCAGTGCCAGGTCGATCTTCAGGCGGCGGGGATAGACATAAGCCGTGGATACCAAACCCAGTTTATGCAGCGCGACGGCGCGCATTTGCAGCGGGTCGACCAGGATGCATTCTTCCATATTCCGTCCGGCGGCGCGGGGAATGTAGTAGGCGATATCCGGGAGCATACGCTTCAGATGGAATGTCTCGGTGAAGATCAGGCGAACTGCTGGGAAGGCATCAGACACCTGCCAGCGGTCGATCAGTGTGTTGAACCAGGTTTGTGGAATATCCACGAGCACCCGCGGATCATGTTCCGCAGCAATCTGCCTGTAAATATCAAAGAAGGGTTTGTTCAGAGAAGTACTCTGCAGAATGGAAGCCTGCAATCTGTCGGGATCTGAGGCTACCTGACAGATATCCACCGCTTTGCGGCAGAAAGCGTCTGCGTCAATATTTCCCACGGCCATTGCCTGTTGAAGTGACTCCACCTTTTCCCATAGTGTGGCTTTTTCTGCCGTGCTGATCTGCGGACGGAGGATGGTAACGACCTGAGCGGCTATGGATTCACAAAAAGCTCCATCGAACCAGAAGAGAATGGTCTGGAATTTTTTCGGCATGGTCTACTCTCCCATTACCTGTAAGACGATATAGCGCGGCAGGCTTTCCGATTGTCCATTGGTCACCATGATCTCCTGGTGAGTACCCATCACCAGGCTGCCCTCATGGATGGGGATGACCACCGAAGTGGGCATGAAGGCGGCACGGACATGAGCTGAACCGTTAAAATCCAGTTCACGGCGGTGGTGAAGGTAAGTGCCGTTGAACGGCGCGATGGCTTCTAAAGCACGCTCTATATCCGCGATTATCCCCGATTCGTGTTCACCGATAAAAATCGAACCGGTTGTATGTTTGTAAAAGGCAGTCAACTGGCCTTCCTGTACGCCGGTTTCGACGACGAAGTCTGAAACCTGCCGGGTGATATTCTGTAATGAGAAACCCGGGCCCGGGGTGATCTCTAGAGTTTTGGTATGAAATTTCATAGTTTCTCCGTAGACTAGGCTTCAAATGATGAAAGGAGTCTTTGACAATTTTCCACCAGATCCGGTCCAGCCTTATGCAATCCACCGCCCATCAGGTAGATCATATCGTTGTCGTATACCTTTTTCATTTCAGGTATTGTCTGCATAGTAATACCACCGCCCGCCACCGGAAAAGCAGGTTTGATCTTCCCCATCGAAACACTGGTCCCTGCTACAACAGCCAGGCAGTCTTCTCTGGTGTTGGCGAAGCGGCTGCCGAAATTTATGAAAATGCTCATATCCGCGCCGGCCAGTCTGGCTATTTGCCCGAACCAGGCATAGGTCGAAAAACCGGCTGTTGGTGAAACCACATAGCAACCGGAGAAAGATGGATGGATCATGATGGGTAGATCAAGGGAATCATCTTCCGCCAACATGCGTACAGCATCCCAGCCGGTATGCGCCGGTAAGACCATCAGGCCGCGGCAGCCAATCTGTCTGGCATAATGTGCATTCTCCAGCAATTCATCCGCGCGGCCGGTGATGTTGGGCAGAAAGATGCTTTTTCGCCCGGTTTCGTGATTGGCTCTTTCAACCGCTTCCTGATTCCGTGAAATCCGTTCTTTGAATTGGGAGAACGCCTGGTTAGAAATACCGTGGTCGTCCTTGATCAGGTCGATACCACCTCTGGCTACCTGATAACCCATATCGGCGAGTTCTTTATACGATAGTCCCATTGGTTTCAGAGCCGTGCAAAAGAGGGGACGGGTGGGAACACCCAGTAGTTCGCGCACGCCGGCGCGTCCGAAACGCGGACCGGAGAATCGCGTCGCGAGAGTGGGAAATAGATGGATGCGCTCTACTCGAATTCCCGGCATCAGGCTGATATTTCCCATCACCACATTTAGAAATTGGGCGATGGTGAAAGCCGTGATCTCGATGGCATAACTGATGATTACATGATAATGGTCTTGACCAACCGGCGTAATCTCTTCGATTTTGCCGACCACCTGGTCTTTGATCTCACCGTCCGGGAGAAGCTCATAGGGGAATTCAACTGTGTCCTCAACAATGATCGCGGCGGCCAGTTGGTCAACATCGGCACGGGATCCAAAGAGACTGTATTCGACCGAAAAGCGCTCACCCGATAAGTTCAATCTTTGATTACCCTGCATGAAATACTCCTGACCTGCGTAAACTACCAGGTTAAATATTTGAAAACTGCATCCGGCCTGTGGCTTTCTTACTGAATATTTCAACTAATGAAGGCTGGAATGGCGGGCGGGCTATGCCGTATTCTGTAATGATCGCCGTTATGAATTTGTTCTCCGTTACATCGAAGGCAGGATTAAAGACGTTCACATCTTTGGGTGCCATTGGCCTGGCATACCATTTATCGGTCACTTCTTCCGGTTTTCGCAGTTCGATGTGGATATCTTTCCCGGTCGGGCAATCCATATCGATGGTCGATGTAGGGGCGCAAACATAGAAGGGAATACCATAATTCTTTGCGAGTATGGCCACACCCAGGGTCCCGATCTTATTAGCCGTATCTCCATTGGCTGCCACCCGATCACAGCCAACCAGCACAGCCTGCACCCATCCATTTGCCATCACAGTGGCCGCCATGTTGTCGCAAATCAGGGTGACATCCACACCGGCTCTATTCAGCTCGAAAGCTGTCAGGCGGGCGCCCTGTAGTAAAGGGCGGGTTTCATCGGCGAAGACCTTGAAGTTATAACCTCTTTCAGTTCCCAGGTAGATTGGAGCAGTGGCGGTACCATATTTGGCTGTTGCCAGTTGACCGGCGTTGCAATGAGTAAGGAGCCCGTCATTCGGACGCAGCAATGATAGGCCGTACTCACCTATAGATTTGCTCACCCGGATATCTTCTGCTTTGATCTCTTCCGCTTCTTTGAGCAGCAATTCCTTGATCTCGGATATGGATCTGCTGCGATTATTCCTAGCGCAGGCCTCCATCCGGTCCAATGCCCAGAAGAGATTAACGGCCGTAGGGCGCGATGAAGCCAGATACTCCTTGATCTTTTTTAATTCCTTATAAAAGGAATTAAAATCACAGGCGGCACTGCTTTTCAGCCCGAGATACATCCCATAGGCTGCCGCAATACCGATGGCGGGCGCACCCCGCACACGCAGTTCAGATATTGCTTCCCAGATTTCCTCTCGGGTTTTAAGGTGCAAGTAGGTAAATTCGTTGGGCAGCAGAGTCTGGTCGATGATCACCAGTGCGTCATTCCTGTCATCCAATTCAACGGTTTCAAAGTCCAGTGCTTTTTTGGTATCCATCCGTATTGAAGAATCCTTCATAATCCCCGAAGGGAATAATGTAGAGCAAAGCTCTGATATCCATAGATCATTTGTTAATCACAGTGACCAAGTATATCTAACTATTGGTGCCTGCGGCATGCTATCTGGGCCGGTAGAATACTCCCGAGGTTGTCTTGCGGTCCACCCGGTAGTTCCGGGCGATGGCAATCCGCATATTCTGGGTCATGGATCCGGATTTCAAGATATCCGGACTGTAATCCGCCTGTGACAGGTTATCTGAAAGAGGCCGGTTGAGCTGCACGATATCAAACTGGTGGGATTCAAAAATGAGCAGCAAGAGGTTTTCATCCGTTCTTCCGCGGAATGCCAGATCAGAGGAAGAAAGTGCATCCATTTCAAGTGGTTTATCGGCCAGAAAACATAGCAGGAGGTTCTCGCAATAAGCCCGCCCCGGATATTTTTGCAGGTAGGCTGCATCCTGCAGAAAACCGTTCTGAACCGAAGACAACAGGTTGAATGAGTTGGCGCGGGGAAGCCTTTCCGGGATATGAAAGAGCAGTAGGAACGTAAGCAGAGGAGCCAGGCACCAGACGGCGGCGCGATAGAAACCCGGGATTTGTTTAAATGTGGTCGGGATGCGGTTTACAGCCAGTCCCATTACCAGCCCCATGGCGGCAAACAGGTCGAATAACTGGCTGATCCCGCCAGGATTTCCGCCTGATAGGAGAATGCCAATGAGCAGTGCGGCTGCCAGATAAAACGCAAAGATTCGGGTTCGCTGTTCGAACACAGCCAGCAGAGCCGTCCACCCGGAAAGCAGCAGAAGGATGAGGAAGGGGAAATCCAGGCGGTTAACCTGATTGAGGAATCGCGAGATCGAAAAATCGCCTTTCAGAGGCAATTGATCCAATAGGATCTGATTAATTTGAAACGAGGTCAAGGCATTACCTATCAGAAAAAATACGGCTGTGGCACCTAACCAGATTATTCCTCTTTTCGGAGAGCGCAGCAGAATATCCAGGCAGACAGCCAGCAGGGCGGCAGCGGCGAACGGTGCTGTGAACAGCCCGATCATGAGAAGGAGTGAGGAGGCAATCAGTCCGAATCTTGTTTCCACATACTTCGCATAGATTAGTAGTCCGTAGAAGGAAAAAGCCAGTGCCAGCAGATGCGGATCATTCATGCCGACATATTCAGGTGCATACCCGGCGATCAATGCCATAACGGCCAGACCACAAAATAGTCCGGCTTTCCAGCGGGTTCCTTTTGATCGCAGTATGCATGCACCAAGACACGCCAGTGCTGCCAGAGAGAGCAGCGAAATGATCCGTCCGGTGATCAGGTAATTCCCCAGGATCTTGCCGGGAATTCCAACCAGGAACAGGGAAACCGGTGGAATGTTCACCGGGGTGAGCGGATCGGCGACTGCACTGCCGTACATGAGCCGGTTTTCCGCCGCGTCCTGCTGGTGATAGGCATACAGGCCTTCGTTATAGTTAATCTGGTAGGTGAAGCCCAGCCGCATCACCGGGTAGATAAGCAGACAGATCACACCGACAGCCAGCACGATCAGCCATAGGAGTAGACCGTCTTTTTGCGTGGGCGAAATGCGTATCGTCTGAAAGGATTCAATCCGCTGAGTCTGCATAAAGTTTTGAAATTTACTGGTGCTAAAACTGCGATCAGTAATTTTTTTAATTGTATATCACACCTGTTAAGCAAACTTAATATTTGTCTGAATTTTTCATATCACATAAATACACTTCCAACGGCGGATATCATTTTTTTTTAATTTCCTCGTCAAAAATATGTATGTGTGATATACTCCAGAAAAGATAAGGTGCGCCTTATCTTTTCTATGAGGAGAACTTGACCCAACCTTCCGCTTCCATTGAAGATTACCTGGGCGCGATCTACCGCCTGCATCCGGGAAACGACCGGCCTCTTCCCCTTGGTGAACTGCAGGAGCACTTCGGCTTCTCTCCCATATCCATTCATGAGATGATTCAAAAACTGGAACAACGTGGCCTGGTGGATTATCTGCCTTATAAGGGAGTGAGTCTTACAGAAAAAGGGTATATCATGGCAGCCGCGCTGGTCAGGCGCCACCGTGTCTGGGAGTGCTTTCTTACCGATGCACTTCAGGTACCCATCGATGAAGCCCACGATCTGGCGGGCGATCTGGAACATGCCGCCCCGGATTGGATTACAGAGCGGCTCTTCACCTATCTTCAGCAGCCGGAAGCCTGTCCACATGGAAACGCTATAGGCGAGCTGGCAGCGATCCCGGCCGAATTATCGATCGATCGGGGTGCAGTGGGCAAGGCTTACCTGATCACGCATATCTTTCCGGAAAACCGGGAATCCCTCCAGATGGCCCGTCGAACCGGTCTACTGCCCGGAGAGTCCATCCGGATCACTGGAAGAACCGATATCGAGACTACCATTGAGATCCGGAATCAACAAAAATCTTTTGTCTCAGAAGACCTGAACTGCTTCTGGGGGATGGAAATAACGGATGGAACATGAATTTCAAAGATTGGCTGATCTTGAAGCCGGCCAACACGCCATGGTACGAAAACTGGAAGGTGGTAAGAGTTTCGTATCCCGCCTGGCTGCCATGGGGTTCACACCCGGCGCGTCGCTTACTGTTGTCAGAAAATCCGGCAAAGGACCGGTACTTATAAATCTGCGCGGTGCAAAGGTAGCGCTGGGAAATTTCGAAGCCCGTAAGGTCATTATCAGTGCCATCGAGCAGCCTGAAAACGAGAATGTAGAGGTTGAGACTGTAGAAAGCCCGGCGCGGAGTCTGGTGATAGCGTTAGCCGGGCAGCCAAATGTGGGGAAATCGACTGTCTTTAATTTTTTGACCGGATTAAATCAACATGTGGGAAACTGGGCGGGAAAAACGGTCGACCTTAAGAGCGGCGGATTCACGGTTGGAGATACCAATATCACGCTGGTTGATCTCCCCGGCACTTACAGCCTGACGGCCAGCTCTGAGGAAGAACGCCTTGCCCGAGATTTCATTCTGGAGGAAAGACCGGACCTGATGATCGTGGTAGTGGATGCCGCCAACCTGGAACGCAGCCTGTACTTGCTGGCGGAAATCCTTCTTTTGCCGGTGCCAGTTATTCTGGCGTTGAACATGATGGATGTAGCCGTGCAGGAGGGCATCCAGGTGGAGCCCGGAGTTCTGGAAAGCGCACTGGGTATTCCGGTGGCACCCATGTCGGCGGCGCATAATCAGGGGGTGGAAGCTCTGGAAATGGCCATCCATGCCTTCATCGATGGAAGGATGAAGTTCAACCCTAAAAAACCAACCATCTCAGACGAACATAAACATATCCTGGATGAAATCCAGAACAGGATCGCCGAAAACGTCCCCAAAGGCTATCCACCTTCGTGGGTGGCGATGAAGCTGCTGGAAGGGGACGAAGTGCTGGTCAGTATGATGGAGAAACGTCTACCACCTGAGCAGTGGCAGAGGGTATCTAACCTGCTTTATGAGCATGAAGATGCCATTCTGGATATTGCCGGCGAACGCTACGAGTGGATCGCGCGGATGGTGCGGGCGGCAGTGGTTCAACCCCGATTAACCCGGGGGAGTTTTACCTCGCGTATCGATCAAGCGCTCACCCATCCTGTTTTTGGCACGTTATTCCTGGCGATTGTGCTGGGAGCCGTGTTCAGTGTGACTTACGCCATCGGTTCACCCTTGCAGTCTCTGCTGAGTGAATGGATAGAAGCTTTTGCAGAGTGGGTGCGCTCCTCTCTCTCCACGATGCCTGCCTGGTTACCGCATCTCCTGGCGGATGGGATTCTTGGAGGGGTTGGACTGGTACTCACCTTTCTGCCTATCCTGGCAATTTTTTATACGGCACTGGGTTTGCTAGAAGACACCGGTTACATGGCGCGGATCGCCTATCTGACCGACCGCTGGATGCACCGACTTGGTCTGCATGGAAAGAGCTTCTTGCCCATATTGCTGGGATTCGGCTGCAATGTTCCGGCTGTCTTCGGCACACGGATCATAGAATCACGGCGCAGCCGTTTGTTGACCATTCTCTTGATCCCGTTGATCCCTTGCACGGCACGCATGGCTGTGGTCACTGTATTGACTCCGATCTTCTTTCCGGAGCATTCCGCATTGATTGCCTGGGGATTGGTGGCCGGAAATATCCTGCTGTTGATGATCCTGGGATTGGTTTTGCACAGTTATATCTTGAAAAATGACCATGTGGCTTTCATTATGGAATTGCCGCTTTATCATGTGCCCAACATCAAAACCATCGGTATCTACGTCTGGCAGAACCTGATTGGTTTTCTGGAGAAAGCCGGAACGATCATTCTGGCCGGTTCACTGTTAGTCTGGGGGCTGTCCTACTTTCCAACCGGTGATGTGCTGAACAGCTACCTGTCGTATGTAGGCCGGCTGCTGGAACCGCTCGGCCGGTTGATGGGTCTCCCCTGGCCGGTCTTAATGGCTCTTCTCACCAGTATCGTGGCCAAAGAAAATACGATTGCCACTCTGGGAATTCTGTATGGCGATGTGGTCAAGAATCTGCCTTCCATAGTCTCCGCCCCCAGCGCACTGGCATTGCTGGCATTCCAGATGCTTTTCATTCCCTGTTTGGGAACCATATCTGCCATTCGTCAGGAGACAGGATCGCTAAAGTGGACCGTTGTAAGCTCGATGATCATGCTGGTATTATCGGTGTTCTTCGGCGTGTTGATCTACCAGTTCGGTTTGATATTCTTGAGATGAACATACTGGAAAGTCTGTTAAGGGCGATCCATCTACGCCCTCTGGCCAGCATCGAGCAATTGAGCGAAGAATTGAACATCTCTCCCGCTCTGGCAGGAATGCTGGTTGCGGATTTAACAAAAAAAGGGTATCTTAAGTCGTACGAAGATTGCCTGACTGTATGCGACCACTGTCCGGTTTCTTACGCTTGCGATAGGCAGGGTCATCCCAAAATTTGGTCTTTGACTGACAAAGGACGGGAATTGGCCGGTAGATAATCTTTGAAATTTATGGGTGATAACATGAAATTTGTGCGTTATAAACACGGCAATGAACAACCTCGTTTCGGGTGGATATATCAGGATCGTGTCGGGCCTGTCGAAGGGGAACCTTTTGGTGAGTACCGCCGCCTTGAAGTGGACCTGCCGCTGGAGGATGTTCAGTTACTTGCGCCGATCTTGCCGGGGAAGATCATCTGTGTGGGCAGGAATTATATCGAGCATGCCCGCGAACACGATGCGCCCGTTCCGGAATGGCCGATGCTTTTCATGAAGCCGCCCAGCAGTGTGATCGGGCCGAATGATCTTATCCACCTGCCGCCGCAATCCGAGCAGGTTGAGCATGAGGTGGAACTGGCTGTGGTGATGGGCAAGGATGCCCGCTGGGTGCAACCGGATGATGCCTTGAAATATGTATTTGGTTACACTCTAGGGAATGACGTAACCGCTCGCGATCTGCAACGGCGCGACGGCCAGTGGACGCGCTCGAAAGGTTTCGATACCTTCTGCCCGCTGGGTCCCTGGATCGAAACCGACCTCGATCCGGCGGATGTTCTCCTGAGCTGCCGGGTGAACGGTGATATGCGCCAGATGTCTTCCACCCGTGAGATGGTCTTCACTGTGCAACAACTGGTGGCATTCATCAGTTCCATCATGACGCTTAACCCCGGTGATGTGATCATGACCGGCACACCGGCCGGTGTGGGACCATTGGAGGAAGGTGACACGGTGGAATGTTCGGGTGAAGGAATCGGTACGTTGTCCAATCGAATTGCCCACCGATAAGCTGATTATTGCCGCAATGTCTTTCAACCAGATCCGTCCGGTTTCATCGAATCCTGAATGAGACTGCGGGTCTGGTTATGTTTAAGATTGGCAAAGATAGATTTAGAAATGAACCTGTCTTTTTGATATTGACGATTTCCTTAATCGAATTAGAATACATTAATAACGTGTGTATTCGGGGGAATGAGGTCTGTCTTTCCTTCCTTCCGCACCTTTTCTGCTAAAACCAACCCTTCGTCCGACCTCTGTTGTTTTTACTGGAAAGTGACAATTATTAAAAAGGCTGGTACGTTTGAGAAGATCGAATTCCCGGGACGGTTTCTGCAATCCTTTTGGATGCCTGCTTTTCCTTCTGGGGCTGGGTTTTCTGGCAACCGGGATCATCAGTGGAACAGTTGTGTCTGCCATCAACGAACTGCAATCGAATACCCCCAGTTCTTCTGAATCGATAAAAACCCTGGGGATCTGGGCGGCAGTCACATTCGGCTCACTGGGATTGGGACTCCTGGGTATCCGCAGTTATGGATTGCGAGATTCCGCCGTGGGTATCGGATTGATGTTTGTAGTGCTGGGATTGGCAGGCCTGGCAGTATATTACCTGGAGGTACAGATACCCGTATCTGGGAATGCTCTCTGGGAGACGGTGCGTTATCTGATAGACCTGACTGGATCTCTGTTATACACATCACTGGCTTTTGGCGGCGCCGGCCTATTGTTGATCTTGATCACACTGTTGGTCGGCAGCGGGCATGATCCAGGGAAAAGGAAATCCACCGGATACACCCAGGTGCTGGTCTGCCACCGCTGCGGGCATTCCAATCCCGTATGGTTGGCTTCTTGCGAAAAGTGCGGCGCGCAGATCCCCATGGCGGAAAACAACACGCCTATCGAATACTGATCAGACCGTTTTCCATAGTCGGTTGATTTCGGTTAATGCCTCGATCAAAATTTTTTTCCAATTCTCTTCGTCTTGATCCATTGGCAGCCAGTATGAATTTTTGCCCGATCGTGATGGGACCGGAAGAGCGGGCAGATCGCGCGATAATGCTCCGTCTGGTAAGGGTGGAAACCGCAATACAAGCTGGTCGTTTTCCACCGCGACAGAAGCCAATCCTGCGGATTCGGCGAGAACTTTCACCCGTAGCATAAATAAAAGGTTCCTTAACTGATCCGGTAGCGGGCCAAAACGGTCGGTGAACTCGTCTGCCAGCGCCGGTATGTCCTCTTCCTCGCGGATATCCGCCAGGCGGCGGTAGAGCCGCAGGCGCATTGTCTGGTCTTCCACGTAATCCAGAGGGATCCCCACTGAGAGCGGCAAATCAACAGCCACAGGCATTTGCACTTCGCGCATATTGAGCGTGTCTTCATCCAGCGCGGGCATACCTTCAGATTGACGCAGGGTGCGCACGGCGGAGGCCAGCATGCGGGTGTACAGATGAAACCCGACAGCAGCGATCACACCGTGCTGGCGGTTTCCCAGTATCTCTCCCGCCCCGCGCATTTCAAGATCGCGCATGGCGATGGAATATCCGGCTCCCAACTGGGTGTTCTCGGCAATCACCTCCAACCTTTCCTGTCCTTCGGGGGTGGGTGGTTTGCGGCGGTGGCGGAAAAAATAGGCATAGGCACGCTGCGCACCGCGTCCAACCCGTCCACGAAGCTGGTAGAGCTGCGCCAGACCGAAGGTGTCACCGCGATCTACGATTAATGTGTTGGCGTTGGGGATATCCAATCCAGATTCGATGATGGATGTGCATAGCAGGATGTCGATCTCACCACGCGTGAATTGATCCATCACCCGCGCCAGTTCACCTTCAGGCATCTGCCCATGTGCCACCCCCACGCGGGCTTCGGGGACAAGCTGGTGTAGATGGCTTTCCATGGCTTGAATGGTTTGAACACGGTTGTGCACGAAGAAGACCTGCCCTTCGCGATCCAGTTCGCGCATGATCGCCTGGCGCACCAGGCGCGGCGAATAGGGTCCGATGTGGGTGATGATTGGCAGGCGTTCTTCGGGAGGTGTGTTGATGGTCGAAATATCGCGTACACCGGTCAATGCCATATACAGTGTGCGCGGTATGGGGGTGGCAGTCAGGGTGAGCACATCAATTTCTGTGCGCAGTTTCTTGAAATGTTCCTTATGAGTTACACCAAAGCGTTGTTCTTCGTCGATGATTGCCAGTCCAAGGTTTTTAAATTCCACATCCTGAGATATCAAGCGGTGTGTGCCGATGATGATATCGATATCCCCATGCCACAGTTTCAGGATGATATCATCCTGCTCTTTCGCAGAACGGAAGCGTGAGAGCATTTCGACGGATACCGGGAAAGCTGTCAGCCGCTGTCGGAAAGTCTCGTAATGCTGCTGTGCTAACACGGTGGTGGGAACCAGCACGGCCACCTGCTTTCCATCCATCACGGCCTTGAACGCAGCGCGCAGAGCTACTTCCGTCTTACCATAACCCACATCGCCGCATAGCAGGCGGTCCATGGGACGGCCTGCTTCCATATCTTTCTTTACCGAGCGGATGGCTGACATCTGGTCTCTGGTTTCGATATATGGAAAACTGGCTTCCAGTTCGTATTGCCAGGGGGTATCGCTGTGAAAGGCGTACCCTTTTGAAACCTGCCGCCGGGCATACAGGTCGAGCAATTCACGGGCTACCTGTTGAACAGCTTCACTGGCATGCTGCCGCGCGGAAGCCCATTCGGTGCCTCCCAGACGGGTGGGAGTGGGCGGTTCACCGCCCGGCCCGATATAGCGGCTGAGCCGGTCAGCCTGATGTACGGGGACAAATAACTGATCGCCGCTGTCATATTCGATGCACAGGTATTCACCGGTGGTTTCATCAATATTCCGCTTGACCAGCCCGATCAGTCGGCCGATCCCATAATCCATATGAACAACCCAGTCGCCGGCTTTCAGATCGGCGTATCCGGCTTCGGGTGCTTCGGCGGAAGGTTTGACCTGTCGGCGGGCCTGCGGACGTTCCCAGCCAAAGATCTCACTATCTGTGAGTAGGATCGCAGATTGATTTCCGATAGACATCATCCAGCCGTCGCTCAATGTCCCGTCGATGATCTCGGGTGATGCGGTGATTCCGGCTTCCTGCTGGCGCTCCCGCCAGAGGTCCCGCAGACGCGATGCCTGCCGGGATACGATCATCACACGGGCGTTTTCTAAAAGCCGATCACCGATATATTCATTGAATGGTTTGAGCCGGCCGCCAAAACGTGGCCCGGGTTGGATGGATTCGCCGAAATATCCGGTTTCAGGGGCTGTGCTGCGGCCCAATTCCAACCAGACCTGTGCACTCAGCGTATCTTGAAGCTCAGACCAGGTCATATAAGGGACCGGATAGGATTCCGGCAGGACCCCTTCTTTGATCATTTCAGAACGCAGCTTTACGGCCTGTTCTTCGATATCGTTGGCGGCGTTTTGCACAGCCTGGAAATCATCCACCAGCACCAGGCTGCCGCGCGGCAGGTAATCCAGCAGGCTGGCGTGTGCAGGATGAACCAGAGGCAGATGATATTCATCCACTTCACCGCTTATACCGTTCTTTGCCGCCGCACCCGGTAGAACTTCACGTGCCGGGGTGATTTGCACCTTTTCCAGTTTGGCGATGGTGCGCTGCGATACTGGATCGAACTGACGCAGGGTATCGATTTCGTCGCCGAAAAACTCGAACCGCACAGGGAATGGTTCTGCCGGAGGCCAGATATCCAGAATGCCACCGCGGCGTGAGAAATAACCCACTTCTAAAACGGTATCCGCGGATTGAAATCCGATTTCCACCCAGTGGCGCAGCAGATCATCGATGGATTGCCGGCTGCCAAGTTTGATTGTGCGCAATACTCTCAAAAAGTCGCGACGGGGCAGGGTGCGGGCCATTAATGCACGAACCGGTGCAAAGATCATCGGAGGGAAATCAGGTTTTTCCCCGCCGGGAAGGTGATAGGAAGCCAGTGATGCCAGCGTCTGCAAACGCTCCCGCCGGGTGATATTACCCCAGGCTGCCTGTTCGTAAAATAGGGGATTGGGCGCCGGGAAGGCCATCCGGTTGGCTGTTGGAAACCAAAACCTGAGCTCGTCGCCCATGGTAAAGGCGCGTTCCGACCGGTCGGTGATTATCAACACCGGTGTGTTCTGATCCTGCGCCAGAGCAGCCGTCACCGGCAGGCGCGCAGAACGGATCAATCCCAATCCTGGGATAGTCTCACCGGGCGACAGGGACGGTAAGATATCAGCATAGCCGGGCAGGCGGCGGATAAAATCGAGCATGTTATTTCTTCTCGATGGAACCGTTATAGCGATTCATGGCTGTATCCAATCCGTCCCGCACGAACAACAGCGCAGCCTCGGCAGCAGCATCCAGTATTCTGTCCAACAAGGGTTGATCGGCAGATGAAAAGGGTTGCAGGACATAGTCTGAAGCTTCCATACGGCCGGGCGGCCGGCCGATACCCACACGCAGGCGGGCAAAATCTTCGCTACCCAACCGGTCTATTGTCGAACCGAGGCCCTTCTGGCCACCGGAACCGCCGGATGGACGGATACGCAGGCTGCCAAAGGGGACATCCAGGTCATCATGGATCACCAGCAGATGTTCCAGGGGAATCTTATAAAAATGGAGCAATCCACTCACGGACTGACCGGAGAGGTTCATATAGGTTTGCGGTTTGGCCAGAATGATGCGGTGCCGTGTATCTTTGTAGACGGCCGTCAAAGCGTTGGCCTGCATCTTGCCGAGAAAAACATCCAGTTTATTGCAGAGCCGGTCGATGGTCATAAAGCCTACATTGTGCCGGGTGCGCATGTAATCACGTCCCGGATTGCCAAAGCCGGCGATAAGGTACGTGATGAGATCGGGTTCAGGTTGTGTTTTTCGAAGTAAACGGAACATACTATCAGTCCAATGATCAGGAAAGTGATTTCTTTACGATCCAGTAAATAGCAAAAGCCAGGAAGAATCCCAGCCCGGCAATGCTACCGCGCAGCAGGCTGTTGGTCAGATCAGACCGGGTTAATTCTGCAGGGTTAGCTGTGAACGACGGCCGGGTGGGCAGCGGGGTTCGAGTGGGAAAGATCGTGGCTGTGGCTGATTGATATTCTGACACCGCTTCCGCTGCAGCCGGTGTGGGTGTTTCGACGTGCGAATAATTCCGCACCCTGATTCCTGATACCATCACAGACTGACTGCTGCCATCCCCTGAAAAAACCGTAATTCGCAGGTCATAGTCGCCATCCGTGACAATGGAGGTATCCCATTCCGCGATCTTTCCGGGATTAACCGGCTGGTCGGTTTCGGCAATAAAAAACCAGGTGTTCTTCGGGTCGTTGGTGTAGCGGAATTCTATCTCGGCACGTTGAAAATTGGCCAGTGCGGTGATCCCGTTGATCTCTACGCGGCCCTGCAGCGCTTCACCGCCGCGTGGTGAGATCACCACCGGTTTTTCTACCGGCGATTGCGCGTAAACCGGAGTGAAGATCGCAAGCGGAATAATTAAGCAGATCAGAACTGTGACCCTTGGCATATGCATAGCTTTTAATTTTATCATTTTCTGGTTCAATTCCTGGTTTCAGACCCTGTCTTCTGATGAGGTCCTCTCCATTTGGCATGCTGCCAATTTTCGTAGAATGTTAGAAATTTTCACCATTGACAATGTGCTATAATTTTTTTAGGTATGAGCGACGAACCAGCTGAAGGATCATCCGGACCTATCACGGACGAAACCAGGATTGATGTAAATACCTCCCAGAAGAAGGTCATGATCTGGTTGGTGGTGGTTGTGATTCTGATACTGGCAGGTCTTGCAGCTGGGACAATTTTCCTTCTGCGCAGCGATGTGGATACCACCAGTCACATTCGGGATATCTTCATCATTTTTATGGCGCTCGAGTCATTCATAATCGGTCTGGCCTTGATCATACTGATTGTGCAGCTTGCGACGCTGATAAATCTGCTGCAGAACGAGATCAAACCAATCTTGAATTCAACAAGCGAGACAGTGAACACGCTGCGTGGAACTGCAACTTTCTTAAGCAATAATCTGGCGGAACCGGTGATCAAACTGAATGAGAGCGTAGCCGTTTTCCGAAAATTGCTGGATTTCCTTAAGATCTGGAAATAATACTGGATGGTTTGAAAAACCGGTCCAACGATTCGTTGAAAGGAGAAAAAGAATGTCAGATCATGATGAATTTGGTGCTTTTTTGGTGGGATTTGTGGTTGGTGGTCTGGCGGGTGCGGTAACCGCTCTTTTACTGGCTCCCCAATCGGGCGAAGAAACGCGAACCGTAATTAAAGAAAAAGCGATTGAATTGAAAGATATCGCGGCCGATTCCTATAATGAAGTATATGATAAAGCCGATGATCTCGTAAAAACGACCAAAGACAAGGCGGAAGATCTGGTAAAGGTAACCAGGGATAAAGCGGAAGAACTCTCTCGCAAAGGGCAGGTTGTTCTGGAAGAACAAAAAGGCAAAGTGCTGGGGAAGAAGGAAACAAAACCGGCTGCCTGATCCATTATGAGCAAGATCAACCCCTGTCAGATTTGAACTGACAGGGGTTTTGTTATCTACATATTCAGCCGGCCAGTTCCCGCAATAGGCCGATACTTGCGGGTATCTGAATAACCAGATCGCTGGGCAGAATGGCGGCGGCATCCACATCCTCCGCGGCGAGATCGCCGCAGTACCCGTGGATCCATACACCCAGTTGTGCGGCCGCCACAGGTTTCACTCCCTGAGCCAGGAAACCGGTGATCAATCCCGCCAACAAATCACCACTACCCGCCCGGGCCAACGAAGGATTGGCGCAGGTCGACAGGTAGGCATGACCTTCCGGGGTGGCAATGACGGTCAGAGCGCCTTTGAGAATGACGATTTGATTCCACTGCCGGGCAAAAAGCAGAGCCAGATCCAACCGGCGTTCCTGGATTTCTTTAATGGACAGGCCGGTCAGAGCAGCCATCTCACCGGGGTGGGGGGTAAGAATGGAATTCGCCGGCAGTAATTTCCACCAGTCCTGAATATCTGCCAGGATACGCAGAGCATCCGCGTCGATCACCAGCGGGGGAAAAGACAGGGAAGTCGGAGCTTTTGTTTCTCCGGTTGTGGATGGCACAAACCCGATATCCCCGGAGGTTCCTTTTGTCCCCTGGCGGCTGAACAACCGTCTGATGAAATGCCGGGTGGTTTCTTCGGTTTCCAACCCGGGCCCGATAAGCATAGCCGTCACCTTATTCAGATTCTTACGTAGGACATCAACCGCCGATTCGTCAATTACTCCTGCTTCATGCGGCAGTAAAAGCCATGTGACTTCAGGAATCTGCCCGGCGATGGCAGTGTGGATCATACCGGGGATGGCGGCACGTACCAGTCCGGCACCGCTGCGGTAGGCGGCTTCGGATGAAAGCAGCACAGCCCCGGTGTAATTTATCGAACCGGCTACGATCATGGCTGTGCCGAAGGTTCCCTTGTGTGCGTCAAGCGGCCGGCGGGGTAAGAGGCTGGCTACCTTGATCGGGGTGATGATCTCATGCAGGCCGTTCTCCCAACCGGGAAGACTCTTTTCAAAACCGATGGAAATGTTTACCAGGTTCCCACAATACTCAAAGGCCGGGAATGTCAATAAACCGGTTTTCACGGCGGCCATGCACAGGGTGTAGTCGCTATGCAAGACATCGGGAGACGTCTCCCCGGTGGAACAATCAATTCCACTTGGGCAGTCCACTGCCAGAATGACCGTCCCGGATTCGTATTTTCCCACGGTTTTCAGTGTCCCATGAATCGTGTCATCCATCGGCAGACGGGCACCGGTTCCCAGAATTCCATCCAGAATGAACTGCGTGGTAGAGCACCACTTTTTTAACGTCGCATATTTTGTGTCACCGGATTGTTTTTCCACATTGCCACCCGCTTCCTGATAGGCTGAAACCAGCGGATCATTCTCGGCGCGATCCTTGACCAGATAGGCTCTGGTCGTCCAACCCCTGGATTGCAGGATTTTTAACGCGATCAGGGCATCTCCACCATTGTTTCCGTTTCCTATCAAACCGAGAATGGTGCGGTCGGAGTCTTCTTCGAATTCCGAATAGAAACGGGCATCGATGAAATCAGCAATACCTGTACCGGCCAATTCCATCATTTTTTCATAGGTGTGTCCGAGATCACTGGCTTTCTTTTCCAGAACTCGCATTTGTTCAACAGTCGCAATTAACATAAGACTCCTTATCTTTGAAAACGAAAAGAGAAAATGACTATCCAGTGGATTTACGGTTAAAATTCTAACCGGGTTTTATAAGAAAGGTATATACCGTCTTCGATGGGATTGAAAAGCCACCCATGAAAAAATACCTCTACTTCACCGTGTTCATCTCAGGATTAACCAGCCTGGCGGCAGAAATGGCCGCCTCCCGCCTGATGGGTAATTATTTTGGATCCAGCAACTTGGTATGGGCCAGTATTATCGGTTTGATCCTGATCTATCTGACCGCCGGGAATTTTGTCGGAGGCAACTGGGCGGATCGTTCGCCGAAATTTGGCACCCTGTATCGCATTCTGGCATGGGCTGGATTCAGCATAGCTCTGGTCCCGGCCATCTCACGGCCAGTGCTGCGCTGGGCGGCTGACGCCTTCGATTCATTGCAAATGGGGGTTTTGTTCGGTTCCTTCACCGCGGTGATGATCCTGTTTGTTGTTCCCATTATCCTCATGGGAATGTCGTCTCCGTTTGCCATCCGGCTGGCCATTCAAGATAATCAGACTTCCGGCAGTGTCTCGGGAAGGATTTATGCCATTTCCACGCTGGGTTCATTTATTGGCACATTCATCCCGGTCCTTCTGTTGATCCCGACTGTGGGGACGTACCGCACTTTCTTGATCCACGGCGCAGTGCTGCTTATCTGCGCTCTGGCCGGTCTACGGCAGGCTGAAGGCTGGAAGCCGGTTCTCCGCCTGGCCTGGATGCCGGTGGTTGTTCTCGCCCTGTTCTTCACTGTCAATATCGGAAAAGACAAGAACAGTACCGGCATGATCTACGAGACGGAATCGGCTTACAACTACATTCAGGTTCTGGAACAGGATGGATACCACCTGCTGCGTTTGAATGAGGGGCAGGGAGTGCATTCCATGTATCACCCGGATGTATTGAATTATGCCGGTCCCTGGGAACAGGTGCTGGTGGCGCCTTTTTTCAATTCGTCACGGATAAACGTAGACGATGTGACCAGTCTGGCCATTGTGGGACTAGCAGCCGGAACGACCGCCCGTCAAGCATCCGCCGTTTTTCCCAATATTTCCATAGATGGTTTTGAAATCGATCCGGTAATAGTAGATGTGGGCAACCGTTATTTTGGCATGCATCTGCCCAATCTGACTGTTTATGTGCAGGATGGACGCTGGGGTCTGCAACATTCTCCAAGAAAATACCAGGTGATCAGTGTGGATGCCTACCGTCCACCGTACATCCCCTGGCACCTGACCACGCGCGAGTTCTTTCAAACCGTGCATGATCACCTGACAGAAGATGGTGTAATGGTCATCAATATCGGCCGGGGGCCGGACGACCGCCGCCTGATCAATTCTCTGGCGTCCACCATTCGTAAGGACTTCTCCTCTATTCACATTATGGATCTACCCGGCACGTTCAATTCCATTCTCTTCGCCTCAGTCGTGCCAACAACCGAGGCGGATCTGGCTGCCAATTATGACTCTCTATTGGCTTCTGCAGGTGTGAATCCACTACTGGTGGAAACCATGAACGTAACCCTTTCCAGCCTGCAACCCGATCCACCATCCGCGCAGATTTTCACCGATGACCTGGCACCGGTGGAAGGACTAACCAATGATATGATCGTGAAATTCCTGCTGGTCGGTGATATGGAGCTGCTTCAATGACCCTTCCTCAAAAGATAACCACGTATAGCATCACCATTCTTGTACCCATTTTTCTACTGATGACATCTATCCGACTGTTGTTGTTCCCTGTTTACACAATCCTTGAATACCAGCGGCCCGGTTTCCCGCCAGATACCTATGGTTTCACCCTGCAGGATCGGCTTAAGTGGAGTCAGGTATCCTTGGATTATCTAAGCAATGGAGCGGGGATTGAATTCCTGGCAGATCAGAAACTGGATGCCAGTACCCCCTTATACAATGAACGTGAATTAAGCCACATGCTGGATGTAAAAAAACTGGTGCAGTTGATGTTGATCATCTGGCCGTTGATCGGCATCTTCATTCTTGGAGCCGGTGTTCTGGCCATGCGTGGAGGCTGGCTGCCGCATTTCTGGCAGGCCGTCAGCCGGGGCGGTTGGGCGGCGGTCGGTTTGATCCTTGCCATTCTGGTGGCGGTGATGGTCAGTTTCAATGCCCTGTTCACCGGATTTCACCGCATCTTCTTCAGCGGTGATACCTGGTTATTTCAGTATTCTGATACCCTGATCCGGCTCTTCCCGATGCCATTCTGGCAGGATGCGTTCACGGTGATGGGCGCGTTGGTCCTGCTGGGAGGACTATTCCTCGGACTGTTTGGCAGGAAACAATCCTACGCGGGATAACAAAAAATGACGGCACAAGGCCGTCATTTTTTGTTAGATTTACCTGTTCTGATGCGATCAGGCTCCAAATTTGTTCAAGCGCAGAGCATGAGCGAGGGCTAAAGGCATGTTTTCGAGGGCAGGGAAGACCCCGAGGCCGCCGTGCATGCAGGCACGTTCGCCAAATTCCACTTCCGTATCCGGGCGGACGGAGGCCGGTGCCCACAGCAGGTAGGGAACCGGGTGCCAGGAATGCGTCTTGAGTTTGGCCGGTGTGCTGTGATCACCGGTGATGATCAATACATCCGGTTTGAGGGCGATCAGTTCAGGAATGGCGGCATCCACACCTTCGATGACCTTGACCTTACCGTCGAAATTCCCATCCTCGCCGTTTGAATCGGTCTTTTTAATGTGAATGAAGAAGAAATCATATTCATTCCAGTGATCCGCCACCGCTTTGAACTCATCGGAAGGAGTCTCGCCTGAGAATTTGATCAGGTCCATGCCGACAAGCTGGGCGACACCGCGGTACATGGGATAAACGGCAACACAGGCGGCTCGCAGGTTATACAGTTCTTTGTATGTCGGCAATCCGGGATCAGTGGCAAAACCACGCAGGGTCAGGCCGTTGGCTTTCGGTTCATTCTTCAGGATTTTGTGAGCTTCCGTGATCCATTTGTTGAACAGATCAGCCGCTTTCTGAGCGGCCGCGTTCTTGGCAACTACAGAAAGAGGAGCTGCTCCGGTGCGCTGAGGGTCGGTCTCTTCGAGGTCTGGTGACAGGCCTTCTCCGCGCATCACCACGGCGAAGCGGTATTCCTTGACATGTTTAACTTCGATTTCGACCCCCGGTATCTTTATAGTTTTCAATTTTTCACAGATGGGCAGGGCTTCTTCTGTAGGGATGCGGCCGGCCCGGCGGTCGCTGATCAGGCCGTTTGCGTCCAATGTGCAAAAATTGCCGCGCGCGGCTACGTCGCCTTTCTTTACTGTTACACCTACACCGAAGGCTTCCAGAACGCCGCGACCGACTTCGGTCTTGACCGGATCGATTCCGAACAGGCTCAGGTGAGCCGGACCGGAACCCGGGGTGATGCCCGCGCTGATGGGGCAGGATTGTCCCAGAATACCTTCTACGGCGAGTTTGTTCATATTGGGGGTCAGAGCGGTTTCCAGTTCGGTTTTGCCGCCCGGTTCCATGGGTAATCCGCCCAGTCCATCCATAACCAGCAGGACGATCTTGGTGTTAACAGGTGCCAGGAGAGATTTCAAATCTTCAATTTGCATATACGACTCCTCTTTGAGATTGGCCGTTACTATAAGAAACAGCGCAAGAAGGTCTCTTGCGCTGCTTTAATGAATAGAGCCTTCAGAACAATATTTTACCGCACTGCAACCGGGTTTTCAGCATCCTTCGAGGGATCGAAGACGTGGATATTGTCCATATTGAAGACCAGTTTTACTTTATCGCCTATGGCAAAGCGGGTGCGCGGATCAACCCGCGCGACATAGTTATAGTTCCCGGTAACCAGGTAGAGGAAGACTTCGTTGCCCATCAATTCCACCACATCCACTTTGGCTTCTACCGTGGCGGGATTGATGTTGGCCGGAACAAATTCTGGATTGTGAATATCTTCCGGGCGGATGCCGAAAATGATGGATTTTCCATCATAGGGTAAAAATTTTTCTGTTCTATTCTTCGGGATTTTCAATGTAAGCCCATTCATCTCAACCACTACATCTTTGTCTGCCTTGCGGATTTTGGCATCGAAGAAGTTCATGGCAGGTGAACCGATGAAACCAGCCACGAACAGATTCGCCGGATGATCATAGAGTTCCTGTGGGGTATCCAGTTGCTGAAGAATACCCTTGTTCATAACCGCGATACGGCTGGCCATAGTCATAGCTTCCGTTTGATCATGGGTTACATAGATAAAGGTGGTTTGCAGACTCTGATGCAGTTTGCTGATCTGGGTACGGGTCTGCACCCTCAGTTTGGCATCCAGGTTGGAGAGAGGTTCGTCAAAGAGGAATACCTTGGGTTCGCGTACGATCGCCCGGCCGACGGCCACACGCTGTCGTTGCCCACCTGACAGTTCACGCGGACGGCGTTTCAACAATTGCTCCAGTCCGAGTATCTTGGCCGCTTCATTGACGCGGCGGTTGATCTCTTCTTTCTTTTCACCCCGTAGCTTCAAGCCGAATGCCATGTTATCAAACACAGTCATATGTGGATACAGGGCATAGGATTGAAACACCATGGCAATATCCCGATCCTTCGGAGGGGTGTCATTTACGCGGTTGTCGCCGATGAAAATGTCCCCAGAAGTTACGTCTTCCAGTCCTGCCAGGCAGCGCAGCGCGGTTGTCTTACCGCAGCCCGATGGACCCACCAGAACCAGGAATTCCTTATCTTCCACTGTGATATCCAGATTGTTTAAAGCCGTAAAATCCCCAAATTTCTTGTAGACTTTGTCAAAACGAACGCCAGCCATAATGCACCCTCCATTCGGAAAGAATATAGTGACTTAATTATACTCATCTGGAATGAAAGAACAAATACTATAATTCGGTGTAATTCAGGATGTTTTTCCGGTTTTATGATCGTTTTCAAATTTAGAATTACAGAAAACCGCAAGGCTTTACGAATTTAGGATTGGCGGATCAAAGAGTTATATTTAATCGTACCCAGAAGAAGCAGAAACTGAATGAATGCCGGGATGATAGATGAAAACTGATCAAAATAGAAAAGCAGCGGTGTAAGAATGGTCAGAGAGAGCAGCAGTATGAAATAGATGCAATTCAACAATTTGGAAAGCAGAGGTTTAATCCGGAAAAACAGAACGGAGGCGCACAGGAACAATGCCAGTCCGGTTGCGGCCTGCAGTCCGATCAGCAATATGTAAAGCTCCAGAGAGACATTACCCCGGATGAAATTGCCCGCGACCAGCGGCCTGATCAATTCGATCAATTGCGGCAGATTCCGGGATTGTAAAAGAATCCGTACCGACTCCGCCATGACCCAGATACTCCAGGCGATCAGTCCACCGACAACAAATGCCTGAATATAAAAGGGGGTGATCCATCTGTCGATGAATTGCTTGATCCGCATATACCAGGGAGAAGGCGCTTCTGGAACGAGAAACAAATCTTCATGCCTGAGGAATTCCTGCAGGTTTTTGCCCAACCGGGTGATATCCGGCCGATTCGAGGATTTGATCACCTGATCCAGATGGCTTTCAAGCTGTGTCTTTTCGCTGGGAGAGAGATCATTATCGAGCACTTCCTGCATTTCATCGAAGATCTGGTACAGGCTGGAGCGCGCATCCTGCACGATAGGACGCCTGATTCGGATATAGATAAGGACAACCAGAAGGAAGAAACCGTAAATCACAGGAGCAGCCGGGGGGTAGAAATAATCATTCGTGCTGGTAATGAATTTCCCCACTTCATCGATAAAAAGACCGATCCCAATGCCGCTTCCGGCTGCGGAGAGTTTTAAGACCATCCTATTGGAGAAGATCAGGGGAAGCAGACAACTGGCAAAGAGAAATAATCCGCCCCACAGAACATGAGCAAAATGCAGTTCACCTCCCCCGATCTTTGGATAATTTGTGATATGCAGGAACAGGCGTGTTCCTGACACGGAAAACGCAAAACTAAGCATCAAGATGAGGATGTAATCTTCTGCCTGATCACGGCGAATCAGACGTCGTATGGGAGAGGCTACTGCTTTCATTTGAATCGAGAGTAATTCCTTCATGAATCATAACAAGATTTAAGAGAAAATCACTAGACCACAGGAGCAGGAATCGGGTAGAATCAGGGTCACCCTTCCCAAAGCAGAATAGTGGGTTTTTCTCCGGACTGGCCGTTGTGAGTTGAGTATCTTCTTAAAATACGGATTTCTCAACCGGCAGTTGTAATTTTGTATTCCTTTCTGAACAACCGGGTGGAACAGAGAAATTCCAGCAATAAAAAGGGCGGAGAATGTCCTTTCGCGGCCGGACTGGCATTAGCAAGGATGAAAAAAATGACTGAATCTGGATACACTCTGGGGGTTATGGTCCGTGAAGTTAAAAGGTCTTCATTCGAAGAATCTTTAGAAAGAATCCATGTGATGGGATTTGAATGCGCCCAGATGAACTTAAGTGTTCTGGGAATGCCAACATTACCGGCGTCTTTTCCACCCGGTAAAGCCGGGGAAATTGGAGCCGCATTCTGGGCCTTCGGACTGAGTCACGCGGCGATTTCCGGAACATTTAACACGGCTCATCCGGATGCCGCTGTTCGAAAAGCCGGAATTGCGGGAATAAAGACTCTATGCGAATCTGCCGACGAACTGGGAACCCAGATCATCACGTTGAGCACCGGCACACGCAATCCAGATCATTTATGGCAATATCATCCGGATAATGAATCGCCAGACGCATGGAAGATCATGGTATCCACCATGCGGTCTCTTACGCGGATCGCGGTGGCCAACTCTATTCTTCTGGCTTTTGAACCTGAAAGAAACAACATCGTGAATTCAGTGGATAAGGCCGTACGGCTGTTGGACGAAGTGGCCTCTGATAATTTGAAAGTAGTACTGGATCCGATCAACCTTTTATTTCCGGAAGATGTGAACCGGCAATCTGAAATCATCGGGGATGCTTTTTCCCGTCTGGGACCATACACAGTGCTTTTGCATATCAAAGATATTTCTGAGTCTGATTCGGAAAAGGGTGAGTTCGTATATGTTCCTATGGGCAAGGGGAAGCTCGATTCTACGGGTTTCTTTCGGGCTTTAAAAACCTCCGAATTTCAAGGTCCCATCATCACTCATCACCTGCCGGAAGAAGAAATGCCCGCCTGTCGTGAATTTATCGAGAATGCCCTGATGAAAGCGTGAGGTGCGAGAAAACTCCACTCCCAATGGAATGGGCGTATATTTCGACGCACCAGCTATGTCATACTGGATTGACCGGTTCGGAATAAATACAAACAGGAGAGATAAATGGACAATCAGTCAGCACTCTGGTGGAAAAATGGAGTGATCTACCAGATTTATCCACGCAGTTTTCAGGATTCAAACGGGGATGGTATCGGTGATTTACAGGGGGTGATCAACCGCATGGATTATCTGGCAAAGACTCTGGGAGTGGATGCTATCTGGTTGTCTCCTTTTTATCCATCACCGCAGGCGGATTTTGGGTATGATGTCAGCAATTACTGTGATGTAGATCCGGTTTTCGGAGACCTGGCTACTTTTGATAAATTGCTGCGCGAAGCTCATGAACGCGGGATAAAAGTCATCATCGATATTGTTCCCAACCACACTTCCAACCAACATCCCTGGTTCATTGAGTCACGTTCCAACCGGGATAATCCAAAACGGGACTGGTACGTGTGGCGTGACGCGAAAGTGGATGGCACACCACCCAATAACTGGCTGGCCGTTTTTGGTGGATCATCCTGGGAATGGGATGAAAAGACCGGACAGTATTATTTGCATTCATTTCTCAAAGAACAACCTGATCTGAATTGGCGAAATCCGGATGTGCAGAAAGCTATGTTCGATGTGTATCGTTTCTGGCTGGATCGAGGTGTGGATGGTTTTCGCATCGATGTGGCGCATTACATCATGAAAGACCCGGAGTTGAAAGACAATCCGGTGAATCGGGATCCATCGAAAGGGGAACTGAAGCCGACCGGGGAATATGGCAAAATGCTGCACCTGTATGACAAAGGCCACCCCGATGTGCATGGGATTTATCGTGAACTCCGTAGAATACTGAATTCCTATCAGCCGCCGCGGTATTCCGTGGGAGAAATCCACATACTGGACTGGAAGGAATGGGCAACATACTATGGTCAGAACGATGATGAATTGCACATGCCGTTTAATTTTTCCTTACTGGTTACTCCGTGGAAAGCGCTTGCTCTGCGAAAGACCGTGGAAGCTGTGGAGTCCGTCACTCCACCCTGGGGTTGGCCGAATTATGTGCTGGGGAATCATGATGAACCACGTCTGGCCAGCCGTTTAGGTCTGCAGAAGGCCCGTCAGGCCGCCATGCTCTTATTGACCCTGCGTGGAACGCCCACACTGTACAACGGGGATGAATTTGGGCAGATGAATGTGACAATTCCACTGGAAGAACAGAAAGATCCCTGGGGTAAGCGAGTTCCCGGGACCGGCCGCGATCAAAATCGCACTCCCAACCAGTGGACGCCGGGAACAAATGCCGGTTTTACCGCGGAAGGCGCGATCCCCTGGCTCCCGCTGGCTGATAATTATCAGATGGTCAATATGCAGACAGAGCTGGATGATCCGGCGTCGTTCTTGAATCTTTACAGAAAACTGCTGGCCTTCCGCCGGCAATCGAACGCTTTGCGTGTTGGAAGATATGAGGCGATTGATCCTGTTCCGGAAGCTTGTTTTGCCTATCTGCGCCAGGCTGGCAATGAAACGATCATTATTGCGTTCAACATGAGTGACATCACCATGCGTCTCGATCTGCGCCGTTTTGGTAATATCGAGATCATCATTTCCACGGAATTGAATCGTAATGGAACCATCGATGCCGCCCGCATCGATCTGTCTCCCTGGGAAGGCCTTGTCATGCGGATCATATGATCCGCATGTTTTTTCCATTATTTACTCCGTCGGTTATTCCAGCCAGGCAGACTGATGCGCTGCCAGTTTGATGGTCTTCAAACCTTGCGGGATGGCGGTTCCGGTAAGCAGTTCCACCTTTGGGATGAACTGCAGGGCAGACGGCAGGGTGATATCAGTGCTGTTATCTCCAAGATTATGCAGGGCAATCAAGCGGTGCGTTTCATCTCCCCGTATGACACACAGGGTAGCCGGGCTGGTGGTATCCAGAAATTGAACAGAGCTTTTTGCCAGGAATGGCCTTTCTTTTCTCAGCCGCACCAGGTGTTTCATGAAATTTAACAATGATTGCGGATCTTTCTGCTGATCGGCTACATTGATCTGTTCAGGTGCGTAGGGAGCGGCCGCAATCACAGGCGCATACAATTGCCCGGCTTCCGAGAAACCGGCATTCTGTTGACTGGCTGACCACTGCATGGGGGTGCGTACACCGTTACGGTCAAAGAGGTCGATATTGTCACCCATGCCGATCTCGTCACCGTAATAGATAATGGGAGTTCCCGGCAGAGAATAAAGAATGGCATTGGCCTGGCGGATCTTTTCCGGGTCGTTATCCAGCAGCGGAGCCAGCCGGCGGCGGATACCCAGATTTAAGCGCATTTTGGGATCGGGCGCGTACTGCTGCCACATCCATTCGCGTTCCTCAGGAGTGACCATCTCAAGCGTCAATTCATCATGGTTGCGCAGGAAGGTGCACCACTGGCAGCCATCCGGAATGGCGGGCGTGTTCTCGATTGCCCAGCGGATAGGCGCTGGATCCCCTTTCTTCATGGCCATATAGATGCGCGGCATCAGTGGAAAGTGGAAAGCCATGGTAAATTCATCACCATTTCCGAAGTATTCTCGCACATCCACCGGCCACTGATTGGCCTCTGCCAGTAAAATCCGTCCTGGATATTCCATATCCAGAGTGCGGCGAATCTTCTTCAGATAGTTGTGGGTTACCGGCAGATTCTCGCAATTGGTGCCTTCCCGTTCAAAGAGGTAGGGTACGGCATCAGCGCGAAATCCATCCAAGCCGAGGCTAGCCCAGTATCGCATAGTATTCAGCATTTCTTCTTGAACAGCAGGATTGTCATAATTCAAATCCGGTTGAGAGGAATAAAACCTGTGCCAGTAGTATTCACCCACTTCCGGACAGTAAGCCCAATTGGATGGTTCCGTATCCAGAAATATGATACGGGCATCCGCGTATTCTTTACCGGTCTTGCTCCAGACATAATAATCTTTGAATGGAGATGATGGATCCTTTAACGCGGCCTGGAACCAGGCATGCTGATCGGACGAGTGATTCAAAACCAGATCAGCCACCACATACATCTCACGCTTATGTGCTTCCTCCATTAATCTCTTGTAATCATCGATGGTGCCGAAATCCGGGTGGATATGCATGAAATCAGAAATGTCATAGCCATCGTCTTTGAGAGGAGAAGGATACATCGGCAGCAGCCAGATGCAGTCGACTCCCAGGTCCTTTAAATAATCCAGCTTCTCGATCACACCGGGAATATCACCTTTGCCATCCCCGTTGCTGTCACGAAAGGCGCGGACATAAAGCTCATAAAAAATGGCATTCATAAACCAGTCTTTTTTCATGCAGATTTCCCTTATTTAGAAATGGGTTATGACTAGAATCCTTGATAGACAAATGATGCCGAGGGAACATTCATCCAGAGAACACTTAATACTATACATAAAAATACAAAGGCCAGAATGAAGGTTTGAACAGACCGGGGGAGCGAAGCCAGAGAATAAATATCGCCGTTCTTTTCCTGGGCAGAATCCAAAAGAATTGATACGAACAGGGCAATGATCGGCGCGACCAATTCCAGGGGACGAATGCGCATAACGCCGCCGCCAGCGAACAGAGAGAGCACAAATTTCCCGGAACCTTTTAAACCCGGGCAGGTAAAAAGTATCCAGGTGGGTAGAAGAAGAAGATATACTCGCAGAGAACCCAAAGCTTGCCGCCACTTTGGCAGATTCGCAGGCGGTAGGAATGATTTTTTTTGCGAAGCTGCATGGTCACATATTTGATAAAAACCATGCAGCAAACCCCAGCAGGTCAATGAAAGTGTGGCGTTATGCCAGAGTCCGCTGATCGTCATAGTCACCAGCGGCGGGATTAGCAGCCGTACCGGATTGTCAACAGGGATACCGCGGCGCACAAAAATACGCTGCAATGGGAAAAAGATATAATCACGCAGCCAGAAGGACAGGCTCATATGCCAGCGATTCCAGAACTCCAGCATGGTACGCGAAAGAAATGGCTGCTTGAAATTGGGTGAAAGTCTGATGCCGAACAACAGACTGATTCCACGTACCAGCGATGTGTAACCTGCAAAATCGTTGTAAAGCCAGAAACCGTACACCAGTAAGGCAATCCAACGATCAGAAACGGCAAATTCAAGCGGCCGGGCAAAAATCCCTTCAGGGATGAGCGTGAAAAACAGACTGGCCAGTACCAGCTTGCGGAACAACCCTGTGATGATCAACCAGCTACCTTCCGCGAGGGATATGTTATCCATGATGCGAGGGTTCTTCAATTGAGGAAGCAAACTCTTGCCACGTTCGATTGGACCGGAGAGCAGCCGGGGGAAATACGCCAGGTACAAACCGAAATCGATCAAATCCTGTTCCGGTAGGATTTTATTTTGATACACATCCACCAGATAGGACAGAGCCTGCAGGGTGTAAAACGAGAAGCCGATGGGAAGGAACAGGCGGGTGGATAATACGGTTCCACCCGAAAAGAAACGGGCGAACATATCAAGAAGAGTTGTGCCTGACAACCGAAAAAGCAATAAGCCGGCTGTATTTAGAGTAATCCCGAAGAACAACCAGTATTCTTTATGGGCGGGATCGTCACCAATCAATCTCCCAATAATAAAGTTGCCCAGAATTGACACGCCAAGAACCACGGCATAATCCCAATGCCAGGTGGCCGCAAAGTATAGCGAACAAATCAACAGCCAGATGTTCTGACCGCGTCGTGGCAATAGATGATAGATACCCAGGACAACCAGAACAAATATGACAAAAGGAATACTAATGATCTCCATAGGATTTATTAATCCGGGTTGTCTGGATTAATAGGAATTTTTCCGACAGTCTCCCTGGCAAACCAGGTAGTGAATATTTCTGTTCCCCGGAAATTCAAGTGCAGAACATCATTCCAGCCGGAATCCGGGATGGATTTTGCGGCCATCTCCTGGGAGAGGATCAATGGAACTTCCGCTTCGGATATGCGTTCCATGATTGGTTCACGGAAGAGTGAGGCGTACTTGTCCCGGTCGTTTTCCACATATCTTTCAAGGAAACCCGGATATACTGGTATTTCTAAAACAAGTACTCTCAAGTTTTCTCCATTCAAGGTGAGAACTTCATTTAACCCTGTCAGATCGTCTTTGTATAGTTCGAATTTGGGGATGCATGGAGCCGAATCCATGGAAAGATCATTCCCGCTGCGATACAGGTATCCATTGGGCTGGATGGAACGCAGTAATCCCGCGTGAAATTCCATGTAATCGGGGTTCATCCTGGAGCGAAGCTGGTTGGCAAATCGAAAGAACATTGAATTTTCGAAAAGCCACCCTGGAATATTCGTTTCTCCCAGGGAGTACTTGACCCAGGGATCGTCCTTATACGAGCGGGCCAATTCGCCAAAATCTCGAGAAAAATCGCGGGCGGAAATGCCCAAAACAAGAAGTCCGGGTCGGTAACGATTAACCAGCAGCCGTGCCATCGTTCCTGCCGGTCCCGCGGTCAATGTTCCCAGGCCGAAATTGTAACAATTCACCTTCTGCCCGGTCAGACGAAACACTTCCTGCGAGAAAATATCTGGATCGACCGCCGCGTCCATCTGTGAACTGCCGAGAAAAAGGCAATCCACCTTTTCCTCGTTTACCAGAGAATCAAGCCTTTGGATCTTGATATCCAATTCGGCGTTGATACTTCCCAGTTCAGGTTCCGGCCATAACTTGAACCACATACCGGTCCGGATCAATCCTTCACCGCTCAGGATAACCAGCAAAAATAAGGCGAGGGCGCGGGAAAATATCCCGTCAGACAACCTTAAAACCCGCAGTGAGGTGAAAGGATTTTCAGTTTTCAAAGCGGATTAATCATGCGAAGGATCAAAATCAGAGTTTTGGCAGGACAATGGACTGCTGTCCCTGGTATTTGCCCTTTTTATCGGCGTATGAAATTTCACAGCCTTCATCGGCTTCGAAGAACAACACCTGGGCAATGCCTTCATTGGAATAGATCTTTGCAGGCAGGGGAGTAGTATTGCTGATTTCCAGGGTCACATATCCTTCCCATTCGGGTTCGAATGGAGTGACATTGACGATGATGCCGCAGCGGGCGTAGGTGCTTTTGCCAAGGCAGATAGTCAACACACTGCGTGGGATGCGCATGTATTCCACAGTTCGCGCCAGGGCGAAGGAATTGGGTGGAATGATGCACACATCCCCTTTGTAATCCACCATCGAACGCGGATCGAACTCTTTGGGATCGACAATCGCCGAATATACATTGGTGAAGATTTTGTACTCATCCGCCACACGAATATCGTACCCGTAGGAAGAGACACCATAGGAGATGACCCCCTGGCGGATCTGCCGGTCTGCGAAAGGTTCAATCATCCTGTGTTCCAACGCCATTTTGCGGATCCAGCCGTCTGATTTCAGTCCCATGTTTCAATCCTCTTTTCTGTGAAGGTTATTCCAGTGGAAAATTTCCACGAGTAGACAGGGTGGTTCTAAGCCGGCCGATGACCTCTCGGGCAGACGCCTCTATCTGCCTGGCACTGTCGATATATGCACTGGCTTTCGTTGAATCCACCAGCCCCGGGCAATTGATGCGTACATTATAGCCGGCTGCGGTAATGGCGGTCAGAGCCAGTTCGCCGGCGGACCCGGCATCTGAAATGGCATTCAGATTACCGCTCTCTGCCACTTCCAGTGCCAGACGCAGAGCCTGCAGGGCCTGTTCCGCCGTCTTCAGAGGTGTTTCAATGGCAGTACGGGTGGCCGCTTCGATCGCGGTAGCTCGGGAAGCCTGCTGTTCTTCCGTATCTTTGGGCATGCGGTTGGCAGCCATCCAGGCTTCAAATGCTGTGGAATCCTGCTGCATTGTTTTTAGCAGGTTGATCCGCAGGCTTTCAGCTTCTTCGATGATTTTCCACATCCGTGATTCCACGGCTGAGTATTTCTTCTTCCCCACTGTCAGGCGTGCGACCATACAGACCAGGCTGGCGGCGGCTGAACCGGCGTAAGCAGCGGCACTTCCACCGCCCGGTGTGGGTGTTCCGGCTGCCAGATTGTCCAGAAAATCCTTTCCCGCGAAGGCGGGAATTACTTCACCCGCTGATCGGATTTGCGCCAGTTTTTCTTCCAGGATCTGTTCGGTCTGAAAATCATCCAGCTGCAGATACCACACGGCCGAATCACGCAGAGCATCCTGAGGGATCAATCCCACCAGTTCGCTGTGATGAACGGCCACACCATACCGGGCGGCCTCAGCCCGCACGGCTTCCATCACCCGGAAGACCGGCGTCTGGTGAAAATTTGTCAGGTTCATGGAAACCTGGGCACGGCCTTCCACCAGCAAACCAAGAGCTTTCACATATCGGAAACCGCCGGAAGAATGGCGTACGGCCCTGGCGATTTTCTGCGCGATGGAAACATCATCCGTGGTCAGGTAGATGTTGTAGGCAATGAGTGGAGCTCGCGCGCCGATCACCGTGGCGCCGGCCGGGCTGATTTTCAACGGACCGAAATCAGGATTTCTATCCGGATTGATCCCCAATTCGGCTTTCAGAGTTTCATATTCACCACGCCGGATATTCTCCAGATTCTGGCGTTCCGGGCGGGATGCCGCGGCTTCGTATAGATATACCGGAATAGATAATTCTTCACCGACTCGTTTTCCTACCCGGCGTGCCATTTCTACACATTCCTGCATGCTTACATCACTGATGGGCACGAAGGGGACGACATCCGTCGCGCCAAGGCGGGGGTGTTCACCGGTGTGGTGGTCAAGGTCGATCAACTGACCGGCCAGTTTGATAGCCTGAAAAGCAGCTTCTTCCACCGCGGCCGGCGTGCCTACATATGTCACCACAGTGCGGTTGTGATCTAGGTCTGAATGATGATCCAGTATGTGCACACCATTGACAGCCTTGATGGCTGCCAGAATTCTTTCCACCACTTCGGGCCGGCGGGCTTCTGAGAAATTCGGTATACACTCCACAAGTGGATTGGGCATATGTCCCTCACTTATTTTCTATGGATACCGGTATTATACCGAACGTGAACCCGATCTTTCTTTATTCGAAGATCACCCGTGAATATATTCTGGGATGATTAATTTGAAAGATACACGTTGAATTGCTTCAAGTCTGGTTCCGTCTGAAAGACGGCACAAATTGTCTGGATGCCCGGATCTTGCCTTAACTTTTCCTTATCAGTAATCAGCAATATTTCTTGCATCTGATTCAGATCCAGATCGGATACCACCATCTGTCCATCCTGTAATCCTGTCAGGACAGGAAAAAGCTCCCAGTTGGGAAGATCATGAGTCAGTTTTGAGAAATTGTCCTTCTTAAGGTCTGGCACCCATTCGTAATCCAACGAGGCCGGCTCATGGATGTTGATGTGATTTCCGGGCAATAATCGGAAGCTGAGGGCAACTTGCCCGGCAGGGCAGTCGACTCGTTCTGACATCGGTTTATCGGAATTCTTGCTTATCAGTACCGGAACAATAGTCATCAACAGGATCAACAGTGAACCAAGAATACCCGGGGCGGCAGCCGAGATAGGAGCGGCATCGGGAGATTTATTATTTAGGAGAGAAATTTTTGAAATTAGAAACGACAATCCATGAACGGGCATCATGGCATAGAACGGCAGTGTTGCGGCAAAAACCCGCATGTGGTTCGAGTCTCTAGGAGGAATGGCTGCCACAGACAGGATGATCCCCAGGAAGGCAAGGAGCAGTAAGGCGTGATTTGCTTTTTTGAAATTCTTCACTGAAACCAAAACACCCACGCACAGTAAAAAATACACGGTCAGTCTGGTGACCATTCCCAGAGTATTGCTTCCACCCAACCAGCATAGAGATCCATAGTAATCGTCCAGAGAAAAGAACATGGAGTACGACCCGGCAATCCCTTTGATCAATTGTCCCGGATCACTGCGGATGTTTTCGATTGCCATCCGATAGACCGAATCGTAAACCTGGTTCCCCGTCAGGGTGAATACTTCCGGGTGTTCTTCGTAAATCAGTGTCCAACTCTGCCCGCCCCGTGAAAGTCCGTAAAGGGTGAAACTAAAATTTCCAAATGGGGTGTTATCCGGCTGTGACAGGCTGGAAAAAATCCACATGTTGACGGCAAAACCGGCTGCGATGGTCAGGATTCCAAAAAATCCCAGCCGCCAGTTGATACCTTTTGTTTCACGAAAGGCGAAGACGCTCCAGATCACCAGTACCGGTAAAACAAAGAAGGCACCTGCGCGGGCATTCAAGGCGAGGGTCAATAAGAGAAGACCGAGCAGGAAATACAGACCGCGTTTGTAAGTTGCACTACGGTATAGGTAAAAAAATGCCAGAAGCCCCAGCGGCAAACCCAGCATCTCGCTCATGGTCTTGCCCAGCAAAAAACGGATATAAAAAAAGACCAGCACGAGAAAGAAACCGGCAGCCACCTGGCTTTCTGATGAATGGACCTCTCGCACGGCGAAATATGTCGACAGACTGAGGATGATAACCAGCACAGCCAGTGAGGCCAACAAATTCTGACCGGTCATCCATTGAAGGGAAGCCAGCAAGGCCGCAAATAACGGCCGCCGGCCGGCGCCTGTTATGAATTGACCGCCTTCCAACAGACGACGGGCATCCATGTAATAAAATCGGGCATCGCTGAACGGGAGGATACCGCCGATCAGGTATTGTTCACTCTGTCCGCTTCCCCACAGGCCGCTTACCGGGATGGCGAAAAGAAAAGCTATAAATGCAAAGATCAGGATGTTTCTGACTTTTTCAGGTGCCAGCGAAATGATCAAATAAAGGAGAAAAATG
>JAAZMZ010000051.1 GCA_012798535.1 Leptolinea sp.
CATCGTCGTGATTTCACCATCAACACCATGGCCATGCGTCTCAACAGCCGTCATCACGGTGAACTGTATGATTTCTGGGGTGGATTAGCCGATCTGAAACAGAAGCGAATCAGGGTTCTTCATTCCCTTTCATTTGTCGATGATCCAACCCGCATGCTGCGAGCGGCACGCTTCGAACAGCGTTTCCATTTTCATATCGAAAGCCGCACCCTTGTATTGATCAAGGAAGCCTGCGATCTACTTCATCAGGTATCCGGAGACCGACTGCGACATGAATTCAATTTAATATTTCAGGAAGATGATCCACCGGCTGTTTTCCACCGGTTGGAAGAGCTGCAGCTACTGGCAGCCATCATTCCCGATCTTCACTGGGGGAAAGACCAGACGGCCGCCTGGCAGAAGATCTTTCGAACCTCAGCCGTCCAGCATGGACCTGCCGAAAAGAAAAAAGAAATAAAAACCATGCCCTTCGAATTATGCTGGTTGATCCTTTTCCGGGAATTGGATTCGGCTGGATTGAAAGCCGCCTGTTCACGGTTAAAACTCCCGGCCAAAATTTCCCGCATACTCATCGATCAAAATGAACTCACTTCTTTGCTGCCAGATCTGGCGGCATTGCCGGTGGATGAAGCGGTTAAATCCCTGGATCGATTTGACGAGACCAACCTGGAAGCGGCTCTGGCTTTATACCCTGAAAAGAAGGGGATTGAAATCATTCAGAAATATCTGGATAATTGGAAAAACATGCGGCCCACCATCAATGGAAGGGATCTGGAAAGAATGGGAATACCGCGTGGACCATTATTCCGCACGATTCTGGATGAAGTGCGAAAGGCCTGGCTGACAGGTGAAATCCAGGATGCAGCCGGGGAAAGAGAATTCCTGAAGAAGTATCTGGAACAGTTTCGATAGAAAATAACATTTTGCCTGATGGAAACCGACACTTTTATTCAACAGTGGATCGAAACAATTGACATCCGCAAAGTCCAGAAATCTGATCTGCCGGCTCTGGAATGGGATGGTGAATTTACCCGCTTTCGCGAAGTCTATCTCATGGAGTTTGAGCGCTCTCAGATCGGTTCTTCCATTCTCTGGGTGGCCGATAAACCTGGCATTGGCGTGATCGGACAGCTTTTCGTTCAGTTGAACGCCGAGCGGCAGGAACTGGCCAACGGCCACACCCGTGCGTATATGTACGCTTTTCGCATCCGGCCTGCCTACCGCAATGCGGGACTGGGAACGCGAATGATGCAGGTCATGGAAGAGGATCTCCGGCGGCGCGGTTTTTGCTGGGTGACCCTAAATGTGGGGAAAACCAATTATGCCGCCCGACGCCTCTACAGCCGCCTGGGTTTTCGGGTGGTGGCACATGAAGACGGCCGTTGGTCTTACCGCGACGACAAGGGGATTTTACAAAACGTGGAAGAACCGGCCTGGCGTATGGAAAAATTCATTTCGCGGGTTTTGTGAACCATAACCATACGGCTTTTCTTTCACCGTGATCCATTCCATCTTCACGTCTTTCCAACCGCAGAACCTTCTGAAAAGCCGCTATATCCTGGTCTGACAGGCCAAAATCCGGCTGCGCCGAAGACGCTGGAACATGGCCGTAAACCATGTACCAACCACCCGGTTTCAACCAGACGGCAACATTTTTGCGGTAAATAGCCCGGCTGTCCGCCGGCAGGCTATGGTAGCAGCCGATATCCAGAACCAGATCAAATTCATTATCAGGCAGGTTCACGTGTGTAATATCACTCGCCAGAAATTCGCCATTCAAACCAGCGGCCTGAAAACGCGAAAGTGCTTTACGGATTGCTCTGCCGGCAAGATCAATCCCCGTGGTTTGCCAGCCAGATCTGGCCATAGTCAGGCAGTTCGTCCCGGTGCCGCAACCCAGATCCAACACGCGCCCTGCCGGATGGTTCTTGATAAAATCCAGCAATTCCGGTGGAGACTGGCCGGTATCCCAGCGCGGCTTGCCCAGATACTTTATATTGAAGAACAACCACAAGAACAGCTTTCGAATCCTCATGATAGATACGTTCTTATCCGCGTGTTTGGAAATGTACTCAATTAATAATGGTAACAGATATGGGGAGTATATAACCGGATAATCCCTGACATTTGTCCGCTTTACAGAAAAGCCCGAACCATATAAAATTACACGGCTCTATTAGCTCATTTTTGCTTCGGAAGGGTTCTTCATGAAAGAATATACGACTGAATCGATCCGCAACATTGCGCTGGTTTCTCATAGCGGTGCCGGCAAGACTATGTTTGCCGAAGCCAGCCTCCATTTTACCGGGGCGACGACCCGCATCGGTAAGATCGACGATGGCACCACCGTTTCCGACTTTGAAGATGAAGAAATTCGCCGCAAGATTTCCCTTTCCACGTCGGTCATTCCGGTGGAATACAAAGACCATAAGATCAACCTGCTGGATACTCCGGGTTACACCGATTTTGTCGGCGAAGTGATCTCGGCGCTGCGCGTCGCGGATGGCGTGGTGGTTCTGGTCGATTCGGTCGCCGGCCTGGAAGTGGGTACAGAGATCGCCTGGAGTTACTGCGATCAAATGAAACTTCCACGGTTCCTGGTAATTAACAAGATGGAGCGGGAAAATGCGAACTTCCGCAAAGCCCTGGCCAGTGTTCAGGAATTCTCTTCCATCCGTGTGATCCCTGTACAACTTCCCTGGGGCGAAAAAGCCGGTTTTCAGGGTGTGATCGACCTGATCAGCATGAAAGCCTACAAAGGTGATGGAAAGACGGCCGTTGAGATTCCCGCGGAACTGAAAGCGGAAGCAGATGAAGCGCACACTGTTCTGGTGGAAGCGGCGGCCGAAGGGGAAGACGCGCTGCTTGAAAAATACCTCGATAGCGGTGAATTATCCGCAGAAGAAATCCAGCGCGGATTGAAGAGCATGGTCCGCTCCTGCGGATTCATTCCAGTTTTCACCGGTTCCCTCGGCGTCGAGACAGGAATTGCTCCCCTGCTTGACGCGATCATCGCCTACATGCCCTCTCCGGCAGATATCTCTGGTGTGGTTGCCCAGAACAAAGACAAAGAAGAGGAGCTAAAAGCTTCCGATTCTGGACCGCTGGCGGCCTATGTCTGGAAGACGACAGCCGATCCTTTTGTGGGCAAGCAAACCTTCTTCCGCCTGTATTCCGGTTCGATCTCTTCAGACAGCCACGTGTGGAACCAGAACAAGGGTGTTGAAGAACGCTTTGGAACCGTCAGCGTTTCCCGCGGAAAAGAAACCATTGCAGTAAAGGTCTTCCACAGCGGTGATATTGGTGTCGTACCCAAACTGTCCGAAACATCCACCGGAAACACACTTAGCGATAAGAACCACCCGCTTACTCTTCCACTGCCCAAATATCCGAAGGCACTTTATCAGGTGGCTGTGTTCCCCAAAACCCAGGCGGATTCGACCAAGATCAGCCCGACATTGACCCGTCTATGCGAAGAGGATTTGACTCTTTCATGGCATAACGATGCGACCACCCTGCAGACCATCCTGACCGGTATGGGTGATCAACATATCGATGTTGCTATCCGCCGTGCCACGTCAAAATTCCAGGTCAACCTGTTGATCGCTGAACCCAAGGTGCCTTACAAAGAAGCCTGCACCAAAAAAGCCGAGGCCACCTACCGCCATAAGAAACAAACCGGCGGTTCCGGACAATTCGGTGAGGTTGCCCTGCGCATCGAACCCTGCCCGGATAAGGATTTCGACTTTACCTGGGATGTCTTTGGCGGCGCCGTCTCTCAAAGTTACAGTTCATCCATTCAGAAAGGAATTCTGAGCGTGATGAAAGAAGGCGCTCTGGCAGGCTACCCAATTGCCGGTGTGCGCGTTTCGGTTTTCGATGGTAAAGAGCATCCGGTGGATTCAAAACCAATCGCTTTTGAAATTGCCGGACGCGAAGCCTTCAAGCAGGCTTTTAAAGATGCCAATCCCGTTCTGCAGGAACCGATCATGAATGTCAAGATCACCGTTCCGGAAGGCAACATGGGCGACGTGCTGGGTGATCTGAATACTCGCCGCGCCCGCGTTCAGGGTATGGAGACTGAAGGTGGTCATTCTACCGTCACCGCTCATGTACCTCTGGTCGAAATGCTGCGTTACACAACCCAGTTACGCTCCATGACCGGCGGAAGAGGTGTTTTCGATATGGAACTGGATCACTACGAGATTGTTCCCGCCCATATCACGGCCGATATTGTAGCCGCCCGCCAGAAGGAACTGGCAACCAAGAAGGAAGAATAAGGATCAAAAAGAAGCCTCTCCAATTCAAGTCCGGAGAGGCTTTTCTTTTCCATGTTTTTCACCTGTTTCAACCATGGTTTATGTCGTTTTTATTCATTAAACTCTTGAATCCAGTAAAATTAGATTATCCAGGTCTGGTTATAAGGAATTGTTTTTCACGATTACATGAATTGCGATAATCCTTTGTGTTTGAGGCATTGAATGTTGCCAAGGCGGAAGCTTTTCTCGTTTGGAATTACACACAAAGTAATTTTTATCGTAGTGATCAGTGTGGGATTATCCATCGGATTGGCGACTTTGTTCAATTACCTTTCGCTTACCCGGCGGTTGTCCCAGACTTCTGGTGAAGAGCTGCATGTTGTGGCGCAAGGAGCCAGAGACGTCGTTGAAAGTGACATCGAAAACACGACAAGTTTTTTGGAATTGATCGCCCATTCACCGGTGGTGCGTGAAGATCTATTGAATGCCAATCGAGCGTATGACGCTCTTTCCCCGGAAGCACGCGAAGCCGGGAAAGCCGCTCTGGATGAGGCTTGGAAGAAACAGGAGTCTGTTCTAGATCCCTTTATAAATACCATTGAATCCACTGAAAACAGTGATCTATTAAAAGCAGTCAAGATGTTCGATCCGCAAGACGTGGAGATCATGTTGACAGACCGGCACGGGTATATCGTCGCCATGACCAACCGCACAACCGATTACTGGCAGGCCGATGAAGACTGGTGGCAGAAATCCCTCGAGAGTTCCATTTATATCAGTCCTCCCACCTATGATGGAAGCAGTCAAGTCTGGGCTATACATATTGCCCTGCCCATCTATGATCTCGAAAATAAGCAGCAATTGAACGGTGTGGTTCGAGGTACGATCGATATTGCATCCATGATGAACTCGATTTTCTCCATCCAGTTTGGGAAGTCTGGAAAAGGATATTTCATCAGTACTGATGGTTTTGCCTACAGCCTCTCTCAAGGGCACCCACTGATGATACGCAAAGTGCCTCCCGATCGAATGACGGCGATCGAACAAAACGCCGGTCACTGGACAACTCAATTTCCGGATTTTTCTGGAAACATGAGCATCGCCGGTATAGAAAAGATCTTTTACCAGCAAGAGTTGATCGGCTGGGTGTTGGTGTTAATGGCAGAGCAGGAACTGCATTCGACAATACTTTCAGCCATGCAGGAGAACCTGTTCCTTGCGATAGTATTGATTCTGGCACTTGGTATAACCGGCAGTCTTATCTCCAACAAGTTTCTTGAGGCGTTTCGGGTTCTCAAAAAAGAACTCCACCGGATTGCGGAAGGAGATTATTCCTACAAAATCTCGAAATCTGTGGCTTCCTCCCATGATACAGATATCAAAGGATTGGTTGACAGCTTCACCCGGATGTCTATTGCCGTACAATCGCGGGAAAAAACCATCCAGGAAAGCGAAAAGAAATACCGCCATCTTGTGGAGACCATGAACGAAGGATTGGTGATGATCGACGAGCAGGGTCGTATCAAATTCACCAATCCAAGGTTCCTGAGTATGTCCGGATTCAAAAAGGAAGAATTGATCGGTAAGAACTTTCTTATGGTCTTTACACCGGATGAACGTGAGAATGTAGCCTTGCACTGGACGTCCCGCATCTTGGGTATTCAATCATCTTACGAGACCGAATTACTGAGAAAATCGGGGGACACATTACCTGTCTTGATCTCACCACAGCGGTTGAGCAATGAACAGGATGAATTCCTTGGCAGCCTGGCGGTCATCACTGATATCTCGGCGGGTAAGAAAGTAGAGATCACCCAGCAAAAGAAAATTAAAGAACTTGCCAGCCTCCGACAGGTGGATATTTCGATATTGTCCAGTACGAAACTTGAAAATGTGATACAGACTGTGTTCGATCAACTGCAAAGTCA
>JAAZMZ010000004.1 GCA_012798535.1 Leptolinea sp.
GACTGTGGTTTCCTCTTGACTCGGAGGGACGACATTGATCAAGACCCAAAACGCATTGCTCCCGTTCGGCTGGATTCCAAACACCGCGCCGCCCGGTGCGCGCATTTTGAAAAATCCCTGATAAGTTCCTTCGTTTTCCGGCGAGGTCAGAGAAACGGAAACATCCAGGTTTCCATTGGGAGGGACATTCGCGTTCGTCAGCTTGGAAGCTGCCGGTGCTCCCATGGCGTCGCCGGATGAAAATATCAGCCTGTAGTCCGGCGTCCAGGTGCAGGTTCCTATGTTCTTCAGACGCCAGGTTTTCTTGAAGGTTGCGCCTGGCGGGAATGAAGTATCGTCCGGAACAGTGATATCCGCTACGAATGCCGCCTCGTTGGTGCAACCTGCCGGAGAGTTTGTCACGGTGGCTGTGGGCTGGGAAGTGGGCTTGCCAGCAGCGGGAGCTTTCTTCTCGACCACCATGCTTTTGATCATAGCGTCTAAAGATGCCAGATTCGGGGTGAAGGAATTGGGTTGTTCGGCATTCAATTGCTTTTGGATGTAGTCAACATAGGCGGGATAATTCGCCTGGAATTTCGTGTAATCTTCCTGCACGCGGATAAAACCGTCATCACCTTCCAGGGTAGCATGATTGACCGGCAATATGACAGAGATGTAATATCCGCCGTCATCGGTCAATCCCTGGAAGGTATAGAACAGCAGGTTATTATCAAACGGCCAGGGCTGCTCAGCATACTGGGCAACATAACGGATTCCCGCGCCATTTTGAAACTTGACATATTCCAACTGGGCGCGCATCAACTGGACGGCTGGCTCACCCAGCAGCATGGGCAGTTCGCCGGGCGGATTGGCTGGCTGGTTGGCGGTTAACTGTTTCAGTTTTTCGATCTGCCTGGTGACTGAATCACCACCCTGATCTTTAAATTCCTGTACAGGAAAGATATTGATCCGCGGTTTTATGAGAGAGGGCACGGCATAGTTTTGAAATTCAAATTGATCCATCTTCGGGTTGATGAGATTATTAACGTTGAGACTCTTTTCTACTGTCTTTGCGGTAACTTTGCTGGCCACTGTGGAGATGTAATAGAAAGAGATATCGTCAAACTGCATGAAGTAGCGGGTGGCCGTTTCGACCTCTTCGCCGGGTGTCGGTGTGGCTTCAGCCTGGAAATTCACCGCTGGTTTTATCTCCTGTAGTGAATCTATGGCGATCGTGTAATGACCGGCAGGCAGGCTGAAACCTGAAAGCAGGCCTATGCTGAATAAACCGATGAACAAGATGGACAACACTTTTCTGGCAGGGGCAGTTTTCATACATACCTCTCTGAATTTGTTAAGATCACTTGCTGCCTGACTGTCGGGAATGAATAACGTATCCCGAAAAACCAATGGAATACCTGTCAGTCGCACGTTCCTATTATATTTTCCTCACAGGAGGATGCACTGGATGAAGAGGGGGATTGGCGGGTTTGATCTTTGTTCGTAGTATTACCGGAATAATCAAGACAGCGAGCGCCTTTTTTATTGTACTATTTTCACCAATCGCTTTCCATAGGGTTAGCGGGTGGTTCCATTAAATTCGATCGACTGAATGTCGATAGGGGATTCTCCGTCTTTCTCAACGAAATATGCTAAAAACACGAGCTTACAGGAAGCTCCAGGACGCGCGAAAAAAGCCCGGTGGTATAGAAATGACCTGTGGAAACTACGAAAAAATTCGTTTTTCAGGCAATCAATGCCGGAAGGTCTGTGAGGCTGCGGATTACCCGGTGATTCCGGTTTATCAGGCGGGAGATCACGTATTCCGCCCCATCGCGGCAGAGTATTGCGGTCTGAAAACCCATCCGCCGGGCGGCATCGCAGTTTTGGCTGCTATCGTCCACATAGAGGGCATTCTGTGAGCTGACACCCAGCTCATCCAGCGCGACCTGGAACAGACAGGGATTTGGCATGGATTGTCCGGATTGTCTCGATATGACGAAAGCGGAAAACTGATGCCGCATTCCGGCATGGGTAAATACATCCTCCAGCGACGGCCAGCCTTCCGCAACAACGGCCAGTTTGCAGCGACTGGCCAGAACTTGAATAACTTCCATCGCATCGGGTAGAAATTCGCATTTTTCCGGGTTATACACCAGGTCACGCGCGATTCCCTCGACCTGCTCGGGAGTGGCTTTCAAACGGGGAATGCTCATAAAGAACATGCGGTAGTATTCGACAAAGGCGTTGTATTCCTCTTCCATCGTGCGTACCAGCGGGTAAAACACCAGTTGTTCGGAAGCCTGCGCGAAAGCCGCCTCCCGTTCGATGTTGCGGACGTGTTCATAATTGACGGATTTGATGAATTGAAAGAAATTGGGTGGAATGAACCAGTGCCCGGTGACCGGGCGTACCAACACGTCATTTGATTCGAACAGAATGGCTTTGATCTTCTCATTCATGATCTCGTGCACTCCCGGTCATCGGTTGATCTCGTATACCAGCAGTCCATCCGATCCGTAGAAGTCGGTGGGAATTTTCTCGACCAGATGGTACTGTTGCTTGAAACGCTCATCATTAAAAATCGTCTTACGCCCATAAACTTCCAGAACCACCACGTAAGCCGGGTGGGCATCCAGGACCAGATCCGCCGGTACGGCATAATTGATTACGTATTTATCAGCAGGCAGTGGATAATAGTGCCCGGCGAGCGGCGAGTTCAATCCCACCAGGTCAAGGATGGGAGCGCGTGTTTTCCACCCCAGCACACCCACATCTCCGGCTGCTACCACATCTCCGGGCTGCCAGCCGCGTAGAACAACATCGGCCGCCCGGCTGTAATGGTCTTCCAGTTTTGTCCAGGCCATGTCAGGGCAGGGCGTGCGGTTTCCGTGATCGGGTGTGATCACCCATTCACTCAACAGGCTGGCCAGCGGCAGGGCAAACATCAAGATCGCCGCTCCCCACTTCTGAAGGCGGGGGAAGGAGGTTGTGAAGGGAAAACCGCGTATCAGACGCTCGATGCCGATCAATACTATAAAAATGTACATGGGCAGAGGTGGAGTCAGATACCAGCGGAAGATCAGCGGGTTGGGAAGGGAAAATACCAGCAGATAGAACCAGGGATAGAGAACCAGCGGCCAGGCGGAGGATATCTTCTTCAGGAACGGCCGCGCGCCCAGTAAAACCAGCACCGGGAAGATGATCAACCCCAGCATGACTCCGGCCGGCCCGGTAAGATGGTTACCCATGAACGGTTGGGAATAATGTTGCAGCAGGCGGATGAAAGCCGCGTGTTCCCCCAGGCGGTAGGCGGCCATTTTAGCGGTGATGGAATGAGGCAGCGGCGAACCGTAATACATCCAGGCAAAACCATACCAGGCTGCCAGTGGAAGAACAAAGGCCAGCCCTTCCACGACGCCCGGCCGGCCTTCTTTGCGATGGAGAATACCCCACAGGCGGTCCAGAACGAGCAAACCGACAAGAATTGCCGCATCCGGGCGGGTGATCAGCGCAAGTGCGGCGCACAGAGCGGCCAATGAACGGCGTTGTTCCAGATGCGCGGTTCCGGCAGCTAGCAGTAGAAAGACGAACAGGCTGGTTTCCATGCCGCCGATGGCGAAGGTGACCGCATACGGGTGTACCGCCCAGATGAAAGCTGCCGCCAGGCCGGCTTTTTCGAATCCGCCGGTTCTGCCCAGACGCAGCAGCAGAAGGCAGGTCAGGCTGTCGGCCGCGGCGGAGACAAGCAACGCCATCCATGGATAGGACATCTGCGGGCCACCGATCGCTCCCAGTCCGGCTATGATCAGGCTGAACAGCGGTGTGGTCGTCCCAAGCACAGCTTCACCGGGATTGTAGACCAGACCCTGACCTTCGATCAGGTTGCGCGCGTAACGGAAGGTGATATAGGCGTCATCCACCACCCGCGGGCCGGGAATCAGGCGGGCTGCCACAGCCAGTAAGACGATCAGAGCAGGGAGGTATTTGCGCATGGTTCTGTACGCCGGCAGCCGGTCTGGATCAGAGAATACCGTCAGCCTTCATATCCGCCACCGTTTCAGCCAGGGCATCTTCCACCGGCTGCAGGGTGATGCCGAAGACCGGTTTTAACAGCAGACTGGTGATGGCAATATGATGGCAGCGCCTGGCAGGCCGTTTCATCTCAGCGATCGTACTGGCGGTGATCCAGCCGGGGTCCAGACCGATGGCTTTCAGGAAGGTCTGCAGATATCCGGAACGTGAAACCTCACCGGAATTGGCGAAGTGATAGGTGCCATAAAAGGGTGTCTTCAACATGACGGCCAGCGACCGGGCGACATCCCGCACCGAACAGGCGGTGGAGAAAGTATCTCCGGCTGCCACGGTTTTTTGCCCGGAGAGAGCGGCATGGCGCGCCTTAAGCAGATTGTTTCGGGTTAATCCGCCGGTGCGGCCAAAGAGCAACGGCAGTCGCAAATTAAAATGTTTGGGGAGATACTGCAGAACCAGCTTCTCAGAGGCCAGTTTGGTGTAACCGTATAGATTGATGGGGTCGCGGGCTTCATCGAATTCGTGATAGGGCTCATCACGGTTGCCGGGAAATACCGCGTCAGAGCTGGCGTGCACGAAAACGGCATCCAGTTCACGGGCGGCATTCACCACATTGTAGGTCACCAGAACATTGGAAACCCAGGCCAGATCATGGTCCCGTTCACAGGAATCGGGATCGCGGTTGGCGGCGGTGTGGATGATCACATCGGGCTTGTGCGCAAGGAACCAGTCACGGGTGGCGTTGAAATCCACCAGGTCAAGTTCTCGGTGGGATGGCAGGGGGAGCATGTCATATTCCGCGCCCAGTGTGCGCATACATTCTTCACCCAGCAAACCCTGGGCGCCGGTAACGGCAATTTTCATAGGGAGTCTCCAGATCAGATACGAATAATGGATTGTGATTTAATCATACCAAAGAACCCCCGGTTGAAAACGGGGGACGATTTAATGCTTTATTGAGATTAACGTGATGATTATCATGATATATGCAGAAACACATCCGGTTTCTGTTCGGCGATCCGTAAGAGTGCTTCTGCCGGGCCGCTGGGTTTTCGTCTGCCCTGTTCCCAATCTTGCACCGTGCGAAGACTGACACCCATCAGGCCGGCAAAAGCTGCCTGTGAAAGGTTCAATCTAGCACGTATGGTAGAAACCGGAGCCGGATCTCTGAGTGTTCGCCTGATGAGGGTTCCCTTACCGGTTCTATAGTCCTTAATTTCCTGAAGTCCATCCAGTATCTCCTGGCCGATATTTCTTTCAGACATTTTCAATTTCCTTCGCGATTCGTTTCAAGATGTGAGGTGGAATAGTTTCTATCTCATTCTTTTGATAAATTGTAAGAAACCAGATTTCGTCCTCGCTCTTTTTGAAGTAATAGATCACTCGAACACCGCCGCGCTTTCCTCTACCGGATACAGCCCAGCGTATCTTGCGGACACCACCAGAACCGGGAACCAGCATACCCATCTCAGGATAGTTAGCCAGAAGGTTCTGTAAGCCTACATATTCCTCTTCGGTCAAATATTCATAGATATATTTCGTGAAGAGCTGGCTTCGATGAATTCCATAACTGTATTATACGGCAATGCCGTATAGATTTCAATCCATATTAATAAACCTCTTACTCCACCTGAAGGCAGAGGAACTGGTAGGGCTTCATGGCAATATCGTTCGGGGGAAAAACCTGGTCGGACAGCAGGTCATAATACTCATATCCCAGGCCGTATAGGCGCAGCACATTGGATGATATGATCTGTTCATGTTCGCTGAAATTGGCCAGAATCAGCAGGCGCTGATCTCCATCCGCACGCAGGTACCCGAAGATGGAAATATTCCCGGTATCGATAAAATCTGTCGTGTGGCCGCTCAGGGCGTGGTTCGCGCTGCGCACGGCAATGATCTTCTTCAGGCCGTTGAAGACCCGCGTGGCCGGGCTTTTTCCATCAGCCAGTGAGGCGGTTTTTTTCCAATCAAAAGCCGGGCGATGCACCCAGCGGCTGTCCTGTACCTTGTGCGGGTCGTCGCGATAGGAATAATCGTTCAACATGGCCAGTTCGTCGCCCAGATAAAGCAGGGGAATGCCGCCGATAGTCATGATAACAGCATGGATCAAGAGGATACGCGAAATGGCCAGGTCGACGGCTTCATCGGATTTTTGCATGAGAGCGTCTTCCAGGCCGGCCAGCGAGGCGCAGGTACCCGAAATCCGGCAGTCACCCGTCTTCGGATTCTCCTGGAACGGCAGGCCGCGTGCAAAGGAACCAGGAAATCGGCCGGTGTAAAAATCGTTGAGAAAACGCCGGTGATCGTAACCGTTCATCCACAGACGGGCGGCGTCTTCATCTGAAAATGTCCAGCCGATGTCATCATGGCAGCGCACGTAATTCACCCAGGCACAGCCCGGATCAATGGCGAAGCGGTTGCGCATCGATTCCTGCAGCAAACTGACCTTGCGGGTTGCCAGGCTTTCCCAGAGCAAGGCCATCAACAGGGGATTATAGGAGAGCTGGCACTCTTCCGGTTTGATATAGCGGGCCACTTCATCCGGGTGGACAATAGCCTCAGATTTAAAGAGCAGCGCCGGTGCGGCGATGCGCGCACAGGCATTGAAAGCCTGGATCAGCAGATGTGCCTGCGGCAGATTCTCACAGGAGGTTCCCGGTTGTTTCCAGATAAATGCCACGGCATCCAGTCTTAGCACTTCCACACCGGCGTTGGCCAGCGACAGCATTTCCCGCGCCATGGCAATGAACACTTCTGGATTGGAATAGTTCAAATCCCACTGGTAGGAATGGAACGTCGTCCATACCCAGCGTTGAAAATCCGGGAACCAGGTAAAGGCTCCGGGGTGTTCTTCCGGGAAGATCTCACGCAGGGTACGCTCATATTCATCCGGTTTCTTCCGGTCGGTGAACATATAATAATAATTCTGGAAAACCGGGTCACCGGCGCGGGCTTTGACCGCCCATTCGTGTTCATCCGAGGTATGGTTGAACACAAAGTCCAACACCAGGCTGATGCCATTCCTGCGCAGCCGGCCGGCCAGATCAGTCAATTCGGACATCCGGCCGATACGCGGATTTACTTCCCGGTAGCTGCTAATGGCGTACCCGCCGTCATTCTCTCCGGCCGGGCTGCGGAAGAGCGGCATCAAATGCAGATACGTCAGCCCCAGCTCATGGAAGTACTCCACCTTGGCTTCCAGCCCTTTCAGATTGCCGGCAAAAAGATCGACATAGCACACCCCGCCCATCTGATGATTGGATTGGAACCAGTACGGGTCATTCTGGCGGCGCTGGTCAAGCTCCTTTAGCTCTTCAGGGCGTTCCTTCCAGGATTGAACCAGAGCTTCGAGCAGGGTTTCCAGATGATAGTAGAAATCATACTGATCGCCGTAGACCTGGACAAGCGCGTTAAAGAGGGCTTCGAAATTGGCCGTCAACTGGCGGGAAAAGACGTCCCAGTCGGCCGGAGATTCACGCCTGTACTGTCTAAAGGTGGTCAGGATTCGCGGATACAGCCGGGCAAAAGTGCGTCCGGCTGCATCCTGAGGCAAGGAGGAAGGAACAGGCATCGCCGAAAAGTTATCCCTTGACGGAACCTGCCATCAAACCGCGCACGAAATAGCGCTGCAGCGCGAAGAAAATGACCAATGGGAGGATCATGCTGATGAAAGCGCCGGAGGTTAGCAGGTGCCAGTCCTGGCCTTTTTCACCGACCATGGCGGCCAGTGCGCTGGTCACCACGCGGTTCTTATCACCCAGGAAGACCAGGGCAACCAGGTAGTCATTCCATACCCAGAGGAACTGGAATATGGCAAAGGAGGCCAGCGCCGGGACGGAAAGCGGAAAGATCAACTGGGTGAAGATGGTGAAGTTTGAAGCGCCGTCGATGAAGGCCGATTCCAGGATATCGCGGGGCAGGGTGGAAATGTAATTGAACATCAGGTAAATCGCCAGCGGCAGACCGAAGCCGGTGTGCGCCAGCCACATGGCCATATAGGTACCGTTCAGGCCAAGCTTCGTGTAGTCTTGCAGAACAGGAACCAGTGCTAGCTGCAGAGGGACCACCAGCAGAGCGACGACCACGGTGAAGAAGAATTTGCGGCCGGGGAAGTTGATCCACGCGAAACCATAGGCGGCAAAGGCGGCAATGAGAATGGGGATAATGGTGGAAGGCACGGCCACCGCAATGGAATTCAGGAAAGCCGAGCTGAAATTACCACCTTTGCGGATAATGGTCTTCCCTTCGGCGTCCTTGTAGCTGATATCCTGACCGGTCAGAACGTTCTTGTAGTTATCCAGAGTAATATTGGCCCCGAACCACTGCCATTTTTCCTGTTCGATTTTCAGGGTGCGGGTGCGTTTGTTGCCAAACCAGGTGATCTTACGGCCGTCGGGCATGGTTACACCCTCACGCCATTCCTGGAAGGTATGTGACACGCCGTCGATCTCAATAGGGCCGTTGACATCGACGTTGGCATCCAGTTTGATCTCGCCCGCGTCCACCATACCCATGTGAGGTAAAACGGTCCACCAGCCAGTAGTAAAGATGTCGCGACTGTCGCGGAAGGAAGTGACCAGGACACCGATGGTCGGGACGGTCCACAACAGGCAGATAAAAATGAGTACGCCGTTGATCAAAATACTGGATGAGCGCTGTTGCGCTGATTTACTTGCCGTTTTTGCAGCCATCAGAAAGCCCTCCTTTCGCGGAATTGCCGCAGGTTGTAGATCATGACGGGGATGACTGCAATCAACAGAACAATAGCGATGGCCGATGCCCGGCCTGGATTGTTGTAGGTAAACCTCTGAATATAGAACTCGTTGGCGATCACGTTGGTGCCGTTGTTACCGCCGGTCATAACGCGCACGATATCGAACAATTTCAGGCTAAAGATCAAAATGGTGGTGGTCACCGTGATCAGTGTGCCCTGAATATAAGGAATGGTGATCTTGAAGAACGCCTGCACTTCCGAGGCGCCATCCACGCGGGCAGCTTCCAGTAATTCAGCCGGGATACCTTTGATTGCCGAGGAGAGCAGCACCATGGCATATCCGGTCTGCATCCAGACCATGATGATGATCAACAGGAAATTGTTCCAGGGAGGGGTGATCAACCAGGCCTGAGATTGCCCGCCGAGAGCGACGATGATAGCGTTCAAAAGGCCGATTTCCTGAATGCCGGCGCCTTCCCCTTTGTAGGCATACACAAATTTCCAGATCACGCCCGAACCGACGAAGGAAATGGCCATGGGGAGGAAGATGATCGCTTTATAGACTGATTCATATTTAGAGCGGTCTGCCAGAACGGCAATCAACAAACCCAGACACACACAAACACTGGTGCCCACAATCATCCACAACAGGTTGTTACGAAAGGCTTCCAGCATGATGCGGTCGGTGAAGGCGAAGATGTAATTATCCAGTCCCACGAATTTTGTGCTTGTCTCATCGAACAGAGACAGATACAGCGTCCGCAGCACAGGCAAAGCCAGAAACCAGGTCAACAGCGCCAATCCTGGGCCGACAAAGACGAATGGCTGGATGCGCTGTACCCACAGCCCTGGCAGTTTTTCGACCAGCCAGTTGGTAACAAAGAAGAGCAGGGCGACACCACCTACCCCCCAGACGATGGCGACCAGAACGATCACCAGTTTTGGCGCGTCGGAATCCCGTAGAAAGATGTATCCCTGCCAGAGAATGACAAAGGTCAGAATTGGTACGATCAGGGAAACCAGAATGCGCCCAATATTAGATCCAAGCCAGGTGAGTACACCGACCTGGTCGGATTGGGTCTTTGTGGAGCTTTGCATGCCTGCCTCCTTTTACTTGCCAGAAAACGTATCAGGAAATGGATCGCAATTACTTAAAAGAAGAAGGATAATGACAGTATAGCTGATCTATCTGGCCACGGTTGGCATCGCATTTTATTGTTGTTAATCAGGATTGGGTATTTCCGGGGCAGGGATGTTACATCCCTGCCCCTTGATGCAGAAGTACTACCTCAGACGTTTATTTCGGCCAGGAGGCGTCAATATCCTTGAGGGCGGTATCCAGATCGATGCTGCCACTGACATAAGAGGTCATTTCTTTCCAGAATGAACCGGCACCTACGGCACCCGGCATCAGGTCGGAACCATCGAAGCGGACGGAGGTGGCATCCATGATCATCTTGGCGATGCCGCGGTCCACATCATTGGTGTACCATTCGAGTTTGGAGTCTTTGTGCGGGGAGATGGCTCCGCCGGCTTTCACCCAGCCTTCCACAGAAGCGCCGGTGGCGAAGTATTCGATGACGGC
>JAAZMZ010000052.1 GCA_012798535.1 Leptolinea sp.
CCCATTAACGCCAGGGTGGAGTTCAGATCATACACTTCACCAAGAAGGGTCTTTAACTGATCGAGAGAATCTTTGCTCATAGGTTCAGGCAACCCGCCAGCGAAGCTCTTCGCCATTAAGTGCGGCCAGAACTTCGGTGGCAATATCGGCTGCCGCTCTGGCCTGGGCTTCTACAGTTTGCGCACCGATATGTGGAGTGGCTACCACATGAGGATGGGCTGCCAGTGCGCTTTCACCCGGTGGTTCAACGGCGAATACATCCAGGCCGGCGGCGGCAACTTTCCCTGAATTCAGCGCATCCAACAGAGCTGTTTCATCGATGACACCACCACGGGCGGCGCAGACCAACCGTACTCCATTTTTCATCTTTTGGAAGGAATCCGCGTTGATGATCCCGCGGGTCTCATTGGTTAACGGAGTATGAACGGTTATGAAATCCGATTTCGCGTACAGATCGTCCAGAGGCACTGGTTCTGCACCGAGCTGACGAATATCTTCCGCTGATTTTTTTGGGTCATATGCCAGAACCTTCATACCCATTGCAGTAGCCCGCCGGGCAGTGGCAGATCCGATACGTCCGATTCCGACGACACCCAGCGTCTTGCCGTTTAATTCAACACCTTCCAGTTCCTTCTTCAACCATTTGGCGTTCTTCATGGCGGCATCCGCCCGGGGGATCTCGCGCGCAATGGCGAACATAAGGCCAATGGCCAGTTCGGCTACCGCAAGAGTGGTTGCCAGCGGTGAATTGACCACAATCACATTGTGACTTTTTGCAGCAGCCAGATCAATATTATCTACACCCACACCTGCGCGGCCGACAACTTTCAACCTGCCAGCAGCATCGAACACGGCCGGAATGACCTTGGTCCGACCACGTATAATGATGGCGTCATATTCACCCGCCACTTTCAACAGGTCTTCTGCTGAAATTCCCGGTTGATCGGTAACTTCAGTTTTTAAGCGCAAAATCTCCTTCCCATTTTCTTCCAAACCATCCGTCAACAATACTTTCCAGGCCATGGCTGTTCCCTCCTCGCGAAATAGATTTTCTTTGGTGTTCTGGTAATTCTACCGCAAGTGACCTGTAGATTTTGACACTCAGAGTAAAATTCATCCCATGGATTCATTGAATTACAACCCACGTATGCTTGAAAGCGAGCCAATGGTACGCTGCCATTTGCACGAATGTCAGGCTGCGTGCTGCCTGTATGGAGTCTGGATCGATTGGGATGAAGCGCAAAAGATACGAGAAAACGCCGGGTTGATCATACCGGAGATGCTTAAGGACTGGCGAGATCCAAATACCTGGTTCGATGGGCGTGAAGACCTGGACAGGCATGCCCCTACCGGGAAGGTGATTCACAGCCGGGTGGTGGAAAATCCAGGACACTATGGCGGTTCAGCCTGCATTTTTCTGCGTGCCGACCATAAATGTGCGCTGCAGACGGCTGCCTCGCGCTCTGGAAGACATCCGTGGGCTTTCAAACCGTTTTATTGTATCTTGCATCCCCTGGATCTGGATGAAGAAGGCCGGATCACACTGGATGAGACCGACCTTCTTCTTGATGAACCCGGTTCCTGCCTGCGGCCATCCAAAATTAAGATACCCCTGGCGGTTACATTCGAACCGGAATTGCGGTATTTTATGGGGGAAGAAGCCTACCAGCGACTGATGTCACTCGTGACGCAGGGCTTCAACAGGTTGTAAACCGGCTGCCCGATTCGCCGGATAAATCCCGAAGAACAAGCCGACTGCCGTCGAGAAAATGGTGGCCAGCAGAATGGCGTTCAATCCCACTACAGGTGTGAAAACTGTACCCGAAGCAGCAGCCACTTTCTCCACAATGAACGCGATCAACCAGCCCAGACCGATCCCGAGGATCCCACCGAAGAGACTGAGTAAAGATGATTCAACGAGAAACTGGATCAGGATATCTAATTTTCTTGCGCCCAGTGCTTTCCGCAAACCGATCTCGCGGGTGCGTTCTGTGACAGATACCAGCATGATGTTCATAATCCCGATACCGCCGACCAGCAGTGAAATGGCCGCAATGCCGCCCAGGAAGATGGTCAACACATTGGTGATGGAACTGACCATGCTCACTGCGGATTGCTGGGAAATTACCTGAAAATCGTCTTCTCCGGCGCGGGTGCGGTGACGGGTACGCAGAATGTTGGATATTTCTTCCGTTGCCTGGTTGACCGTCTCGGCAGAGGCAGCCTGCACAACAATCA
>JAAZMZ010000053.1 GCA_012798535.1 Leptolinea sp.
CCGCCCCCAACCTTGAACAACAACCACACCACGATGGCGATGGCGAAACCGAAGATCACGCCGGCCACCACCTGCCGCGGAGTATGTCCCAGCACCTCTTTCAACTGCTTATCGGTGAAAGGCTGCCCGGCGAATAATTCATTGATCATGCGGTTGATACGTTCAGCATGCATGCCAGCCTGCCGGCGCACTCCGGCCGCGTCATACACCACGATCATCATGATGGCCACGGCCAGCGCAAAAACGGCTGTGTCGAATCCTTCGAACAGGCCAATGGAAAGGGTCGTGGCAGACATCAACGCGGAGTGTGAACTGGGCATCCCGCCCGAACTAAACCAAAGCCCCCAGTTCCAGCGGCGTGTGCGGGCGTAATGCACGAAAGGTTTGACCCCCTGTGCCAGAAACCAGCCCGCCAGGGCTGATATCAGCATCCCATTATGCAGTAGATCGTTGATCATACCTCTTCAGGTTCGCCGCCCGCCGTGTCAACACCCAGCGTCCGCACCCGCATCTCCGCCTTATCCAGCAGATCCTGGCAGCGTTTGGCCAGCGCCTGTCCGCGTTCGAACCAGGCAATGGTCGCTTCCAGTTCGGTCTGCTCCTGTTCCAACAGGGTAACAATTCCTTCCAGTTCGGCAAAAGCCTGTTCGTATGTCAGGTCTTCCACAGGTGTTTGCGTGATGGCAGGTGATTTTTTAACCATGTCTTGATTTTAATCCAGTCTGGTCGATTCCACACGGCTGACCGCGGAACCCCGCGCCAGCCTGGTTACGGTGCGGGTATTCACCGCCAGTTGATCGGCGGATCGCACAAGTGTGCCATCTTCCAATTGCACCAGCGCGTAACCACGCTGCAGCACCGCCTGCGGATTGAGGATTGCCAGCCGGCTGGCGTTGTTCACCAGCCGCATTCGGAAAAATTGCAGTCGCCCGCGCAACCCCCGCTCCACGTTCGCGGCCAGCCCATCCACCTGCTGGCGTTCGCGCTCGATCCTGCGGATGGGAGATTCCCGATCCAGGCGGGAATGTGCCTGCCGTAGGCTGATATGAGAAGTTTCCAGCCGTGAGATCAATTCATAGTTCAAATCCTGAAGGACGGCCTGAAGTTCGGCCAGCAGGTCCTCGCGCGAAGGAGTTGCCATGACGGCCGCACCGGTCGGGGTGGGAGCGCGTACATCCGCGGCAAAATCCGCCAGAGTGAAATCCGTCTCATGGCCGATGCCTGTCACCACCGGCGCGTCAGATTCGGCCACAGCCCGCACCACGCTTTCGTCGTTGAATGCCCAGAGGTCTTCCATGGAGCCTCCGCCGCGCGCCACCAGGATGACATCGGGGTGCACCTGTTCATTCAACCTGCGAATGGCGGCCACGATCTCACCCGGCGCTTCCACGCCCTGAACAGCCGCCGGCGCGATGACGATTTCCGCCAGGCAGTAGCGGCCGCGCAGGGTGTTCAACATATCCTGCAGGGCGGCGCCGGTCGGTGAAGTGACGATCCCGATGGTGCGCGGGCGTTCCGGGAGAGAGCGTTTGCGTTCCTCGTCAAACCAACCGTCGGCTTCGAGCCGGGTTTTCAAACGCAGGAATTCCTGATAGAGTTCGCCTTCCCCGCGCAGGCGTACCGCGTCCACATACAGTTGATACGCTCCGTCCCGCTCATAGACGGATACCGAGCCGTGCGCCTCAATCTGCGAACCCACCTGCATATCGGGAAGCCGGAAAACTGTCGAACGCCAGACCACGCATTTTATGGCGGCGGCGCTGTCTTTCAAGGTGAAATATATATGCCCGGAAGCCGGGCGAGAGATATTGGAAACCTCGCCGGCGATCCAGATATCCTGCAATACCGCGTCGCTTTCCAGCAAGGTGCGCAGGTAGCGGGTGACTTCGGTAACAGAAAACGAAGACGGCTTAAGCAAAGATGGCTGAAACATGGATTAACTTTAACCTTCCCTGCCAGGGCTGTCAAATATGCTAAAATAACCGGAAATATGAATCACATCTGGTCTCCCTGGAGAATGAGCTACATTATGAACCATGAACACAAGGATGGCTGCATCTTCTGTGACGCCCTGAAATCTGCCAACGATGCGGAAAATCTGGTTGCCTTCCGGGGAAGTAAAGCGTTCGTCATCTTGAATCGTTACCCATATACCAGCGGACACCTAATGGTCGTTCCCAACGCTCATCATCCGTCTATGGAATATCTGGATGTCGAAACGGGCAATGAGATCATGGCACTATTAAACACCTCCATCCGTGTGCTGCGGTCTGTGTATAAGCCGGAAGGTTTCAACATTGGCACCAACATCGGTGATGTGGCCGGAGCGGGAGTAGCCAGCCATGTGCATTTCCATGTAGTCCCGCGCTGGAGCGGAGATACGAATTTCATCACCACGACCGGCATGGTGCGGGTGCTGCCTGAAGAACTCAGCCAGACCTACGAACGCATCTGCCAGGCCTGGAATAAGCTTGAATAACCGGTAACTTCGAATTCCGGTGTTCCAATCGGAATGTTGCTCATTCGTAAAGCTACCATGGAAGATACCGAAGCTCTGGGAAGAATCCATTCCCGCACCTGGCAGGCTGCTTACGCGGGGATCATCCCCGATGAATATCTGATTCAACTAACACCTGAAAGCCGTGCGGCGTTCTTTAAACAGAAGCTGCTGGAGCCTGCGGTTCCGAATAAATTGAGTGAAAGCTATATTGCCCTGGATCAGGATACCCCGGTCGGGCTGCTGGCTTTACATACCGCGCCGGATCCTGATGTGATCCCCGGCACAGGCGGTATCGCCGCGCTGTATGTTTTGCCGGAACACCAGGGAAGGGGATTTGGGCGCAGCCTGATGGACTACGGTGTGAAAAGATTGAAGGAAACCGGTCATACCGGGGTAATCCTCTGGGTGCTCGAACAAAATACCCGGGCTATCCGGTTCTATGAACGCTACGGTTATGTTTATGATGGAACTTCTAAAGAAATCGTTCTCGGCAAGCCGCTGGTAGAGATGCGTTATTTTCTGCCAGGTGATTGATAAGGCAAAGGGAAAAAACTACCCCGATATCGGGGCAGATTTAATGTAATTATTTTCGGGTGGATTTCAGGTTGCGATGCCTGCCGTCGCACAACGGTTTATTTCTCGACTCGCCGCAGGCGCACAGTGTCACCCGGTTGCGGATCTCGAAGGGCTGGCCGTCCGCCCGCTCGATCGGGATATTTCCGGTCACCCAGTAGGCCGAGCGTATCGGTCCATCGCTGGTGATATCCACCGTCACAGCGATCTGTTCCGGCAGGTCCGGTTCGATATCCGCCTCACCTTCCTGCATGGCATAGGTATAGGCGCCTGCCGGGCAACGCTCGATCATGGCGATGATCTCCGCTCTTACACTGGGTTCGGCGGTGTGAGACATCATCTTTCGGATATTGGTCAGGCGGTTGCCGCAAAAGCCGGAACCCATGCACAGGTAGTTGTCCAGTTTGACAACCAGTCCCTGGCCGCCGGGCAGATCCCGTTTGCGTTCTTCAAACGTGTCTGTCCGGGCGGTTTCTGTTCCATCGAAACCGATCTCGGCGTGGGTGCAGTCGCAGAACGGAAAATCGCTGGAATGGCCGCAGCGGCAAAGGGAATATTCTTCACCGGTTTCGATCCGGTTGAGGGTTTTCCAGGTAAGCGGTTCGCCGTATTCTGAAACCACCTGCACTTTGTTCACCAGGGGAATGCCACCTTCCACCCGGTACGGCCCGTCCGGCTCTACGACGATCCGCTTCTTTTTACCGGTTGATTTTTCCTTGCCATCCATGTTTTCGCATCCTCATCCTTCGGCAAACAGATCTTTCGGTCCGAGAATTTCTGAAATTTTCGACATGATTTCCGGAGTTAGTTTCTCCAAGGCCTGCAGGGCTTTCATGTTCTCGCGCACCTGTTCCACCCGGCTGGCGCCGGTGATCACCGAACTGACATTGGGATTCTTCAGACACCATGCCAGAGCCAATTGCGCCATGGTTACACCCAGTCCGGAGGCGATGACCTGAAGTTTTTGTACTCTGGTGATCGCGTCTTTATTGGTCAATTGATCCTGCAGCCACTCGTAACCCGGCAGTTTTCCGCGTGATCCTTCCGGAATGCCGTTGTTATATTTGCCGGTCAACAAGCCCGAAGCCAGTGGGCTCCAGGTCGTTGCGCCATAACCGTGATCTCTGAACAGGCGGGCATATTCCACTTCAACCCTGTGGCGTGAGAACATGTTGTACTGAGGCTGTTCCATCACGGGTTTATGCAAATGATGTCTATCGGCAATCTCAATGGCAGCCATGATTTCAGCCGCTGACCATTCGGATGTTCCCCAGTAGAGCGCTTTCCCCCACTCCACGATGTTGTGCATAGCCCACACGGTCTCCTCGATGGGTGTAGAAGGATCCGGCCGGTGGCAGAAGATCAGGTCGACATAGTCCATATCCAGGCGCTTTAATGAGCCATTGATCCCCTCGATTAGATATTTACGGTTCAGCGTGTTCTTTTCATTCACACTGTCGTTGATTCCCCAGAATAACTTGGTGGAAATGAGATAGCTGCCCCGCCGCCATCCCAGTTTTTTGAGAGCGGCACCCATGATCTCTTCGGATTTGCCATTGGCATAGATCTCGGCATTGTCAAAGAAATTCACCCCCGCGTCATAGGCGGCCGACATGGCTTGAATCGCAGCTTCCGTGTCAACCTGATTGTGAAACGTCACCCATGAACCGAGAGAAAGAGCGCTTACCTGTATTCCCGAACGACCCAGATGACGATATTCCATCCAACACCTCCATCAATAATGGTAAACATCATCATTCTATCATTTCCTGAACAATGACCTTTTTGATATGTACAGCCCTGCTTTATGGTTTACCTGTCATTAGCCTTCTCTGAAAGATCCTTCAGCAGCCGCTACTTCAGTTGCGGTAACTGGCCGTTTCTACAATCAGAGGATACAATAATTTAATAACAGACAAAAAATACGCGGTTCACACACATAATCCGAGGGTAAATTGCCTGTGAAAGACCTGGAGTAAACCGGGTAATTAAATCTTTCAATAGTAAAAACAGAACGAAAATGAAAATGGACCTTAATAATTTTTCATTTTTATATATTTCTCACATGCTTTGACTTTACCTTTTTGTAATTTTTCTTTACTTCATTTTTCTTGAAAGGATCTCTTCAACTCCGCATACTAAGATAATCCTTTTGTTATTAAACGTAGCTCTACACGTATGGTCAGGTTGTGTTCAGGTCATTGTGATTCTGATTCTCGGGAGAGAGTGCAATATTGATCACCTGGAATTTCAATCCGTATGCCATAGCCCTGCTCTGTACCGGGTTTCTCTCGCTGACTCTGTCCATTCAATTGTTTCTGCGTTGGGCCAACCGCGAGTGCGTTCTGCTCGGATTCGCTGTCTTGATGATCGCCGAATGGAGTTTTTTCGTTGGCCTGGAAAGTGCCGTTCAACAGAATTCCATTAAGGTTCTGTTCTCTCAATTCAGCTATTTTGGCGTTTTTAACTGCCTTCCTTTTGTATTACTCTTTGTCTTATACTTTTTTGATTTTAAAACACATATTCACCCGGGAAAGATATTCCTGCTCTGGGTGCTCCCTAATATCATCTTTCTACTGGCCGCAACTAACAATTATCACCATCTGATCTGGTCTGAGTATGTAACTCCGTCGGATGCCCCCTATAATACACTGGTCTACCACCGCGGTCCGCTGTACTGGTTGGGCGTTATTTACAATTATTCCATTTGCATGGTCATTTC
>JAAZMZ010000054.1 GCA_012798535.1 Leptolinea sp.
CATCCATGTTCACGGTATAGACCTTTGCCGTTCCATCATCGGCGCTGCAAAACGCGATTTTCTTCCCGTCGGGAGAAACCCGGGGTTGTGACCCGTAGCCCACAATTTCAGTGGGTTTAATGGGCATGAGAAAACTGCTGCAACCGGATAATATGAATACCACCAAAGTGACAATGAGTAATAATTTACCTCTTAGCATTGAGCGGCTCCTTTTGCTATTATTGAATGCCTGGCAGATCATTCTTCACCGGGTGGATCGTCTTTCAATTTCCTGGTTTGCGGGCGGCCACATACACATTGGGCGGATCGGGATGCAGGTTTTCCACCCTGACGAGATCAAAGCCGGCTTTTTCGATCTTGCCGGTGAGCTGCGCCGTGGTGAGAGAACGAAAATACGGCAGAAGACCCAGTTTTGACAGGATCGCCATTCCCCGAATTTTAAGGCTGCGGGATTCACCCGGGCAATCGGTGACCGACAGGAAAAACCCTCCGGCAGGCAGCATCTCATGGAACGTCTTCAGCAGCCCGTCCAGGTCTTCGATGAAATACATGACGTTGAACGCCGTGATGGTGGTGTAGCGTCCGCCGGCCACCCGTGGGTCATTCAAGCCGGTAACCAGGTATGTGATGTTTTCCAGACGTCGATCGGCCGTCTTTTTCCTGGCCAGCGCGACCATCTCTTCTGAAATATCGATGGCCATCACCGACTGCACCAGCGGGGCGATTTCATTCGTCACGATCCCGGTGCCGCAGGCATAATCCAGCACCCGGTCTTCTTTTTTTACGTATTCCTTCGTGATTGCGATGGTGCGCTCGTACGCCCGGGCGTAGCGGGCCCGCATGCTCGCGTCATAGTCTTTGGCTACCTTATTCCAGAAATCTCTGGCTTTCATGATTTCCCTTCTTCCCTATATCATTCTGCATCTGCTGGTCCGGTTCAATTTTACCCGCCCGCCGGCGGGACACGGGGAGGAATTTGGGCGGGAAAATCACGTCTCTATCAAAGGGAGAGGAGAGGAAATCACGCGGCGATCAGGCTAGTCGTTCAATCCCTTCCCGGCAAGGATTTGCGGCAGGCACTTTTCGATTCTAGATTCGCGGGTTTTAGATTGTACAGGCGCGGAAAAGTGGAGGATGTACGCGCGCTGCCGCCCGGGAGTCAGAGCTTCGAAGGACGTTTTCAGGACGGGCATCTCATCCAGTTTGCGTTGAAATTCTTCGGGAACGGGTTCGGGATTCCTGGTAAAGGCCACCTTAAGGCCGGATTTTTCCACGTTAACGGCTTCTTGAAGATATTCCTTCAGAAGTGGCTCCATTTCAGTGATTTCACGGACAGAGGTGAAGCGTATCTGCCGGCCGGCCTGTGTATTCTCGCCGGTCTTTTGCAGCACCCCGGCCGAATCCTTCAACAGAGCGCCTTTGAAAAACAGCAGCGCACAGTATTGTTTAAATCCCTGGATGATGGCGATGTTGTTCCCCTCGAACGTGTAACAGGGTTTGCCCCACTTCACATCCTCGGTCAGGCCGCTTTCCAATAGGATCTTTCGCAGGGCGGCCGTTTCCGCCTGCCACTGCCTGGCTTTGCGAATATATTCTTCCACCCCGGGATGAGGATTGTTCATGTGCGCTCTCTCCTGAAAGGTAAACCATTATGGCAATATGGTTACAGTGAGATGATAGAAGCGCTGACGTGTTTTTTCAATACCGGGTACAGGGTCGATGTGCGGCATGGCAGGGGGGGTAATCAAGCCGCAACTTTTTGAAAAAAGGAAAACCCTAAGGGTTTCCGAAACCCTTAGGGTTTGAACACTGGAAAATGAACAGTATGCAAAGTCATAAAGTTGATATCTATTACCGGTCCGTAATTCTCATTCGACCAGAATATCTATCCTCCCCGATTTTTTACAATCCTCATCTAAACTGTTCCCGGATCGTCCCCAGCTCTTTCAGCGGAAGAACTGTAATATTTTCCTTCACAGGATAGGCTTCGTTACCCGGATAGATGATCCACAGGTGATCCAGATTTAATTCGGAGGACGCGATCCGCATCGAAGGTGTCAGAGACGGAGCCTCGTTGAATTTAACTTCCATCCCGTAGCGGTGTCCTTTGTGCTGAAAGACCAGATCCAGTTCAGCGCCGGCATGTGTGCCCCAGAAGTAGGCCGTGTTGGGGTGGATAAGCCGCATCGCCTGCTCGATGGCAAATCCCTCCCAGGAGGCACCGACCCTGGGATGACCGAATAGACTGTGGGTATCTGGAATATCCAGCAGGCTGTGCAGCAGACCGCTGTCACGGAAATAGATCTTGGGGGATTTTACCTGCCGTTTGCCCAGGTTTTCGAACCAGGGTTGAAGCTGACGGATCATGAACGTGCCGGTCAGAATGTCGAGGTAAGAACGCACCGTTTTATCCGAAAACCCCATGGAGCGTCCGATCTCCGACGCATTCCAGGTTTGGCCGTGATAGTGGGCCAACATGGTCCAGAAACGGCGCATGGTAATAGAAGGAATTTGGATTCCCAGTTGAGGAATATCGCGCTCCAGATAAGTCCGGATAAATCCCTCACGCCATGCCAGACTGTCTTCTTCTGAAGATGCAAGAAACGAACGTGGAAAACCACCCCGCAGCCAGAGTGTTTCCCAGGAATCGGTCCCGGTTTCCGAAAGATCGAAACCCTGCAATTCAATAAATTCCAGCCTGCCGGCCAGTGTCTCAGAAGCGGATTTGATGATCTCCGGAGAGGCGCTGCCAAGTATGAGAAAACGCGCCTGATTTTCCGGGCGGTCAACTAGGACTCGCAATACAGGAAAAAGTTCGGGCATTTCCTGAATTTCATCCAGGACGACCAGCCCGTTCAAACGGGACAGCATCCATTCTGGATTCTGAAGCCTGCGCCTGTCGGGAACGGATTCGATATCAAAGAAGGTGGAAGGCTGCTGTTCCGTGAACTGGTGAGCCAGAGTGGTTTTTCCACACTGACGCGGACCGAGCAGGGCGGTTATAGGCGAGCGTCCAAGAGCTATTTTTAGCCGATTAAGATAATCATCCCTCTGGATCATAGTGATATTATACCTGGAAAAATCGGATTACATATCCGAGATTTCAAGATAACTTTATTTATCGCAATTCAGCGCAATTGTGCCCGGTTTAGAGGTATTTCCCCGCGGCGTGCATTCTCACAATATCCGGTGGGCTCAAACCCAAAGGGTTTCTGAGGCACTTTGGGTTTCAACGCCGAAAAATGAATAAAATGCAAAGTCAAAAAGTAAATATTGATCTCCTCTTCCTTAATCCTCATCTCACCAGAACATCCATCACCTGCCGGTAGAGGTATTCCCCGGCGGCGTGCATTACCAGAATGAAGGGAACCGCGAGCAGGATGCCTGCCAGAAAAAACACCCCCAGCCCAGGCAGATCGAGCAAGCCCGCGGCCGTGAGCCGCCAGAACAGGATCGCCCCGTACGGAATGACGATCACCACGGAGGTGATCAGCGCGGGGATGTAACGCCGAAGAAAGATGGCCTGGCCGATGTGCATGAAACCGTGCAGGAAGAACAGGCTGCTGGCGATTAAAAATGGTATGACCTGGCCTGAAAGCGCGGCCAGCAGGGAGGCGATCACGGTGAGGATAAAGATCAGGTAGATGGGCAGGGCGAACTCGGTCGTAGTTTTATCCAGAATCCGGCTCACCCGCTTTTCCATCGCGGCGGGGATGCGGTGTTCGATACGCGACCTGATGAAGCCCGCGTTCTTTTTGAGCCACGGTTCGAACAGAATGAGTTCCTCGAAATCATGCAGGATGAAGACGATGGGAAACAACCAGATCAGGGTGATTATGTCAGAGGTCATAGGTTCGTTCCTTTATACATGCCGATGGGAGCCAGAATCTACACGGCTGTTTCATCTTTGCCGCTTTCCCCGGGGAAAAACAGCGTCAACTCCATTGGCTCGCCGGAAGTGATGTTGGTGAGCAGTACCTTTGAGTTGTGCCTTATATCCTGAACGGCTTTTGCTCATCCGGACCGGTGATGTATCGGTGAGGGAAAATATATCGCCAAAGGAGTGCGCGCTCAGACAGGTATCATCGCGAGGATTTCGGACAGTTTCATCTCATCCATGTCATCAAAGTTGTTGAGAACATCGCTGTCAATATCCAGCACGGCGGAGATGTCTCCGCCCGCGCTTCTGTACGGGATGCAGATCTCAGACAGGCTGCGGCTGTCGCAGGCAATGTGATCGGGAAAGTCATGCACATCCGGGACGACGATCGGCTTTGCCGAGTTGACCGCTGCCCAGCAAACGCCGGTATCTTTGGGCAGTTCCATGCAGGCAATTGGTCCCTGATAAAGACTGGCCACCAGGCGGTTGTTTTTCAGCTCGTAGAACCCGGTCCAGAAGAAATGGTTCATTTTGTGGTGAAGCAGCGCCACGACCGAGGCTTTTCTAGCCTGTTCGTCTGACGATTTGGGAAGTAGTGTTTCAAGCTGCGCAATAATCCGGTCGTAGCGGTCGATTTTGGCCTGACGATCCATCTGTTGAGCCTCCATATTTCTCATGCATACCGGCCCGGGGGGGGTGAGCCGGAGAAATACTCCGGACACGATCAAGACAGGCGGAGATTTTCAAGTATAACCGTAATCGAAATTGCCCGGATGGCTCACCCGAGTTGTAAACGGGGGCTTCCCGCCAGAGCGATGCGCTCCCCCCAAAAAATGGAGGCAGGCACATCACACCTGCCGGGAAACGCCAGGCGCAAGAGGGGTGGAGACTCGCATAGCGCATGACATGCCGGGTTGTCAGGATGAGGTTGATGTTAGGTGGATTTTTTTAACTGACAGAGTTATTTTTCAAATACACCGCTATGATTTCCGAAATTTCTTCATCCCTTATCGCAATTCCTATTAACACCCTGGATTTCTGGCATTCATTTCTGATTTCGTTTTCAATTTCTCCCATCCCGCCTCCGCCATGCGTACAGAATGGGATGATCTGTTTATTGCTAAGGTCATACGTTCTTAGAAAGCTCAAAACCGGCGGAGCCATTCTCTTAAACCAGTTCGGTGTACCCAGGAAAACGGTATCATACTGGCTTATATCCACTTTTTCATTCAACAATTTTGGGCAATATCCCCGGTCTATTTGATTGCGGGCTTCTTTAGCCGCCGTATTGTAATCAAAAGAATATTCCTTTTCAGGTTGGAGACGAATTATGTATCCTTCTGTCTGGGATGCAATTTCCACCGCCACTTTTTTTGTCATCCCGAATAGCGAATAATATACAACCAGAGATTTGCCCACAGGTATATCCCCTCCTGAACCGGTAGAACTCCAGGTTTCCATGCTGATTTGTATTGTTGAGAATTATAACGAAGTTGGGATTATCGGGTCGTGGTGGGATGAAACCTGATTCCACCTACAAATAGATTAGCATTATTCTCAATCGGGATGCCTAAGACTAACATCCATAATATATTCTCTAATCCTAATATCATTTTCTGATAATTGTAGAGCTTGATTCTTCAGTTCTTGTTCCAGGTTATTTCGTATATATTTTTGGCTTTTCAATCTTTTACTGTCAGTATTGTCCCATTGAGGGCATTCATACCAGCCGACTAAATAAATCCCTGCACGACACAAAGCATCCTTCATATATCGTTTTACAAGCTGATTTTCCATTGCACTGCCCAATTCATCATTCCATATGCATTTAGTTTCTATGATTACAGATATCAAATCATATTCCAATCCACCTGGCCTTCTGATAAATGCATCTACCCTTATATCAGTTTTTTCACCAGGCATCGATCCAATCGTTGGGCGAATTTCCACTTCACGATTAGCTATAATGCCTCGATTTTTTATGTCATTCATTATGTGATTTTTTATATAATCTGAAAGCCGGTTTTCTTCTTTTGGGCGAAATTTCTTGTTTGGGAGTTCATTCCAGAGAAAAACGGATTGTGGTGTTTCTCCTTGAAGAATTTGCTGTAAACGAGCTAAAGACTCAATTATTACATCTAACAGCTGTTCACCACTTTGAACTAAACGCAACTCCGGGTTGGATAATAATTTCAAAAGTTGCGAAGGTTCAAATGGATGCCATGAATTCCTGAGGTAATTCATTTCAGCGTCATGTATTTGCCATTTTAGCCAATTAATTTTAGGCAATTTAGATGATAAATATTGGACAGCTTGATAGGCTTCATAAGTTCCTCGGTTGGTCAGTTCAGAGACAAGTTCATTTCTCCAATGACCAATTTCCTCCCTTTGACTAACACAATGTACACCTTGGATGTTTGGATCTTCGTTTGGAGGATATTGTTGGAACAACCATAAACAAAAGTCGGCAAGATTTTTCTCTGGCAATCTTTTTCCTATGGATTGATTTTCCCTCATTGGTAGGTTTGTCATACGGTCTATCATTTCTTGTCCAAATTTCTTATTTTTCAGAATTACAGGCCAGATATTCTCCCAACCAGCATCAATGGAATATTGAAAAAGAGCTTGAGCTGCGATAATTGAACGTATCCTTGCCTTTCCTCTTTTAGGAGGTGGAAGTGTAATTAATGATTTGGCAAAAACAATCGCCTCAGGAAATTGGGATTTAATTAATTCTGATAACAAAATATACATAGATTCTGGAAATAAGGATTTGCTTTTTACAACCTCAAAAATGGCACCTTTCATTTTTTCATCCATGATTATTTCTAATCCTGAAAGAACAAAAATGGATTTATGTTCCTTGTTCTCCTTAGCAATAATCACATATAATGTCTGGATTATCTCATCTGGCACATATGAATATGTTATTTTCAACAACTCGGTAATTAATTCTTGTTGTTCTTCTGAAATAGAATTGGGAAAAGCCAGAACAATTGGCGCCCATTTCTTCCAGGTTGATAAACTTAATTTCCTCAAAATATCAGGGTTTACTTTGAGAAAGAGGAATAAAGCTCTATAACCAGCTAAAGCGGACCTATGGATTCGGTTTTTACCTAACCAAGTTGATGTGTTTGGTTCTCCTTTCTCCAAATACTCATACGCAGCTTTTATTATGCGGGCTTTTGTCTCAGTACTTGCCTCTTCCCATCCTGGCATTTTTGTAACATCCCGATAGAACTCATCTCTATAATGGGTACTATCTGGTTTTAAAGTTAAGTTTAGGGTCAACACCCACCATGCATCAACATTTCCATTCTCAAATTCATTCAATAAATTCAAAATTCGTTCCTGAGGTGAGGGTGATAATACAGGATGGTTATTCCTTTTTTCTTCCCACTTTATTAATGTCTCGTATGTTTTTTTCATACTCAAAGCTAAGGGGGATCCAATTTCAATTGGACCAAAAAATGAGAGAAATTCTTTCGCCAGTAAATCCTCTTTCTGGGCTGATATATAAGCTTTCTCAATATGTTTGGGATCGTTTCTATCAAATACTATCCAGGCAACTTCAGATAGAGCTTGTTTCATTGATTCGTTGGTAGCAGTATGTAATTGCTCAAGCAACCATGCAAAGTCTTTTTGTAGAACGATTTGAGGCGGTGAAAAAGTCAAGAGGTAAAAATCATGTTTCTCACGCAATAAGAAAATATCTATCAAGGCTTTGATTAATAAACGTCTTCTTTTATCATCAACTTCAAATGATTGCAAAAATAAAGATGTAGGTCCCCCAAAATAGGCCGAATCTCTACTAATAATCCCCTCAAGTTTTGTTATCCTATTAAATGTCGCTTTTGCGAATAGATCTAATATCTTTGGATTATTAATCTGCTCCCAAGCTTCGATCATTATGGCATCAATCAAATCTGTAATTTTTTGCGATAAGTGATCATGTTCGCTCTGGGTTTGGACCCAAACCAAAGCATCCTCCAAGTTTAATTCCCCGATTTTATTACGAAGCCCATCTAAAAATAAGTAATAAGATCCAATCAAATCAGGATTTTTAATGGGTGTGATAAGTTCGAATAATTCTTTTGTTGTTATAAAGTCTGGCCAGATTGCTTGTAAACTCCACCCTTTTAATTCGTCATCTAGATCTTCTTCAACACCACGAGCTAAGGCGATAATGTTTTTCCTTGTGTCATAGTCTCCTATTCGGCTTAGTGCACATGCAGCATTTGTTCTTAAAACCATTTGCTCGGCCTGATCAATTGCCAAGTTTAGGAGATCGCTTTGCAGTTCTATAAGGTCACATGCTTCAGCAATATCAATTGCAGTACGCCGAACAAAGGTATCTTTAGTACGATCTTCTATGAATACTTTTAATTGCTCTGCTAACTTTGAGTGGAGCAGTCTTTCATATTTACTATAAGTGTTCCAACCCGAGTCGTAGTATTGTTCTTTTTCATAGAGCTTCAAAAGCGAACTAACGAGTGCAAATCGTTGCTCTTCATTTACGCTGGTATTATCACTCAACAGCAATATCGATGGTTCTCTCTGCAGAATAAGATCATATATATCTGTACGATAACTTGCTATCCAAGCTGCTGTTTCGTGAAGCTGTGGAATTATTCTTTTTCCGCCATCTCCCGGATGGAAAAATAGACTCTGGATTTGGTGTCCAGTTAACTGGCTTTTTGCTAAGTACCAGCCAGCAGCAAATTCTGCGTATGTTTGATGTGCAAACCCAAATCTTTCATCTCCTCTAGAATTAAATAATCCTGTAGCCAGGGTCTCAAGTACTTCAGCTTTAGTTATTGGAAAAACAAGGTCATCAAACTTCTCGTTGCTTCCAATTAAACTATCAATTGATAAATCCGTTATTGGTAAATTCCCCCAATCTGTACCTGTAAATATTGTGGACCTGTTAGATAAAAGCAATACTGCGGCTATTCTGCCAGCTACGGTTAATCGTTGTAATGTAGATAAGGTTCCAAATTGGTGAGCATCTCGTCTACTTTCATTAATTTCATCACATAATAACTTACATCCACTTTCATATAGTTCTGACTTTGTAAGGGGAAAATTTTGATGTTGTTTATAAATAGTGAATAAGAGCTTTAACGTAATGGGTTTAATTGAAAGTGGTACAACTTCACTATGTATAATTTCTTCGATGAAAGAGGTTGAATCTACATTTTCTTTCTTTGCGGCCTCAGCTATATCCATCTTTCGTAATGGTGCAATCTCATATACTTTAACTTGATCCCTTTCCCATATATTTATTAATTTGTTTTCCAATGAAATAGGCCAATCAAACGTACGACATGCTATGCGAAAGAATAATCGCTTATTGGAATTTTTTGCCAGATAAGCTCCAATTGTGCTTGCAAGTTGCTTTATGGTGAGTAATCCCTCATCTAAGCTATCCAGAAATAAAAATAGGTTGTTTGAATCCCCCTGCCACGATTTAAAATTTTGATTTCCAAAAATTTCTTCAACCAACAATGTATCTGATGAATAATTATTTAGGTTGTAATAGAGGGTGATATTCCTGGAATTCGTTAATTTTTCTTGGGTTAATTGATATAACTTGCATAATTCTGTTGATTTTCCCGCTCCTGGCTCACCCAACAAAACTAGACAAGGCTCAAGTATTAGATCTTGAGTTGTCACAAGCTCAGGATTATACGCTTTTGCGAAAGTTGAAGTTGTGGGATCAACAAGAAATCCTCTGTCACTGAGGTTTATCTGGGCGTCCCGAGGCGACCAAAATCGTTGCCAGTTATAGAGCTGTGCATTGGTGGACATATTGGCCTTAAGATTTGAAATTTTGAATTATGAAACAATACATTATTTGCAAATCAAGGTAAATAATTTTACACAATACCATTGTTACATGATGACGATTTTGAGTCAACAAAGGGCTTAAAAATCAAAACCGCTTCCATACTGACAAGCGGCTTTGAATTCTTTTTATGACTTTATAAATTTACTGCGATCCTTTAATTAGCTGAATGTCGTGACTTGAATTTGTATCTGTAGTTCAGCCTATCTCGTCCTTTCTCGTCTTCACGGATCCTCCGCGTCACCATTTTGACACCCGTACCGGGTGCCGGTGCGCGGGCTCTTTAGTCCGGGTAGGTCAACTTCGTGTTGGGGGAACATAGGCTTTCGATGGCCGGTAAACGCGATGAAAAAAAACTTCATTTGCCTGCCTTTTTCCGCAATTGCTTCTCATCCCCCTCCTTCAACCAGGGGATTAGTTCTGCGGTAATGGCCTGCCAGACAACTTCGCTACCCACCACACGTGCGATCGAGTAGAGAGAACCTGCGCCGCTGGGGCAGCCGCTGCCCGGCTGACAGCCGGGGAAGCCGCATTCATTAATGGCATAACAACCTTCCCCCGAACCAAAGGGATATGATCTCGTGGCCGCTTTAAAATACAGAGCAAACTGATCCGGCACCGGTGTTTGGCAGTATGCCTCCGCTGCCTGCAGAGTAAGGACGACCGGATGGCCTGACGCAAAGTGTTGTTTTTTCACCAGTGCGCGCCCCGCAGCGACAATGGAACGGGTAAGAATTTGCCATGGGACTGCTTCCACCCCGGCTCCGACGCATTCCAGGTCAAGCCAGGAAATGAAATTGAGTAAAGATTCCTTTGACGGCGGTGCGAGCAGTTTTTCCATGACGAGTTGTTTGTAAGCGGACATTCTCTATATTCCGGGGGATTTTTGTTTTAGATTGGACAAAAGGAGAACAAACATACTGCTATGCGAGTTGTTTCAGGATATCCCGCGCCTGGGCTTCAACCGCCTTTTTCAATTCACAAGGTTCCAAAATCTCTACAAAACCAGACAGGCCAAAGATAAGCATCCTGGCCAGCAAGTCGGAATCCATGGAAAGGGATATTGTCTTCCATCCCCCATCCTCTGCATCGGCATCCATTTCCCAACGCCCGGGCATTAACCTCTTGATGAACGATATTCGGTCAGGGTGAACCCGCAAGGTGCAATGATAACCTGATAAAAATTTTTCCAGCTTCTGGGTGTGCTCGCGCCAGTATGCCGGCAGGTCAAAATCGGGACGGCGTGTAAACGATCCATCGAGCAATTGCATTGAATGAAAACGATCGACGCGATAGGTACGCAGATCCCCGTCGCGCTCGGCGAGTAAATACCACACACTCGACTTGCAAATCAGGCTGTACGGGGCAAGCGTCCGCTCTGTAATATCACCATCATCATTCTCATACTGTGCTTTGATCATTCTGTCTTCATATACAGCCTGTTGAATCTCCTCCCAAAAAGGCGAGATCGAAGTCTCGTGCCACCACCACGTTGGGTCTATCATCAGGCGTTGCCGAATATGATCGGCGGTGGAATGGTGGGTTTGGGGTAGAGCCGCCAACAGCTTTAAGATGAGACGTTCTCCGGCGTCGCCCAAACCCACATCGCGCAAGGCTTCATTATTGTGGGCGACGAACAGGCTTTGAACTTCCAGAGTATTTAAACCAGTCAGGGTAGTGCGATACTCCTCGGCGAGCGCAACCCCGCCTCCATGCCCGCCTTCGCTGTAAACAGGCACGCCTGAAAACGATAGCGCATTGATATCGCGCAGGATCGTCCGGCGCGAGACTTCCATTTCTTCCGCCAGTGCTTTGGCGGTCATCTTGCCGCGTGTTTGCAGCAAAAGAATAATGGACAGTAAGCGGTCTGCTCGCACGGCTGTTTCCTCATTATTGGGTGACATAAGATGTCACCCAATGAAATGTATCATAAAAATATACCAGAAAACAAAAGGAAAAAAGAAATGATAAAGACAACAACCGGTTATCTTGATCTGGGGGATGGGCAAATGTTTTACGAGACGGCGGGAGAGGGAATGCCCCTTGTTTTGGCGCACGCCGCCTTCCTGGACAGCAGAATGTTTGATGCCATCCGGGAGCCGTTGGCGGAACATTTCCGCGTGATTCGATTCGACATGCGCGGCTTCGGGAAGTCCAGCCCGGTAACGGGTCCAGTTGTCAGGCGTTACGATCTGGACCGTCTGTTGACAGCCCTGGACATGACTCAAGCGCATCTGGTTGGATGTTCCCTCAGCGGAGAGAATTGTCTCGATCTGGCTCTCGAACAACCGCATCGATTCAAATCTTTAACCCTGGTGGGCACAACCCCGAGCGGCTTTCAACTACAGGGAGAACCTCCCCGCTATCTAATGGACATGTTCGCCGCCCTGCAAAACGGCAATGTTGACCACGCCAACGAACTTCAGATCCGCATCTATCTGGACGGCGAACATCGGGAACCATACGAGGTTGACGCGACTTTACGTAAAAATGCTTTAAAGATGAATCAGATTCCTGTAACGCAAAATACGTTCTTTATCTCTGACATGCAACCGGCTAATCCCCTTAACCCACCTGCCATTACCCGGTTGGAATCGGTAACTTGTCCCACATGGATTGTCGCCGGAGCACTCGATCATTCCGAGATCTTGCGCGCTGCTGATGAAATGGCCAAGCGGATCCCCGGCGCTCGAAAAACCATTGTCGAATCCACCGGGCATCTTCCCAGCTACGAACAACCCGATACGTTTGTCAAATTGTTAATGGATTTTCTGAGCAAAATTTATTAACCTAAAGTGTTGTGGTGCGGTTGATTGCCTGGCCCTGTTTTTCAGGGGCGACCGCACCACAACACAACAGTTTTCTCCAACAGAGCTGTCCAAAATTCAACACTCATTCTTTCTGCAATACGTTCATGTGGATTTGCCATCACCGGCCGGAACTTATATCCGTACATCCGACTTATCCGCGCAAGTACATTCACGCTAATTTTGCGAGTTGATCAAGTTACTACCCATCCTTTTATTGTAGAGATCAACACTCTTGAAAAGGTGGATTTTCTACATATTTTAAAAGCGACCTGAAATTTGGCATGGGCATCTTGAGCATTTCGCCGGTGTTAAGTACATCCCGATACAATATCTGTAATTCGTCAACTGCTGAATGTGTTTCCATGATTTTTCGAGCAGGTTTATTGACTTTCATCATCAACCAGATCGCAATAGCTCCCAACAATGGCGACTGGTAAAATGCTTTTGCATCCTCAAAAGCCTGCACGTTTACACCGCGTCTCTTACATATCTCAAGCGCCTCGCGGCTGGCAAGGATGGCATCGCATAATCGCGGAATACTGCTCAAAAGCTGGCTTGCTCCGCCTGCTTTGAAGGCAGCCCCAATCACGCCGCTATTAATGGCAAAATGTACCCATAACCAGTGTTTAATATTCGTCTGAACATCTACTTTCAGGTGTGCTTTTTCAAAAACCTTTTTCAGACGCAGCAGGCGTGGTGATATCTCTCCATCCAGTTCCCCCAGCCGGATTTCATCTAAAAGAGCTGCATTCAATAGTTTTTCTTTTGTGTAACCGCCACCTGCCACCGGGAAACCCCACAGGTACTGGGAAGGTAACAAGTAAGTATTGATAATTTCCATGCCGTCCCAATTGCCGTTGAAGAACAAAACGTCTGCTTTTCCGGCAAAGTCGCGCAGTAATGGAAGTACCGATTCCAACTGGTAATGCCGCACACTGACCAGGATTAGGTCATAGTCATGATCCGCACTCAACTCTTCGGTCATCTTCAAAGAATAAACAGCTTCGTATTCTTTAGTTTTCTTTCCTCTCCCATCCAACAGCCGCATACGGATGCCATTTTCAAAAAGCTTACTTTTTCCTGCCCGGAGGTAATGTGTTACTTCATTTCCGGTTTGAGCAAGGATATAGCCATAGATTGTACCGATCACACCTGCACCAATCACTAGAATTTTCATTCAGCACTCTCTGAATCTTCGATATTTTCCAGATGGATACTTAATTCATTCAGCGCAGGTGTGGGCAGCTTTAACTCTTTCGCTGTTTTCAGCATCGCGTCAAAATTATATTTGGTTTCTCGCAGACTCCCGGCTGAGGCTGCGTGGGCAGTGTATCGTTGCATACTCTTATTGGTTGCGAACATCCAACGCATGATGCCCAGTACCAGGAAATCAGGCCAGCCCATGTAAGAAATTTCAGGGTAATCTGCCAGCTTAACTCCTCGTTTTTCGCACAAAGCCAGAAGTTCGCGTGTAGCGTGCAGGCAGGTTTTGAGAAGGTCGCCATCCTTCAAATATGCCTGAAAGTCTCTGTGCTTTGCAAAGCCTGCCGCAAATCCAACAGCTGAAGCATTATGAACCCATAACCAATGAAGCATATTAGACTGGATGTCCGGTTTCATTCCTGCTTTTTCAAATAATTCCTTCACCTGGTTCAATTGAACTGAGTTCTGTCCTTCCAGCGTTCCCAGGTGTACCTCGGAACCAAGATTGGTCCAATATACGCCAGCGCGGATTGTCCCGCCGCCGTCAGCATAGCCTATTAAATAGCGGCTGCGCGGCAGATATTGATCCAACAAGGCAGTCCCATCCCAGTTGGCGGTCATCGTCAAGAATAACGCTTTATCGCCAACGCATGGCACAAGTGCCTTCAAAACATCCTCCAATTGAAAGATGTTGACGGGTAGGATAACAAGCTCGTATCCATCTTCCGGATGAACTGTCTCAACACAATGTAATCTATACTGCATCAATTGGTTGGGTTTGAAACCTTTGCGTTCATCGAGAACATCCAGTTTGACTCCATCGACAAACTGATTCATCTTTCCGGGGCGCACAAAATGGGTAACATCCAGGCTGGCATTCGACAATGCCCAACCGTAAATGGTTCCAATCACACCCGTTCCGACAATCAATGTTTTCATGCTGTCTCCTTTTCTATTTTCAGCATGATCTTAACGTTCTTGGGGTATGATTCCATCACCCGAAACGGGTTATATATTGGGTTACGCGGTTGGGATAATGTTTAGAACAAATTTAGCTTGTAGGCTTGCCGAACTGCCTGCCTGCGATTTTCTACCCCCAGCTTTTGAAAGATGTGTTTGAGATGCACTTTAATTGTCTCGTTGGAAACAACCAGTGTTTGCGCAATTTCGGCATTCGTCTGGTTTTCTGCCAGCAGACGCAGTACCTCCATCTCCCGACGGGTGAGCATTTCAACCAGTTGAGAAGAAATCTGTACACCCTGGAAACCAAACAACGATCGAATTTCGGCAGATGCTGCAGGCAATTGGACAAGTAATCCAGATAAAGGCGCGCCGTATTCGAGAAGAATTCGAAAATATCGCTGCGGGGTCGCTAAAACCAACGCTTCTTCAAGACAGTGGTTGACTCTTCCAATGTCTGCTTTTTTCCACAATAGCGAGGCACGTAACAGCAGAGCTGCAATATGAACTCGAATATGATGCGTATTCTGTGCGTACAAAATGATTACATTCAGCAGGCTTTCGGCTTCCGGCCACAAGCCTTTTTCTATCAGATATCGTGCCTTAAGGACGAATTCCATTTCCCGCGCCGGATCTTCGCCAAGATCAGCCGGTAATTCAGCCTCTTCCAACCACGTTTCTACATAACGATGATCGCCCATCTTTAAGTAGATTTCTGCTTTGAGCATATCAAAAACTTGCCTAAAGCCAGTGAATTCCTCCGAACGTATCCTGCGCCGGTTTTGTTGGATAAGGTTTAATGCTTCACCGTATGCATCGCTGGCGATTAAAATTTGTGCATGGATCAAGTCGGCTGAGATGAGAAATCCGGTGATGCCTAAGCTCCCTAACAGCATTTCAGCCTGTTCTAAAGACCGTGAGGCATCTATTAGCGCGTTAGCCTCCCATTGCAGACGCGCAAGCAAAAGAAAAATTAAGCCGTACATTGGAGGATACACCCCCATTAGCACACATCCTTCTTCTAATGCCTGCTGACATAGATCCATTGCTTGCAGTCTCTGTCCTTGCTCATTTAATTCCATTCCCAATCCTGCCAGTGAAAAAAGGTTGGTAAAGACGTGCCCGGTTTCCCGGTTGGTTTTAATCGCATCACGAAAACCCTTTACGGCCTCTTCGGATCTGCCCAATGCCTGAAGGGCGGAGGCCAGTGAAAATTGCAGTATGCCGCGAATAAAAGGGTTGGCATTTCCAACCATTGACAGAGCATTCTCAGCAAATTCGAGTGCCTGCTGGTTGTTTTCACTCAACAGGGCAAATTGGCAGCGCAAACCGTACCACCACTCTTTTAAAGAAAGTTGATCCAAATCAACAGTTTGTTGAATGTTTTCAATGATCTGCATGGACTCAATGTTATTCCCCTGCATATACAATACCCATGCTTTGATCACCTGCAAATCCTGTACTTTAATGCTCTGTTCCTCTGGCATGGCCTGAACCCAACCTGCCAAAGTTTGCAACTCACCATTCTGAAGCATGGTTCCTGCGTTTTGGATGATCAACGGAGCGGCGAGTTGCCAATCTTCCCCGGCCAGCGCATGTGAAATAGCTTTCTCCGGCCAATGATGCTCCTTAAACCAGGTGGCCGCGCGCTGATGGAGTTTGCGGCTTACATCCGGTGATAAACGAGCCAGAATCGCCTCGCGGAAGAACGGTTGGAATTGCCAGATTTCATCTTTTTTTTGTATGAAAAGATTAGCATCCAGTAATTGTCCAATAAGATTTTCAGTCGCAGGCTGATTTGAGAGGAATCGTGCCATTTCTAGGGTGAATTGATCGAAAATTGCCACCTGTTGAATAAAGTCCAGCCAATCTGGCGGCAGATCGGTTAAAATTTCATGGGTAAGATAATCTGTTGTAAGTCTTCGCCCTACGTTCCAAATCGCCGGTTCATCAGTCTGTTCACGCAGCGCATATTCGATCAAGCGCAGCCCCGCTGCCCATCCTCGTGAATACTCCATAATATACTTCATTTGATGAGCATCCAGGCAGCATTTCTTGTCACGCTTGAATAATGTTTCTGCTTCCTCTTGGGTAAAAGCCAGATCTTTGGATTTGATCTCAGCCAGAATCCCCTTTACACGCCACCGGGATAGAGGCAACGCCGGCGTGACACGAGTTGAGAGTACCAGGTGGAAATTTTTCGGTTGGTGTTCAACCAGATAAAGAATGCCTTTGAGAATATCAGGGTGATGAATAACCTGAAAGTCATCCAAAACCAGAGTGATTGTTTGGACTGTCTTGAGAAAACAATTGCATAATAAATCTATCTCGCCCGGGATAAATCCTATTCTATTTTTCGATAGAGCGATTGATATATCCGGGACGATACCTGGTAGGATTTGTTCCAATGCAAAATGAAAATAACGCCAGAATCGGATTGGCTCATTATCTGAGTCTTCAAGAGAATACCAAGCGGTGTTTTGCGGGTTATTTTGTGCAACTTCCACCAGGCACGCAGTCTTTCCTGAACCCGCTGGAGCAGATATGATGGAAATTGGAAGATTTCCTGCGGCGAGGACCAATTCCTGTAACCGCGTGCGATGAATATTTTCCGGGTAGAAAGACGGGGGAATTAATTTGATTTGTAAAATAGTAGTCGGCAGATAAGAGTTATCCACAAGAAAATTTTACCCCGGGTTTTCCAGGTAATAAATAATTAAGAATAGTCAATCCATAATAATCAACCAGGTGGGCTGACTTTTCGAAAAATGCTATATGCTGAATACTGGTAGTGAACAATAATTGCTATAAATCGGCCATCATCGGCCAGAACTCGTATCCGTACATCCGACCCGGTTCGCGCCGGTGTTAAATTGCTCTTTGATTACACGAATCTTCTCAAGGGAGCAGCAATAATTGCTCACCTAGATCATTCAACTGTCCTAAAAATTTTTCTACTGGAGGCGCTTCGATCCAATGGATTACCTGCCAATCTTCCACTGTAGCAGAACACAGCAAGCGAGCGAGATCCGCCGGAAAAACACCGGCTGCTTTGCTTTCTGCATGAGTAATGGCATCCTGCAGGGAAAGTTTCATCTGGCAGCAAAAGCCCCAGATATCCACCAGGTCTTTGGGTTCTTCACGGTCGAGCAGGGCGGTGATCTTGTTGGCAAGGATATTTTCAGCAGTATCCAGTCGCCCAAAAATTGGATTGTCCTGAACCTCTCCCACTCGCGCAGGAACATCATTGACCATCTCGATTTTCAACTGCAGTTCACCAGTTATCAAGTTCAAACGCGCAAACCGTTCTTCTTTCATCAGCACCTGGCATTGCCAGTTATGAGAAGAGTGTGACAAAGCCTGGATCAGGCGCTCCACCCATAGGCCAAAACGATCATCATCGTTGATGAAAAAATCAAGATCATCCGAGAAACGATGCTGCAGGTAGCCGCGTGAAGCAGCCGTGCCGCCGGTCAGGTAGAAATCTGTTTCCACCTGTCGGATGATTTTGAAAACCTGGTCTTGAAAGGGATATAACTGCTTGAAATAAAAATCCAGGTTATTCATGGCAATATTCAGGATGCTTTACCGGCAACCAGGTCGCTAAAAAATCAAAACCACGTTTACGGCTTTGGGAGCGAATATTTGGCCGCCAGCGTGTCCAGTTCTGCACCAGACGGGGAAACCCCAACAGACGCACAATGTCTTCATAGGGTGCATATTCCAACAGGCGCAAGGCTGCCCAATCCTGATCCAGCCGCCCAATTACGCGTTCACCTGCCAGGATTTGCTTAAACTCCTGTTCGCTGATGCTGTAATCCCAGATATAGGAAGGAGATGCCTTGCGTGTGTTCATGTCTTATGTCTCTAAATGATTATAAAACAAAACACTCTGGCTGCTTCGCGATTGCCAGGGTGTGAAATATAGTGCGGGGTTTGTTTTACATCCCCGGCACCGGTCTGAACTTATGCCATAAATACGTCTTGGTCCACCCGAGGGAGAGAAAGATTGATGTAAAACGACCGAATTCAGCTGCGCCGCGAAGCGGTGTTGGTTGGAACAAGTTGTCGGGCGTTTCATTTTTGGGCGCAAATAATCCCAAAGAAAGGGGCAAGTTCATCCCATTGAGTGATTTTAAAACCCTGTTTTTCAAATAAGGATATTAAATCCGATAACTTGTAATATTGCCCTTCCTTTGGTGTATATCTTTTCATATCCTTCCAGGTGTAAACATATTCAGGATTACTGATAAAGTGAGGTTCTATGTAGGATTTATAGATTTGTTCAGGTAATGTTTTAGGTGTCAAATATCGATATATCCGATTGAACCTTTCCGGATCCTCTTCAGGATCAAAGAAGAAAAATGGATCGCTGATTACTACTCTGCCATTTTTCTTGAGTAAATTATGCATCACTGCGATGGCCTTACCCTTGTCTTTTTCAATCACGTGATGAAAAGCCGCTGATGATATGAACAAGTCAACCTGCTCACTTGTGCCAGGGTGCAGGAATTCTCCTCTGACAAATTCAACATTGGTTAGGCCTCTTTTCCTTATCTCTTCAATAGATGCAGCAATATTCTTTTTAGCCGGTTCCACGGCAATTACTTTTTTAACTAGCGGTGCTATCGCCGTTGTCACTTTTCCCCAACCGGCTCCCATATCCATTACCAGTTCATCAGGTTGGGGGGCGCTTATATTAATGAGTCTTTCGATTAATGTTGGAGTACTTTCAAATGTATATTCTCCAGATGGACTTGTAACTAGATTCACATACTTATCGAAGAATTCGTCCCAATCGGCGATATTTTCTCCCGTATCTTTTTTAGCCATGCATAAATCCTTTGATTCGCTTTTCTAACGCCGACTCTTTGCCGTCAAACTATTAATTATACCGACTCATGATACGCTGCAATTATGACATAGAAAGTATCAAGTAACCTCAATCTCTGGAAGGTGCTCAATTATCAATGCAATTGGACTATCTCCGAATCACCGGTCTTCAGTAATATCTGCCTGTACCCTGAAAGGGTATAGATCAGCACACCACGCTCATTCCAATACTCGCGGATCTTGCAGGTGATCCTCTCCGCCGGCATGTCGGTGGGCTGTGGGCAGGCGAATGGTGTCAGGGGGATGTGATCAAAAAAAAGAGCACATCCTGCTCGAAAAATAAACGCGTTCTCCCGTTTGAGAGAACGCTTTTCAACTTACCTGCTCGATAGCTCAGAAGTGTGATATTACGAACCGGTCATCACCGGCCTGAACTTATACCAATAGATTTGATTTATCGAATATTGCGTGGGTGGTTACGGTGTGATATATCAGAGAAAGATTAACCTCGGGCGAATGCTCCAGCTTGTACGGTTTTTCCCATCTTGATTCCTATCAACAAAATGTTGATATCTTGTATGGATATGGAGAAGTATACAGAACCGGAGGAAATCAGCCAAAAGGAAGTCGAGGCAGATACCGGCTTTATGATCTTCTTCCATTAAACAAGCCATTGATGAGAAAAGTCTCATCAATGGCTTTGTAAAGCTGATGTTTTGAAATTATGAATATTAGAGCTTGTTGAGGAAGCTCTCAAGAACGTTGTTCCACTTCTCAGGGTATTCGTAGAACATCAGATGTCCACCCATGACAAAAGTATCATAGCCGGGGAGCTGTTCTTCGACAAAGGGCTTTGCAATATCCTGCCAGTGTTCAGCAATGAACATCAGACTGGGCATATTTGCACCAATATCTTTTGCGGTTTCAAGGAAGTTAGAGAAGATTGCATCACAGAAAAGTGCCTTGCAGATCCAGTAAGGAGTACGACCGGAAATGTCGAGCAGGTACTCAAGTTCAGCAGGCTCCATCTCGTGTTGGACCATGACCCCGGCGGCATATTCGCTGAAGAATGCGCGAGTGCCTTCAGAAGAACTCAATACCTGAGTTGCAGCGCCGGAAAGTTCTTCAATAGTGCCTTCTGTCCACCATTTTGGATCGGGAGAAAGGGGCAGAGGAGACATATCAATGGAAACAACACCCCGAAGCTTGTCCTTACCAAACTGCTGGACATAGCTCCAGGTATCAAGGTTACCGGTGCTCCAACCAATAAGGACAACATCAGTCAAATCGAGAGCGTCAATGAGTGCGGCGACATCTTTACCATGAGTCAGGTAATCGTTGCCGTCTACAGTCTTTGCAGAGTAGCCCTGACCACGGGGATCGATAGCAATTACACGGTAGTCCTTTGAGAAATACTCTATCTGACCCATAAAAATTTCACCGGCAAAAGTGAGGCCGGGAATAAAGACCAGCGGCTTACCTTCGCCTTTTTCGAGATAGTGCAATTCCACACCGGGAGCTACGCTTATATATTTACTTTGAATACGTTTTTTTGACATAGGTTAATCCTCCCATATAGAGTTCTTAGTAAAAACGTACATAAGATCTATGCCATTCTACTACAAGAGAATTGAAATACTAAAACGTCCGGACATACCATTAGTGATAATCGACAATTTCTATTGTTCTCGTTAGTGGCGCTGGAGCGGGCGTGGACTATGCTCGGGAGCAGAAAAAGCCAGAAGCCAGTATCTGACATTGGAAGTGAGCGGTTGATTACCTGCCCCTGTTTTCAGGGGCGACCGCACCACAACACAACAGTTTTCTCCCACAGGGTTGTCTAAAATTCAACACTCATCATAGCTGCAGTGCGTTGATGCGGATTTGCCATCAATAGTCTGAATTTTTTCTCGCCTGTGCCCTGAAAGGGTGTAGCTCAACATGCTCCGTTCATTCCCATCCTCGAGGATCTTTCGCGTCACCATTTCGATACCCGTACCGGTTGAAGGTAGGCATGCCGATGCGCGATTGCTCTTTGCCTGGGTAGGTCAACAATGTCTTAAGTAGTTTTTTGTCCGTGAAATGCGCTCAATAAACGAACACATCCTACCTGCTAAAGTCAATGAAGTTCAATCCAATCAGAGGTAACTACTAATCACGTAGATTTATGTATTTCTCAATAATCACAAGTAAATATGAAGCATTGACGGTAATATCACTATAATCTACCGGACGCAATGAACCACCTTGGTTGAATCTTTCGATTACGCGTTCAATGTAATGATCCTCATGTGTTCGTGGTTTTTGAGTGCTTTCTGGTATATAGTGAAATCCAAAATCATCCACAAAAAAAAGAAATTTGCTGTGTCGTGCACCTGTCTGCAACATCATTCTATTCATTTTTTTTGAAAAAGTCTTTAACCCTTGAAGCGTTATGTTCCCCATTTTCATCTTCCCCTCTCTCATTACGATTTATCCAAAATTCTTATTAGGCAGCATCTAAAACGGCTTTCTGGAACACATTGTAGCATACTGGCTTTTAACGCGTCCAAGGTCTAGCTTTGACGAAGGGAAGGGTGGACCAAACAAAAAAAACGCACTACCATATATAAGCGCGCTCGATCAAACAACTATAAAACAAATCAGCTTGTAACAAGTAATTTCATCACCGGTCGGAACTTATACCCGCCTGTGCCCTGAAAGTGTATAGATCAACATGCCCGCTCATTCTCATCCTCGCGAATTTTCTTTGCCTGGACAGACAAAATATGCGGCGAGTTGATATTTGTCCTCAGGGGAATGCGCTTAAAACAAAAACGCCCTTCCCCGCATACTCCTGAAGAGCGTTTTGCTCCCATTGTTCGTAAAAATTAGTACCAGATAAAAATCAGTAGCTTTGCAGCAGTTTCAGAAGTTCATAATCTGTGCGCTCAGGATTACTATAAGGTGGATGATTTGCAAATAACCTCTCACCCTGGCTGATGATACCGAAATCCAGATTTTTGTAGTTCCAGTAGGTCCAACCGATCTGGTTTTCCGCGAAAAGCTCCAAACAATCTTTAATCCAGGCGATTTGACTCTGCCGATCCGGTCCCCCCATATATACACCCCACTCATTACAGGCTACTGTCGCCCCAAATTTTTCGCGGAACCGTATGACATGCTTCATCACATTACGCATTCGGTCTTTATTCCAGATGCCAGCCTCAAGCGGGAGAGTCCCTTTTTCGTCTTCAAATTGATAATCCCCGGGATACTGATAGGATCGTTGAAAAGCCTTTCCGGGGACCCAGGGAGCTTTCTGGTGGGTGAACACGATGGGCAGGTAATAATGAAAACTATAAATCACATTGTCATCGTCGATAGGCGTCAGGTGCTCGAATTCATTTACATGATTCCACAGGTTTGATCCGACCAGCAGGGTTGAGCCTGGTGCGAATCGCCGGATTTCACGAGCTAGCTCCGCCTTGACGTGGTTCCATGTGTCCGCATCGGGGGCCACCGGTTCATTCAACAGTTCAAGAATAACACCAGGAACAGATCCGAAACGCTCGGCCAGAATAGCCCAAACCCTGAGACAATCGCTGCGCAGAGATGGTGTGCTGAAAAAACTTTGCTCTGCATGGAGGGCTTGTTCAAAATCATGACCCGGGCAGCGGTGCAAGTCAAGGATCAGGTTGAGGCCGCTCGCGGTGATGGTAGTAACAGCTCTTTCAAGACGATCCATTATGTCTGCACGAGGGCTGATATTCGAAGTAAAAACATTGAACCAATCTACGGGTAGACGGACATGGTCAAAGCCCCAATCTTTTATGCGTTGAAAATCAGTTAGTCCAAGGAACTGGTCGATATGGCCGATCATGCCAGGAAATGTTGCCGGGTCTTTAGCCTCGATTGCATCGATCTGACTGAACCATCCGCCAAGATTGACACCCTTCATGTTTTCCCTCCTGAATAATTCAAATCGTTAAAATCGCCATAAGGCTAATTTAAAATTGATTATATGCGCGGTTATCATTCTGTGCATCTTCATTGGAGTGTAAAAGGCCGCCCTCCAAAGAGAGAGCGGCGCATCGTACCAAAATCTCCTATTTCATCACCGGCCTGAACTTATACCGAATAACATGATTTAACGAATTATAAGTGGTTCACCTTAGATTAAGTACAATCAATGAGTTCCTCATTCTAAGATCTATCCCAGGACTATCAGGTCGAGGCTATCGTGACTGTTTCCGCATGGAATATCTTGAAAGGTGCTCTCATTATTTCGGGCGGATTGATCCCGTCCTTGGGGATTGCCGCTTTCCTGCCTATATTTGCGTCCAGCTCATTCAATTCGTGAGAAGGCAACTCGGGTCAAACTCAACAAAATCCAGCAGGACGGCGGCGGGCAGGACCTGACACCATCCATGTTCACTGTCCGGTAGTCCGAAGATGGGCATCCCGTGCCGAAAATTCCCGCGCAGCTTGAAGAAATCATTGTAAAACCAACGGGTATGGGCAAATTGCTCGGACTGTTTGAGACCCTCTTTTTCAACCATCGCCCAACGGCCATCCAGACAGAAGCGCAGGGACGCGAGCGCCGCCTGCCGGGCAACGGCATCCCCGGCATATAGGCCGAATTTGTACAGGCCGATCCCCAGCGGAAAGGGATCAAGGTGCTGGTTCTCAGGGGATACCAGGCTGCCGCCGAAGGTGGATATGGCGCGTCGAACCGCGTCGGTGTCCCGACCAAAGGTGCGGATCGGATAGACCATGGTGTAAGTCAGCAGGTTATCGACGGCGTGGCGGGCATCTTCCAAATACGGCGCGGCGCGGGTCACCTCGTAAAGCTGGATACAGGCATCCAGCGCGGCGATGGCCGCCTCGCGATCCGGGCAGGAGGCGTCCAATGTCCCGCCGGAAAAGAGATCTCGGCGGATCAAGTCCGAAAGGCTGGAATGATAAGCATGGGCGGCGGCGTCCTGCCAGGAGCTGGTTTCGGATAGCGGGTGCGCGGATAAACGTACCAAATCGCAAAACAGGCTGACGGCAAATGCCGTCCCGGAAGGATCGGCCCCGACCGGTTCTCCGCAGCGCGCGTAGCGGGCGGCAAATCCGCCGTCCGCAAGCGGATGAGCGGCCAGCCACCGGCCGATTGAAACCGCGGCGCGAACCCATTCATCCGTATCTGCGTTTTCGGGCTCCGTCCCGGCCGCACGGACGGCTTCGGCTGCTGCCAGAAGGCGGCGCGCTTCGCCCGTCAGGCGCTGGGTTTCGAAGGTTTCATCCCGGGTAATCGTCAGATGCTCGGCGTCGGCATAGTTGCGGACGCCGAAGAAATACCCCTGCTCATCGCAGGCCGGGTAGAGCAGTCCTTCCGGACTGAGGCCGTCCCTCGTCCAGCGGTTAAGGACGTCCGCGCCTCGCTGCTCCCAACTGCGAAGTGTATCATTGGGGATGGTTTGTCCGGGCAGCCCGCGGCAGGCCAAGGCATAGCGCAGGGTAACGCTTGCCATCGAGAGCGATTGTTCCACGAAACCCAACATGGCCGTCCTGGAGCCTTGTGGAGATTCAAACTGACCGCCGTTCAACTGCGGCTGGTACAGCCGCTCATTGATCCAGCGAAGATGCTCGCCGGCTGCCTGCCAGAGGTCCGCGGACTGCGCCCCTGCTTGATCCGGATAAGCTCGCTGCCATAAGAAACGGGCCGGAGCGGAGGTGCTGCTTTGAACCGGAAGAAGATGGCATCCGAGGAACAGCGTTTTTTGCAGCCTTTCACCGTTGGAAAAGTTCAAATATTCTTTCTCTCCCTCCGCGAATTGATTCTTTCCAACGTATGCGAGGGTCCCGCCATCCCCCTGGTGACCGTATTCCATCTGCGGATAGCGAAATAGGAGATTGAGCCCTCCTTCGAACGCGTTCATTCCAACGGAATAAACGCGCTCCGAGGCGGACGGGGTTGGGGTCTCATCGGCCGAAAAATAATCCCAGGCCGCATCGGGCTTTTCATAATGTACCGCCGGTTGCGGCAGGCGATCCGCGCGAACGGAAAAACCGCGCGCCGGATCCAGGTGGGGGAAACTTCCCTGCCCATAGGTATTATGGCCGTAAAAAATTCCGGGCAGGGTAAGCGCGGCCACCTCGGCGTTAACGTCGGGCAGATAGACTTCGTGACAAAACGCTCCCTCTCCGGGCGTTTCCATCTCAATCCGCCAGTCGAGTTGGAGGAGAGTGTCGTCCTGAGGAGAGGAAGGTCCGGCTTGAAGAGTGAAATGCAATTTTATGGCAGGATGATCTATCTTTCCAATCGCTCGGATTGTTCCAGAAGAATCAACCTGGTCGAATTTCTCCCAATGACCCTGGATGCGTCCGGTAGGCGTGTCCAGCGTCAGCGGCAGCAGGACGGCGTAGCCGTGATGGCCGCCGTTGCGGAAGTGCGCCTGGAGCGTGCCAGTATCAGATTCGAAACTAAACGAAACCTCAGGGATCGCGTTGCCCGCCATGTGTCCGGGCTACCCTTTCAGGCCTGACATCACCACCCCGCGCACGAAATATTTTTGGGCGAAGAGGAAAGCAATTGCCAGCGGGGCCAGACTGATCACCGCGCCGGCCATCAGCACGGCGTGCTCGATCACGTGCTGACCCATAAACAGGGTCAACCCGGCCGGGAGGGTGCGCATCTCGGTGGCGGTGGTCATGACCAGCGGCCAAAGGAAATCGTTCCAGTTGTACATGAAGTGGAAGACGGCCAGGCTGGCCAGCGCTGGAGTGGACAGGGGCAGGATAACCTGCCAGTAAACCCGGAAGTTGCTGGCCCCATCGATGCGCGCCGCGTCATCATAATCCCTGGGCAGGGAGATGAAGAACTGGCGCAGCATGAAGATCCCAAAGGCGTTGGTCAGGCGAGGGATTATCAGTCCTGAAAAGCTATTAATCAAATGGAAATCGGAAATCGTCACAAAGAGGGGGATGAGCGTGATCTGGAACGGCACCATGAGGGTTGCCAGGATGATCCAGAAGCACACATTCCGACCTTTGAAGTTCAAGCGCGCCAGGGCGAAAGCCGTGAGCGAATCGAAGAAGAGCGAGGCAATCGTAACCCCGCCGGTGAAGATGATCGAGTTCAAAAAGAACCGCGCGAAAGGGATGCGCTTCCAAACGTCAAGATAAGCCTGAAAGGTGGGAAAACGCGGCAGCAGATCCAGGGGATAACGAAAGATGTCCCCTTCGGTCTTGAGGGAGGCGCCGATCATCCAGACGAAGGGCAGCAGGATGATCACCGACCCGGCAATTAAGGCGAGATAGATGAAGAATCGACCTGGCCGAATTCTGAAGGAACCGGACCGCTTGCTTTTAGGGAATGAAACGGAGGGGAGGGTTTTAATCGACATCTTGATACCGGAAGAATTTCATTTGAATAACGGACCAGATCATGACAATGATGAAGAGCACCCAAGCGATGGCTGAAGCATAACCCATCTGATACAACTGGAAACCTTCATGGTACATGTAGGTTACGATCGTCTCCGTCTGAAAGAGAGGCCCGCCCTGGGTCATGACATAGATCTGGTCGAAGGCCTGCAAGGACGAGATGAACGAGGTGACGGTCACAAACAGCAGGCCCTGACGCATCCCTGGAATGGTAATATTCCAGAAACGACTCCACTTTCCGGCGCCATCGATGGAGGCAGCTTCATAATAAATTTCAGGGATGCCTTCCAACCCGGCCAGAAGGATCACCATGCTGAACCCGAGGTTCTTCCAAATTCCGGTAAACATAACAGCCGGCAGAGCCCACGTCGTGCTGTGGAGCCAATCAATGGAAGGCAGGCCCAGTTGAATCAGCCAATGCGAGACCAGACCCATATCCGGATCGAGGAGGAAGCTCCATACGATGGCCATTACGGCAAAGGAGCTGATCACCGGGAAGAAATAGATCGAGCGCAGCAGCTTAACCCCGCGCAGCTTCTCGTGCAGCGCCAGAGCGACCAGGATGGAGAGCACGATCTGGGTTGGAACAGTCACGAATGTGTAAATGGCCGATACCCGCAGCGAATTCCAGAAGCGGTCGTCCTGAAAGAGTTGAAAGTAGTTCTTCAGGCCAATAAAAGTTCGCTCCGGATCCAGGAATGACCAGCTGTGAAAGCTCATCCACAGAGCTTGTAGGATGGGATAAAGGACAAAAATAGCAATTATCAGCATACTGGGTGTGATGAAGAGGTAGGCGCTGTTAATGCGGATTTTCCTGCGCGTCGCCGCGCCAGCCAGAAGGGTCGGAAGAGTTGTGGGATGGGCATTCATGGCGGGTTTCATAGGGAATGTGGCCGGCGCGCGGCAATTGGAGAACCGCGCACCGGCAAGGAAAAGGGTAAGACTACTGGGCCGGGCAGCCCAGAAGCGAGTTCATTGAAGTCTGGGCGTTCTGCAGGGTCTTTTCTGCATCATCGCCACGGGTGATGGCGCCGATCGCGGGGGTGATCACGTCAGTGTCGATCTGGGTGAACTTTTCCGGGGAGGGCAGATAGAGGCGGGCATCTTTTGTAACTGCCGCGAATTTGGGCACGAAGGGGTTTTCCGCCAGGACGGAATCGTCGGCCATGTCTGTACGGGTGGGCGGGAAGCCCGAGCCCAGGGCTAATTTTTCCTGAGAAGCTTTGCTGTTCCACCAGGAGAGGAAGGTGAAGACGGCATCCTTGTGCTGGCTGCTCTTGCTCACCACGATCGGGACAGTGGAGGCCAGGGTTACAGGGCCGGCTGTACCGGTGGGGATGGGGGCCACGTCAAAGTTGACGCCAGCGGTTTTGAAACCGGCGGCTGCCCAGGGGCCGTTCATTTCGAAGGCCGCCTTGCTGGCCGCGAAAAGGTTGTCAGCGCCCTGGCCCGTCTGGCCAACCGGGCTGACGCCGTCTTTGACGATCAGATCGGCCCAGCTCTTGATGGCCGCGACGGTCTTGGGATCGGCGAGCATCGAGCAGCCCTCGGCGTTCATCAGGTCGCCGCCGTCCGCCCACACCAGGATTGGCCACATGGAGATGGTCTGGTGATCCGCCAGAGCGATGCCATATTGGGTAACGTTGCCGGATGCGTCCTTCTTGGTAAGCTTGACAACCGCATCGCGGAATTCATCCATGGTCGCCGGAGGGTTGGCAATTCCAGCCTCGGAAAGCATGTCCTTGTTGTAGTAGAGCAGGAGGGTAGCTAGGTTGGCCGGGGCAGCGTAGATGTGGCCGTCTTTGCTGAAACCTTCGAGCACCTTGGGAGCCATGGCGCCTTTATCGATCTGGTTCTCGCCTGTACCGTAAAGGTCGTCCAGCGGGATAATTAGCCCGGATTTGACGTACTGCCACATGGTACCTACGTTATAATCAGGAGTGGCGATATCGGGACCTTGGCCTGTAGCGAGCGCTGCGGGCAATTTTTGGCCAAGGGTATCCCAGGGTTGGATGTCCATCTGGACTTCAATGTCGGGGTGAGTGTCATTGAATTCTTTCACCAGGGCTTCATAGGTCGGGCGATCGCCGCCAGTGAACCCGTTCCAAAAAGTCAGTATGACTTTTTGTCCAGATGGTGCCGCGGCTTCAGTTGCGGCAGGGGCCTGGTTGGCGGCTGCGGCTTCAGTTGGCGCTGAAGCCTGAGGCTGGGCCTCTGCCGCCGCGGGGGCAGCCGGGGCCGGCGCGGCACAGCCGGCCAGGATCATCGATAAGACGAGCGGGATGGCGAGAAAGCGAAACAGTTTCATAAATCTTCTCCTTTGCAGAATATTGGGTTGGAATCACCGCCGCAGCCGGGAAGGATTTCCCTCTGCGTTAGCAGCCACATGATTTGCGGATGACCAGCTCGGTGGGCAGTTCCACCTGGCGAGGTTCCGTGGTTTTCTCGTCCAAAAGTTCGATCAGGCATTGGGCGGCTCGCCGTCCAACCTCTTCCATTGGCTGGTGAACAGTGGTCAACGACGGCCGGACAGCGGCTGAGAGGCTGATATCATCGTAACCGATCAAGGCCAGATCCCGAGGCACCTGGAGGCCGCGTTCTTCGAGCACCTGCAGAGCACCGATGGTCATCTCATCGTTGGCAGCGAAAATAGCCTCAACCGGCTGCCCGCGATCGAGGAGCTCGCGGCAGGCCCGGATTCCCGATTCCTGCGAATAATCCCCTTCCACCACCAGGCGTTCGTCGAACGGCAGGCCGTGGCGGCCAAGCGCCAGGCGGTAGCCCTCCAGCTTGTCGGCTGCCGAGCGGTGCCCGAGCGGGCCTGTAAGATGCGCGATGGAGTGTAGTTTATGCTTCTCGATCAGGTGTGTGACCGCCTGGACGGCTCCCCCAATATCATCGACCGTTACCGAGATAACCCGCTCGTCATGCCGGTCGCGACCCAGGAAGACCACCGGGTAGCCCGAGGAGGCCAGACGGGCGATATTCGGATCCGCGATGGAGGCCGAGGCGACGATGACGCCGTCCGCCCGGCGGCTGCGTAGAATCTTCATATAAGCTTCCTCTTCCTGGTTGGCGGAAGAGGTCGACAGGATCAGGGTCAGGTTGTGGGCATTGGCCACATCGGTGACGCCTTTGAGGACTTCGATAAAGTAGGGATGGGAGAAGACGTGCTGGGAGGTCTGGGGGATGATCACGGCGATCGACCCCAGGCGTTTGCTGCGCAGGGCGCGGCCGACCATGTTCGGGATGTAGTCGAGCTTTTCGGCAGCCCGGAGGACGTTTGCCTTGGTGGCCGCGGCAACCCGCGGATCATCAGAGAGGGCCATGGAGGCGATCCCGGTGGAAACCCCGGCGAGTTGGGCTACGTCTTTCAAGGTTACTGCGCGCTTTACCGTTTGCATCGCGGTCTCCCCAGATATGAAAAGAGTAAAATATTGAGTGAGGAATTGAAACGTTTCAATAATAGCATCCCTAAATAGGTTTGTCAAGTGCCCATCTCTGCTTGGAATATCGATTCCGGCGTTTTTATCGATATTTTGAGCCCGCCCAGGACTGATTCATGCGTAAAATCCCTGAATATGGACGTTTTATCCCCGCGGAAATGGATGTTGACACTTTATTATTCTATGCTAAAATAATTGAAACGATTCAATATATTCCATCACTTCAGGTGCTTGCCATGATGCCTCCCAATAATTTACCCGCCGTTGATCCTCTGTTCAGCCTATCCGCATCCGGTTTTGTTTGGGCTGCCGGGATCGAGGATACCTTCATCGCCCAGACGGAACGGGTTGGCGAGCGGGTGCTGGACGAATACGCCCTGACGAACCATTATCAATACTGGCGAACCGATCTCGACCGGGCGGCGGGCCTCGGCGTGAATGCCCTGCGCTACGGAATCCCCTGGTACAAGGTTGAGCCCCAGCCCGGCCGCTTTGATTGGTCCTGGACGGACCAGGTCCTGAACACGGCTGCCGAGAAGGGCATCGCCATCATCGCCGACCTCATGCATTACGGCACCCCACTCTGGTTGGAGAACCAATTTCTCAATAGCTCCTATCCTCAACGGGTAGCGGCTTACGAAGCTGAATTTGCCTCCCGCTACAGCACGATTCTCTCTCATTACACCCCGATGAACGAGCCGCTTATAACCATGGATTTTTGCGGTGAGCGCGGCATCTGGCCGCCGTATCTGCGCGGCAACGACGGCGCGGTTAAGATCCTGCGCCAGATCACCCGCGGCGTCATTCTCTCTGCCGAAGCCATCCGCCAGGCCGATCCCCGGGCAAAAATCGTCCACGTCGAAGCGGCCGGCGAATACGTGCCGGATACGGAGGAGGCGGTCGGGATGTGTGACTTCCTTACCGCGCGGGCGCGCCTGGCCACCGACCTGATTACCGGCCGGGTCGACGAGCACCACCCTCTCAAACCCTGGCTGGTGGAAAACGGGTTTTCGGAAGACGACCTGGCCTGGTACCGCGAGCGGCCGGTTTTTCTCGACGTGATCGGCGATAACTACTACCCGGATATCTCTGTCCATCGCGTGCGCAGCTTCAACGGCCAATGGGGGATCGAAAATATCTGGGGCGGCGCGGAGGGGTTAATGCGCTCGGTACGTGATTTTGTCGCCCGCTATAATCGCCCGGTTTTCATCAGCGAGACAAGCATGAACGGCACCCCGGCCCAACGCGGTCGATGGCTGGACGACTCGATCAAGGCCGTTACCGTCATGCGCGAGCAGAATGTCCCTCTGGTCGGATATACCTGGTGGCCC
>JAAZMZ010000055.1 GCA_012798535.1 Leptolinea sp.
CGGCTATTTCCGGATCGTCATAGGGTGCGTAAGCCATAAACCAGGCATGCGACGGCCAGTTGCCCGGTGTACAAAGATTGGCGGCCTGCGCGATATTATCACAGTATTCGGCCGTTCCGGTCTTGCCGGCGATTTTCAGGGACTCATCTCCCGTGAATTCTTTCGTGGCCGTTCCATTCGAGATCACTTCCTGCATCCCTTCTTTCGCCAGTTGGATAGTCCAGGGTTGAACCGTTTTCATCTCGCCGGTGGGAATATTATTCTCATCAAATACCCTGATTTTTGGATCAACTGTGATATCCCACTTGACCTTGGGCTGTAAAGATTGCACCACATTCCCTTCGCTATCGGTGATCTCTTTCACGAGTGTGGGCTGCACATGCTTTCCATCGTTCGCCAGTGTGGCAATTGATTCGAGAACCTGCAGCGGTGTGGAAAGAACATATCCCTGTCCGATGGTGGCAATATATGTATCACCTGTGGACCAGTTCTCACCGATATTGATACGCTTCCAGGTCGGGTCAGGGATCAGGCCGGCAGCTTCGCCGGGCAGTTCGATTCCGCTGATCTCACCATAACCCAGAGCGCGGGCATACTCACCAATTCTCCAGATACCCAATCCCTGAGGGACTTCATTTTCATATCCGCCACCCAGTTTGTAGAAATACACATCACAGGATAGCGCTACGCCTCTCAGGAAATTAACCATCCCGTGTCCATTCCGGTCATAGCAAACAAAATCACGCGGCGTACCGACCTCGTTTTCAGTAAATTTCTGCACAATGGTGATTTTCCCCTTACATTCAAGCTCTTTGTTCGGGTCAATAACACCTTCATTCAAAGCACCAATGGCCGTGGCCATCTTATAAACGGAACCTGGCGGATGTTCGGCAGAAATGGCATGGTTGAACAGCGGCCTGTTTGGATCGTTGCTGATCTGGTTGTAGTAATAGGAAGGAATAAACCGTGCCATCCGGTTGTTTTCGTATGTCGGGTAAGAAACCAGCGCCAAAACTTCGCCTGTTTTGGGATTCATGGCGATCACAACTCCGTTCGAAGAACGGATCTTATTTAAATATGTATTCCAAAAATCGATCTCGGCGATCAGGGCGGTCTTGGCTGCGTTCTGCAGGCGTACGTCGATGGTCAACTTCACATTATTACCCGGCACAGGATCGTTAGGCTCGGTGATATTGCGAATCTCCTTACCGGCGACATCAACTTCCACCGTGCGCTGTCCATTCTTACCGGTCAACGTATCATTCAGGTAGTTTTCCACGCCGGCATATCCGTATTTATCGCGGCCTGGAACAAAACCTTCTTTTTTTAATGATTCTTCCAGCGCCGCCGGGATCGGTCCCAGGAAACCGATGATCTCTGATGTCAATGATCCTGTGGGGTATTCGCGCACCGGTTCAATTTCAATTCCCACTCCTGGCCAGTCAGATCCTTTTGCCTGAATGGTCAAAGCTGTCTTTTCATCAATATCACATTTCAGCTTGGCGGCTGTATAGGGCGCGTTCGTATCCGCCACATACACAATCTGAGTGATACCGAAATCATTATCACAATACTTGAATGCTTTGACCGTTTCATCATTGATCACTCCCTTATTAACGGGAATATCGATCAAAGCACTCAACTGTCGGTATATCTCCTCGATCGCTCCCTCATCACTGGGAAGATAGGCCGGGGTGATCGTCACATTGTAAGAAGCATCGTTCCGTGCCAGAACAAAACCGTTGCGATCTGTGATTATTCCACGCCGGGTGGCTTCGCTAACATTCTTGATCCGATTCTCATCTGCCTGATCCACAAAATCCTGTCCATTGACCACCTGCAGACTGAATAACCGCGCCATAAAGAAGAGAAAAACGCCGCCAACAATGACATAGACAACGATCATACGCCAATTTTGAAAATGGTTTGATGACTCGGCTGTACTCATACTTCCACCTCTTGTGGGTATATCAAATCGACCATTTCACCTACCAGAGTGTAAACAGGTATCGCCAGGATTAGATTCCAGAGTATGCTCGGCAGGACCACCAGTCTCAATCCTTCCATAATGGAAATATCCGAACCGGTAATTTGCAGCACGATCATCGAAATCCCCTGCACCACCAGCGTTCCAAACACAGCACTGACCAGCATGGCCAGCACGGGAGTCTGCCAGATGCGCTTCTTTAACCAGTAACACAACCCTGCCGCGATGCAATATCCCCAAAAATAAGAGAAGAACGGTAACGCGGAAACAGCAGATACTACGAAACCGGCGATGATCACCCATTCCCAGCCATGCTTCACCCGCTCATTCAACATCCAGGCGAGGATCACCAGCATGACGATATCCGCCGTACCGTAGAGAAAATGCAGGCGGGAAAAAGCCGTGCTCTGAATTACGACCGTGAGGATGAGAACAGGAATGCCGATGATTACAGGCATGGTCTTTTATGGGGATAGGGTCGGCGTCAATGGTTCAATATCAACCGGTTTAAAGTTGGTGATGACCAGAACCGCCTGCAACTGCGAAAAATCAACAGCAGGTTGAATGGAAGCCGTTTGGAACAGTTCGCCTTCGCGATGTTGAATGGAAACAACCTGCCCCACCAAAACATCCGATGGATATCCACCACCCAGACCTGATGTCAATACCAGGTCTCCAACTTTGAGCTTAGTTTCCTGAGGAATCATTTCCAATGTCAGGTCACCGGTGATGGAACCCTGTAAAAGTGTCTCAGTTTGTGTGGATTGCAAACGCACGTTGATCGTTGAACCGGGATCCGTGATCAATTGAAGGCGGGCAGCACCGGCCGTGACGGCATCCACCCGTCCAACCAATCCCTGCTGGGTGACAACCGGCATACCATGCCGTAAACCGTTATCTGAACCATGATCGATGATCACATAACTCATGAAGGGGCTGGGGTCACGGCCGATGACAGCACTGGCCACGTATTCATTCTCAGGTCTGGATCGGGCAAAATCCAGGAGGGCGTACAAGACTTCCGCTTCCTGCAACTGCTGCTGCAGTTGAATGATCTGAGTCTGCAACTGGGAGTTTTCATTCGTCAATACGGCATTTTGCTGCCGTAAACTGGCCACGTCGCGCGGCACTGTAATGAAATCATAGAGAGCGGTATAGCGGCTTGAAATCCAACTCTGTATACCGACGATCGGATTGGTTGTCAGGCGCAAGAGAGGCGCCAGATACCCGGCCAGGGCTAAAAACACAATTCCGGCAATGATGAGCGCCACAACTATTGGACGCCAATTAGCAGGAGAAAAAACTTTCATTCGTTGGTTGAGTGTCCATGTGAAACATGAACACGCGGATTATAACCTACCTGCGTCCACCGGACCGGTCAAGGCTGACGAGGAATTGACTGTATAAATCCAGATCTTCCAGCACCAATCCGGCTCCGCGCGCCACACAGGTCATCGGATCTTCCGCCACCCAGACTCTCAGTTTTAACTCATCCGATAAACGTTCCTGCAACCCCTGAACCTGCGATGTGCCGCCGGCCATGCAAATGCCGCCTTCGATCAGGTCGGAAATGATTTCCGGCGGAACTTCATCCAGAGCATCTTTAATGGTATCGACAATCACCTGAATGGAACCCGATATGGCTTCGCGAATCTCCACCGATGATATTTCGATCGCTTCCGGCAAGCCGGTCACCAGATTGCGGCCGCGAACGGACATGGTCTTTTCAACCGGCAGCGGGAAAGCAGAACCCACTTGAATTTTGATTAATTCTGACATCCGTTCGCCGATGAACAGGTTGTACTTGTTTCGAATATACAGAGCAATATCTTGATCCAGTTCATCGCCGGCTACCCGCAGCGAACGTGACACAACAATCCCGCCCATCGACATCACTGCAACTTCCGTGGTGCCTCCGCCGATATCCACCACCATGCTTCCGTGGATCTCGGAGACTGGTAATCCGGCTCCCAGCGCGGCCGCGCGTGGTTCTTCAATAAGATAGGCTTCACGGGCACCGGCTGCCATAGCGGCATCGAATACGGCCCGTTTCTCCACTTCAGTTGCACCGGATGGTATACCGATCACAACTCGCGGACGCGGCATGGGAACAATCGTCTGCTGATGCGCCTTGCCGATAAAATAACCCAGCATAGCCTGAGTGATCTCGAATTCAGAAATTACTCCGTCTCGCAGTGGACGAATCGCCACCACATTGGTGGGAGTACGGCCAACCATTTCTTTGGCCTGCGCGCCAATGGCCAGAGGCCGCCGGGTGCGTTTATCGATGGCGACCCAGGACGGCTCATTAATTACAATCCCCTTGCCACGTACATTGACTAAAGTGTTGGCTGTCCCCAGATCTATCCCTATATCCAGGGAAAACATCCCCATCAGCCAGTTGAGAGGGTTGAAAGCCAAACAATTCTCCTGAAGATGAACTTGTAAACAAGGTTATTGCGAAGAACAGATAAAAAATTATACCAGAGAAAGAATGAACATTTTTCATGGTTAGC
>JAAZMZ010000056.1 GCA_012798535.1 Leptolinea sp.
CCGGAAAACGAAGGAACTTATCAGGGATTTTTCAAAATGCGCGCACCGGGCGGCGCGGTGTTTGGAATCCAGCCGAACGGGAGCAATGCGTTTTGGGTCTTGATCAATGTCGTCCCTCCGAGTCAAGAGGAAACCACAGTCAAACCCCTCATTCCGATCAAACCAAAATTAACCCTGGTACCAATTCAGCCATAAAGAAATAAGCCCTGTCATTTTTCGACAGGGCTTTTTCAACCTGGTTACAGGTTTTGTTATTTCTTCAAAACCATACGGTAATCAATGACAGCCGCGGCGACATAGGCGCAGGTCTTGGGGATCATCAACATTCCCAGGAGCGGGACAGCCGCCGACCACAGGATGACCGGTGTGTAAAACAGGTAAGATAGCGCGATCATCCAGCCGATCCACGCGAAAGATGTATCGTTGGTTTTCTGCGAGTCGCGCAGGATCAGGAACATCACACCCAGACCCTGCACCACCAGGAAGCTGTTTCTCAGCAGACTCCAGCCATAGGGCGGCGTCAGTGCTTCCCACTGATTCTGCGGGAAGGCCATTACGAGCAGCCTTATCACCCCGGCCGCCAGCAGCATCCACTGGAACCAGCCCATATGAGACTTGAAACGTATCCGCCAAATATCCAAGAGGATCATATAAAAGAAAGTGATGGTCACCGCCGTGCACAAAGCGCCAATTCCAACCAGTCCGGCATTGACATCCAGTCCGCCATTGAGAAAAGCGATTACCCGGAAACCAACATGCCCGCTATCACCCAGCGCCAGCAGGCCGAACGCCCAGATCAACCGCCGCAGGAGCGGTTTTTCTGCCGGGTTCACAGATTTCCATTGCCGGATAAACAATACGACCAGAGTCCAGATGGTCACCAGATAGGCGATATTAAAGACCAACTCCACTATCATACGAAATTCCTGTGACATTCCCATTCCTCGTTTATTTTGATTTATCTGGCTGCCAGGCCGGAACGACTCTCATTTCCACGATCCCGTCATCCGGCTTCCGGCCGATCAGTCGCAGCCAACCCTCGCGGATGGCGCCGAGCAGCAGAACACCGCCGGTGAACACATTGCCTTCCAATCCGGTCCGGCCATCTGTGGCTGCCGAAGCCAGCCGGAGTGCCTCACGGGCAGGGATTTCACCCGGTTTTGCCCACATACGCACAATCGTCGGAAAATTCTTCAGCCGATCTTCCGATCCGGCGATCACATCATTGCGCGTCAGCAAATCTGTCAACACCATGCCCGGATTTAACGCGTAAACTCCCACACCCGGCATATCCCGGTTTTCCTCTGCCAGCGCCCGGGTAAAATTCCGGATCCAGGTCTTGCTGGAACCGTAAGCGTTCTGCCATGGCGCTGGCTTGTTGTACCCCATGCCCAGCATATTGATCAACTTGCCACTTCCCTGCTGTCTGAAATGGTGCAGAGCGGTCAATGAACCATAGTACGTCCCCAGGATGTTAGTCTGCACCACACTTTCAAATACCCGCGGTTCGAATTGGATTGTCGGACCGTATGGCCCGGTCGTCCCCGCGTTGTTCACCCAGATATCCATACGGTTGAAAGACATGAGGCAAAGATCAGCCAGAGCCTGCACATCTTCCAGTTTTGACACATCAGCCGCCAGTCCCTCTGCCTGATATCCGGATGCCCTGAACGAGGCAACCGTTTGTGCTACAGCTTCGGCAGACCGTGAAGAAATCACCACAGCTGCGCCTTCGGCCGCAAAAGCCCGCGCAATGGCCAGACCAAGCCCCCGGGTGCTGCCGGTGATTACGGCAGTTTTTCCTGCAAGCATACCCATATTGAATTCCTTTCCCTATCTGGTATGGTTCTCTTCGCTGCCAGTTTGAAAAGACTGGTGAGTAAAAAGCGGTTGAGTAGAGAACGCGCCGCCGAAGTATTTCATCGTGTAGAAGAAGGCAACCGCTTGGATCAATGCTCCTGTCCAGAAGGACAGTGTGGTGAACATATCAAATGCAAATCCGGCCCACAGAGGTCCGATCGCCCGCCCCAGAGCCTGAAAGGAATTGTTTAATCCCATGGCTTCCCCCTGTCCGGTTTGTGCCTGTTTTGAAACCAACGAGGTCACCGAAGGCGCCAGCAAGACGTTTCCCATATTGAATATCAGCGCGCTGGCCACAAGCCCCCATTTGACTTGAAACAGAGCCATACCCACGAAACCGGCTATCCCGATCAACAATCCCCCCTGAATGATGCGCGTCTCACCAAAACGCTTGCTAAGCGGTCCAATGACAACCCCCTGCTCAATGACGGAGACTAATCCAAGACCGCCCATGAGCAAACCGATCTCCGCGGGACCCATGAAAAAGCGTTTTCCACCATATAATGCCAGTACCGATTCCATATTGGCCAGGGCGAATGCCAGCAGGAACGCCAGAGCAAATAAGAACCCGGATGATCCTCGCAAACCGGATAGAAGTGATGAAATCCGGGAAGCGGATTTAGCGGTTTTACTCAAGTTCTCATTACGCAGGTGCAAAGACTCGGGCAGCAGGAAACTGATGAACGGAACAGCGGTCAATGCCAGCAGCGCGCTGGCAAAGAAAGGAATGGAGAGATTGATCAACTTTCCATTAGAAGGGTCAGTGGTCACCTGCAAAACCGAGGAAATGGACGGCGGGAGAGAAATTTGCAGACCTGTCAAAATTCCTCCCAGCATGGGGCCAAAGATCATTCCAAGTCCCATGGCAGCACCCATCAGTCCCACACCTTTCGAACGCTCCTCGAGAGGTGTGATATCCGCGATATAGGCCATTGCTGCAGGTAATGTCGCAGATGAAAGTATTCCTGCCAGTGTGCGTGATACGGTGAATTCCAACAGGTTTTGGGAAATTCCCTGGAAAATGAAGGCCAGGAAGTAGCCGCCTATGCCGATCAGGAGCACCGGCTTTCGCCCGATGCGATCTGCCAGGCGCCCCCATAAAGGTGCAAAAAGGAATTGCATAAAAGAATATAGAGACATCATCAATCCCAACGCGAAACCCGAAGCGTTGAAATGGAGGATGTAATAAGGCATCAGTGGAATGGCAATTCCAAACCCCAGCATTACGATAACCAGCGAGGCCGCGAGGATTATTTTTGCCATTTGAGAATTATCTGTTTTCAAAAAGAACCTTTCCTGGTTTATTAGTTAATTACCTTGAATAGTTAAGCTTTCTTATATATAATAGAGATATGGAATCCTGTCAAGATAATGTACACTCTGAAAAGCCTCTGAATCTCCTGGAATCAGCCATCATGGATTGGACGGCGGTTTTTGTCCGTCTATGGATGCACGATATCAACAACTTCACCCGGGCAAACGACCTGTCTTTTGGGCAGATGAATCTGATGCTGCATATCCATTATCGCGGACCCTGCGAGGTAAGCGGTGTGTCTGAATTGATGCAGATGACACCGGCCGGCGCCAGCCAGATGGTGGAACGTCTTGTCCAACAGGGGCTGGTGACACGCAAAGAAGTTCCGGGTGATCGCCGTGTGCGTCTGGTGCAGCTCACCGATCAGGGAGATCGCATGGTACTGGCCTGTATTCAGGCGCATAGACGTTGGGTGAAAGATCTGGCAGACAGTCTGGAGCCGGATCAACGGGAATCAGCCGCCACCCTGCTGGCCAGAATGACTGAGATTGCCTGTCAAATGAGCCTTTTATGAGAGACAGACCGTAATTTCTTTATTCAGGCTGAAAAACTCCGGTGGTCGTTCATTTTGAATGAGTACCTTAAGATTCGGAGCTTTCTGATATTATAGCTATGCGCATAATATTGTAAGTCCTTACCTGAAATGAAATATTCCGGCTTACATTTTTAAGGAAATTGCTTACATTTTGTAAGGTTTATTCGGGTTCTTTTTATAGCATTTCTCTTCAATATGTACTATGCTTAGATACAACATTTTTTCCGGCAGCGATCTGTGGAGAATGGTACAGATATGGCTCGCCAAATACCGGCCGTAAAATGCTTTTTTCTTCCCCGGGGGGATAGGTCTGGTTGTGCATTAGACGGTTCGGCCACAAAGTCGCCTTATTCCTTTCATTTCTTTTATTCCTTTTTTAGGTTTTCACTGCTTCATTTTGCCGCTGCCCCACTGGTTTATCCGGCATACCTTTTTATTAAACCAGGTATGTTTTCCCGATTGATCGCCATAATCTTGCGATTCAGACCTCCGGAAGTCCTCCCTTACAGGTTCGGTTAATGAAAAGAAGGAGTAAAAATGCAAATGTTCAATCGACCCTATACAAAACCTGTCTCTTCCCGTAAACAACCCCGGATTATCTCTTCCAATGCTCTTGAACTACTTTCCAATCTTACCCACGCGAAAACTGAAGATGAAGCCATTCGAGAAATCATCCATGTATTTTCCAATGTTTTTCAACCGTTGGATATCATATATATCGCTTTGCAGGGAGACGCGATCCTGTCCGTCCGACCGCATGATACGCCATCCGATGTAACTCAGAACGTAATCCGCTTCGGTAAGGAGCTAATAAAGAATTCCCAGGCTGTAGAAGATCTCCCGGGAAAAATTGTGCTTCCCATTGCCAGTCACACAGAAACGTACGGAATGGTATCGCTGGAGTTCGGAGATATGCCCAGACCGGACCACCAGTCCATCGATTTTGGTCACCGTCTGGCCAGCTATGCCGGTGTTGTAACTTCCAATCTGCGCAGCCGCCAAAAACTGGAGGATTATCTCATTTCCCAGAATTCCACTTCTGTCGAAGGATTCACAGGATTATCCAGCCGGCGATATTTCTTTGAGATTGCCGAAGCGGAATTCAGGCGGTCTCAACGCTATAGCCGTCCTCTCAGCGCCATTCTGGTGGACGTTGACAACTTCAAACTGTTGAATGATGCCTTTGGATCGGAAACCGGGGATCAGATATTAAAAGACCTCTCGCGCATCTTCAATAAAGAGCTTCGTGAATCCGATATCCGCGTTCGGATGAGCGGCGAGGAGCTGTTGATATTGCTTCCTGAAACGCACATGCGTTATGCGCATGCGTTAGCCGAAAGGCTGCGCCGGCGGATCGAAGAGATGTCGTTCGAAATTGGCAACCAGACGATCAAAATCACCATCAGCGTTGGTGTAGCCAGTTTGAACAAGAATATCCGCACCCTGGAAGAGCTGGTTAACTGCTGTGATCAAGCCTTGACACAGGCCAAACATTGCGGAAAAAATCAGGTATCTGCATGGGCGGCACCGCTGGTGGAATACGGGCCCACCTTCCCCATCCCGGAAACAGACTACCGCATCGGTTTTTATTAACCACAATCTCTTTCGATTTCATCTCCAATACGATTCTTTCTTGTATAATGTGAGGATGATCAGGATGAAACCTGGTCATTCTTATATAATCGCATTGATCAAAACGGGAGAAATATATGAACATCGAAGAACCTGTCAAGACTCCAGAATCAAATCCCGTGTCCACTCCGGTAAAAAAACGAGGCGGGTGCCTGACAGTTTTACTGATCGCTATGCTGATAATGAATCCCCTGGCCGCGATGTACTATTTCCTTAATGGCTCTCAGGTAAGCCAGGCCTTTCCAAATATGCCGGCCTTTGTGATCCCCCTGCTCGGGGTGATCGGCCTTATCAACATGGGACTGGCCTTCGGAATTTGGGAATGGAAAAAGTGGGGGGTTTATGGTTTTATTGCCAGTGCTTTGATCAATTTCGGGATCAATGCTATGTATGTCAATTTGCCGTCGGCTTTTTCCGGACTGGTGGGCGTGGCAATCCTGGTGGTACTGATCCGGCCATTCTGGAAACAGATGGATTGACTCTATGAAGGCACTGCCAGAACAGATCCTCCGGGTGGTCGAATCCACCCTGCCCCGCTTGAAAGTCATACCGGCTGAGATAGCCCGCAAGAAACCGGCTCCCGATGAATGGTCAAAACAGGAGATCCTTGGCCATCTCATCGATTCGGCGTTGAATAATCACCAGCGTTTTGTGCGGGGAGGATACAACGCCGCGGAGGCTTTCCCTCCTTATAACCAGAACCGCTGGGTGGAGATCCAGGCGTACAATCAGCGAGATTGGCATGAGATCATTGACATGTGGGCCTTGGCAAACCGGCATATGTGCGCTGTGCTTGACCGGCTGACAGAGGAAGACATGAAAAACCCGTGCAATATCGGCCGGGATGCACCGGTCAGCCTGGGTTTCGTCGCCGAAGATTATCTCAGGCATATGAATATGCACCTCGAGCAGGTGCTTGTTTAGCCATTAGATTGACCGATTTTTTTCTGCAAGATACAGAAAACAAGAATATTCAGGAGATTTGAGACACCCGCAATGGGTGTCTTTGTTTTAAACCAGTTTGCTGTTATCACACGGCAATTGCCGCAAACAGCCGGTTGACAAACCATCCGGTTTTTCCATAATTGAATCATTCCGGGGGAAAATCTGCCTGCCTGTGGATACTGGAGGGAAAAGATGTCCAATCATCAGTTATTTGGCTTTCGGTTTTCCAGGTTTTTATCCGTTTTCCTTGTTCTGACACTGCTCATTCCGCCACCCTCCACCGTCCAGGCAGCCGATGATATTACCGCACTGATCAAACAGTTTGAAACTTCCATGAAGGCTGTCGAAGGGGGCTCAAGGGAAGCTGCCATGAAACTTCTTCCGGTCTATCAGGAATACAAGCATTTGATATATGCCGAAGGGAATAAGATCAGCCGGGAGACAGTCAAGGCTCTTGATAACCAGATCATCAATATGTGCCAGGAAGCCTGGCGGGATGTATCGCTGAAACCGGGTTCCGGATTGAGTTACATCGTTCCTGTTGGTACTCTGGGAACCCGTGAGACAAATCCTGCCTATATGCCAGGAAAGAGTGATAAGGACTTCATCCCACACGGCAGCAAGGCCAGTCAGGCTGTAGAGGATTTCAATAAAGTATTTCAGGAAAAATTCAACGTCAAACCGGAAATAGTGGATGTCAACGCATTGGACCCGACCAAGATCGAAACATGGCCTGATCGTGTACTGGCTGCCAAGAATGTCGAGAAATATAACACCAAGGGCGGCATCAACTGGCTGGAAAACAAGCTCTATGAAGACAAACCCAACCTGTGGCGTTATGACACCCTGTCCGATGCGGTCGGTGAGGTATCTTTCAACGAAATGGTAAAGAACGCTCCACCACCTATGAAATGGGATGACGCACTGGGTTTTGCCAGCGACAATCTACGTTTTCGCGAAGGTCTTCTTCTGGATAAAAAACTATCAAATGCCGAAAAAGCATTGAAAACATCGAAATATGATCTGCGCACACTGGAAGCGTTCGAGCTCGCCGGTGGCAAATTATCCGCCAGGGAAAAGGAGTTGATTGAACTTACCAAGATATTCCGGGAACCACCCGGCGGCACTCTGGATTCCGCCCTCAAAGCGGTTACCGAACGCACGGGAATGTCCGCCGATGACGCGTTGCGATATTACCTTAATGGAATGGAAAAACTCAACGCGGATATGACTCAATCCATAGCCGCAAATTACTTAACTAAGATGGGAATGGAAAAATCGTCCACCATCATCCGGGAAGAACTGGCCGCCTCTTTGGGGAATATGCCATCTCGCTATACCAAAGAAGTGGAATCGATGGCCTCGAAATATCTGGGCAGCTCGGAATATAAAGAGATCCAGAAACTGGCGGAAGCCTTCCGCGGCGAAGTCGGTAAAGCCCGCTACGGACTGGTCTACTTCAATGAAAAGTCAATGGAGATGTTCGGTAAATCATACGATAAACTGGATGACGCCCAGCGGGCGGCACTGCATGGCGCGAATGAAGCCGCCGAATCCTTTGCCAGCAAATCATTTAAAGTGCTCGGTTATACCATTGGTGGATTGTTCATCGGGTATGCCATATATTCCGCTTATCATGAAGGCAACCAGGAGGGCGGCTCCCTGACCGGGCTTATCTCAGGTGGTAAGCGGGCCTTTATTGAATTACTGGAATGGGGGTATCCCCCGGCTGTGGCTGTAGAAATCATCAGCAGCATCGGTGCCGGCGTGTTCAACCTGGGTATGTCTGCCTACAAGAATGATGTCCTTGATTCTCTATACAAGATGTACAAAGATGGCGAGAACATCGACATCATTCTCAACACATATGGAGTTCAACATTACAACTCTCTTCCCATGATTGAAATGGCCAACGAAATCCGCGCAGAACATCCGGATATGTCCGACGCAGAAATCAATGAAGCTATCAAAGCCTATTTTGTGAATCGCCTGAAGATCGAAAAAGAACAGGAAGCCAACAAGAAGATCAGCGACGAACTTATCAGTTTCCTGAAAGAAAACCATATTCAGCTTTCGGCAGAGTATTCGAATAATTCTGATTTTGAGAATGAGAATCCTGAGGAATATTACAAAGCAGTTGCCAACTGGTTGAAATGGGCGGATGTGATCAGGGAGCAGTTGAAAGATGCCGGTATCAACCTCTCAACGAAAGAGATCCACTTCCTGGTAAACCGATTCCTGAACAGAGGTCACGCAGATTATGTGAAGGCAATGAAAGATATCTTTCGGACGTATGGGAAAACGTATCCCCCGGCCAAGGCGAAGAAAACAGCCGCCGCGGCTTTACCCTGTAGCGGCATCGCCTGCCTGAAACTGGGGGCTTATGCGACAATCAAACCTAAAACCATCCCGCCCAATCCGGGCACGATCTGGTCTGGCGGCGGAAGCTTTCAGGAAAAAGGGGTGGATCAACCCTGCGATCCGGCACAGGAGTTCGGACCATTTGAGGTCTCTGGCGGTGCAACAGCGGTTGCGGCCATCGATGGGAATCCGCCTGTTCCCAATGTCTGGTCGCTGTTCAATGCCAACAGTTCTCTGCACATCACATTCAGACCGAAAACCGGCGCAACCTTTGGCATGGGTGAATACCTGGTGGGATTGGCCGGCCAGGTGGGAAATTCACACCTCAGCCAGGAATTCGATATTCCCGGGCCGGGACTTTTATCCATCGCGGTTGTCGCCCCGCGCGGCGGAGGGCCCTTAAGCGGTGCATGTTTCGGCCAGGGGTACAGTGCATCCATCAAAGTGCTAAAGATGAAGGAAGAATCATCGGCTCGCAGCGGAACTGTATTCAGCAGCGGAGACCGCGTTGCTTCCGCCGGCAGTCCGGTGATCATGGTGATGGAAGATGGCACCAAACTCGAAGTGTTTCCCTATTCCACCGCCTCATTTGACCGGGACGCAAACGGTCGACCGGTGGTCCGACTAGAGAAAGGACGTATCCAATTCACCAGCCCCAAACAGGGAGGAAAACCGATTGTCGTACAGGTGGGCAAAACAACCATTCTCCGTAACGGAAC
>JAAZMZ010000005.1 GCA_012798535.1 Leptolinea sp.
ACAGCATGCGGCGTATGAGGAAGCCTGGCAGCGTTTCTGTGTCAGGTTCCCGGGGAAGGCGCGTTCTATGCAAAAGCGATTATCGCAGGCCGCCGAATCCGCCCGTTTGCGGGAAAGCGTGCGTTCCGAGGCCACACGCGGAATGGTCGTACTGCGCGCTTTCGCTCTGCGCGCCGGAGAATTGCTCGGCCTGAACAACGATATCTTCTATCTCACAATCGATGAAGTGCTGGAAGCGCTGGCCAGCCCGGTGGATTTCGCGGCAAAAAAGCGCATCCCGGCACGCCAGGAAATGTATAAACGTTACTGCGAACTGCCACCTTATCCGGCATTGATCTGCGGCCGCTTCGATCCATTCGCCTGGGCAGCCGACCCGCACCGGCGTTCAGACGTCTATGATGCCGGTTTGAAAAAGCAGGAAAATCCGTCCGTTGAAAAAGAGGACGGCCGGCTGGTGTGCGGATTTGCCGGCGCTCTGGGAGTGGTCGAAGGAACCGTCCGCCGGTTGGATTCAATGGACGACAGCAGCCACTTCCGGCAGGGGGAAGTACTGGTCACCTCCATGACCAATATCGGCTGGACGCCGTTATTCCCGCGGGCGGCCGCCATTGTCACCGATCTGGGAGCGCCGCTCAGTCATGCCGCCATTGTCGCGCGCGAGCTGGGTATTCCGGCCGTGGTGGGCTGTGGAAATGCCACCATGCGGCTTAAAACCGGCGACCGTGTACGCGTGAATGGCGGAGAGGGATTGGTTGAAATCCTCACATGAAAAAAGGGGATGATCCGGAAAAAAAAGCGGGCGCTTGGCATGAAAAGCGCCCGCTTTCTATATAAGAATCTACTTATCGATCGATTTTCGTTATGGCGTGGCCAATGGATTCTTGACCGGCTGGCCGGCGTTGCCTCCCGCGTAATAGGGGAAGGTCACCGGAAGTTCAAAACCAAAATAGGACGAGACTTTTGCCACAATCTCCCCCTTGATCTGCGACCGGCGCGTATTATAAGCTTTGACGGCATCGTTCCAATCGGTTCCTGCCAGTTGAATGGTGTTCATGGCTTCATCCACGGTGTCACCCATGGCCAGGGTGACCTTTGCGTCGGGAACCGGCGGCGGTGCCTGGGTGATGGCATTGACATACAGTGAGAATCCCTGCCCAAGTTCAGTGGGCAGCGCGCCCTTTTGCTGCAATTGCGCAAGATTTAGTTTGGAGGCATCCAAAGGCTGCCCGGAAGCGTCTTTGTAATTCTTCAACAGGTCCGTTAGAGCATCCGCCTGAGATTTGAAATTGCCGGTCCATACCTCGCCGGAGTTGCTGACCGCGTTGTAGTAGTCTTTGGTGACCTGTGTCTTGGCCTGTATCTTCGCATACTGGGTATCGGTCACCAGTTGAAAATTGGAGGCTGCGGATTGAACACCCTGAACAAGAGCGACCAGTTCGTTGTATTCCGTGGTGCTCGTGTTGACGATACCGCAGCCGCTCAATCCGGCCAGTAAGGTAAGGATTGTGAACGACAAAATGGATAATCTAACTGTATGTTTCATTTTCACCTCTCTTTGAATTAGTTACCCCGACCGGAACGGCCGCTGCCGCTCCCGCCGCGAGATGGGGAACTGCCACCGCCTCCCCATGAAGAACCTCCGCTGCCACCACCGAAGGGACCGCCCATACCTCCCCCCCAGGATCCTGATCCTCCCGATCCGGGAGGGCCGAAAGTGATCGCTCCCCGGGCCAACTGCCTGAGGAACCACAGGAAGATCATAAAAAGAATAATACCAATGCAGATCAGGCATAACAGGTCCTGAAAGCTAAGGTTTTCTGTGGAAATGGTAACGGCTTCCGGGGTGGGTGACGCAACAATCAGCGGGGAATAGTTCTCCCGCGCGACGGTATCAAAATTCCTGATCAACGTAAGCAATGCGTCATCCAGGTTCACGGAGGATTGGTAAGCTTCTTCCGCTTTGCGGTTCAGATCGGTTAATTCCTGGGCGGTGAGTGCCGGCAGTCCCAGCCCCACACCGTAATGCACATCGATTTTCCCGGGTTCCACCACAATCAGGAATACAAATCCGTTATCCCGGCGTTCACCAGATGGCTGACCGAGCTGCATATACCGCAGAAAATGCACGGCGCAATTCACCCGGTTACCCACCTTCTCCCGCGGCAGAATGAGGATCATGGTCTGGGCGATGTAGTCGGCATTGAGTTTATCCAGAATGACATCCACCTCATTCACAGCGCGTTCAGAGGTGTACCCCTGCCAGCCGACCGTCCAGTGCGCCTGGCGCAGGTCGTACGTGAATCCGTAATCCGGCGCGGAACCGTTTCCGCACAGTGTTTCAGACAGGGGTGCTTCTGCTTTTACCGATGTTGAATGGCTGTGTAAAAGATCGGCTGTGAGGGCAAAAAGCACTATCAATAGAATGAAGGATAAAAAGGTCAGTCGAGATCTGTAACAATGGTTCGCAGACTTCATCTCTGAAAAAATCCTGCCATAGATATTTTGATCTGACTAATCATACAATAAACCTCCAGTTGAGGGAAAGCATTATATCGGGGTATACAGGATCAATATTCTTCTAATAAAAACAATTGATCACCTTTCTTAAACAATCTGGTAATCAGCAATAAAGCCAGTGAGGCAAGTCCGAGGAGGAAGAAGGGAATATCCGGGATATATCGCAAAGCCACCATAGCCGCACCGATACATACGGAATAAGCGGTCAGGGCATAGAACAAAGGCCGATTACCTGAAGGATATTTCAAGAAAAGAAGGCTCAACGGGATCATAGTTGTCGGGCAGCCCATTAAACCATAGGCGCCAAAGAGCAATTCACGGGGGTTAAAATCCAACCCGACTCCCCATTCATACGGCGGATACCAAAATCCCCACAGGAAAGCAGGTAAAAATATCAGGAGCCGCCATTTTTCAATTTTTTTCAGGTCTAGATTTAGACGGGGATGCCTGAGTTCATTGATCCATTGAAACAGAATGATTGCGAGCAGAACGGGCGTGGCCAAATACATCCCCAGAGCGGCCGGTCCCATCCGTGTGTAAAGCTGGATACTGAACCATCCCCCGACAAATACCAACAGCCAGATATAGTTGATGATGAAATAGAGTACAAAGACTTTTCGAAAACGCTGGCCAAATCGGAAAATTAAAATAAGAAGCAGGAGAGTGATCACATGGGGAATTGGAGCCAGCCAGGCAAACATGTTTCGATATAGCGTTACCAGTTGGCCCATAAGAATTCCAAATTTGATCCCGAATTCGTCCAAAATATCCCGGTCCTTTCTCAATAATTAATACGCAATAATAATTGTTTGGTTTCCCCGATCATCCCCAGGAGAAACACTCGCTGCCGGAGGTTAATCACATACCTGTTTATAATTGATTATCTTCCTAAGTTGAGGAAATAATCATGAAACCAGCCCTGTTGGTGATCGACATACAGAAAGATTTTTATTCCATCAGCCCGGAATGCGCCCGGTCGCTGGATGACGCCATTCAGAACATCAATCCGGTGATCGCTTTCTTTCGAAAAAAGGGATTGCCGGTCATCTGTGTTCAGCACATGGAACCGGAAGATGATCTGGTACCGGGAAAAGAGAAGTTCGATATCCCGGATTCGCTGGAGATCATCTCCACGGACCTGCACATCCACAAGACGTACGGCAATGCTTTCAACAAAACACCCCTGGCCACCAAACTGGCCGAAATGGGTGTGGATACGGTATTTATCACCGGTTTCTGTGCCGAATACTGCGTTACCTCCACCATCCGCGGTGCCATGGATCTGGACCTGACGCCGATCATCATCAAAGACTGCCTGGCCAGCGCGACGCTGCCCAACATCCGCTTCGTGGAAGATATCCACGACCTGGTGACTATCGGCGCTCTGGAAAAGCTACTGGAAGAGTGACCCGGCCGATCTGGGGGTAAAAAAAGGTATGGCTGTATTTGACAGCCATACCTGTAAGTAAGTGTATTTTCGGCGGTGACGACTGCCGAAGGTCAGGCGGTAACCGGTTTATCTTCCACCGGTGTTACGGCAGGTGTATGGTTTTCCAGAGCGAGAATCTCGCGGTAGGTCAGCGTCCACACGTTGGACTCATAGATCTTGAACCAGCCGCTGAGCAAGACCAGCGGGGCAAAGAGCACCATGAAGAAGAACGGTATGGCAACCAGCAGGGCGACGATCCAGGTGACCGGACTGCCGGCGAAGAGACTGGTGATGCCGTAGGCGATCAATCCGGGCAGACCGGCTACCAGTCCAGCGGGGACCAACAGGATCAGGTACAACGGGATGCACAGGAAGAAGGCGACGACAGCCGCGATACCGAATACAATTCCTATACCGATCATTACCAGCCACATCAGGCCGCCGCTTTTCCAGTTGCGTTTGAACAGGCCCCAGCCGTAGCGGATCGATTCCCAGACGCCCATGTTCTCAAGGGCGGCCGCGCGGATGAAGAAATTGCGCAGCAGTCCCAGAACCACAGCCGTGACGAGCATCAGGAAGAGGGCCAGGAAAGCCAGGCCGGTGGCGCCCACCACACCGGCGACGTTGATTATCTGGAAGGTGGAGGACACGCTGGCGTACACGATCAAACCGGCGCCCAGGATGAGCAGGACGAATACGATCACCGGTATGGACAGCAGCAGATCGATCAGCCAAAGGCGGAAAGCCCGGCGGTTCCAACCCAGTTTCCATCCTTGGCGGAAAGTGACTTTCGTGCCGGTGGTTTCATATTCATCCACCATGCGGATGACGGCCGTTTCGGTCGGGTAGCGTACCAGTGCGGTGAGCAGGCAGAGGATCAGGATGACCAGAAAGACGATGATGCCGATGGTCACGAAGGTACTGACGTACTGCCCGGGATGGGTGAACATGGGCACGATATTTTGCGTGAACCAGTTGCTGAGATCGTGCATCCAGCCGGGCGCGTTTTCAGGAATGCCGCCCATATAACCCCGGGTGTCCGTTTGGGAGGTGCGTGAACTACCGCCTCCGCCGTTGCCGCCGCCTCCGCCGGTTGTAAGCGCCAGCAGGATGCCGAAGATCCACAGGACCCGGTAGTTCCACAGGATGTACCAGGCGCGTTTTAGAATTTTTCCAATGTTGATCATAGTTTGTTTCCTTTACTAAAATTGAACTGCTGATGGTTTGATATTCGTTACTTCACGCTTTGCGGCGTTGTCTTTCGCCGGTCAGGATAAAAAAGTTCCGGCTCTTTTCCGCCAGACCAGGGTCAACACACCCCAGTAGAGAAGGGCTGTTCCAACCTGTGACAAAAGGAGGATGAAGATATTTTGCGAGAGCACGCCGGCCGTATTGAGCACCTGCAGGCCGGTCAATCCCGGTGTGTTCACGGAACCGCCCAGAGCGAGCTGCAGGGCGCTGTACCAGAAGGTTTGCTGCGGTGTTCCGGACGCCCAGCCGGCCGATCCATCCAGGAGGCCGATTTGATGGAGCAGCGAGACAACCGCGGACAGATTATCCGTCACCCGCATGAAGATCATCATCACCACCATGAGTACCGGCGCCAGCCAGAGCGTCATCTGGCCGTTGGACTGCTGCCGAAAGGGTTCTTCTTTTCGCGGAAGCTGCAGCATGATCTGAGCCTTGAACTCCGGCAGCGAAGTGAAAGCAGGCTGGGGATCGGAGCGCAGCATACTGGACAACCGACGCAGTTCTTCCAGTTCCTCCCGGCAGGCCGGGCAGGTTTGCAGGTGATTCTCCACCTCTGTCTGCTCATACCGGTTCAATTCGCCATCCAGATAGGCGCCCAGTTTATTGCGGATTTGATCAGGCATATTCACGCTCCACTTCCCGGTGTGTCTGGCGCAGCGTTTCCCGCAGACGGGTGCGGGCGTAATTCAACCGCGACATCACCGTTCCAACCGGAATTTCAAGGATTGAGGCGATCTCGTCATAGCTCAGGCCGCCGTATTCCCGCAGTACCAGCACGGCGCGGGCGGCTTCAGGCAGCGTGTTGACCGCGCGCTGTACCTGGCCGGCCTGCTCCTTTTCGATGTAGGCAGCTTCGGGATCCGGGCTGCCGGCGGCCATGTGCCAGACGGTTGTGTCATCATCGATGCTCTCCTGCGGTTTTTCCCGCAAGGTATCCAGCGCCGTGTTGACCGCGATGCGGTACACCCAGTGTCTGAAGGGAGCCCGCGGCCGGAATTCCGGCAGGCGCACCCAGGCGCGCAGGAAGGCTTCCTGGGCGGCATCCTGGGCAAGCTGGGAGTCTCCGCACAGCCGGTAGACCACGCGGATCACATCCGGGTAGCAGCGCGCTACCAGTTCGCCGTAGGCGGCGCGGTCGCCGGTCTTCGCCTGGATGATGAGGCTCTCTTCAACTTCGGGTAGGGTTTCGGGCACTCTGTTTCAACCTCTATACATATAACGAGTATAGAGGCGTTTTTATTCGGGATTCTTAATAAATATTCAAATTTATCAATGATATTAAATATGCCCATTAAATCTTATATCCACTAGGTATGACGAAATAATCATCTATCACCATGATTTGTAACTGAAATAGAAGCATCCAATTGAAACAAGTACCTGGGGGGGGTAAAAAGTGGCATATTTGTCATATTTGCAAAATCAAATGTATTGGTATAATATATTTGATATATCAAATATGAAAAAAAATGACTCTCTGAACCAAATCTCAGTGATACTAAAAACCATATCCCATCCTTCACGTCTTGCTATTCTACTAGCAATCGGAGAAGGTGAAGTTTGTGTTTGCCATCTGGAAAAGATGCTTGGAATGTCACAATCGCACATTTCGCAGCAACTGATGATCCTACGAGAGGTTGGCATCGTTTTGCCCCGGCGCGATTACCGTTATATTCATTACAAATTAGTTTATCCTAAGCTGCTGGGTCTCATAGGTGGAATAGCAGGAATTTATGGAATCGCATTACCAGAGTTCCATGCACCTAATAATTGTGATTGCTCCAAATGCAGTAAAAATAAGTGATTAATTCCAAGAAAGTAAGAGAAATCCTCATGTGCGAAGATACGCGAAACTGCAATGGATGCCTTGATTGTTGCTGTGTGGAACAAGATCTTGTTAACTGCCGCTATCGAGATGAGAAAAACGCTGAACAAAAAACTTTCCTGTTGGGCTTGAAGAAATGAGTAACCAGACAGGATCCATTAAGCCATTCATCCCAGATGAACCGATCATTCGTGTGGATGGGTTGATCAAGAATTACGGACAAGTTACCGCATTGACAGGTATTTCATTCAATGTCCGGCGTGGAGAGCTTTTTGGTTTCCTGGGGCCAAACGGAGCTGGTAAAACCACCACTATCAATATTCTAACTGGTCTGGCACGCGCAGATTCCGGCATAATTGAGATTGATGGTCAGGATTGCGCCCACAATCCAAAATCAGCCCAGCACCTGATAGGAATCGTCCCGGATGAAAGCAATCTCTACCCTGAGTTGTCTGGCTTCGACAACCTGTGTTTTTGTGCTTCCCTTTATGGGATGAAAAAGGAAGATCGTATAAATCAGGCACGCCAACTTCTAGATGACTTTGGTTTATCCGAGGCAGGAGAGCGAAAGTTTGCCGGTTACTCGAAAGGGATGAAACGTAAACTTACCATAGCAGCCGGTTTGATCCACAAGCCTTCCATCCTTTTCCTAGATGAACCCACAACAGGTATCGATGTTGCAAGCGCTCGCCATATCCGCCAGCTGATCCAGAATTTGCATGGGAATGGAACGACAATATTTTTGACCACACATTATATTGAGGAAGCAGAACGATTGTGTGATCGGATTGCTTTCATTGTCGGAGGACGTATCGTATTAGTGGACAGCGTCGCACACCTTCTTCAATCCTTGCAGGAAAAGCAAGTATTGCTTATGTCTGTTCCTGGTTTGAATCAGAAGATCGTGCAATCATTTGCGCAGGCTTTTTCAAATTTTCAGGTAGAGATGGTCGATCGAAATCAATTACGTATTGAAGCTAATTCATCAATCTCACTCGCACCACTGGTAAATTTCCTGGCAGCACACAATCTGGAAGTTTTGGAAGCGCGCAGCTTGCATCCATCCCTCGAGGATATATTTGTCAAGGTCACTGGACTCCAGGTAGATATGATGAAAAAAGAAAGAGAGAAAAACGGGGGAGGTGGACAATGAAACATTGGATTGCATTCTGGAACATCCTGATCAAGGACATGCGTGCTTACTACCTTAAACCCCCTAATATCAGTTGGGGCCTAATATTCCCGATCTCATGGGCGGCTATGTTTTTCATCCGTTCAGGTACTAGCTTGGAGAGTGTTCTTTCGATCTTGCCAGGGGTGATTGCAGTCTCGATTTTATTCGGCACCACTTCCATGCTGGCGGTGACAATCACCTTCGAGAAAAAGAATCGTTCCTTCGACCGTTTACTTCTTTCCCCGATCCCGATATGGTTGTTAATGCTTGCAAAAACCAGTGGAGCCATTTTTTTTGGGATCCTTAATGCTTTCGTGCCAGTTGTAATTGCCGCCGTCTTGACAGATCTGTCTTCGGTGGTTTGGTCTTTGTTAGTTCCAGGAATTGTCCTTATCGCGCTTGTCTCGACCTTTTTGGGTTTGTTCATCGCTGTATCGGTCAGCGAGGTGTTTGAAGCGCAGACATTCTCGAACTTTTTCCGTTTTCCGATGATTTTCCTCTGTGGATTGTTCATTCCCGTAGCCTCATTACCTATCTATTTACGCCCTCTCTCGTATATATTACCGTTGACCTATGGCGTCGATATCCTGCAAGGTGCAATCCGAAGCAATAACATGTTGGCATTTCCGCTTTCATTTGGATTGGTTTTACTTTTCTGCATTGGTCTTTTCTTGATGAGCTTAAGGAATGTCTATCGAAAATGGATCCAATAATCCATTTCAAGACTCAGAACAAGTAATACTGGTTAATCAACCGGAAAACTGGATCAATTATTCATAAGATAATTGATATCAACAGGAAAACGGATTGATTTTGGACTTTTTGTTACCCAGATGCCTTTCAGCGTTTACGGTCTTTGCATTATAAAGATGGGATGTTTCTTAAAATCAAAATCAGCACCCATTTAATAAAGTCCAATTGGAACAAATAATTGAGTATAAGTTTTTTCCAGAGGTTGAACCCAATGTTTTCTAAAAGCTCACTTATTAATTTCGAGTTTTATTGTTTCAGTATTGTCTTCATACGAAATTAATTCAGCATATCTGCCCCAATTAATCAGAACACCTATTTGTTGTTCTGCTTCAAGTGGAGAAAAGTCCAGTCCTAACGCGGTTTGGATAGTACTTTTCTTTAATTGATTATCTTCAGAGGAACGGAGCATAGTTAAAAGCCACCTCATCAGCGGTATTCTCTTAGCTCGTGAGGCAAATATTTCTTTTCGTGCCAAAATACTTGCATCCGCAAAAGTCAGACCTAAAGGTGATAATTCAATGTCTCCTTTGGATATTGACGCGAATCCTAAAAGTTCAGCCACCTCAGTTAGTTTGAGTAAGTCATTGGACTCAATTCCAAGTTCATCTTCCAATAAATAAATATCATGTTTTGTTTCTTCCATTTCAGAAAGATGCTCCAATAACCCGGTTAAGTTACTAATTTCAATATCTGGGAGGTGTCTGGTAATACCAATTTCACCAGGTGCTGTACCGAGCTCTTCGGTTTCTGTTCCAGTCTGCCCAGCCAGAATGGCATAGACTTGATCGACATGATTTTGGAACTCTTTTGATTTCCGATTTCGCGGGTGAGACAAGTCGATTTTATGTTCGGCGATTATTCGCCCAGGCTCTTTATCCATAACCACAATACGATCAGCCAGAAAGACAGCTTCTTCGATATTATGACTGACCATTAATATTGCTTTGGTTGGAATTTTTCCTTCTGTCCATAATTCAAGCAGCTCTCCTCTAAGAGATTCGGCGCTCAAGACGTCCAAAGCTGAAAATGGTTCATCCATGCACAAAAGCTCAGGTTCAACAGCCATTGCACGAGCAAAACCGACTTTTTGACGCATTCCCCCGGAAAGCTCTCTTGGATATGCTGATTCAAATCCATCTAATCCGACCCGATCCAACAGTTCCTCCGCCTTTTTATCTCTCTCTGGCGCATCAATCCCCCGTACTTTTAAAGCAAGCGACACGTTGTTTAAAACACTCAACCAGGGAAACAACGCAAATGTTTGAAAAATTATCGATGTGTTTGGATTAACACCAATTAACTGTTTTCCTCTATAAAGAACCTTTCCTTGTGTAGCTTCTTGTAAACCTGCGATGATACGCAATAAAGTGCTTTTACCGCACCCGGATGGGCCTAATAAAGCAATAAATTCGCCTGATGAGAGGTTTAAATTAATATCCTCAACTGCGGTAAAACGTCTGTCACCTTTTCCATAAAGTTGATAGACATGCTCAAGTTGTAATAATGTCTCAGTCATGATTTTTACTCCATTCGATATTTTTCTTCAGCTAATCGGTACAATCGCCGCCAAAACAAACGGTTAACCAGTACTACTGTAATAATCATTGAAAGGGTGCTGGCTAATAACAATGGGTAATCTCCTGAAGCTGTTGCTTGGGCAATTAGTGAACCAATACCAGTAGTTGTGAGAGTTTGTCCACCAAATTTTTGATACTCAGCCACGATACTTGCGTTCCATGCGCCACCACTGGCTGTGATCGCGCCTGTTACCAAATACGGGAAAATGGCCGGAAGTATCAACGTACGCCATCGTTGCCATCCGCTAAGCCCCATTAATTTTGACGTATAAATCAGATCCTGAGGAATCGCGCTGGCTCCTGCTATGATATTGAAGAGCAAGTACCATTGAGTTCCCATGAGCATTAATAACACTGCGGCTATGTCTAATCCATTCTTGAGATTCAAGATGAATAGCAATAAAACAGGAAATAGCGCTGTAGCCGGAATCGATGCTGTAACTTGAACAATGGGTTGGAGAATTGCTGCCAGACGTCGATTTGTTCCAATTAAAACTCCAAGAGCAATAGTCCATGATAGTGCAATAGCCAATGCGATAATTACTCGAATAAATGTGGCTCCGACACCAAGAACGATATTCCACCATTGGATGATTGGAACAGAGAATAACATCTCAGCAGCGCGAATGAGAGCATAACCTAATCCAGAAATAAAAACGATCAGTGAAACAACAATGATCCACTTGTGATGGTTTTTCTCTTCCTTTGGTTGTAAGGCTTTCAAATGTTGCTTCAAGGTCAACATGTCGAAACATTCGGACAAGGGGGTTAATATCTTGTTGGAAAAAAACCTGGTTACATTTGCCTTGCGCATCAAGTCAAGAAACCATGATGTCGGTTGAACATCATTTTCCACCATTTCCAATTTGTATCTATCTGACCAGGCAATTAATGGGCGCCAGACTAATTGATCAAGGAGAATGACAGTAAGGATAAGTACACCCACTCCCCCAAAAATGGCTCTATAATCACTTTGGTTTGCTGCCTCATTCAGGTAAGCCCCCAACCCCGGTAAACGAAAATCCCGAGATCCTACGGTAAAGATTTCAGCAGCCATCAAGAAGAACCAACCACCTGCCCATGACATCATGCTATTCCAAATTAAACTGATCATACCAAAGGGTAACTCGAGCGATTTAAATTTCATCCAGGTATTCAACCGGAAGATAGAACTGGCTTCTTTTAATTCTTTTGGAATTGTGGTTAATGATTGATACCAGGCAAAAGTAATATTCCAGGCTTGACTGGTAAATATCAAAATGATTGACGCCAACTCAGCAGCGATTCCTTCAGGCAAAATTGAGCTGAGGCTCAATAAGACCACTGGTAGAAAAGATAAAATGGGTACGCTTTGAAGGACATCCAATAACGGCATTAATACTTTTTCGGCATTTTTGTGATACGCAGCTACCCTTCCATAAACGAGCGAAAATGCCACTGATAACAAATATGCAGCTGCCATTCTTCCAACGGAAAAAAGGGCATATATTGGTAATGTTGACGGGGATAAAGAAATATCTGGACCTGGAATGACTTCTGGAGCATTAATCGCTAGCCTTACCCCAACATATAAAAGGGCAATAACTAGAATTAATGCAATAACATCTCCCCCGGTTATTGTTTTTTGACTTCTTTGATATGAATGAAATAATCGAGAATCTTGCGCCATAACCAAGCCACCTCCAGTTGTAAATTTTCCTGGAGATGTAGTTATGTCGCTACATCGCCAAGTAAAATGCTCGTATTATCTGACTAGGATAATCCAAATCGTCAGATTGTTTTGTGTCTTCAAGCAATTCAGAATTATTGGTTAACATAATGAAAAATTTTACTATCATTTTTGATAAACACAATGATTATTGAAAATCGGATATTTTCCCAACATAACTCATTCTGAGTGTTTCAACTACTCAAATCAGTTATTGGTATGAATCCAGGCTTTCAATACAACTGATAAAAAATCCATTCCAATATTCCTTTCGTACTATAAAATTATCAGCATTCTGGTGTTTTACCCGTTTTCAATACGGTTTATGTTAAACTGATGCTCAGGTAACCTCATCCCCTTCTGGAGAACCCACACCATGAGCGAACAAAAATCCGGTGCGCAGATCAGTGCCAGAGCTTTCTTTCAAGCCGTCGCCATTATCTTTCTATTAATGATGGTAGCCGGTATCCTCACTCTCACCATTCCTGCCGGGCAGTACGATCGTGTGCTGGTGGACGGGCGCGAAGTGATCGACCCGGCCAGCTTCCGCTTTATAGACCGGCCGGATTTCCCCGTCTGGCGCTGGTTCACCGCTCCCTTCGAAGTCCTGGCCACACCCGACGGATTGACCAAGGTGGTGCCGATCATCCTGTTCATTCTGCTGGTGGGCACGGCCTTCGGCATCATGGACCGCAGCGGCATCTTGCAGGCGGTCATCGCGCGTATTGTCAAGACCTTCGGCGGGCGCAAGTATGTGCTGCTCACGGTCATCACCTTCTTCTTCATGGCACTGGGCACGTTCTTTGGCATCTTCGAGGAGGTCATTCCGCTGGTGCCCCTGATGATCGGGCTGGCCTACTACCTCGGCTGGGATTCGCTGACCGGCCTGGGGATGTCGGTGCTGGCGACCAACGTGGGCTTTTCGACCGCCGTGTTCAATCCCTTCACCATTGGCATTGCCCACCAGCTTTCCGGATTGCCGTTGTATTCAGGCGCCGGACCGCGCATCATCCTGTTTGTGGTCGTCTACATCATCCTGGCCGTTTTCATCACCCGCTATGCACGAAAAATCGAACGCAAACCGGAAGCCTCGCCGGTCTTCGAGGAAGATAAGGCGGAAAAAGCCCGCTTCGGCCGCTTCAATGTGGACGATACCATGGCCACCAACCCGCGCATGAAGAACGCGGCCATCTTCCTGGGCGCCTTCTTCGGCCTGATCCTGGTGGTGTTGATCGCCATCCCGTTCGTTGAAGTGCTGCGGGATATCGCCCTGCCGCTGACCGGATTGCTGTTCGTCATCGGCGGCGTCGGTGCCGGCTTGATCTCCGGTGCGGGCAAGTCAGCCTGGAAAGCGGCCTGGGACGGATTTGTAGGCATCCTGCCAGCCGTGCCGCTGCTGATGATGGCGGCCAGCGTCAAGCATATCATCGCCTCGGGTGGCATTCTGGATACCGTGCTGCACTGGGCAAACAACGGCCTGCAGGGCACCAGTCCCTTCACCGCCGCCCTGATGATCTACGGATTGACCCTGGTGCTGGAACTGTTCATCACCTCCGGCTCGGCCAAAGCCTTCCTGCTCATCCCCATACTGATGCCGCTGGCGGATCTGGTGGGCGTCAACCGGCAGATCGCCGTCAGCGCCTATACCTTTGGCGACGGCTTCTCCAATATGGTCTATCCCACCAACGCCGCACTGCTTATCACCCTCAGCCTTACGGTCATTCCCTTCCCCAAATGGCTGCGCTGGGTGCTCAACCTGTGGGTCTGGGTGATCCTGGCCACGATCGCCTTTCTGGGGATCGCTGTGATGACCAACTACGGCCCGTTCTGATGAAGATGAGGTATTGATATGACCACCATTCCCGAATCCTATGACCAATCACGTTCCCGGTTCCGTTCACGGGCGGGAACGCTCGCCAACCGCTGGCCGCAGATCCGCCTGACGGCACTGCCCCTGCCGTCGGATCCCGAATTGACGACGGACGTGATCGCGGCCGATCCGCTGGTCGAAAAAGACCGCCTGATCGTCATCACCACCGGCGAGCACGGCATCGAAGGTTATCTTGGTTTGGCGGTGCTGGAACTGTTCTTCATGGATTACGCGAACCGGCTGGATGCGCGGACAACCGGCCTCCTGCTGATCCATGCCATCAATCCGTGGGGAATGCACAACTGGAAGCGGAACAACAACGCCAATGTGGATTTGAATCGCAATTTCATCGATGGGGATTTCGACGCGCTTAAAGACACCAACCCCGATTATCCGGCGTTATCCGATTACTTCAGCCCGCAGGAACCGCTACACCATCTGGCAGGCGCACGCCTGGGTTTTGTGTTTTCCACCATTAAGAATTATGCGGTGTTCGGTGCGCGGCGCCTGCGCGAGGCGGCTCTGATGGGACAGTACCGTTTTCCGCAGGGCATCTATTTCGGCGGCACGGAAATTCAGCCGGAAACGGCCGCCCTGATGGACGTGTATCGCCATGGATTCGCCGGTTACAAAGAGATCGTTCACTTGGATATGCACACCGGTTACGGCCCGCGCGATCAGATGACCATGGTCGTCTCGCCGCTGGAAAAAAGGCCAGCTGCCGAACTTTCCACGCGCTTCGGTGCGCCGCGCGTGGCCGCCGCCAATCCGGACGAGTTCTACACCATGCAGGGCGATATGATCGACTGGGAATACCGGCTGGCCGCGCGCGAATTCCCGGATGCCGATTTCTTTGCCGCCACCTGCGAGTTCGGAACGTACGGCGATTCCATTCTGCAGGCCGCGCGCAGCCTGCGCATCACGATATTAAAGAATCGGATGAACCAGCACGGCGCCAGTCCGGATGCCGCCGCCTGGGTGGAGCGGGAGTACCGCGAACTGTACGTGCCCTCCGAGCCGGCCTGGCTGGAAAAAGCCCTGGCCGACGCGCGCGCCGTGTTCGAAGCGGTGATGCCTGCGCAGAACTGACCGGAACCTCTTGATCAGAGATTCCCTACCGCCCCGGCAGAATGTTGTCAGGGCAGGTGCTTTTCCACCTCGCGGATGAAATCCAGCGTGCCCTGTTCGATCCGACCGGTCAGGGTAGGCAGGTCGCTAAAATCCGGGTCATCCACCAGGGTCTGTTCCAGAATGGAATCATAGCCCTGCACCGCGGGTACGATGTGGTACTGGTTCCAGCCGGTGTCTTTGAAGTATTCCCAGGTTTTCTTCTGGATCTGCTTGTTGGCAGCCGCCAGCCAGACTTCGAAGCGGAAGGCTTCATGCAGAAACACAACGGCGATCTTCAAGCCCCTCTGGCGGTAAGCCTCAGGAACGATGGAGAAATAGGTCATATCCATATAGCCGAGATAGGGTGTGCCCGATACGGCATAATCGGGATGCCGGGTGGCGAAATGAGTTTTCAGGCTCAGAATGTAGTCCATCAGGCCGCGGTAGGCAATCTGGATGTGCCCCTTATCAAGTTGTCTGCGGTATTCGATCATCGATTCTTGAAGCGATTCCATTAATATCTCCCTTATAGACACAAGAGCGAAGTCTCTAATTGATTATTCTTTCAGGAACTGCAGTTAATCCTGAAATGCATATCGCAGACCGCGGTTGTAGGATTCTGGTTTGTTGCTGGAATGACCTTCGCTTTCGATGATGCGGGTTTCCAGATTTAAGCCTTTATAGGCACGCTTTTGCAGCACATCCATGAAACGCTGCACCGGAATCTTCAGGTCTTCCGCTCCGCCAACGGTCAGATACAAACGGGCGGGTAATTCGGTGGATTTCCCGGCATAAGCTTCTTCATAGTCGAAGATCTGCCAGTCGGCATACACGACATACGGGCTGGAAGCCACATAGCCGGTGAAAAGGTTTGCTTCGGTGAACAGGGTGTACAGGGCGAACAGGCCGCCGAAAGAACTGCCCATGAGCACCCGTTTCGAAGGATTGACCTGGTAATTGGACTCCACGAATGGGATCACCTGGTTTTTTAAAAATGTCAGGAATTTGGGCGCGTCGCCGGATCCCGGAATGGTACTGTCTTTGACGGGCGACATATCCATGGCACGCAGGGAGTTGTAATCCGGATTTTCGCCGGTATAGGTGATGCCGACGATGATCATTTCCGGGACAAAGTTGTCATATTCCAGGCCACCGTAGATAGAATCGAGCATTTTGAAATCCCACTGGCCATCCAGCAGATACAGAACCGGATACTTGACCAGCGGGAACTTTTCATAATTGCCCGGCAGGCGGATATACAGATCATAGTCACGCCCGGTGGCCTCCGAATGGAGCTGGCGAACCTCTGAGGATGGAAGGGAAACACGGGGAAAAGTTTGGCGGGGTGCCGGAGTGGGTGTCTGCCGGGCGCAGGCGTTCAGCCCCACAGCCAGAATGAGGCTTAATAAAGGCAATGCCATTTTGATGATTTGGGTCATGATATTATCCTCTGGAAAAAATTTTCTTTTTATCCATCCCTGCGGGCATTCCCTGATGCCATATTATTATAAGAAGTTATGGAGTTCTTTGACAATAGCGGTCGTTTCTATCCGTCAAGGAGTTTGCGCAAGGCCAGGGCGTTGGCTGGCGCGTAGCCCCCGAAATCATTGTTGAAAAAGATGAACACCTGCCGCACACCGCGGCCGGCCAGCCGGCGCACCCGCTTCGCCACATCTTGCAGGTCTTCGGCTGTGTAATCTGATGCGTACCAGTGCTCGCGGCCGTGTAGCCGCAGATAAGCCCGCTGTGATGTGAGGATCTCCGTCAATCTCTGCTGCGGGGAATCTACGTTACAGAAGGCGGCGCCGGTGGAACTTAACAGCTCTTCTACCTGTGGATTGAACCAGCGCTCGTGCCGAAATTCCACCGCAACGCGGGTCGCATCCGGGAAAGCCTGCAGGGCGGCGTGCAGCAGCCCGGGATCGTACGGCAGGTTGGGCGGTACCTGTAAAAGGATCATCTGGAAAGTCTCACCCAGCAGTGCGGCAGACCGGCAAAAAGCCCGGATATCTTCCTCCGCGCCGCGCAGAAGTTTGCGGTGGGTGATCGTTTTGGGCGCCTTGAGCACGTAGCCGAATCCCTGCGGGGCGCGGGTTTTCCAGTTTTGATACGTCTGATCCGCGAACGTCCGGTAGAAGGTGGCGTTGATCTCCACCGCGTTGAACTGCTGCGCGTAGAAATCGAACCAACGGCTCTTTGCCAGGTCAACCGGGTAAAAGCCGCCTTTCCAGTGATCGTACGTCCAGCCGGAGGTGCCGATGATAAAAACCGGTGAGCGAAAATCCATACCGAGATGATACCCGTTTTCGAATGGGTGTGACAGATATTTTTGTCGGCGTTTATGGATACATGCGGAAGCCGACCTGCTGGCTTGACAGGATGACGATAATATTGTACAGTAAACCTGTACAGGAAGGATACTATGACTATTCAAACCACCTACACTCAGGCGCGTGCCGGTCTGGCAAAATTGATGGATCAGGTCACCCATGACCGTGAAGTTGTCATTATCCAGCGGCGCGGCGGGGAAGAGGTGGCCATGATCGCCGCCGCGGAACTGGCCAGCCTGACTGAAACGGCCTATCTTCTGCGCTCGCCGGTCAATGCCGAACGGTTGCTTTCGGCGCTTGGCCGGGCATTGAAAAGCGAAATCCAACCCATGACGATACAAGAGCTGCGGTGGGAGACCGGATTTGAGTAGAAAAACCCGGGCGGCGGTTTTTCAACCCGAATTCATTGAAGACCTGCGGTTCTGGGTGGAAACCGACCGTAAAATGGCGGTCAGAGCTTTTGACCTGATTGAAGCCATCCTGCGGGATCCCTTTGACGGGATCGGGAAACCCGAGCCGTTAAAATATCTGGCACCGGGAGTCTGGTCAAGACGGTTGAACCAGGAGCATCGAATCGTTTATTTTGTGCGCGATGATCAGATCGATTTCCTGCAGGCCAGATATCATTACTAGTTTTTGAAGATGTATCACTTCACCTTCTGCTTTTACATCGGACAAAGAATAATCCATGGCGAAAAGGGGAAACCCCGACCAGAATTCGGGTTTGGAGATTATTTCACGAGGATCATATGAACAGCCAGATCGAAAAACGTAGATTGCAGGCCGAAATCACCATCCTGAACAAAGACGGCTCACCTCTGGCTAACCGGCTGGTGAGCGTGGCTCAAACGCGGCATAAATTCCTGTTTGGCACGGCAGCTTTCGACACCGTTCCGCTAGCCAACGGCGAATACAACGGCCAGGAACTCGAACTGGCGCAGCAGCGGGCGGACAAACTGACCGCGCTGTTCAATGCCGCCACGCTACCCTTCTACTGGGGGCAGTTCGAACCCGTCCGCGGGCAGCCGCGCACGGAGCCGCTGCGCCGGGCTACGCAGTGGTGCATTGACCATGGACTGACGGTTAAAGGACACCCGCTCACCTGGCATACTCTGGCGCCCGGCTGGCTACTGCCCCTGAGCAACCCGGAGATTCTGCAGGCACAACAGGCACGCATCCGGCGCGAGGTTGACGGCTTTATAGGGTTAATCGACATGTGGGACGTGATCAACGAAGCGGTGATCATGCCGGTCTTCGACCGATACGACAACGGCCTGACCCGCCTGTGCAAAGAGATGGGACGCATCCGGCTCATCAAGACGGTGTTCGAAACTGCCCGCGCAGAAAACCCGGGCGCGGTGCTGCTGATCAACGACTTCGACACGTCGGTGGCCTACGATATCCTGGTGGAAGGCTGCCTGGAAGCCGGGATCAAGATCGACATCATCGGCATCCAATCGCACATGCACCAGGGCTACTGGGGGGTGGAAAAGACGCACGAGATTTTGGAGCGTTTCGGCCGCTTCGGCCTGCCGCTGCATTTCACCGAATCCACGCTGGTATCCGGCCGGTTGATGCCACCGGAGATCGTCGACCTGAACGATTATCAGGTGGCCGACTGGCCGAGCACGCCCGAAGGCGAGGAGCGCCAGGCGCGCGAGGTGATTCTGCATTACGAGACGCTCTTCGCGCACCCGCTGGTGGAGAGCATTACCTGGTGGGATATGCAGGATGGCAACTGGCTGAACGCGCCGGGCGGATTGATCCGCCGGGATGGTTCGGGCAAACCGGCCTATGACGAGCTGTTGAAGCGCGTGAAGGGCGAGTGGTGGCTTGCACCGCTGGAAACGGCCACCGGCGCGGACGGCCGGGTGCGCTTCAGCGGATTCCCCGGAGTGTATGAAGTGGCGGTGGACGGCGTACGTAAAACGGTCAGCCTGGAGCGGGGAAAAGAGAAGGTTGAAATTAGTATGTAGTTTTGTATGGTGGGATCGCTTTTGATCCCACCATGACCTGGCTTTCCTTTCTTTGTTCCATTTTCACATAACAATTTCCACTATAAAATAAACCATGCCTGAATATCGACGTTCTTGGATTCCAGGGGGAACATACTTCTTCACTATCGTCACATTCAACCGGGAACATCTGTTTTCTGATAAAACCGCTTGCCGGCTTCTAATTGATACCTGGAAGGATGTTCAGTCTCGGCATCCTTTTACGAATATCGCTGCGTGCATTTTGCCTGACCATATCCATGCCATTTGGACATTGCCTGAAGATGATGATTCCTATCCCATACGATGGAAAGAGATAAAACGATTGTTTACGAAGGAATATACCCGCAATCATCAGGATGGTATTGTCCGCACCCGCTCACAGCAGCTGCAGGGTGAAGCAACCATCTGGCACAGGAGATACTGGGAACATACTATACGCGATCAGGATGACCTGAATGCACACATAGATTATGTTCATATCAATCCCCTGAAGCACGGTCTGGTCTCCATGGTGAAAGACTGGCCGTGGTCCAGTTTTCACCGCTATGTCAAAATGGGAATCTATCCTGAAGATTGGGGAGGGAAAGCAGAGATCAAATTGATGGGTGTGAGCAGAGGAGAGTAGGAATACATGTAAAAATGGGTGGACTGAATTCAAGTTGGTGATGTCATGGTGGGGTCAAATTCGATCTCACCTTACGATTGAATTTCGGGTGGATGGATGTGAGTAGAGGAGAGTAGGAAAACCAGTAGTAAATTGGATGGACTGAGTTCAAGTTGATGATGTCATGGTGGGATCAAAATCGATCCCACCTTACATTTACCTAGATATCGAGTTAATGGATCATACTTGCTTCTCTTTAGTTTTTCCATAAGAATGAACTCCTCAGAAACCATCAATTCACAGGTTTCAAGGTGACGGATAAATCATAGTCAAACAGCTTGACATCCGGAATTTTGGACGCGGCCAGGAAAAGATCATCCGTGATTTCTCTGGCAATGATGACTCCCCGCACTTTTTGTGCCGGTTCCGCCTGGTTCTTTTCAATCCAGGCCATATACCATAACAACTGACCGATCACCCGATCGTATGCTCTGGATACTTTCAGTTCAATAACCACATAATTTTTCTGTTGATCTACTGCCAGAATGTCAATGGAACGTCCCCCTACAGGAAATTCAATACCGGTGATTCCCTCTTCCTCGTAAAGATGAAGACCGGGTTCGATTAAAAAGAGATTTCTCGAAAGGAAATCCCGCAGATCGCTTTCATAGGCGAAACCTGTTTGAGTATCCGATGCCGCTTCGGGGGTTTCCTCATTGATTTCTTCTACTTTCTTCGACTCCAATGAAGTGTATATGGGTTGAGGATCTTTCTCAGGCTCATACAATCGGAAATGGCCTCCATCGATCTGGAATAATAGATCGTCTTCGCCGTGCTGATTCACACCATAGTGAATCCGGCTCGGGGCATTCACCGACATTTTTAATAAGTGAGCAGAGATTGTTCCCAGCTTGATTTTTGGGTAGTTTTCCTTAAATCAGGCCACCATCTGAGCTCTGGTAAAGATCTGCCCCTTCGCGATATTCTGACTGGTCGTAAAATCCTTCATGAGCACGCGTACCGGTTCTTTGTAGATAGGCATTCCATTCCCTCCGTAAATGAAACCTTAACAACCTAATCCAATATATTACAGTCTAATGAGGAGGTAAACTGACTCAGAGATTGAATGGCTCCGCTGCCTGAGCCTGTCGAAGGCAGCATTACAAGTTCTATCCACCGGGGGTTCGACAAGCTCACCCACCGGTTGTAAATTATTTGAATCAAATTACTAACTACACCTGCTCCTTTTCAGCATTTCCTCTTCAGAAAAATCAATTTGGTTTTTTGACAATTTGTCTTTGAAAATGCACAAAACATCTTCGATTTCATAGGGTTGAAGTTGCTGCAACCATTCCGGCATTTGAGCCACTTCGAGCGTTTTCTTCTTCCTGTCAAATCCCAGGTTTTTGGCACCAACACGTGTTCCCGCGTGCAGATACACCCTTTCGGGCATCCTCCTGAGATAGGCACCTAACCGGAATGCTGTGTCATAAATATACAATTCTCCCAGTCCTGAGACGGGTTCAAGTAGACTTTCCAGAAGCGTATAGAGAGCGTCAAAGGATGGACAATTTTTGATCCCTTCGATATTCTGTAACAGAATTTTCTTTGAAAGATGTAAGTTTTCCCGAGTAATTCTGCGTTGATGACTGTATCTCTTTTCGCAACAATTCAGTGCCAGTGCCGCATAGTGTATGGCATCATCCAGGTTTTTCTGATTCTTGAACCATTCCAGTTCTCTATTTGCCACAGGTCGGATCTTTTTAATATACGCTTCGGCAATCCAGCTCTTTGAACTTATAGTCATCATTTCCTCCCTTCGAAAAATCCCAGATGTTTGTTCGTTTACCTCAGTACATTAACTTAACAATCCAGGCATAGATTTTCTCCCACTTGAATTATACAATTGGACAATTACTTTTTAAAACAGTCAAAGGCAAACACAAGGGTGTGGATCACCCCTGTACTCCAGGGGCGGCCGCACCCTATTTGAGTGTCATCTTCAACTTCATCAATTTATTGAAATCGTCCAGCACATCCGTTGAGCGGATTTGAAAGGTGCAGGGTTTGGATTTGCCGGTGTTGGGAGCGCTGCGGATGATCTCTTTACGTTCCTCGCTGATATCCAGCGTGTAGATCTTTTCGATGTGCTTTTCCGGGAAGTAGATGGTGGCCTGGGCGTAGCCCTTCCAGGCGGACATCCACACGATGGTCTTGTCTTTTTTCTGCACCTTGTTCAGCCACATGTTGCCGTCATGGTAATATCGCCACCCGTAAACCATCCCGTTCTCGTCGAACAGCTTTAACAATGCCTGGTAGGCGGAATACGTATCCCCCAGAGTATCTTTCAGGATGTTCTCATCAGGAAAAATATTCTCATCGCGAAGCTCCGGCCGCGGTTTCTTGTCCATAATCTCTCCTGTTGCATTGGATATTTGTTCTATTATACACCCGGCGTTTCACAGGTGAAAGAACAACTCCCTCCAGGTGTCGCGCATGGCACGGATATTCACGGCGATCACCGTGGGGCCCAGCAGGATGCAGAATAACGCGCTGGGAAGTTCGTACCACTGCAGCAGCGCGCACCTGTTTCTCATCAGTGCCAATACAGTTTGCGGATCAATGGTGGCGCCGCCGGTCAGCAGATTGAAAACCAATTGTAGAACACCCAGGATGGACAGCAGATAAACAACAGGCGCGACTGTCAGCAAAACACCGAAGATCAGGAAAACCAGCGCCAGCGCGCCTTTGAGCGGCATCTGCCTGGCCTGTATCTCTCCCACATGCTCTTCCTTCACCTGCCGTACCAGTGATCCGGCGGTTTCCCAGTCGATGTCGGTTTGCTGGCAGAGTTCGAAAATGATGTCATCTTCCGGCACGGCGCCGGACAATTTTTCCAGGATATAGGCGTGGGTCCGCTCATCCATGGGGTGATTTGTGGAATCCATGGAGGCTGCCGGCCGGTCACTCCGCCGCCGGGAAGGCCGCTTCCCGCCGCGCCAGTTCCGCGCGGATCTCGGCGTGTTTTTCGCGGGTAATGGGATAGGCACGCACCGCCAGCAGGCTCAAAAGCAAAATGACGGCGCTGGCTGGACCGATGAGCACCCGGATGGCGAAGAGGGCGGAGGCGGGCTGGGTGGGATCAGGCAGGCCGGGTGTGGCGTTGATGTAACCGGAGAGGTCGAGTGCCCAGCCGGAAACGAATAGTCCCACCGCCAGTCCCAGTTTCTGCAGAAAGACGAAGAATCCGTAAAAAACGCCCTCACGGCGCTGTCCGGTTTCGAGTTCATCTAGTTCCACCACATCTGGCACCATGCTCCAGGGAACCAGATAGCCCACCGAGATGCCGATCCCCGCGACGGCCGCCAGCACGAAAACTGCTGTGACCTGTCCGGGCTGGAGGAAGAACAATCCCATAAGTGCCAGGATGAAGAAGCCTGCGCCCAGGTAGTACACATTCTGCTTGCCGATGCGTTCGCTGACTTTGGCCCAGATGAGCACCCAGATAAACGAGGAGAACTGAATGGCCAGCAGTAAATAGCTGAACATACTCATATCCAGTTTGATCCAATCCTTGGTATAGAGCTGCAGGTTGTTCTGGGCGAACTGGATGGCCAGCCACGAAAGCATGTAGATCACGGTGACCAGGATGAAAGGTTTGTTACTGAGGGCGATCTTCATCCCCTCGAAGAAACCGGGGCCTTCCGCCGCTGGCCGGGCATTGATGGCAAAATCCGGTTCTTTTGTACCGAAGAAGGTAATGAAACACGGCCCGGCAATGACGACTGCCCAGATGGCCGCGCTGACCATATAGCCCAGTCTGGGATTCGCAGGGAACTGGCTGACGATGATGCCGTGAAAGAAAGCGGCCAGCACGCCGCCGAGGATCGAGAAACCCATGCGCACCGAAGAGAGGCGCGTGCGTTCATCGTAATCCTGGGTTAATTCGGCGGTGAGGGAGACATACGGCACATTGACGGCGGTGTAGGCGGTATCCAGGAGAATGGCTATGACCAGGTAGTACCAGAAAAGACCGGCCTCGCTCAACGGCGGCACGATCCACTGCAGGAAGAAAGCCAGCCCGAAGGGAACAGCCGCGATCAACAGCCACGGCCGGCGGCGGCCGAATTTGCTCACCGTGTGATCGGTCAGCCAGCCGATGATGGGATCATTTACCGCGTCCCAGATCTTGGCCACCAGGAAAACATTGCCCGCGATCCCCGGCCGCAGACCGGCCACATTGATCAGGAAGTTGAGCAGGAAGAAACCGTTGATGGCCGTGGCTATCGCTGCGCCCAGGTCGCCGGCGCCGTACGCCAGTTTGGTCTTTTGGGAAAGTCGGGTGGTTGTCATGGCATCCTTACAGTTCTACAGCTTTTGAGTATTCGATCGTCCAGTTCCGTCGGAAATCGGAGGGTATCTCCAATCCCTGTGCTTCAGCCTGCCCGCGCAGAGCGTAATCCTCATACAGCAAATTGGTGATCGCGCGCATTCGCCGGCGTTCTTCGGGAAATGTTAAATTATGGGTGTCAAAGAGGATGTTCATCAGGTTCATGTGGGATGGCAGATTATAGGAGTTGCCTTCGGGTTCATCCAGATGGATGTTCAACAGGTTGGTCAACTCGGGATCGAGACAGGCCACCATCAATCCATGGTCGTAGAATGAGCCGCCGCCGTCGGTGTATTCCTGGCCGTTGATTACTGTGGGCAGGATGTAGGTATTCATGCTCCAGCCGGCCAGGACGGCCTTCACAACAGGCGCGGATTTGACTTCCCAGGTGCGTCCCTGCCAGACGAAAGAGCGTTCCGGCCGGGTCATCCCGAAGTATTCAGGATATCCGTCCGTACGCGAGGCGCAGACAGTCAGGGGTAGGGCGATATCGTCGAAGGTGATATCCGCCGGATGCGCTGAGCCGATGTACGCGGCCAGTCTATCCATTAAGAACACTTCCAGCGGCCCCAGGTTGCCGAATCCCTTCCAGAGTTTCAACGGATTCTTGTTGTAAGCGATGAACTTGCGGCGCTCGAGGTGTTCCATCAGGTTTTCGAGATCATCCAGCGCATGGAGAGCCGCAGGTTTGTAGAGATCGGGGTGATGCGCTGCTGCCACCTGCACGGCGTGGAAGAATCCATTAAGCACACCGGCCGATACTCCGTAGATCTGGCGGATTTCTCCGCCGCCGCGCGCGAAACCTTCATCCACCGCCCGCGTGGTGACCATGCCCGCCAGGATGCCGGAAAAGCCGCCTGCGCCGTAAATGATGTTGGCCGGCCAGTCGAAGGGGAAGGTATCCAGCTGCCCGTGGAGGATTTTCTGGAAACGGGCCGTCAATTCCACCCGGTTTTCCACAGATTGGTGCATGTTAGTGGCGGCTTCCGTGCTGCCGATATAGGGCAGGTCCACATGGATGATCCGTGGAGCGCGGTATTTCCCCGTTTGTTTTGGGGCTGCTTTTTTCTCCAATTGATCTTTCAGACTGGCGTGCCGGGCGAGCAGGTCCAGGTAATGCGCGGCCAGCAGGGGCTGGTTCTGCTCGTGATAGGAGTGCATGACGAAAGACGAGGTGAACCAGTTGAGCTTCCAGCGGCGCAGTCCGTTGTGCGGCCGGGATCGTAGAATGGGCCGCGGATCGGCGGTCTGGAGGTCGGCGATGATTGCCCCGGCATCCACCACAGCCGGGCGGCAGTCGAAGCGCCAGTCTCCGTTGACCATCTGCGAATCGGTGGACAGCAGGGTGCTCAATCCGGCGATCAGCGCGTCGAGCAGCGGAGCGTCCTGAGGCGGGGGGATGTGAATGAAGGGGTATTCGCACTGCAGACTGTCATCCGGCGGGCCGTACATGTGAAAGAGGGCGTCGCTGTCGAGCGAGCACAGGTAAAGCGGCAGGCCGAGATCTGAAACCTGCCAGCCGTCACGTCCGGTATAGGAACGCAGCAGAGCGGCCAACCGCCCGCGCAGGGGATTCAACGAATGAAATCCGTACTTCGGATTGCACTTCAGGGTACGTATCTGCCAGCCGCGTGAGCCGCGCAGCAAAGCACGGAAATCCGCCAGGGCATTGCCCGCTTTTCCCCACACTTGCGGAGACCGGCGGGCGGCCAACGCCAGCCCAAAGGCCAGCGCAGTCAGGTTGCCGCCACTGATGCCGAAAATGCGGCCGGGTTCGGCGCCTTCCTTCAGCAGGCTTTCCGCCCAATCCAACTCATCGAGAATGTGGGCCAAACCACCCAGTTTGGCAGATTGGAAGATGATCGTGGGGGAGGGTGTTGGATCTTTAATCAATGAGACACACTATGATTCCGATCGGACCGGTACCGGTAAAGGTAGATTTGGACCGCGGAGGGAACCGTGGATGGATTTGATTCCTTTAAGGTTTGATTATATACGAAACTTCAACAGGTATCTCTACTATGGGCAAACCATATACTCTCCAGGCATTATTGTTCTGGTTTGCATGGATTGTTCGTTAGAAGTTCATACATTAAAAAAAGATATCAGGTCCACTGAATTGATCTCCAAACCAGATAAAGGTTGAGGAAATGTCGACCTGGTCACTACATTTGCATTTTGAGCTTCCATTACACAGGTAAATAGATCTCTGGTAGGGATGTCTCTGAATTCTTATCTGCATACGTTGAATGCAATGCCAACGGATTGAAATCGACCCTATTTATTGCAGGGTTGAGTCTAGATAAGGATATAAAACCCCATCTTTCACTTCATATTCATTTTTCAGTTGAAATTCCCCGAGATTTGGGTGGGAAAAGTGTTTATTTCGATAAGCTTGTCCTCATGATGATTTTCTTTTCGCGATTGTCGGATTTGATAGTATTATTTTTCGGCCAGGAAATGGACGATATTCACGTCGAATAACGTGTGTAGACCACTCCCGTGGGCAGAGGCATCGATTCCAGCAGGGTCAGGTTAAGGCGTAGGCCGTCAGGGAAGAGCTTCTTGCCGCTGCCCAGCACAAGGGGATACACATGCAGCCGATATTCATCCATCAGGTGGTGCTGTGCCAGGGTTTGCGCCAGAACGCTGCTGCCGTCAAGGAGAATGTCTTTGCCGGGTTGTTCCTTAAGCTGGCGCACCGCTTCAACCGGATCTCCATGGATGAGCGTGGAGTTGCGCCAGGCGTTTGCGTCTTTCAGTGTGGTGGAGACCACATATTTGCGAACGGTGTTCAACGCATCGGCAAAGGGGTCATCTTTCATCGTCTCGAAAGCACCACCATGGATCTGCCAGGTTTTGCGTCCCAGTAGAAAGGCATCCGACTGCGAGAAGGTCTCAAAGAAATGTTTGCCGATGTCTTCATGCCAGTACGGCCAGGTCCAACCGCCGTGGGTGAAACCACCGTCCGTGTCTTCATCGGCGCCGCCCGGTGCCTGGATCACCCCGTCGAGAGTGATAAATTCGGCGATAATCAGTTTTCTCATGTGTCCTCCGGTAACGGGCTGGTTGCCCGTATTCCTACTATAGTGAGTATGGATCGGAGGTTGAATCAGATGTACAAGGCTGGTGGGGTCAAACGAGATCCCACCAGCCTGTTTTATTCTTCAAAAGGTGCGAGAATTTTTCGTTTGCTCAATACGGAAAAACGGGCAGGTTATAGACTGTCCAATAACTCCTGTCATTGAATCCGGGAAATCCATGGTCTTCAATTGTCATGGCAAAGATGTCTTTCGAATACTGGTGGTGCATTATTACGTCAGCAACAATCGCTAACCAGCTCTCTTGAATATTGTTCCTTTTGTCCTTCCTCTCCAACAAGAATGGGGGTACATTCTTCAGGTGAAAGATCGTTCAGGGCCATACAATCTTCACACACAAATTGCTGTACCAGATTCTCGGTCAGTGCCAGATCATGCACCGCATTGCCGTTCAAACTGTTTACCATGATGGCAAACTCATCCACTGCATCTCGTGAGCGGCGTTTATACTCTTCATCGATCGCCCAGAAATGTGTCAGGTCCAGAACGATGGTCGCCTCCTCAGGGCAGGCCAGCAGTCTGTCGCGAAGAATTTCCAGCGGCTGCAAGAAAGTCCAGGCTGGAGAATGGTCTCTGATTTTTTTGATATACAGCTCGACTCTCTCGAGCGCGTCCGGTTGTGATGTCCGGTAACCCGCGGCCAGGGTAATTTGTTGAGTATCGAAGTTTTGCAGAGGACCAAAATCCTGGGGTGACTGGAACATGGACATGATCCTTTGGACAATTCCGCCCCTTTCCTCCGATTCGTCTGATGTTTCAACCACATATTCATCATTATCGAAGAGGGATAACCAGGTGACCGGCAGGCAGTCAATGCCTTCAAATTCATAAAAATCTTCGAAAAACAGGTGGGTTCGATTTTTCATGTTCCCCCGTTTCTGCAGTGATTATTTATATTTATTTTAGCGTCATAAATACATCAATGCAAGATATATGCCGGCGAACAAGATTTCTATGCCCGTTATTCATTTTGTACGTACTTTTGCGCCCAGAAGTATACAGGGGAATCCGGTTCCAGTACTCTCACCGGAGCGCCTTGCTTCATCCAGCTCTGCGCACCCGGCACCACATCATAAATTGACAGGGACGCACCGCTGCTGCAGGTGATATACCAGAAAGAATGATGCGCCGCCAGCAATTCCGGCAAATCTTTTTCGTAATGCAGCGGAGGAACCAGAGGATTAAGCACGTCTCCCCAACCGGCTTCGATTGGATTGTTCTTATGATAATGATCTGCCTGCGGCCAGTAATAGAAGGAAGGTCCCAGGGAATAGGCATCGGTGGTAATGATCAGGTCGCCTGGCTGAACGGCTCCGTCCAGCTTTTCCACCAACTGCCTCATTGGATGGTTATAAAAACGGGTGTAGATATCCTTGATGGTGAAGCTGTTAATCACGACAAAAAGAAAAGCGGCAATCCAGGGAAGATATTTGCCCGGCAACTTTCCCATGCCCAGCGACACAAGCAGCAGAAACAGGCCTGACACTACCAGCAGATAGCGTGAGAAAAACAGGGGCAGGAAGATTAAAGAAACCAGTATCGTGCTGACCACCACCCCCAGATAGGCCAGAAAGGCAAAGCGGCCAAATCGGGCATCCCGGTCTGTGCTTTTCTGCCAGGCAAAGACCAGGCCAACAATGAACAGGATCGCAGCCAGTGCAAACGCCAGGTACTGGGACAGGGTAACATCGGAAAGAAATTCGGTAAAAGTGAGGGCGGGGAACTGCTCTTTGTACGCGAACGGCTGAAGGAAAGCAACCTTAATGCCATCCCAGGAGAGCGGCCCAAGCCAGAAAGCTTTATGCGCACTGAGCGTTTGCCGGATGAAAACGATGAGCCAGGGAAGATACACGAGAAAGACAGCCGTCCCCACGATCAGATATGGTTTCAACTGCCCGCGCCGTTTGAAGACGAGCCAGAGGAAAATTATCGCGTGCATAAAGCAGGCGGCGATGAGTCCGTAGTAATGCAGATAGGCGGCAGCCAGCGTAAACACGCCGAACAGCACCCAATCGCGCGTTCGGTTCTCCACCACCGCCAGGTACCCGTACAATGCGCCGGCCGTAACCGCGCAGATGGCCAGTGTGTACATGCGCGCTTCGTGCGCATAGATCAGGATCGCCGGTGTCGACAGCACCACGACAGCATAGAGAATCGCGTTACGGTTTCCGAAAATGCGCCGCACCGGACCCGCGCCCAGCGCCACAAGTCCCACCGCTCCCGCTGCAGAGAGTGAGCGCAAAGCCAATTCGGAGTTACCCAACACCATCCGCACCAGGCTCAGCAGCATGTAGTAAAGCGGGGGATGATTATCAACCATGATCTGTGCCGGGATCTGCCAGGGCAGGTAGCTGGCGATTACTGCTGAATAGGCTTCATCATACCAGAAGCTCTCATGCGCGATGCCGGCTGCGTACACCACAGCCGCCACAATGATCAGGAGTATCCACTCCAAAGAAAACTTGCTATTGGTTTTCGGAGAGACTGTTTTGTTCATTATCCCCTCTCGATTGTCTGATTTTGGTTATTTTGTGAAAAAATTTTCAATATTATATATCTGTTGACAGATACGGACCCAATTCCTGAAATCCGTTTTGCCTGCTTCAGGTTGACGATATCCCTATCATCAACCTGATGTCCATGCTCATTTCGGTTGATATGCGAAAGAGCCTTGCTTCATTAACATATACCTTTCACGCAATTCCCCGGATTTTGTAGCGGTCCTTCTGACCGAAAAAGGTGATATCCGCGTAGCCCGCAAAAATCCGGCCTTTATGTTTGATCCCCTCGGCAATGTAGTATGTCTCACCGCTCCCGTAAGTGCGCCGGATTCCCGCGATCTCCAGTTCGATCTTCCCCGATAAAACAATTCCCCACTGGGGTTTATGCGCGTGTTCCGGCAGATCCACATCCTTCTCGAATTTCATGAACAGGATTTGTTCGTTTTCACCCTGCATCAGGTAGGCCGTGCATCCCTCGAAGGGAATATCGGCGAGCGGCAA
>JAAZMZ010000057.1 GCA_012798535.1 Leptolinea sp.
AACTGTATCCCGGGATATTGTCGATATTCGACCTGCCGACGAGATCATTCCGCAGGACGTGGAAATTACCGATGCCCACATCCACATGGGACCATACTACAAATTCTGCGTCCCGGATAACACGGCAGAGGATATATTGCGCGTCATGGACCATCTGCACATTGCCCGGTCCTGCATCTCCAGCCATCTGGCTATCTCAGGCGACTGGTACAGCGGGAATCGCTTGACCGCGCAAGCTGTAAAGCAACATCCCGACCGATTTATTGGTTACGCGGTTGTCAGCCCGAACGAGCCCGAGATGGCCGACGCGGAATTACACCGTGCCTTCGATGAGTGGGGATTCAAAGGCATCAAGTTGGTACCAGACACACATATGCAACCGATCGGTAGCGAGGGTTATCAGCCGGTCTTCGAGTTTGCGTCCGCAAGACGAGCGTTCGTCCTCGTACATACCTATCATAGTTCGCGTTTCGATGATCCACAATTGTTTGGCGATGTTGCCGCGCGTTACCCCGATGTCCCGATCCTCATGGTACACAGTGGTGCGCTGACGACCGGTTTCAAAGGTGCCATCGACCTGGTGAAAAAATTTCCCAACCTTTATTTGGATGTCAGCGGATCGTTCATCACAGGCGAATGGATTCGCCGTATGGTGGAAGAAGCCGGAGCCGATCGGGTCCTATTCAGTTCCGACCAGCCCTTCATCGATCCAAGATATAGTCTGGGTAGAGTACTTTTTGCCGGTCTATCCAAACAAGATCTTTCACTCCTCCTCGGCGGCAACATCCGTCGCCTGCTGGGGCTCCCCTCAATAAATGGAGGCATTTATGAAACATCCTAGTTTAGAAGAACTATGCCGCGGTCTGAAAGCGTCCTACCCGGCAGCACTTACCGACATCATGGACACAGAGTTCAAACTTCACAATCAATGGTTGGGGCCTGATATCCGGCCTCTGGTGCCGGAGATGCGCGTTGCCGGCCCGGCGTTCACCATGCGCTGGGTGAGCGATCCGCAGATTGTCGAGGACGCCGATTATGAAGAGATGGCACGCCGGCTGGTCGACGAATTGAAACCTTGCGTGGTGCCGGTGATCGATACATCCAAATGTAAGAACGCCGGGTACTGGGGTGAGTTGATGTGCACCATTTGCGCTGAACACGGTGTGGAAGGCGCGATTATTGACGGTGGTGTACGCGATCCCTATTACATATACAAAGCCGGTTTCAACATGTTCGCAGTCTTTCCTTGCCCATTGGAGGCGAACTTCAACCGTTCCCGTCTGGAAAGCATCCAAAAACCCATATTCATTAATGACGTGCAGATCCGCCCCGGTGATTTCTTGATGGGTGATTTCGGTGGTGTGGTGGTCATCCCACACGAGATTGTTACGGATGTTTATTACAAAGCAGCAGAATTAATGGAAAAAGAGAGCACTACCCGAAAATTAATCCGGGAAGGCGCCAGTGTCAAAGAAATGTTAAAAGCAGGCGGACGCCTTTAGTAAACCATCATTGCAATAGGAGAAGCTTGTGGCCAACCTTACCACTGTTATTACTGATTATATTGAGCCTGATCTCGAATGGGAAACCGCGCAATGCAAGGAAATGGGGGTAGAGCTCAGATCGTTCCAATTAAAAACGGCTGGGGCAGAGGAATTAATCCGGGTTGCGCGTGATGCCGACATTCTGGTGGTTAACATGGCGCGGATCGATGCGGACGTTATCGGTGGGTTACAACGATGCAAGCTGATCATCCGGCATGGTATTGGATACGATAATGTCGATCTCGTCGCGGCAACGCAGAAGGGAATCCAGGTTGTCAATATCCCGGATTATTGTGTGCAGGAAGTAGCCGAGCAGGCCGTGACGTTATTGATGGCCTGCCAGCGGAAATTACTGTTGCAGAACCAGTTGCTTATCCGTTCAGTGAACCTCGGGAGATGGGATTTTAATGATGTCAATCCGGTCTTTCGATTGGCCGGAAAAACAATCGGGATTGTCGGTTTTGGGCGTATTGGCAGCACGGTTTTTCGCATGCTGCAAGGCTTTGGCACCCGCTTCATTATCGTCGACCCCTACATTGATGAAGCACGCAAGGCTGAGTTTGGCATCCAGACGGTACCCTTTGCACAACTGCTACGCGAGGCGGATGCTATCACGGTTCATGTGCCGTTGAAGTGGAGTGAGACCTTCCACATGTTCGATGCCGCCCAATTCGCACTGATGAAATCCACTGCCATTCTGGTGAATACCTCGCGTGGGGGAATCGTCAACCTGGAAGCGCTGAACGATGCGTTGAACCAGGGCAGACTGGCTATGGCCGGCATCGATGTTTATGAGCAAGAACCTCCCGCGGCGGACCACCCTCTGGTTACTAATCCAAAAGCCATCTGTACTCCGCACCTTTCGTGGCTCTCCGAAGAATCAGGCATTGCCATCCGGCAGAAGATTGTGGAGAATATCCGCCGTTTTCGCCATGGTGAGGAACAGCTTCACCCGGTATTTCCGACCGATTCTGAGCTGTCCGGTTCAGTGGAAAAGGGTTAACCATGAAACGACCCGATACGATGCTTGCACTTTTTAAGACTGCAAAGGGTGTTGGGAATATGGAACTGCGCGAGGCGCCGGTCCCCCAACCGAAATCCAATGAAGTGCTTATTGAGATTATGGCAGCCGGTATTTGCGGCACCGACATCCACATCCGTCACGATCAGTTTCCTTACTGGCCGCCGGTTATTCTGGGACATGAGTTCTCCGGCGTGATCATCGAGGCGGGGAACGACGTCACCAACTTTAAAATAGGTGACCGGATTGTTGCTGAACCGCACACCCGTGCCTGCGGAAAATGCGAGCTGTGTCGCACAGGCAATCCGCAATTATGCAGCTCGAAGCGCTCGCCAGGTTGGGGAATCGACGGTGCCTTCGCGAAATATCTGGTCATGCCCGAGCACCTGCTGCATCACATTCCTGATTCGATGACCTATGAAGAAGCTGCGGTGGTCGAACCGGCCGCCAATGTCGTTCAGGATGTGCTGGAACGTGGGCAGGTATTTGCCAATGATACCGTGGTCATCTTCGGCCCCGGACCCATCGGTCTGCTGGCATTGATGGCGGCGCGCGCTGGAGGTGCCGGCAAGATCATCATGATCGGGACCAGTATCGACGAGAAGATGCGCCTGCCGGTCGCCACGGAATTGGGCGTTGATGAGATCATCCTGGCTGACAAACAAGATACCGTTGATGCCGTGATGCGACTAACAAACGGTCGCGGTGCAGACCTGGTGGTGGAGGCTTCCGGTGCGGCGCAGGCTATCGCAGCTTCCTTTGGCGTGGTTAGGCGCATGGGCCGCATCAGCCAGATTGGCCTGACGGGGCGCGATGAGGTCAAGATTCCCTGGGATAAGGCGGCCTGGAAAGTCTGCAACCTTTATTTCAACATGAGCACCGGTTTTTCCTGTTGGGATCGTTCCATCGGATTGATTGCCTCGAAAAAGATGGACGTCCGCAAGGTCATCAGTCATACAGCGCGTCTTGAAGAATGGGAACGTATGTTTGACCTGATCGAAAAGCAGGAAGCTTTGAAAGTCATTTTTACCTTTCAGAAGGACTGACATGGCCGCATCTACTACGACGTATGAAGCAACTCAACAATTCCTTATGGATTTGATCAGCATCCCATCCATGCGAGGGCATGAAGGACCGGCCAGCCGCTATGTACACACGAAGATCCGCTCGCTAGTGGACACCTGTGAACTGGTGCCAATCGACGACAGCATCATGCAGGATCCCGATTACGCCTTTCCGCTGCCTGATTTCACCTACGTGGATACCCCCAATGTGGAATGTGTCATCAAAGGCAGCGGTGAGGGGCCAACCATTGTTTTCAACGCGCATTTGGACGTAGTACCTCCATCGGAAGGCCAGACCGATGCGTTCAATCCACGAGAGGACAAGGGCATCATTTTTGGACGTGGTGCCAGCGACGATAAAGGGCAGGTTGCCACCCTGTACGCATTGGCGTTACTCCTGCACGAGCGTGGAATTCGGCCGAAGGGCGACTTGATCTTCCACTTTGTGATCGAGGAGGAAAATGGCGGCAATGGAACACTGGCTATGATCCGGCGTGGAGTGAAAGCCGACGCGGCCATCATTCTCGAATCGTCCGACCTGGCCGTGATTCCGGCGGTACGCGGAGCTGTATGGTTCGAATTGAAGGTCTTCGGGCGGGCGGCGCACAGCGGTAATGCTCAGGGACGGATCAGCGCGCTGGACAAAGCCTTCGAAGCCATCCAGATCTGGCGCGGTTATCACGACCGGCTGCTGGCGGAATCCCGCCACCTGCCACTCTTCGACAAGTTCGCAGATCCTATGCCGCTGACCATAGGACAGTGTGTTGCGGGTACATGGCCAGCCAGCGTACCGGCGTTGGCCGTGTTGAAAGGGTTGATCGGTTTCCTACCGAACAAGAATCGCCATGAGGTGCAGGCCGGCCTACGTCAAGCATTACTTGACGAAGGTGACGATTGGCTGCGCGAACACTTCGAACTCAGCTTCCCGATGCTGAATAACGATGGCAATATGCTGCCCGTTGATCATCCCCTGGTCACCGGCCTGGCAAAAACAGCTCAGGCACATGGCCTGCCCGGCGAAGTACGCGCGATGACGGCTGCCTGCGATGCCTGGCTGTATAACAACCAGGCTGGCATACCTGCCGTGGTGTTTGGCCCGGGATCTATCCTGAAAGCCCATTCAAAAGAAGAACAAATCGCCATGGATGATATCTTGAAGGGCGCCGAGATCCTGATGGATTTCGTCACTGGCGTTGACCAGATGAAACTCTTAAAGAAATCCAATTCGTAGTAAGGAAGGGAATGATGGCTCGCTTTTCACGTCTGGAAGTGCTTAATGAAATCACCCGGCTCGGGGTCATCCCGGTCTTCTATAATTCGAATTTTGACACAGCCAGGAAGGTCATCGATGCCTGCTTCGCAGGCGGTGCGCGGGTTATCGAGTTTACCAACCGCGGTGACAACGCCTACCGGGTATTCTCAGACCTGGTGATGTACTACGCCAAAGAGAACCCTGAAATTATCCTGGGGGTGGGGTCAGTGGGCGATCCGGGCACCGGTTCGATTTTCCTGGCCAGCGGCGCCAACTTCGTGGTGGGTTCGGTATTCAACCCCGAACTGGCGAAAATTTGCAATCGCCGCAAGGTTGTCTATTGCCCCGGTTGTGGCAGCGCGACCGAAATTGCGCAGGCTGAGGAACTGGGTGCGGAAATTGTCAAAGTATTTCCGGGTGATTCGGTCGGCGGACCAAAATTCGTCAAGAGCATCCTTGGCCCCACACCGTGGACACGCATCATGCCCACCGGTGGAGTGGAAGCCAACCAGGATAGTATCACGTCGTGGTTCAAAGCCGGTGTAGCCGTCGTCGGCATTGGTTCGGACTTGATCCGCAAGGACTGGGTGCAGACAGAGAACTATACTGCGATTACTGAGCTTACTGCCCGGTGCCTGGATTGGTCTCGGACAGCACGTGGATTGAACGTCTTCACCGGTGTCGAGCACATTGGACTGTACCCTGCCGCCAATTGCCAGGGTATGGAGATGGCCGAATGGTATCGATCCATCTTTGGTTTGGAAGTGAAGGAGGGCAACTCGAGTATTTTTGTGCAGGGCAGCGGCCCGGGACGTATCGAGATCGCCAAATCTGCCGACAGCCCGCACGCCCACGTGGCCATTTCGGTCTCCAACTTCGAGATCGCCGTGGAAACGCTCAAGGCACACGGCGTAGAGTTGGAGACTCCTATCATAAAACCCACCTCGAAGGCTGTTTATCTGAAACAGACCGATCCGGCCGGGAACCGGGTGCACCTGCTGTGGCGGATATGATCAGGTTCTTGATCGAGGAATGAAAGGAAAACAACAATGAAACACATTGTCACGTTCGGTGAGATCATGCTACGGCTCAAGGCTCCAGGGACAGAACGCTTCTTCCAATCGCCCATGCTGGAAGCGACTTTTGGCGGTGGCGAGGCCAATGTGGCGGTTTCTCTGGCAAACTTCGGACTGCCGGTCTCCTTTGTCACCGTCCTGCCCAATAACCTGATTGCCGACGCCTGTTTGGCCGAATTACGCCGGTTTGGCGTCGATATCAAAGAAGTCGTGCGCCAGGGAACGCGCATGGGTATCTATTTCCTGGAGGCAGGAGCCAACCAGCGCCCTTCTGTGGTTGTTTATGACCGGTCCGAATCCGCGATTGCCACGGCACAACCAGGTTGCCTGGATTGGGGACGTATCCTGGCGGATGCTGACTGGTTCCACCTGACGGGCATTACGCCGGCCATCAGCCAGAGCGCAGCGGACCTGTGCCTGGAAGCGCTACACGCAGCGCGATCGCAGGGCGTTACCATCTCGTGTGATTATAACTATCGCAAGAACCTTTGGAAGTATGGCAAGTCAGCCCAATCAGTTATGACGGAAATCGCCAGGCTGGTGGATGTGGGGATTGCCAATGAAGAAGACTGCCAGAAAGCTCTGGGGATCGAGGTCGAAGCCAGTGGATCAAACCAATCGATTGAAGGTGGACATCTCAACCGGGCGCACTATGAAGCGCTATGTAAAAAGATGCTTGAGACCTTCCCCAACCTTAAGAAGCAGGCTATCACGCTGCGCGAGAGTGTCAGTGCCGACCACAACGGCTGGTCTGCCTGCCTCTACAACGGCAAAGAGTTCTTCGTCAGCAGGAAATATGACATCAGTGATATCGTCGACAGAGTTGGTGGAGGAGATGCCTTTGCCGGTGGTCTGATCTACGGTCTCCGCCAGAATATGGCGGACGCGGACGCGCTCGAATTCGCTGTGGCAGCTTCCTGCCTCAAGCATTCTATTTCCGGCGATTTCAACCGGGTCAGCGTGGCCGAAGTGGAGCGGTTGATGAAGGGAGATGCATCCGGCCGGGTGCAGCGGTGAACTTTCTGGCATGAATTGTTACTAAAAATTGGAGGTTTGACATGGAAAAATTAGTATACCGGGCTATTCCTGGCCCGAAATCAGCGGAATTCATTGCAAAATCGAGGCAGTGTGAACCTCCGTGCTCGGCTGACCAGACGCCGATCGTCTGGGATCACGGTCAGGGCGTGTGGGTGTGGGACGTAGATGGCAATCCTTACATCGACTTCACTTCCGGTGTGCTGGTGAGTAACCTGGGCCACAACCATCCCGGCCTGGTGGGTGCCATCCAGAAGCAGGCGCCGCGTATGATGAATTGTTATTCCTTCCCAACACCCGAGCGGGTTTCGGCTGCCTATCGCCTGGCGCAGAAGCTGCCTGGTAATCTGGATCAGGTGTTTATGTTGAGCACCGGTGCCGACGCCACTGAAGCGGCTTTGCGTATCGCCCGACGCTATTCCGGGAAGCAGGAGATTCTGGCCTTCTATGGCGGCTTCCATGGCCGGACCTATGGCGCAATGGGTGTCGCCGGCAGTATGAACACCCGGCGGAACTTTGGCGTTCCGGTCCCAGGCGGGATTATGGCACCCTATGCATATTGTTACCGCTGCTTCTACGGAAAGAAATACCCTGATTGCGACATGTTCTGTCTGAAGGCGCTCGACCGCGTGGTTGAATCCTCTTCCTCTGGTGATATGGGCGCCGTGATAGTTGAACCCTATCAGGGTACGGCAGGGTTCGTCTTCCCGCCCGAAGGCTGGTTTAAAGGGCTCGAGACCTGGGCGCGGCAACGTAATCTGCTTCTTATCGTTGATGAAGTGCAGGCTAGCTTCGGCCGTACCGGTAAAATGTTCGCCGTCGAGTGGGAGGACGTCCATCCACAACTGCTTTGCCTGGGTAAGGGTATGGGCTGTGGCATTCCCGCTTCGGCGGTCTGTGGTGAATCAGGCGTGTTGAAGTGCATGAAGCCGGGTGAACTGTCGAGCACCTGGGGCGGAAACCCGCTGGCCAGTGCGGCCGTGCTGGCCGTGTTGGATGCAATGGAAAAGGAAAAGCTCCCGGAGAATTCACGGGTGATGGGTGAATACCTCAAAGCCCGCTTTTTGGAAATGAAAGCCCGCTATCCGTTCATCGGTGACGTGCGCGGCAAAGGTCTGGTGATTGGCATCGAATTCGTCGATCCGGCGGACCAATACACTCCCTCACAGGAAATTACTCGCAAGGTGGTTATGGGTTGCGCAGAGCACGGCGTTTTGCTGGGGAAACTGGGTCTTTACGGTAATGTCATCCGCATTGCGCCGCCTCTCATCATCAACCAGGCTGAGTTGGATGCCGCCCTGGCCGTATTTGATGGCGTGTTTAAATCACTGGCAAATTAATAGTTTTTCTAGGAAGGAGAAATCCGATGGATTCGAATATTCCCAATCCCGCCCAGACAGATATTCCTTTTGTTATCGATGATTTTCACAAAATGCCCTACCGCCACCTGGGACGGTCCGGATTGCAGGTCTCCAACGTTGGTCTGGGCACCTGGAAATTTGGCTACCCTGAAACCGGCGACAGCGCCCGCGTGGACGAAAAGACCGCCTTCGAGATCTTCGACCGTGCTGTCGAGCTGGGAGTGACCTTCTGGGATACCGCCAACCGTTATAACCTGGGTTCGGGAAATTCCGAACGGCTTATCGGTAAATGGTTTGCCAGTAACCCTGACCAACGACGCAATATCATCCTCGCAACCAAGATCTTTGGCGGGATGGATGGCTACACCCCTAATCACTCCCGGTTAGGCCGCCTGAACATCCTTGAATCGGTCTACGCTTGCCTGGAGCGGTTGATGTGCGACAACATAGACCTGCTTTACTTCCACGGGTACGAGCCCGATACGCCAGTCGAGGAGAGTTTGGCGGCAATCGAGGACCTGGTACAGCAGGATCTGGTGCGCTACTTTGCCGTGTCGAATTTCACCGCAGACCAACTCCGCGTGTACCAGGCGGCCGAACAGAACCTGTCAATACGCTGCAGAGTGGTAGCTGTCCAGAATCAGTACGATATTCTAAATTTTGAGACCAACCAGCCCGGTGTACTGGATTACTGCCGACAAAGCGGTGTCTCTTTCGTGGCGTTTTCACCACTGGCGCGTGGATTGTTGACCTCGAGATATATCAAGAAGGGCGTTGCAGGTCCAGGAGATCGCCTGTTCGACGAAAAGACAATCGATAAAGACCTGACTGCGGAAAAATATCAGAAACTGATCCAACTGGCGGACATGGCGAAAACCATGGGGTTGGAAATCAACCAATTGGTGCTGGCTTACATGCTGACCCTGCCCGGGATGGGACCGGTGATTCCGGCTTCCTCCACCGTCCAGCAACTCGAATCGAATGCCGAAGCCGGCAAGCTCATCCTGACCGCGGAACAACGGGAACAGGTTTCCCGAATTATCCATTCAACGGTATCTTGACGAAATGTAATCACAGGCACATTACCAGCCAAAATCATTCCACATTTTCACTAAGGAGGTGACCCTGAAGAGATACGCTACAAGAAAAGTGCGATTTCAAGGGAATCGCAGGTACTTTCCCACATTCTATCTTACGTACCTATATCAAAAGAAGGAGTAAAAAAGATGGAGAAGCAATGCAAGCAATCCAGGACACTGTTGAACCAGAATGTGTTCAAGATTTGGACCGTATTATTGATGGTGGTTCTTATGGTTACCGCGTGCGCGCCCGCCGCTTCAACCGCAACCAGTGCGCCCGCTGCTTCGGCCGCAACCAGTGCCCCAGCTGAAGACACTGCAACCAAAGTCGTTTCAGAGCCAACCGTCCTGCCGACCGAGGTGGTCGTCGAAAAGACCGATAAGGCCACCGTTAAGAAGGGTGGCACATTGACCTGGGCTGAACTGGGTGACTTTAATAGTTGGAATGCATGGGCGATGTCTGGCACCAATGACATCATGCACAATATGATTTATTCTCGCCTGCTCTGGAAGGACGCCTCTGGTGAAATTCATCCTGACCTGGCGACCAGTTGGGAAATCGCTGAAGACGGCCTGTCGATGACGCTAAAGCTGCGTGACGATGTCAAATGGCACGATGGCAAAGCCTTTACTGCTAATGATTACGTCGAAATGTTTGGTTACACCAAGGATAAAGTTTTGAGTACCTCCATTGGCGTGCAGAAGATCAACGGTCTGCTCAAATCCATCCAGGACGTAATCGCCGTGGACGATCATACGCTGAAACTTACCTTTGCTCAGCCAGTGCCGTTTATTTATGATATTCTGGATTACTGGTATGCCATCCTGATCCCGGATAAGGAAGACGGCAACCTGACCAAGACAATGGCGGTCGGCACAGGCCCATTCAAAATGACAGAATGGAAGACCAAGGAATACGTCCGCCTGGAGAAGTTTGCCGATTACTTCAACAAGGATGTTCCATACCTGGATGAAATCATTATCCGCCGGTTGGATCAATCCGAAACGCTGGTCCCGAACCTGATGAGCGGGGCGGTAGACGGCATTGGCAAGGTGCCATCCTCCTACGTTGAGACGATCAAAGCAGACCAAAATTATGATGTCATGATCAACGAGGGTTCAGGTAACATCATCAACGTCATTGTCAACACCAAACTTGCGCCGCTCGACAAGAAGGAAGTCCGCCAGGCCCTATCTTATGCGCTGGACCGCCAGCTGATCGCCGATGAAGTCTACTACGGTATCTCCGAACCGATCACCTCGCCCTTCTATAGCCCTGCAACAATTGCCTACCGTAAAGACCTGGTGACGGCGCATGAATTCAACCTGGAGAAAGCGAAAAAACTGTTGGATGATGCCGGCGTCGGCAATATCACCCTCACCTTCGTTACCGGCACTGGCTTCCCCGAGTGGAAGATCTACGCTCAGATCTGGCAGGCTGACCTGGCGAAAATCGGCATCACGCTGAAGATCGACGAGTTCGAGAACGCCAAGTTTTACGAGATCGCCCAGAAGAGCGCGGATCTGGGTGGTTACAACCTGGCTGGCTGGAGCACCGGCCGCACGAAGCGCGACCCCGCAATCTTCTTCCAGACCCAACAGCAGTACGGTGCCGGCGAAAAGGCGGGCATGGTCAATCCCTATGGCTGGTACAATGCTGAATACGAAGATTGTGTCACCAAAGGCCGCACCGAACTGGACCAGGCAAAGCGCGCCGAATACTATCAGCGTGCCAATGAGATCCTAGTTGATGAACTCCCAATGATCCAGGTTGTCACCAATCCATACGTAGCAGGCCTGAGCAAGAATGTAAAAGGCCTGTACGCTGACCTGTTGGGCTTCTACGGTTTCGAGCAGGTATGGCTAGACAAATAAGCCACACCTGACGGATCAACTCCTTATTGTTAGGGCTGCCGCTGGATAGCTCCCCCAAATTACCAGCGGCAGCCAAAATAATTATCATTTTTCAGGAGGTTTGGATGAGGCGTTTCCTGGTTAGAAGTTTCTTACAATTGATTCCTACATTGTTCATCGCTTCCATCCTTATCTTCGCCATCATTGTCCTCTCTCCGGGCGATCCGGTCGCCATGAAACTGGGCACGGAAGCAACCCAAGAACAGATTCAGGCCGAACGAACACGCCTGGGACTGGATAAACCGATTGTCGTCCGCTATGTCGTCTGGGTTTCCGATCTTTTTCATTTCAATCTGGGCTATTCGTTGACGAATGGGCAACCGGTTGCCGACCAGATTGCGAACGCGTTTCCAAAGACGCTGCAACTGGCCGTCATTTCCATGGTCATAGCAGTGCTATTCGGATTCATCTTCGGGATTCTATCTTCCTTAAGACCGAATTCACTTATGGATATGATTATTACATCATTAAGCTCGCTAGCTTTGGCGATCCCAAATTTTTGGCTGGGCTTGATGATGATTCTGGTTTTTAGTGTGCGTTTGAAATGGTTACCACCCTCTGGAACGGGGGAAATTAATGGGACTTACTTCCTGAATTTCAAGTATCTGTTGATGCCGGTGATCAGCATTGCGGTGCCGCAGATCGCAGTTTTCGCCCGCTATATGCGTTCGGCTATGATGGACGTGCTTTCAGCAGACTACATCCGAGCGGCGCGTGCAAAAGGGCTTTTCGAATCACGCGTCATCAGCCATCATGCCCTGCGCAACGCGATGATCCCGGTGGTTACGATCATTGGAATTCAATTCGGCAGGTTGTTGGCCGGTGCGGTGATTACCGAGGCTGTGTTCGCATATTCCGGAATCGGTCGGTTAATTCTTGTGTCGATCATGAATCGTGACTACCCGGTGGTTCAATCTGCGCTGGTGCTGGTAGTTTTGATTTTTATCGTTACCAACCTGTTGGTGGACTTAAGTTACGGTTTTCTCGACCCGCGTGTACGGGTGGCACGTGGGTATTGACCGCATTATGGATTCGCGCCCTCATTTATTGCATGAGATAAGGATATACATTGAATCCCGCTGAACCAATCAACTCAACTGGTTGTACCGTTGCTTCACCTGTCCGTGCCCGCAGGCGTGGGCTTCCGGGCATCTTCACCCGCCTATTAAGTAACCGCAAGGGAACTTTTGGCATGATCGTGCTGCTCTTGTTGATCGTCCTGGCCGTATTCGCCAGGCAGATCTCGCCGTACGATCCTTATATTCTTGACGTGCGCAACAAATTACAGGCACCTTCGATTGCCCACCTGTTCGGCACAGATGAATTAGGCCGTGATATCCTGAGCCGAGTCATCTTCGGGTCTGGTATCTCGTTGGAGATCGGCCTTTTTGCGGTTACGCTGGCAGCCCTGGTGGGGGTGACCACCGGCCTGATTGCCGGTTACATGGGCGGGATTGTCGATGCGGTGATCATGCGCATCTGGGATACCATCCTGGCCTTTCCGGGCATATTCCTGGCGATTGGTCTGGTGTCCATCCTGGGACCAGGCCCATCGGTGGCGATTTTTGCCGTGGCATTGACTAGCATGCCCACTTTCGCCCGTTTGACTCGTTCGATTGCTATCTCGACCAAGGAAATGGAGTTTGTCACCGCAGAAAGGGCGCTGGGTGTTTCGGACCTGCAGATCATTTTTCGTACAATTCTGCCTAACTGCCTGACGCCGGTGATCGTCAACATCGCCATCGCCGCACCAAGTGCCATCCTGATGGAAGCATCGTTGAGCTACCTGGGCCTGGGCAGCCAACCCCCGGAACCTTCGTGGGGAAACATGCTGCAAACCGCTCAGGTATATATCAGCCGTGCTCCTACTTATGGTATTTTCCCGGGTGTGGCACTCACACTGGTGGTGTTGGGGATGAATTTCTTCGCCGATGGCCTGCAGGATGCGCTGGATCCGCGCAGGACACGTACGCAGCGAGGAAAGTAACAATGAAAGCAGATTAACGGATTTGGAGGAACTATGATCGTTGATGCGCACGTGCACACCGGAGGATATGACGGTTATTCAACGGACGACGTCCTGCGATTGGCCGATCGCGCGGGGATCGACAAGATATTTGCCACCGACAGTTATGCGTTGCATTACGATCCTATCGAAGGTAACCGCCGCCTGGCGGCGGATATGAAACGTCATCCCGACCGCATTATTGGTTATTGCTCGCTGGTTAACGGGCGCCGTGGGCGTGAAGCCGTGGAAGAAGTGCAGCGCTGTTATGAGGTTTACGGGATGCGTGGATTGAAGATCATCCACCAGACCGCCGGGTTGGGAAGTTATTCGCTGCTGACAACGGTCAACGAGCCGGCCATGTATCCCATCGTCGCCAAAGCAGCGGAATTTAAGATGCCCATACTGGCGCATGCCACTGCTGAGGAATGTGCCGGTCTATGCGATGCTGTCCCCGAAGCGATCATCATTATGGCACACACCGGCGGGCATCCAACAGCGATGGGAGACTGGAACCGCGCCATCGAGGTCGCCAGGCATTATCCCAACATCTATCTCGACACGGCCAGTTCCCAATCTGATATGGGATATCTTGAGGCGATGGTTGCCGGGGTTGGCGCACACCGGGTTATTTTTGGCACCGACATGCCATTGATCGATCCCTTCTTTGGTTTCGCTAAAGTTCAAGGTGCAGAGTTGACAGACGAGGAGAAAGCCCTGATTTTGGGAGGAAATATTCTCCGGCTGGTTGGGCAATCCGCCGCAATCGCAGATCGAAAAGAAAAAGGACAGGTCTGACATGGCAATCATAGACTTTTCTGCTTACTTTGGGTTGTGGCCATATTGGAAAACCCGGTACACGACACAGACCGATTTGATCACCCTTTTGGACCGAGAAGGGATCGACCAGGCAGTGGTAGCTTCCACACGCAGTATTTTCTTCGAACCACGCCAGGGAAACGAGGATTCGGCGAATTTTGCGAAAGAATCACATGGCCGGGTGCATGCTTTTGCGGTGATCAATCCTTGCGACGAGTGCAGCGCCTGCGAGCTCCTAAATTCGGCGCACGCTGCCGGTATGCGCGGTTTCCGTCTGTTCCCGCAGCAGCACCGTTACCACCTGGACGACGACCCGTGCCTGAACGAAGTGCTGTCGCTCGGACAGGAATTGGGTATGACCCTGGTTATTCCGATCCGCATGATCCTGCACTGGGGCTTGCCGCAACTGGATGTACGTGAGATCAATACAGTTGTCCAGAATTTCCCCAGGCTGAACGTGATCATTGGCGGAGTTAACTATGGAGAGTTCCGCGACGCTCTGGCGGTGATGCGCCGGTACGAGAACGTAGGTTTTGAAACATCGTGCATGCAAATGGTGAACGGGATCGAGACACTGGTTAATAAAGTTGGTGCCGAGCGTATCTATATGGGTACCGGCCTGCCGCTGATGTACCCGCTTCCGGGTATTTACAAAATCCAAAAAGCGCAGATCACCGATCGGGAAAGAGAATTGATCCTGGGCGGAAATGCGGCCAGAGTACTGGCAGGAGCATAGATAGAGATGGAAAAGGTAAGGATCGGCATCATTGGCGCGGGTTTCATGGGCAAAACACATGCCGAGGTAACCAGCCGCTATTGTCATAATGCGCGTCTGGTGGCGGTGGCCGGTGGAAAGCGCGCCTCAGCTTTGGCTGGCGAATATTACGTTGACTACGTAGAGAGCGTCGATAGTCTGCTGGAACGCAGTGACATCGATGCCGTCATCATCACCACGCCCCATGATTGCCATATCCCGCTAGGATTGGCTGCAGCCCAACATGGAAAGCACATCCTCATGGAGAAACCCATCGGGACGGATTTGCCGGGTATCGACCATTTGATCGATACGTGCCGACGCAGCGGGCTGAACCTGATGACGGCTCAGACCCAGCGCTTCCGCGATGCCAACCGGGTGGCCAAATCGCTCATCAAGGACGGTGCGATCGGTCAGATTCGCATGGTCGAGGAGGTGCAACATGTCCTGCTGCCGGCAGATACCTCTCAAAGCAGTGAAACCTGCGGCCGCCTGCTGGGCCATGGCATTCACAGTCCGGATCGCTTGCGCTGGTTCCTGGAAGACGAAGCGGAGTGGGTGTGCGGGTTTTCAGGGAATTATGCCATCCAGTCACCGCACGAGAACAGCTCAATGACCCTGATCCAGTTTTCACGTGGAGCGATGGCTTCGGTCTGGGTGACATTCGAGAGCGCTCCGCCACTCTTCCCTGCATCGACCTTCCACGCGCGTATCATCGGAGAAAAAGGACTGCTGGACGTGGACAGCTACGGGCAGGTAAAGCTGGGTACGAAAGATGGCTGGCAGGTGGTGTTCGAGCAAGAGTCGTTCGATTTTGAGAAGGAACCCCTCTCGCCAGTCCGCTTAAAATCATTCACCCTGCAGGATCAGGAATTCGTCGACAGCATTCTCGAGCGCCGTTCACCAGCCATCACAGGCGAGGACGGACGAGCCGCGGTAGAAATCGTACTCGCTGCATATCAATCGCAGCAGACCCACCAGATAGTCCACATTTATTAAGCCTGAGCCCGATCGGGCAGGCTGAAAGAAGGAGCATCATGGAAAAACCGTCATTAGAAACAATGGTAAAAGGTTTTAAACAGATCTACCCGGCAGCAATCAGCGATATCTTAGAGGGGTATGGTCTGTGGAAACAGTGGCTTGGACCGGAAATCAAACCGCTAAATCCAGAGAATCGCGTTGCCGGGCCGGCTTTCACCATGCGCTGGATCAACGATCCCGTTCCACTGGGTGAGCAGGGAAAGCAGTACATCGCTGAGTTGGTCGACAATCTGGGCCCAATGATGGTGCCGGTGATCGATTCGGGCAACTGCCAGAATTCGGGTTACTGGGGTGAGTTAATGTGTAACCTGTGCCTGCGCAAGGGCATCGACGGTGCAGTAATCAACGGAGGCGTGCGCGATCCCTACTATATTTATAAACTGGGTTTCAATATGTTCTATACATTCATTTGCCCGCACGAAGCCAATGGGCGCTCACAACTGGAAAGCTACCAGAAACCCATCTTTATCAATGGTGTAGCGATCCGGCCGGGCGACTTCATCGTGGGTGAACTCGGCGGCGTGATTGTCATCCCGCAGGATATTATTTACGAGGTATTTGAAAAGGTTCAAGAGGTCATCTCGCGCGAAAGCACTTCTCGCCAAATGATCCGTGACGGCGCTACCGTCGAGGAATTGCTGGCCTTTGGCGGTCTTTAAGCCTCGATTATTGGAGATATTATGAAGAATGCCCAACAACCAGGGAAGAGCCCGAATATATTGGAAGTCAAAGGTTTAAAGACGTATTTCAACACTGTAGATGGAGTTGTCCAGGCAGTGGACGATGTCAGTTACTCGGTACGTCAGGGTGAAATCTTCGGTCTGGTAGGTGAATCGGGCTGCGGAAAGAGCGTCACTTCCCTTTCAATTCTGCGTCTGGTCGATAACCCCGGCAAGATTGTGGCCGGGGAGATCCTCTTCGATGGACAGGATCTTTTGAAGCTTTCCACCGCCGAGATGGTTCACATGCGCGGGCAACGCATCTCAATGATCTTCCAACAGCCGCAGACAAGCCTCAACCCGGTGTTCGAGGTTGGCTCGCAGGTGGCTGAGGTGCTTGAAGTGCACCAGAAGCTTTCGCACGAAGAAGCCTGGAAGAAGGCCATTGACATGCTGCGTTTAGTCGGGCTACCTGATCCTGAAAAACGCTGCCATTCATTCCCGCACGAAATGTCTGGAGGACAGGCGCAGCGCGTGATGATCGCCATGGCACTGGCGTTGGGGCCGCAATTGTTGATTGCCGATGAGCCCTCCACTGCGCTCGATGTGACCATCCAGGCCCAGATCCTTGACCTGATGCAGGACCTGGTTGACCGCCTGAACACCTCTGTCATCCTGATCACCCATGACCTGGGTGTAATTGCCGAAATGGCCGACCGGGTCGCCGTCATGTACGCCGGACAAATCGTGGAACAGGCGGACGTGAACGAGCTCTTCGAGAACCCGCTGCATCCTTATACCCGCGGGTTGATCGGTTCGATCCCGATTTTGGGCAGGGAGAAAGATTTGTTGGATGTTATTCCGGGCACAGTACCCAACCTGGTCAACCTGCCGCCCGGCTGTCGATTTGCACCCCGCTGCCGAGACTGCAAGAATGCTTCCGGAAGCGATTGCATTGAAAAGTCCCCGGAACTGATCCAGATCAGCGAAAACCATTCGGTACGTTGCTGGCAATATGCCGGTTAACCGCTGCCCTAAGAAAATGCCGGATAATCCGGATGATCGAAACCACTTATAAAAGGCTTCCTTATGAATGAAAATGCACCTGCCAATGCAAGCCAGACGCCGTTTGTATCCGTAAAGCATCTGAAGAAATACTTTCCCGTGCAGGGGGGGATGTTTCAAAAGGCTAAAGACTACGTCAAAGCGGTGGATGATGTCAGCTTCGATATCCTTCGTGGTGAGACATTGGGACTGGTGGGTGAATCGGGTTGTGGGAAGACGACACTCGGCAGGGCGATTCTCCGGCTGATCGAACCTTCCGCGGGCTCAATCTGCTTTAAGAACCGCGACGTCGCCAGGTTGGACCGCGCCCAGATGAAAGAGATGCGCCGCTGTATGCAGATCGTATTCCAGGACCCGTATTCTTCGCTCGACCCGCGGGTTGTGATCGGTGATTCGATCCAGCGCGGACTTGATGTCCACCACATCGGTAACCCCCAAGAGCGAAAGCAGATGGTCATTGACGCGTTGCACAAAGTTGGTTTGCAGGAATACCATCTGCACCGTTATCCTTACGAATTTTCTGGCGGGCAGCGTCAGCGCATTGTCATCGCAAGGGCGTTGGTTTTACAGCCCGAGTTTATTATATGCGACGAGCCCGTTTCTGCATTGGATGTTTCAATTCAATCGCAGGTGTTGAACTTGCTGAAAACATTGCAACAGGAACTCAACCTGACTTACCTGTTCATATCCCACAATCTCAGCGTGGTTGAGCACATTTCGAATCGTGTGGCCGTAATGTACCTGGGAAAGATCGTCGAGATGGCGAGCAAGAAAGAACTGTTCAATAATCCACTGCACCCGTACACCGCCGCCTTGCTCTCTGCAATTCCGATCGCCGACCCGAAAGCGCGCCGCAAGCGTATCATCCTTGCCGGCGACGTACCCAGCCCACTCAACCCACCTTCCGGCTGCCGCTTCCATCCGCGCTGTCCGCTGGCTATGGAGATTTGTTCCAGAGACGAACCCGAGCTCAGTACTGCCGGCGACGGTCATCGGGTGGCTTGCTGGGTGGCGACAGGGCAGAAATAAATAGAAACTAAACAGGGTTTCCTTGAAAATCTCCGGCTATTGTCAGATAGTCAGGGATAATTTTAGTAATTAATGACTGAATCCTTGTAGTGGAGATGACTATCACCTGATCTCGGCCAAATCACCGGGGCAGGAAGATGAGGGGGAAATTATCGGGTTCCATTATCGAGGTAAAATATTGATACGTATATACATTGTCCAGTTTATCGATAATTTATGGAAGAAAAAGCGCCTGTCAAACTTCTAATCGTGGATGATTATCCGGTCGTATTGAGCGGACTGGTTTCTATGTTGAAAAACCACACGGATATTGAGCTGGTTGGTGTTGCCAGCAACGGATTGAAAGCCATCGAACTTGCCGGAAAACTCACTCCTAAAGTCGTGCTTATGAATCTGAATATGCCTGAAGTCGATGGAATTGAAGCAACCAGGATAATTCGTAAAGCTAATCCGGAAATAAATATCCTTATCTTTTCGGGTGTAAACACAAGCGAAAAAGTTTTACCTGCACTCAGCGCAGGAGCTATCGGTTTCATTCTAAAGGATGCCACAGAACCTGACATCTTACAGGCTATTCGATCTGTTGCCCGTGGAGAGGCCTGGCTGCACCCTTCAGTTGTCGAGCATGTGTTAAAACAAATCAACACTCAAGATGAACAGGATGGGCTGGTGGAAAAATTGACGGAGCGCGAATTGGAAGTCTTACGTCTGATGGCCAAAGGGTATTCCAATCATGAAATTGCCCGGTTGATGATCCTCAGCGCGGCAACAGTGCATACTCATGTCAGCCGAATTCTGGCGAAATTGGAAGTCTCCAGCCGTACGCAGGCGGTGATTTATGCCATGCGGGCAGGTGTGATCTCTGAAAATAAGAACGAAAGCAGCCCGGCAGATCCGGTCTGATCGTCTCTGAATCGAACGTAGTCAATTTTATTGAAGCCCATCATCATTAATGATGATGGGTTTTTCAACTATTAGGCGCAGAAAATTTCATCCAAATTTCCGATGCCTTCTCAGATAATCACCTCTATACTCGGGACATAGACCAGTAGCCAAATAAACGATCATCAAATCGAGGAATTTATGGAAAATCGACTTGCTAATGCCTGGATGACATCACCGGTAATAACTGTAACACCCCAAACCCATCTTACCGAGGCACGTACACTCCTCGCGGAAAACAAGATACGCGCTCTACCGGTTGTATCAGAAAACAGGCTGGTGGGTATCATCACCAAACGTGGTCTTCTCCGTCTTGACCTTTCCATCCTGGGAATCAACTCATGGAATAACAATGCGGATCTGGGCGAAAGCAAGATCGGAGATGTGATGACCCATAATCCATTAACCATCATCCCTGAATCGTCTGTTCCGAAGGCGGCGCGGGTGATGCTTGAGAACAAAATCACCGCACTGCCAGTGATGGATAAAGGAAGACTGGTTGGAATATTAACCAATTCCGATATTCTGCGTTTTCTGATCGCTGCATATCCAGAATTGAAGAAACCTATTAGGGTGAAGAATTACATGTCCGACGAGGTCGTCACTGTCGATCCTGAAACCAGTCTCCTTGAGGCACACCGGTTAATGGGGATTAAACGCATTCGCAGCCTGCCGGTTGTGAATGGTACTGAACTTGTTGGTATTGTTACCCGGACGGATCTCATGAACAGTGATCCCTCCCGGTTGGTTTCTCATAATAATCAGGAACTCTCCTTAAAAATTCTTACCCAGGACGTGGAAAAAGTAATGACCCGAAATGTGCTGACCATTGACCAGGATCAAGAGGTTGTTGAAGCGGCACGATTGATGTTGGAAAAAAAGATTCATGTCTTACCGACGGTGGACAAAGACCAGAATATGGTCGGAATCATAACTGAAAGCGATTTGTTCTTAATGGTGGTTCAAAAATTTTTCTAGATAATTCGAAATAAAGGAATTCCTTTGATTTCTGTTTTGACTTCTTTTCCGGTTGAGCGGAGAGGTTTGTTACGCCTGTGTGGAAACGAAAGGAAAGCTTACCTGTAATGAAATGTAGAACACTTACTTCATTTTTGGGCATGATCATTCTGAGCTTTTTAACGGGCTGTACTGCCGGTTCAGGCCATTTATCCGATATTCCAGCGGCTGTACAACCCTCAGGAATTAGCTCTACAAAAAAATCGGAACAAACCACGATCATCATCTACAGTCCTATGTCCACATCGTCCATCCCCGTGATCATGGCTGCTGAGAGATTCGAAGATGTGCGGGTGGAACTATACACCAATCAGTCTCAGGCAAATGCGATATTCCTCCGCCAGGAAACCCCGCTGCTGGTCACTGGACTATCGGTAGGAATTGATATGTACCGAAACGGAGTTCCTGTGAAGGCGGTCAATTCTTTTGTTACTGGACTTTCTTACCTTGTCACGTCTGACATAACCATCACTCAGTTATCAGATTTAAGAGGGAAATCCATCTATATTCCTTTTGAAGGTTCTCCTATTGAAGAAGTTACAAGATTTCTAACAGCCTCGGAAGGACTGGTATGGCACAAAGACATCCAGGTTATTTATTCACCTTTTGAATCATCCACAGAACTGCTGAAACAGGGGAAGGCAGAAGTCGTTGTCTTACCGGAACCTTCCGTCACTTTGGTCGAAGGTCTGCCAGGGGTTACTGTCTCACTGGACCTGTCTAAAGAATGGGACCGGGTGACCAATGGCCGGAACGGTTATCCGCAGGTGGCCACCTTTGCAGATTCCACGTGGGCTCTTGAACACGATACCTTCATTAACGAATTCAACGATGCACTGGCTCAGGCTATTAAGACCATTCAGACCGATCCGCAGGGTGCTGTCGAGCAGGTGAAGTATCGGTACAAACTTCCACCCGAAAAAATCCTGAAATCCCTGTCACGTACTCGCTATCAGTTCACAACCGGTTCTGATCTGGAATCCTCCATCGAATCGTATTACGAGATTATTGGCAGTCCACTTGATGAAAGCTACAAGGATCTTTATTTCCACACTGTTCACTGAGGCAGCCGGCTTTTTGGGGATGCTGGTGTTATGGGGAGGACTATCTTTGTTCTACCCCGTATACATCATTCCTTCTCCAATCGATGTCATTTCAGGAATCTCGGAGTCATTGCCGGTGGATCTCGGACATCACCTCATGATCACGCTGCTACGGATTTGGGCTGGTTTTCTGACCGCCTTTATCCCCGGAACAGTATTTGGTATTCTGACAGCTCTGACGGGATCAAGCCGGCAGGTCAATTCTGCCATGGTCGCTCTTCAAGTCGTTCCCGGAACAATCCTGGGGGTTATTTTCTTGATCATGTTCGGTATTGGGAGTGCTTCCCCGATTCTGTTAATTGCTGCGATGGTACTACCGGTACTGGTGATCAACACCACCAATGGTCTCTCTAAACGCAATTACAGTCTGGAAGACTATTTACATTCCATCCACGCAACCCGCTGGCAGATGGCCAAGTACAGTTATCTTCCCGGATTGGTGCCTGTTCTGCAGAGTAATTTCAGCCTGGGTATCAGTACGGCGATTAAGGTATGTATTCTTGGCGAGTTCATTGGTTCACAGGATGGATTAGGGTATCTCCTCAATCATGCCCGCATTGTTTTCAATATGAAAGAAGTATTTTTCTATCTGTTGCTTCTCATGTTCTGTTCGCTCGTATTTCAGGGAACTCTCTCTCTTCTATTTTCTTTGCCTCTTCGAAAGTTCTTTCTCCCGGAGACAGTATGAACCCTGAATGTAAGGTAATAATCCATGACCTGTCAAAAAGTTATGACAGCCAGCCGATCATTCAATCTTTATCCATTACTCTGTCAAAAGGTGAACGAGCGGCAGTTTTTGCGCCTTCCGGAGCGGGAAAAACCACTCTGATAAAAATGCTGGCCGGTCTGGAAACACCAAGCAGTGGTTTTCTTCACGTAAACGATGACCGGCCTGCGGTGATCTTTCAGGAGCCCCGCCTGTTTCCTTATATGACTGTAGAAGAGAATATCCGGCTTCCCTGGAAGGTGAGGAATACACCCTGGACTGAACAGGCTCGAATCGAATTCTATGAATGGCTGGATATCTGTGAGTTGCTCGACAGCAAAGATCGATATCCGTATCAGCTTTCCGGAGGAATGCGCCAGAAAACAGCGCTGATCCGCGGATTGCTGGAACATCCCACTCTTGCTCTGATGGATGAGCCTTTTCAGTCTATAGGGCAATCATCGAAAAATCGAATTATCGGCCACATCCGCAAAAAAAATCCGGAAATGGCAATCCTGTTGGTAACCCACAATGCCGATGAGATTCCGGCCTTGACCGATTGGGTTTACTTCTTCATGTCACCCCGGCTGGTTTCACCGATAAAGACAACCTCACAGCAGTTCCAGGTTTTGTTCAAAAAAATCTATAACCCGGTGTTGAGTCTGATGCCTGGTTAATAATGGTCAAAAAGGAGTACTTATGCCATCGCCTCAAAATCCCAATCCATGTGCGGTCGAACAGAATCATCCACAATTTCTAGAATTGCAGCAATATATAGATTCTTTGCATATCAATCCGGAAGATCCCCGGCGAAAAGACACCCTCATCATGACATTGCATCGGGCGCAAAGGATCTTCGGATACCTGCCGGAAGTGGTTCAAGTTTACATTGCCAGCCGGTATTCCATTCCGCATGCCGACGTCTCCGGTGTTATCAGTTTCTATAACTTCTTCACCACCACACCTAAGGGGAAGATACAGGTAAACGTCTGCCTTGGTACAGCCTGCTATGTCAACGGAGCGGATAAAGTCTTGCGAGAATTCGAACAGGTACTGGGTATTAAATCAGGACAGGTCACACCGGATGGAAAGTTCTCTATCGAAAGTCTACGCTGCGTGGGAGCCTGTGGTCTGGCGCCTGTGGTTACCATCAACCAGAAAGTGTACGGCAAGGTGAAACCCGGGGATGTGCGTGAAATACTGGAGAAGTTCTTTATTGATGAACAAACTGACGTGAAGGAGGCGGTAAATGGTTGAAATCCGTTCGAGCGAACAATTACTCAGCACCTATGAAGAATACAAACAGTTGCTGGATACACGGCTCGGTGCCGTGGATGATGATCAACACCGGATGATCCTCGTATGCGGAGGCACCGGCTGCCACGCTTCAGAGAGTGAAAAGATCATCCAGAATTTTACAGATTTAATTACACAAAATCACCTGGAAGGCAAGGTCAACGCTTCAATCACAGGCTGTTTTGGCTTTTGTGAAAAGGGGCCGATTGTAAAAATCTTTCCGGAGAATGTCTTTTATGTGCAGGTAAAACCGGAAGATGTGGCGGAGATCTTCGAGAAGCATATTTTGGGAGGCCAAAAAGTTACCCGCCTGTTATATGAAGATCCAACATCAAAAGAGAAGAAAGCCACTTCTGAGGAAATCTCATTCTACAGATTGCAGCAGCGGGTCGCATTACGTAATTGTGGTTTGATAAACCCGGAAAAGATCGAAGAATATATCGCGTCTGGTGGATACCAGGCTCTGGCCAAAGTCTTGACCAGCATGACCCCCGGGGAGGTGATCACTGAAATGAGCGCCTCCGGTTTGCGGGGACGCGGTGGTGCGGGATTCCCCACTGGAAAGAAATGGGAATTTGCCCAAAAATATCAAAATCAGGAAAAATTCGTCATCTGCAACGCCGATGAGGGTGACCCTGGTGCCTTCATGGATCGGTCTATCATGGAAGGGGATTCACACAGTGTCATCGAGGGTATGGCTATTGCCGGATATGCCATTGGCGCCCATCAAGGATACGTCTACATCCGGGCGGAATACCCCCTGGCTGTTCATCGATTGGAAATTGCCATCCAGCAAGCGCGGGAAGCTGGAATGTTGGGACAGAATATTTTGGGAACAGGTTTTGATTTTGATATCACCATCCGGCTTGGTGCCGGTGCTTTTGTATGTGGAGAAGAGACGGCATTAATCCACTCCCTGCAGGGGCAGAGAGGTGAACCGGGCACGAAACCTCCCTTCCCTGCTGAATCGGGTCTATGGGACCGGCCAACTGTGGTTAATAACGTGGAAACTCTGGCCAATGTTCCGGTGGTGATTACACGCGGCGCCGGGTGGTTCAATTCCATCGGAACCGGCACTTCGAAGGGCACAAAGGTTTTTGCTCTGGCAGGAAAGGTCAACAATGTCGGTCTGGTGGAAGTGCCCATGGGTACTACCCTGCGGGACATTATATACGGTATCGGCGGTGGAATTAAAGGCGGCGCAGAATTCAAATCTGCCCAGACAGGGGGACCTTCCGGTGGGTGTATTCCCAAACAGTATCTGGATACTCCCATTGACTATGAATCTCTGGCGTCCATTGGTTCCATGATGGGCTCCGGTGGAATGATCATCATGAGTGACCAGGATTGCATGGTCAATATTGCGCGTTTTTACATGGAATTCATTGTGGAAGAATCCTGCGGTAGGTGTGCTCCATGCCGGATTGGCAACAAACGCATGCTGGAAATTTTGACCGCGATCACCGAAGGAAAGGGCACAGAAGAAGATCTTGTGGAGCTGCGGGCATTATCCGAGACCATCATTGATACTTCATTATGTGGACTGGGACAGACAGCCCCCAACCCGGTTTTGAGCACCATGAAATACTTCATGGATGAATATATTGCCCATGTCAAAGAGAAACGCTGCCCGGCGGGAGTCTGTCAAAAATTGATGAAATACGAAATTCTGCCGGAAAAATGCATCGGCTGTACATCCTGTGCAAGGAATTGTCCGGTGGGTTGCATTACAGGAGCGGTCAAACAGGTGCATGTGATTGATCAAACAAAGTGTATAAAATGCGGCGCCTGTCTGACACGTTGTAAATTCGGCGCGGTGGTGAAAAATTGAGGAGCAAAGATATGATTAACCTGACCATAGATGGACAACCTGTGAGTGTTCCGGAAGGAACTACAATTTTGGATGCCGCGCGGAAAATCAATCTGGACATTCCAACGCTGTGTTATTTGAACCTAGAAAAAATCCGTTTTGTTAACAAAGTCGCCTCCTGCCGTATCTGTGTGGTGGAAGTCGAAGGCAGGCGCAATCTGGCGCCCGCCTGTGCCACCCCCGTTTCCGAAGGTATGAAGGTGATCAGTAATTCCCGGCGGGTGCTCTCTTCACGGCGGAAAAACCTTGAATTGATCATCTCAAATCATCCGTTCGACTGCCTGGTATGCGCCAAATCTACCGATTGTGAACTACAGCAATTGGTCTGGGAGTTTGGTATAAATACACAACGTTACTCAGGAGAGCGGTCTGAACATCCGATCGATAAATCCAGCAGCGCCCTGAAACGAGATCCCAATAAATGTATTATGTGCCGCCGTTGTGAAACTATGTGCAACGAAGTACAAACGGTCGGTGCTCTTACGGCTTTCGGTCGCGGCTTCAATACCGTAGTGGCACCGGCAGAAATGAATCCGATCACCAGCTCTTCGTGTGTGTACTGTGGACAATGTGTGAGTGTGTGTCCCACCGGGGCACTCACCGGCATCGGCTATATTCATGAAGCCTGGTCGGCATTATTTAATCCACAGAAGTATGTCATCGTTCAGGTGGCACCGGCAGTCCGCGTGGCCATTGGGGAGGAGTTTGGAATGCCGCCCGGTCAGCCTGTTACCGGAAAACTGGTAGCCGGCCTGCGTAAACTGGGATTCAAGGCAGTATTCGATACCAATTTCGGTGCCGATATGACCATCATCGAAGAGTCTAAAGAGATCATTGAACGACTCAATAACAATCCAGACGGCTTGCCTATCCTGACTTCCTGCTGCCCCGGCTGGATTAATTTCCTCGATCACCAGTTTCCTGATTTGAAATATATCGCCTCCACCTGCAAGTCGCCCCAGCAGATGACGGGCGCGATTATCAAAACGTATTATGCACAAAAAATGGGCATTGATCCCAAGGACATCGTCACGGTTTCCATCATGCCCTGTATTGCTAAAAAATATGAAGCCAGTCTGCCCTATGAGAAAACATACGATTTGAGGGACGTCGATATCGTTCTTACTACTCGTGAGATCGCTAAAATGTTGAAAGAAGGATCGATTAATCTGAACCACATCGGGGAAGAAGAATTCGATTCGCCTTTGGGAAATTCATCTGGTGCCGCTGCAATTTTTGGCGGCTCGGGAGGTGTTCTGGAAGCCGCACTGCGGACGGTATATGCAAAGATCACCGGGCACGAACTGGATGACGTCAACTTTACAGCGGTCCGCGGAATGACCGGGATTAGAGAAGTTGAGATCATGGTCGGCGACAGGCAGGTTAGAGTCGCGGCGGTATCTGGGCTTGGCAATGCCCGAAAGATTCTGGAAAAGATCAGAAAAAAGGAAGAGCATTATGATGTGATCGAAATCATGGCCTGCCCGGGGGGTTGTGTTAATGGCGGAGGGCAACCCTATGCTCAGGAGCGGGAAGAGATCATCGAAATGCGTCTTCACGGTTTGTATGCGATTGATCGAAATTCCAGAGTCCGTCAGTCTCACTTAAATCCATCCATACAATCGATATACGATGAATTTTTCGGAGAAGCCGGCAGCCGGAAGGCACACGAAATTCTGCATGTTAACAATCAGATCGAAAGTGCCGGCTAAATAAGAAACTCCATCTGGAGCAATATTTGCATAGTCTACGTCCCCGATAATGGTGTCTTTGGGGACGTAGATTTCTTTTCCTGGCATTCGAGAAGGCTATTTATCATTCGAGCCCAAAAGAGAGTGTCATCTGAAAATTGAGCGACAAACACTGTTTGATGGTTGATGGAACCGGAAAACAGGAGATTTGTCGACTCGCATAGAAAAGCGGGTATTACTTCCGAAACCAGGTTTCTCCCCCATTATCCGAAGGCAAGCGGATCTTTGGACTGACCGTCAGAGATGGTGAGTCTGCTTCCCAATACTTGCGGAAATGCTGAGAGGCAGCATCCAACCATTTTGTTAACATCATTTCTTTCAGTGAACAGGTGACATCAGTCGTGATCGATAGTATACATGCTGCCGTCCTTAAAAATCAATGGCAAGGTTTGTACTTCATCGCCATCGTCGGCTATACTGATAGGATAACAACGCCGAAAGAGAAAGGGTAAAGGCCGAATCAGGTTCATTTGAGCCTGTGCTATGCATTATCATATACCCGTTTGAAAATATTTAAGAAAGATGCGAATCACACTGTTACCGCAGTACTGTATGTGAACGATGGAGAGAGTAAAACGGACCCCGTCAACTAAATCGACGAAGAAGAAACAGAGCAGCCTGCGCGCCTATATCTCGGGTAAGCTGGATATTCCGAGAAATACGATAGCTTCCTTCACAAAAGCGCGCGCGCCGCAGGCAGCCGCTGCTCTGGCGTATTACGCCATCCTCTCTCTGTTTCCCCTGCTGCTCATTCTTATCGTCGGCGGCAGCTATTTCCTGGACAGCCAGCAGGTATACCAGAATGTCACCCATTTCTTTCGAGAAGCCATTCCCGTTTCACAGGATTGGATCGATGATATCCTTCATCAGGTTCTGGCCAGGCGGGGTGGTGTGGGAATTGTCAGTTTGCTGACCCTTTTATGGTCCGCCTCCGGCTTTTTTACGAACATGGTATACAACATTGAGCTGGCCTGGCCGGACGTACGGCAGCGAAATTATTTCCAGAAGCGCCTTATCGGTGTGGCGATGATCGTGGCATTGACGGGTCTGCTCCTGTTCTCGATGTTCTTTGACTGGATCGCAAATCTTATCCCGCTTGTGGATGTCTATCAGACCACTTTCGGCGATTTTGATCTGCTGCCGATGTTTTCCAGCCTGATCTCTTTTCTGACGAGTTTTTTGCTCTTAGTGGCGCTTTACCGCTGGATCCCGAACACCAACCTGCCGTTCAGTGCACCTTTCTGGGGAGCTTTGATCTCTTCTATATTATGGAAGGTAGTCGCGGAGACTTTTAAATGGTACCTGCGCAGTGGACTGGCCGATTACCAGTTGATCTACGGATCGCTTGGTGCCATCATCACATTTCTTTTGATGATCTACCTGCTTTCCCTGATCATTCTGTTCGGCGCCCATCTGTGCGCGGCTATTGACCTGTGGGAAGAGATCCGCATGCGAAAACACAGCAAGCGGCGTCCTGTGCTTCCCGGTTTTATTGAAGACTGATTAACTCGTAGGGCTCAACCTGTTCCACAAGGCCGGTTAATACCACCATGGGCTGGAACAGAGATTAGTATTCCGGGCATTTGTCTCCGTAATAGGCGTCTTTAATGGTGGACCACAACAAACCGGTGTCCACTTTTCCGTTGTCATTCCACAGACGGCCGTATTGTGCATTGAAATAATCGGTATGACCGCTGTAGTATATGTAATCCAGTTCGGCGGCTACGGCGTAAAACTCCTTTTGAACAGTGCAACCGCATTTCATCCCGTCATACGATTGCATGCCATGGGTTAACTCATGTACCAGAGTGGCCGTGATTTCAACATCGGGTGCGTTCTGGATTTTTTCCCTGGGAAGATAGACCGTGCCACCCCAACGCTTATCACAGGTTTCTCGGAAACAGCCCATGGCGTTCGCCCCGCAGGGATTGTCATTCACGATCTTGATTTTTGTCCAGCCGTTCAGATTGTCCTGGATTATCTGATTCAAGATCGGCAGGTTGGCCGTATAGATGCTGTTGAAGTATTTCATCGCTCCGGCATCCACCACTTCTTGCGGAGTAGCCGGCCGATTAGGTTTCTGTTCAGCCGGGGCTGCCGGGTTATTATTCGCGGCAGGCTTGGCCGGTTCAGCTTGAGGCCCACCGGTGATGGTGAATCTGGCTGTCCGCACAAGCTCATCCTGCAAATATAAGTTCAATGTGTATACACCGGCTGACAGGGGTTTATCATCCGTAAGACTTGTGTAGTGCATACCATCCCTGGTGTCCTCCCAGGGATATTCTTTGCGCACCAGTTCCTGTCCATTCAATAACCATTCGGCGATATAGCTCATATCAGACGACATGTTCGTGTAGGGGAAAACAGCCACCACTTCTTTGATGCCGTAAGCAAATTCCTTCGCGGCGCCAATCGGGAAGGCATTGTCTGATGCCGATTCGGCTGTTGTGATTGGGCCGAAAGCGGGAAAACCGTCTGTGTTTTCTTTACCGGCGGATGCCTTTCCAGCGGCAGCAGGTTCAACCGAAAACGAGGCCTCCTGGACTTTTTGTTTGCCAATCGACAGGGTGAGGGAATATTGACCGCTCAGTCCGTTGTTATCTTCAATGGAATATGCCAGCCATCCCTGCTCGCCATCTTCCCAGGCTTCATCGATGTGCTCATCGTACAGGTCCCCATTCTGTGTCCAACGGCGGCTCCATTTCTGTCCATCTTTCATATTCTCGTAGGTGAAGAAAGCATAAACAGATTGCGTGCCAGCCGGGAATTTTTCACCCGCATCGATACAATCGCCTTCGTCCGTGACATCGGCGCAAAACATAATGCGGCTGATTTTGCCGCTGTTGTTCCCTGCCAGGTTGATCAGGTTACCCGGAAAGGAACAGGAAAAACCAATCAGGACCATAAGACAGATCAGGAGCAGCTTGATGTGGATCCCCTTCATGCCATTTTTCTCCTCATAATGACAGGATATTGAACCGTTCCTATAATTTTACATGAGAATGGATAATTCGTTTCCACCCGGTAGCCTGAAAATATTCCTACTGTGATTCTCTTTTTTCGAGATATTTTGCATTTTTTCCTACTATAATCAAGCCAACTATTTTTTGAATAAACCAGGTTTCACAGAGAATCGGGCATGACGGGGAAGCAAAATAATAAAAGGATTGGCCTGGCGTTAGGCGGGGGAGTGGTGCTGGGCGCGGCGCATATCGGGGTGTTAAGGGCGCTGGAAGAGATGGATATTCACATCGATTACATCACCGGTACGAGCATTGGAGCGTTTGTAGCGGCATTGTATGCTTTTGGCAAGTCTTGCGACGAGATAGAAACCATTGCCGGAGAATTAGAATGGATCGATACCGCTGGTCTGGCGCTTTCTCAATATGGACTGCTCTCGAACCAGAAACTGGGCGAGATCATGCGCCGGTTGATCGGAGACGTGAAATTTCGTGACGCACGCATCCCGCTGGGCATGGTTGCGTCGGATGTGGTGAGTGGTGAAAGAGTCCCGCTGACCACCGGCCGCGTGGCTGACGCCGTAATGGCGAGCTGCTGCATTCCCGGAATCTTCACACCGGTCACCATTCGCCGGAAAATGCTGATCGATGGTGGGCTGCTGGAAAATGTGCCCATCATGATGGTCAGAGAGATGGGCGCCGGGACGATCATCGCCGTGGATCTGTTCACCGCCAGCCACTCACATCGGGCGCCGGATAATCTGGTGGATCTGCTGCTTAATACTTATTACGCGGCCATGCGGAATGCCGCCCGGCCGTACAATGAATTTGCCGACGTGCTGATCACGCCGGACCTCTCGGAGTTCAACCTGCTGGGAACCGACCAGATACCCGCCATCATACGAACCGGATACCAGTCCGCGCGGGAGACGTTGACCGAATTTGCCGCAGTGACTTTCCGGCAGACCGGAAATGAAAATTGACCAGCCTGGATAGCGGAAGGTGACTTTCTCAGCCACTCGTTTTGGACTAGTCTGCCTCCGGTATGTCCCGTGCAAGGTAAGAAGCCAGACTGCCGGGAGTGGGAGGCATGCGGTATAAAAAAATCAATTCCTGACGGTCGATCTGCTCCGGCTGCCATCCATCGATCTCGGCGGATATGGTCACGACACGCGCGCCCGGTCTTAATTGGGATTCCAGGAAGGGACGCAGACGTTCTGCCTGCCGGGAGGTCAGATAGGCGTAGATAACGTCCGCGCCGGAAAGATCCGCGTGAAAGAAGCTGCCCGGGCGGACGCTGACCTGCCGGCCGACGCCTGCCAGATGGGCTCGCAGGATGGCGGTCAGGCAGTGAATCGGGCTGATCTCAATTCCCACGGCGCGGGCGCCGAACTCACGGGCGGCTGCCACCAGCACTCGCCCGTCACCGGCGCCCAGGTCATAGAGCGTCTCCCCGGGACGAAGCTCCGCCAGCTGCAGCGCCCGCCGGATGCGTTTTGCCCGGGCCGGCACCCAGGGCAGCCCGCTGGTCAGCGGGACGATGAACCAGAGCGCGGCGGATAGAATTACGAAGATCGCCGCCGCGGTCAGGATGGTATTTTGAAAGTCGGCCAGTGTGTTCATTTATCTCTTCCCAACTCTTCAGCCAGCCAGCGGCTGAACTGCTGCGCCCCGCTTCTGTTCAGGTGCAGATAATCCTTCCACCCATCCGCCGTGACAATCCCGCTGATCTTCTCCTGGGTGCGAATGATGGGTATGTTTTTCTCTTCTAGCAGTTCTGAAATGGGCTGGATGAACTTTTCCTCATACCCGGTTGCTCCGCCGGGAATGTAATAGGGAAGAAAATCAGGGTGCACCGGCATTTCGACGACGATCACCCGCAGCGAAGGGGACCGGTTGTTCAAAATGTGCGTGAAACCGTCTACATCCACAGACGAGAATTGAAAATCGGGTATGGCCAGTTCAGTTTTCAGCTGATACGGTCTGGTGCCTTTTTCTTCTTCCTGCATGCCGTAGGAATTGATCATGGCCAACTGGTTTTTCAGATCGCTGCGATAAAGCGGATCCCGGTATTTCAGGAACGACAACCAGTACCGGTATGTGAAGGAATTCTCGATCCACCAACCTTCCGTGGAATATCGGCCTTCCTGATATTCCACCCAGGGAGCGTGAACAAACTGGCGGATGACGCTCTCACCGCCGGTGAAATCGACGGGACTGATGCCCATGATGATCAGAGCCGGATGGGATCGTTTGATGAGAATATCTGCGATCTTCGCCATCACCTCAGGTTTCATGGCTTTCAGCGCCATGTTGAAGCACACGGGTTCTTCGATCTCCAACAGGTGCGGTTGAAGGTTGAGTTCAGTTGGATCCACCCCGAAATCGATCATGGAACTGCCCAGCAGAAAGCAGTCGACAGGTTCGCGGCGTTCAATCACCGACAGGCGAGATAACTTGATGTCGATTTCCGGATAGCTCAATTCCCGGTCGATCGACGGCACGAACAGGGAAGCCGGGATGGGAATGACCCTCAACAGCCCCTCCATGATAATTAACAAGAATGGAAGGATCAATACAACGGCCAGGATGGTTTTACCGGCCGGCAGGGTAATCTTAAGGGTGTCAAAGGTGAACAGGTTCTTGAGTTTCATGGACAGTTTCAGAAGGACTGGTAAATGAACACATTAGAGGTGTACGGCGAGGTCCAGATGAAAGCCAGAAAGAGGATGAACAAAATCACCGCAAGCATTGAAGCCCGTGCGGGCAGCGGCCAGGAGAGCAGGAACAATTCATCCTTTTTCTGTGCCTGCAGGTAATCCAGCAGGAAGGAGATACATACTAGCACTGGTATCCAGGGGCTGAAATCAAGCCGCAGGTTCCAGCCGTGACCGTAGAGCAGCGCCCGGCCGGAGGCCAGGATTTCAGCCCACGAACCGGCAGTGAAAGGCACCCAGGCCAGGGTGACAACCGCGAAAGTCAGCAGACCGGTCAGCCACCGATAGAGGCGATTTCTTTGCGCCGGCCTGAGGGAAGGCCAGCGCTGGAAAACCCACAGCTCCAGGATCATGACGACAGCATAGCTCAATCCCCATACCAAAAAGGGAACGGTCAAACCATGCCAGATTCCAGCCGCCAGCATGGTGATCAACAAGGGAAGCACGATGGGTGCGGGTGAAAAGGTCTGGTTGAACCTCATTTTCAGGCAGCGTGTTAGCGGGAAGTAGAGGTAATCTCGCAGCCAGGAGGTCAGGCTGATATGCCAGCGGCTCCAGAAATCCGACAGGGAGGCCGAAAAGAATGGCTGCCGGAAATTGGGCGAGAGTTCGATACCCATCAGCAGGCTGATGCCGCGCATAATCCCCGTGTACCCGGCGAAGTCGTTGTACAGGTAGATGCCGTAAGCGATCAGGCCGATGACGCGATCGCCGTACGAAATGACTTCTGCGTATTGGAGGATGGATGCGGGCGGTAGCCCGGCTGCCAATGGAGCGGTCTCTGATGCCGCGTGCAGGATCCCTGCGGGGAGAATGGAAAGCAACACTTCGGCAAGGGCCACTTTACGGAACAGACCGAAGAGGATCAGGGTCAGTCCACGCGCGAACCGGTCGTTGTCGACCGTTCGGGCAGACTTCAACTGCGGCAGGAAATTCCCGGCTCTCTCGATAGGACCGGCCAGGAATTTCGGGAAGAATGTCAGATAAAGGCAAAAATCGATGAAATCCCGCTCGGGTTCCAGTCTATTTCTGTACAAATCGATCAGGTAACCGGCAGCCTGCAAAATGTAGAACGAAAAACCCAGCGGAACTAGCCATTCTTCGGCGAAGAAGAGAGTTCCGGTTTGCGCAATTCGCGCCGGCAGGCCGAACATCGGGCTGTTCACGGCGTGGTAAAAAACAAAAGCGCTCACCTGGACGATCAATCCGGCCGCCAGCCAGTTGCGGCCTGCGGGTGATTTCAATTTTAATCCGCAATAATACGTCACGCCGGTGATGACGGCCAACGGAATCAGGTTGATCCAGGTGTGGAAACAGATGAAAGCCAGCGAGGTGCACAGCAGCAGTATGTTCTGGGCTCTGCGGTTCAAAAGGTAGTAGGCCAGCAGGACAGTGAGGGTGAAAAGGAGGAAATTCCAGGAAATGATCTCCATGGCAGGTTGTGTCTTTACGCTTTGGTCTCCCCGTGGCACAGCCGGTGAAGTGCAGAAATGTATAAACAATTATCACCTTTTATAACAGGAATTTCAAATAAAGCCTGTTCTTCCCCTGTGTTTTATCTGCTGCACTATACTTAAGACACCTGACCGGTCAATCCGGTCAAATTTTACGTTTTCACGATCTGGAAAAGGGCGCGATGAAGATCACCATTTTCGCAGCGGGTTCCCGGGGAGATATCCAACCCTGCCTTGCTCTGGGGATCGGCCTGCAGGCGGCCGGTTATTCCGTCTGCCTGGCGGCGCCCGCCAACTTCGCGGATTTTGTCCGCGGTTCTAACCTGGATTTCGCACCCCTGCACGGGGACGTTCAGCAGATCATATCCAGCGAATTCGGGCGGGATTTTCTCGAGACGGGCGGGGCAAATCCGCTGCGGACAATCGGCGCCATGCGGAAGATGATCGCTCCCGTCATCACCACCATGATCCGGGATGCTTTTGAAGCCTGCCGTGACACCGACGCCCTGATCTGCCTGGGCGTGTTCAGCCCGTTCGGCCAATCTTTCGCGGAAGCCCTGGGTTTGCCGCTGATCAACGTCGAGCCGACTCCGCTGCTCCCCAGCCAGGAGTTTCCCGCGCCTTCCTGGCCCATCCAGCGCAACCTGGGAGCGGCGCACAATTATCTCTCCGGCCTGGTCATGCTTTATTCCGTCTGGTTATGGTACGGTTCTTTTGTCAATGAATTCAGAAAAGATCAGGGACTTCCACGGGCCTCAGCCCGTTATTTCTACCGGGCGCTGCGTTCCACGCCGCTTCTGGGTGCTTACAGTCCGTTCCTCATTTCCCATCCCGCCGACTGGCCAGACAGTGTGCATATCACCGGCGATTTTCATCTGGATTCACAATCCACCTGGCACCCGCCGGACGATCTGCAGACGTTTCTGGAAGCCGGCGATCCGCCGGTGTACATCGGGTTTGGCAGCATGAGCGGCAGCCGGCCGGAAGAACTGGCAGACCTGGTTCAAGAGGCGCTGAATAAAAGCGGGCAGCGCGGCGTGCTGCTCAGCGGCTGGGGAGGAATGTGCGCCCGGCTGCGCGCAGATAGCGTGTTCGTTCTGGAATCCGCGCCTCACGACTGGTTGTTCCCCCGAATGTCCGCTGTGGTGCACCACGGTGGAGCCGGGACGACGGCAGAAGGCCTACGGGCAGGTGTGCCCGCGGTGATCATTCCTTTTGCCTTCGACCAGTTCTTCTGGGGAGCGCGCATTAAAGAAAAGGGGCTGGGACCGGATCCCATTCCACGCAAGAAGTTGACTGCCGGCCGCCTGGCCGCGGCCATTCGCACGGCGGTGACAGATACAGAAATGAAGCAGCGGGCGGCAGAATGTGGAGAGGCTGTACGTGCGGTCAACGGTGTGGAACAGGCTGTGCAGGTGATCCGTGCGCATTTTGGAGAACCCGAAGTCCCTGTAAGGAGACGGTCACATGAAAGAAGAACATGATCTGTTTACCGTTCAGCCGTTCCCGGTGGAACGCCAGTTGATGGTCGACGGCGGACGGATGGGACGCCAGAAACACACCGTGCACGGACTGGTGGAATTCGACATCACCCGCGCACGCGAGACACTCCGCGAACACAACCTGCGCAGCGGGGAGAATCTGTCGTTCTCGGCGTTCTTCCTGGCCTGTCTGGGAAAAGCCGTCGAAGCCGACAGGCAGGTGCATGCCTACCGCGACTGGCGCAACCGGCTCATTATTTTTGACGAAATGGATGTCAATATGCTGTTCGAGGTCGAGGAGAACGGCGCGAAGACCATACGCCCCCACATCCTGCGGAGGGTGAATAAAATGACCGCGCGGGAGATCCAGAATGAGATCACAGATTTTCAGTCCGAACACATTGCCAGCCCGGAATCGCAGTTCATCCGCTGGTTCGTCCGCCTGCCCGGATTTATTCGCCGCCTGTTCTTCGGGGTACTGTTCGGTAATCCGCGCATGATCAAACAGTACTACGGCACGGTACTGGTGACCTCGCTGGGGATGTTCGGTTCAGGGAGCGGATGGGGAATCCCGGTGCCCAACCACACGCTGCAGCTCACCCTCGGCGGGGTGGCAGAAAAACCCGGCGTGGTGGATCACCGGATCGAGGTTCGCACATACATGAGTGTGACGGTCAGCTTCGACCATGATATCGTGGACGGCGCGCCGGTAACCCGCTTCATCCAGCGGCTGAAAAAACTAGTGGAAAGGGGATATGTGGAAGGGGAGTAAGAGAACGGGTTATATCCATTGATAGTTCGAGCTTGAAAACTCTTTGTAAGCTTTCTCGATCGATAGTATTCTTTTTATCCGGCATTCATAGAATATAATATGGAAGCTGATCTTTCGTTCAGTCCGCATGCAGGTTTTTCGCCCCATAAAACAAAACTGACCAATCCCCAGATCATAAAATTATCCAACAGGATTCATGATCAACATTCTTCGCAGAAAGACAGATCTTAAATCTGTTCTATCAGAAAAGAAAACAGATCTATTCTTTCTTTTTTTTCTTTTTGCGTTCTTTTTCTTTATATATTACTTTCTCAGTGTTTCCCTGGCGAATACGAATGTATTTACCGAGAATGATATCCTGTTCGAGATCGACGCTCAACGCGGCATAAAAGACATCACCCAGTTCAGCTATGACCATTATCGTACGAATGTACATCCCATATATGTTCTTTTCATGAATCCCCCGGGGGAAATCCTCGAAAAGATCATCCATTCACCGGTATATGCTGCGATACTCCTCAACAGCTTCCTGGGAGCCTTCGGCGTAGCGCTGGCTTATATCGGATTTTCTTTTTTGGATTTTGACCAAAAGCAGTCTCTATTACTGGCGGCGTTATTTGGCGCAACAACCAGTCAGCTATTCCTTTCCATCATTCCCAGCACCATGTCACTGGCGGTGTGCAGTCTTTTATTCACCTATCTTCTCTTCGCCGGATCGATACGGAAGAAGGTATTCCACCTTTTACCCTGGATCCTGGCAGGCATCCTCACACTGGGAACAACGACCACCAATGTCGTGCAGACGCTGATCTGTTTTGGAATTGCCTGCTACGCGGTTAATAAAGAAAAGGGCATCTTCTATCCACTTCTGCGCTGCCTGATATTCATAACCTGCGTAATTGTTATCACGGCCGGCCTTGCTATCCTCCAGAAAGCTGTGTATACGACCACCGTGCTTTTCTTTCTTCCCGGTGCCTATGAAGAAGATATCAGCTATGCCAGCCTGTGGATTTTCAAGATCCCGTTGGTGATCCTCGGACAATTATTCAAGAATTTTTTCCTTATCAATATTGCGGCTCCCATACCGATTGTTTTTCCGATGGATGGAAAATCCCTTCCTGCTCTTTCTTTTACTCCTTCCACCAGTTTCACCATTATGGGATATATCAGCGCAGCCTTGTGGCTCGCCCTGATCGGTCTGGCGGTCTTTTCACGGATTAAGTGGGAAAAGGACCATACAAGATCACCCTGGAACGCGTCCTCCTGGATCTTGCCGGGGCTGGGGCTCTGCCTGCTGTTTAATTTTGTCCTGCACTGCTTCTATGGTGTCGGCTGGCTGGATAAAATCGAGTACTTCTTGTACTCAGGGCATTTTACATTTCTCGTTCTAGCGATCATTTCGTATATTTCTAAAATGCCGGCGAAGGTGATGACCTGTTTGTTGATCTCTCTGATCCTTTGCCTCCTGATCAACAACATTCAAATTGTCACCGGCATCATCACTCTATACTCCATGCCTTCCTGATCTTAGCGCGATTATGTCAAATAGAACCGCACGCGGCAGTTGACAAAGGACAGCGCCACGATTTGCCTTATCTGAGCCAGGACAGCGCGGCGATGATGGGCATCAGCCAGGGCTGCGTGACAAACGGGATCAGGGTGACGGCGTACGAGGTGATATTGACGTACGGCGCCAGGAAAGGGGAGGCGCTCATGGCAAACAGGCTGTTGCGTTCGCGGATGCTTTTATACAACAGAAGTAGACCGAGGGGAATGGAAAACGGCCACAGCGTGGCAACGAAAGCATTTTCGGTCATATTCATGACCATAAGCGGCCACAGGCCGTAGAACAGGAACGAGATGAAATAGGCGATTACCACCGGCGCGAAGATGCGAACAATTTCACGAAGTTTTCCCACGCGCCAGGCTTCAATGAACCAGAAAAAAGCCATACCGATACCAACCTGGGGTTTGGATAGCACCAAGAACAATCCTATTTGAGGTGGCAACAAAAACCCGAGCGCGGCAAGGAAATCGACGTTTCCATTTTTGGCATTGATGAATACAAAGGTATTACATAAAAAAGCCGCAATTACCCAGGGGCTGGCTTTTAATCGATACAGGATAAAAGCATAAACCATGTATGTGAGTACGAACATTATCGCGGCACCCAGTTCCGGAGGAAGCACCGCGATGGGGGATACCAACAGATATATCCACGGGGGAAGGCATCTGGTAACTCTTATATAGGGAGTCGCTCCGGTGATTACCGCCAGGGCACCCGGCCTTATGGTATTCTTCCAATCCACAGCCCAACCCCAGGTGCGCGGTGGATCGGCGTTTTCACGTACCGGGAAAAATGTGTATGTGAAATACACCAGCACGACGAAGGCCAACGCGATGGCCAGAAGCCGCAGGACCTTCTTGTGTTTTTCAGGCAGATTTTTCAGTGACGCGGGGATCATTTAATGGATGAGGGTATTCGGGGAGATGACTTCGGAATGCTTGAGTATACCCTGCAAGTTGTTATCCAGTGAGCCCGGTTGAAATAGAAAAGAGCAGCAGGACGGGATCACCCCTTTAGGACAGGGTCAGGCAGTCGATCCCACCCTGCTACCTGTGTAATTTCGATGGATTATTATTTCAGCCAGTCCTTGACCTTATTTTCGATCTCATCCCGTACCCGAACAAAGGCGGCCAATTTTTCTTCCTCTGTGCCTGAAACCGCCGCGGGGTCGTCAAACGGCCAATGCAGGCGCTGACTCACTCCCGGAAATATCGGGCATCTCTCTTCCGCCCGGCTGCAAACGGTGATTACATACCCGAAATGCACTTTCCCTAGAAATTCTCCCAATCCCTTTGACTTCGCGGCAGACCAGTCAATACCGGCCTGGGCAAGTGCTTTTACGGTCAACGGGTTGACAATCGAAGGCTCCAATCCGGCGCTGTACACGTCAAACCGGTCAGCGCCATATTTCTTGAGGAAAGCCTCCGCCATTTGGCTGCGGGCGGAATTGCCGGTACAAATAAAAAGGACGCGTGGCTTTGTTGTCATGCTATTTTCCATACAGAGATTTTACCGAGTCAAAGTGAACAATTTATATGAATATTGTTAAGATTTGTTTAAAACATATTCTCAAGGAATGCGCGTGCACGCCTGTTCCTGCCTTTTTAAGGAGAATGCATCATCTCATTATTCACCCACTGAGATATCCATTACATCGTTTTTCATCTCTCCGCCCCGGTTGGAGCGCAACCTCCACATCGTCTGTCAAGCGCGGTAAAAAGCAGGACTGTGCGGGGTGCTAATTTGACACAGGTGTTTCAATACTCTATCATTAAACAAAGGAGAAAACACTATGGCAATCAGATGTGGGGAAGTTCAAAAACTGGCAACCATTCCTGGAAAAGGCTTTATTGAAGGACCATCTTACTGCCCTGATGACGGCTTCCTGTACTTCGTGGAGATCGAAGCCGGCTGGATCTCGCGCGTATCCATGGATGGCAAATACGAGCAGTTTTACAACATCGGCGCGCCTGGCGGGCTGATGGGACCGAACGGGATGATCTACGATAGCAAAGAAAAGCGTCTGCTGATTGCTCACCGTGATATGGGGGTCGTCTCACTGGATCCGAAGACCAAAAAAGCCGAAGTCATCGTGGGAGACTACAAAGGCAAGAAATTCAACGGCCCGAACGATCTGATCATCGATTCCAAAGGGAATATCTTTTTCTCTGATCCCTGGGGCACCAGTATTTCCAATCCGGTCGGCTCAGTGTACCGCTGGGACGCGAAAACCGGCCAGACAGATGCCTTCATGGAACACATGGCTTTTCCGAACGGAGTGCTGATCTCGCCTGACGAACAGTTCATCTATGTGTGTGAATTCGGCCAGAACCGCGTCATGCGGGCTTTCCTGGCGGACGGCGGAAAATCACACGTGTTTATGCATGCCATGACCTACTTCAGCGGCGGTATGGGACCTGACAGCATGGGAATGGACATGGAAGGCAACCTGTATGTGGGTCATTTTGGTTACGGCAAAGTCTTTGTGGTCGAACCGAGATTGGGCGAGGTGATCGAAGTGATCGACGTGCCGGATAAGGAAGCCACGGGCACGGATAACGCCCGCTTTGGCGGCCCCGATAACAAGACGCTGTTCATCACCGAGGGATTCCAGCGCAATATTTATAAAGTTCCGGTTTCCATCCCCGGTTTACCCATTCCTTATATTCCGGCAGGCTGATTTTAACTTTTGCACTGGTTCTGTCTGACATTATTATTTACAGGAGCGCGGTCGAGTTTGCACGCGCTCCTGTGAATTAAACGGTCTTCCATGCATTTTGGAGAATTGTCTGGCCAGGGGAACGGTCAGAATAGGTCTGCGGTCAATCCCCCCGGTTCTCTCATTCTTCGATAATCTGGCATGCATATTTCTTATATACGATTTTGATGCACTTAAAGGCGAGTGCTTCCTATAACTATCATCGCAGCCAGAATCGTAAGCCTACGGGCCAGATTACCATTTTCTTCGTTCGGACAGAGTTGTTTCATCTTATTCCTAATGGTTCGATAGACACGAAAATTGTCCACAAGTCACTCCTGTTCTTTCTTGGTGGAAAAAAAGAAGTGTACTTCCTTGGCCAATCGTCATTTGTAAAAGTGTCCGATAACCAAATTGAGTAATGAGAGCATTATTTAGTTGAATGGATTCCTGATCATTTCTCCACCTGTCCGGAGAGTTTTAAGGCTTTCAGGACACGTTGGGGGGTGCATGGTAATTCACGTATCCACACACCCGTCGCATCATGAATTGCACTCACAAGCGCCGGGGCAACCCCATCAATGGATATTTCAGATACCGATTTCGCGCCAAAAGGGCCGCTCTTTTCATCGGTTTGCACAAAGATCACATCAGTCGCTGGCATCTCCGCTGCGCGAGGAATTTTATATGTTCTCAGATTGGGATTAAGAGGTTGGCCATCTTCATCATAGAGCATTTCTTCTGTCAGGGCAAAACCCAACGCCTGTGCCATGCCACCTTCAACCTGTCCGGCTGCGGTAAGAGGGTTGATAACTCGCCCACAGTCCACTACCATTAACATTCGTGTCACATTTACTTTACCGGTTCTGGTATCCATTTCTATTTCCACAAATTGAGCGGCGGTGGGAGGAGGACTTACCTGACTGACATGTGATGCAGTGGCCATGATTTGATGTTGTTCTTGTTGATGCAATGAATTAAGCGCTACTTCCTGCATGGAGACTACTTTCCCATCAGGAGAAATTACCTGTCTGTTTTCGAGTCTAAAACCATCAGGATTTGATATGCCTAGCATCAATGCTGCATGTCTGATAATTTGTTCTTTAATCTCTAAAGCGGCTTTACGTACCGCACCCCCAGAGATATAGGTAGTGCTGCTGGCATACGCGCCTTTATCGAAGGGCGTGAAATCGGTATCCGAGGAATAGACAATTACATCTTCCAATGGAATGCCCAATACTTCAGCCGCCATCTGCGCAAGAATTGTGTCTGATCCGGTACCCAGATCTGTGGCACCAATTAGTAAATTAAAAGAACCATCGTCGTTCATTTTCAGGGTTGCAGAAGCCATATCCAAACCTGCTATTCCACTGCCGTGGATCATCACAGACATACCAATCCCATGTCGCAGGTGTCCACTTTGCCGGCGATTCGCCTGACGCTTTGCATAGAAATCTGTAGCTTTCAGCCCGATCTCAACACATTGTTCCATGGCACTGCTCGTCAAAGATTGCTCCGTGCCTTCACGTCCTTCACCTAAGGCTTTGGAAAGATACATGTTTTCGCCAAGCTTGATCCAGTTATTTCGTTTGAACTCAACTTCATCCAGTCCCAGCTTTTCGGCGATTTCAGCCATCAGCACTTCGATGCCGTACTGGCATTGCATGGCTCCATACCCCCTGAAAGCTCCCGCCGGAGGAGTATTGGTATATACCACATCACATTTAAAACGCGCATTCGGAGGATTATAAAGAGTCAACCCTTTAAACCCCCCCACCATATTTACGGTCAAACCATGACAACCATAAGCTCCTGTGTCTCCAACAAGGTACAGATTGGCAGCGATCACTTTTTTGTCTTTGATCCCTACTTTATATCGAATGATATTAGCATGGCGGCTGCGCGAACTGGTGAATTCTTGTGTGCGCGTATATTCCATCCGTACCGGGCGACCAGTCGCCAGAGTCAAGTGTGCACATAGATCTTCCAAAATCATTTCCTGCTTGTTACCAAAACCACCGCCAATGCGCGGTTTTATGACTCGAATCTTTTTCACTGGCAAATTGATAAGCGGGGCAAGCATTCGCCGAATATGAAACGGTACCTGTGTGCTGGTGCGAACGACTAAGCGGTCATCTTCGTCCAAATATGTTATGCACACATGGGGTTCCAAATGTACATGTTGCTGCTTGGGAGTACGGTACTTTCCTTCAAAAACCGCATCCGACTCGGCAAATGATTTATCTACATCGCCTACTTCTGCTTCAATGTGGTGAACAATATTGTGAGTTGGATCATAAATTCCCTTAGTGTCCGTTTCATCATGAACAATGGGTGCACCATTCTGCATCGCTTGTTCCGGGTCTACAATTGCCGGAAGAATTTCATACTCAACATCAATCAACTCCAATGCCTTTTGGGCGATCTCTAGAGTATCGGCTGCCACAATCGCAACTCGGTCACCTACATGACGTACCTTATTATCCAGGCTGACTTGATCATACGGTAGTGGTTGGGGGTAACTTTGTCCTCCTGAGGCGTACTTGACCCGCGGAATGTCTTGATAGGTCAATACGGCATGTACTCCTGGCAGTTCCCGCGCTTTACTGGAATCGATTTTTCGAATGAACGCATGGGCATGTGGGCTGGTAAGTAAAGCACCATAAAGCATGCCTTCCGGGCGGAAATCGTCTGTAAAAACCGGGCGGCCTTGAGCCAATTTTTTCGCGTCGACTTTGACTTCTGATTTTCCAACGACGTGGGTCTTTACCATTTCTTCGGGTGTGTAAACCAGCGGCGGCAGTGGGTTTCGTTTACCATCCCGTCTAAAATATTCTTCAGGTAATGTAATCCGACCCATATCTTGGGGTAAAGGTAAATCTTTGTGTGAGTATGGAGATACTTTTTCGCCGCGTAAAATAGCAGCAGCCCGTTGAACTGCGTTGACCCCGCGAACATACCCAGTACAACGACAGAGGATTGGATTCAACGCCTGCCGAATTTGGTCATCTGTTGGATTGGGATTTTGATCCAGAAGCGATTTGGCAGAAAGGATTTGAGCCGGGGTGCAGAATCCACATTGAATCGCCCCTGTTTCTATAAATGCTTCTTGAATCGGGTCCAATATATTATTCTGACCTAGACCCTCTAGGGTAGTGATTTCTGCCCCATTGACATCCGCAGCTTTGATTTTACAGCTGCGTACGGGTTTCCCATCGAGAAGCACCGTACAAACCCCACAGGTGCCATCCTCGCAGCCATGTTTAACACTAAAATAAGAGGCGCTGCGCAGCGCATCCAACAGGCTTTCATTTTGCCCAACGAAAAGTGTTTGCTGGAGGTTATTAATGGTGACAGCAATTTCAATCTGAGAATTTTTTACACCAGTTGTCTTTCTTGATCTTTTCATTTGATCACCTCATCCTCCTACTGTTTAGATTGAACATAAGCAATCTGGGAGCCGAAGCAGATATTTTTAGTCTGTGCAAGTGCGATATCGATCACAAATGATAAAGCCGATCTCTTTTCACCCATTTTCAAACTCCCGTCACCTTTTGGAATTGCTGGATTTTCGATGGTTCTCTTATATCCATCGTCTGACATCTTTCTTGTATTTCATCCACATTGAAGAAAATTTATGCTCCAGATTTTTCTCTTCAACGGCAATGAACATGCGATCCACCAGAATTGTAAAGGCTATCACAATCAGATAGGGGCTTAATGTTCCTAATAAAAGGGCGATTCCGATCAATATGGCTACAAATCCCAGATACATGGGGTTGCGGCTAATTGAAAATATACCTGATGTGATGAGTGTATTGGGTTCTTCAAAAGGTTTGACGGTCGTTCCATATCGATGAAAAGTCTTATCGGCAGCCAGATTGATCCAAATTCCAAAACCAAGTGGAAGAATTCCCACCAAATTCCATGGAATAGGGATCAACCTGGTAAGTGGAAGGATGAAGTGGATTAACAAGATCATTACCATGGCTATTAACAGATACCCTGTAGGTAATAGGTTAATTTTATTCATATCATCCTTTCGTTTCAGCAAACGAAAAAGATCGAAGGCTAAAAACTTCTACATCTTGGGCGGTCGGCAATCTGGCGTACTTATTTCAATCCATTCCACAACTAATTAAAATTCTGGTACCTGACATTCTTCTACTTTCCCTTGATCACAAAGCACTGAAATGCGGCAATCGATGGACAACCGCGCTAAAACAGGGACATTGAGGGTATGAGCAGTTCTCTCAGCATGACTTGGCCCAATAATCTCATATTCATTACCGGTATCTGGTGCCTTGAAAAAACTCATGTTTTCGACAATTCCTAAAAAGGAAACGCCAATTCGATTGGCCATATTAGCCGCTTTTCGCATCACCATACCGGCCAGGTCCTGTGGGGTGGTTACCAGCAATATTCCGCGCATGGGTAAAGATTGCATAATGGTTAACGGCGCATCAGAAGTACCTGGTGGTATTATATCTCTAAGGATAATTTACGCCCGTTATAACCGTTTAACAACATTGTCAGAGGTATTGATAGTCCTAGGGTATCGATTTTTTAAATAAGGTATATATTTGGAATCCCATTTTTTCATAAAATTTGATGATCGATTTTTTTGAAAATTCAATGGATAAACTTCTGTGATTTGATTGCCTGACTTTGCTTTCAGTGGTAGGATGCGGTCGATTGCCTGCCCCTGTCAATTTGGAATGAGTGCATCCCTGTGATGTCAGCCTGACGTCATTTGTTTTGCTACTTCCTTCGCAGATCCTTTGAACCATTCCTGGTGAACATCGTACCAAATGGAAGACGATTGCCCCAGTTTCGCAATTTGCCTTGGATGGGCAAGTGGCAGGATATTTAGTTCCATGTCACCCAATCGTGCTTTGTGAAACTGACCGTACATGTGGTTGTCATATCCAAAATCCGAAAGTTTGTGCCAGCGATTATCAAAATAAGATAAAAACCATTGGATTGGTTTGTCGCCGAGTAATATCAGTACCTTTGCTTCAGAGGCTTTTATCTCAGCCAGAATCGCCTTTCGGCGGTTCTCATCGGTGAGCATGGTTGGAAGAGAGGGAACTGTTGGTTGGGCTAAACCATATTTTGATACAAGCGGCAAGTATGCCCGCTCAATGGCCTTACTCTGAGCAGGGTTTACGCAACTATGGGGTACCAGGTCACACAGCCAGGCACTTTGCCGGTCAATTTCCAATGGTTTCAGAATCAAATCGTCAAGAGCAATACCTGATGGCCCGTTGAAATCTTGTCTGGCGGGAATAAGCTTCCCAGCTTCCGGTGGAATGTTGATTTGCTGAATAATCGAATCTGCATTTTCGCCGCGCCAAAAGATGTACGGCTCACTGGCAACAGCCAATGCGTTTACGACAGTTTTATTGTTGGTGTCTTTCCAATTGGCGTGAACTGCGCTGGCATAAACGCCAAGAACAAACACATCCTTGGGTGTGCGGTCTTTTTGCAGTACTTCCTGAACTGGCTGTCCAAAAGGAAATATTCCGATAGGGTTCATTTGTGTTTTACTTTTCCCTCATGTGTAAATGACTGGAAAACCTTTGGTCGTCCTGGCCGGCCTGCCCCTGTTTTTAGGGGAGAGCGCATCACATATTAATTCCCCACTACCGGTAATCAGTGGGCTGGCTGGATTCGAAGTAGCGACCAAGAGAAATCACGGTAATTTCCTATAAGGTCGTATTTCAAATATATATGATCAATGCACCAATAAGTTGAAAGAAAAAACCACTACAAATCAAAATAATCCCAATTATTGCACTATTTGACTGTTTTATAAAAAATTGAGCCAAAGGTAAATTTTCATTCTCTTCTTCTGTATTGGCAGCAAGATGAGGAACACCTAAATTGGCTGCTTCTCTTTTTGTAAGAATTAATTCCTTCGCAATAATTAGACTGCCTAAAAAGCCAAGAATTAATCCACTAATAATTAAAATGTTTGCGCAAATCATAATCCCCTCCGTTATCTCATACCTTTTTGCTTCATGAATTCGCTAATTGGTGTTATCGGAACCGTGAGAAATAAAGATGATTTTCAGGTTGATTTTCCTTATGGTAGATTTGTGTCAATAAAAATATCGAATGGCAATTGCCGATTTGGTAGTAATGCTAGATGGATATACTTATCTTTCTTCACCTTCGGTCATAAACCCGATATGTTTTAGCCTGATTCGCTCAAAGGCGAGCACATCACAAGTTATTTGGGTATATCAACGAAAACTTGACAATGGCCATTCCGCTGTCTGTTACAAGAACCCAGGACTTACTAAATTGTTTTCAGACACATGATTTGTAATATGTTCAAAGCGATGCATTCACTCATATCTTACATTGCAGGCAAGATCTCGTCCGTTTTTTGAAATAATACACTAATGCGGGAGGTAATTAAATTATCAAAATAGTTGGTTTTGCTCTTGAAACAAGAAGAGTATTTGTTTATCAAGTATAGGTGAGATAGATCAAGAGTTTCGTGGTATCGGACACATTTGATCACGCTAGAGTATTTTTCCCATAAATTTCTATAGTCTTCGAGAGACCAACCGTTTTTTTCATTGAAATCAATAGCCTCCAATCCTTTTTGAATTGTGAAGTTATTGATCTGATCTTTCTGGAAAAGGAATTGACAATATGGGACGGGTATAGAATTATAGGCATGCTCACCATAGGGAGAATAATACAGTGGTCCAAACTCCAGATAAATAGAGCCACCTTTCCTTACAACTCTGATAGCCTCCCGTATAACAGATTCTGGTGAGGCGAAATGCTCGAAGGCATCAAAAGAAAAAACAAAATCAAAACTTGAATCGTCAAATAGCAATTTCGCGGCATCCATCTGAAGTAGACTTACACCCATATTGGCTGCGCGTTTGTCAAATCCTGTATCTCTGTTGTCAATAGCAGTCGAAATTTTTCCTTTTTGACTAATAAACCCGCTTACCATTCCATCCCAACAAGCGAGTTCGAGAAAAGACTGTGCTTTCCCTGCTCCAGGCAGCCGTAGAATACGTGACGCTCTTTCTTTTCCTCTGGCTTCGACAGATTTCATATCGTACCCATATTTCGGAGGGTAGGGATACTGTGTTAATAAATCTTCCAAATTATTGATATCCAGGTATGACGGTGTATCCATTGCCAATGAAAATACCCGTTGGGTGCGTTTTTTCTCATACATCAAGGGGAGATCCAAACATATGAATCGCAATGTATTTACGATGGAGTCTGGAAGGACAGTCTTAATCAAAGATTTAATTTTGGGTTTCATTCTGTTTGGTTAATTGAATATTCTCTCAAAAAAACATATCATCATAGATTTCCCTACCTGCTAAATTTATTATAGCATTTTCCCTGCATCCATCATTTGGCGTATCTGGTACCCTTTCCCCGCTACCGATAATCAGTGGGCCCGGCTGGATTCGAACCAGCGACCAAGAGGTTATGAGCCCCGTGCTCTGCCACTGAGCTACGGGCCCGACAGACAGGCTTATTATAATTTATACCGCGGTGTTCGTCACGACTAAAACGCCCATCCGCGGGCGGTTACCAGATACCGGGGATCAGGCGGAAGCGGGTGCGCTTTGCGTAGTCGGCATAACCGTCCAGGTTCTGATGCAGGAAGCGGTCTTCGAGCCGGGTGCGGATGACCATCAGAATCACCAGGATCATCGCGGGGATCAATGCCCAGGCGGAATCCAGCAGAAATGGCGTGGCCAGGTAGGTGAGCAAGGTGCCGGCATAACCGGGGTGGCGCATCCAGCGGTACGGCCCGCCGGAGACCACTTTGTGCCCGCGTTCAGTCTGCAGGCGCACCACGCCGGAGAAGTACCGGTTTTCGATGAGGGCATACGAACCCAGCGCGTAGCTGGCCACAACGGCGGTCAGGGCGATCAACTTGACCGGCAGGCTGAATTCCGGCGGCCAGCGGAAGAGCATATCCAGCCCGGCCACGATCAAAATGAACATTCCGCCCAGCGCCACCAGCGGTGAAAGTATCTTATCCCAGGGCTGGGTATCCTCCTGTTTGCCGTAGCTGGCGCGTTCTTCCAATATATCGGGGTTGCGCTGCACGGCCAGCTTGCGGCTGATGATGAATCCCAGCACGCTGATCAGACCGTAAACCCAGGCTTCCCACCAGTCCCATTTCCAAGAAATGAGCAGGGTAATGAAGGGCATGATCAGAATGAAAAGGATCATTTTGATGAGAGTACCCGGTGAAAAAGAACTTTTTATGGTTTCCATGGAGTCCCTCCTTTTTTGATTATATTCAATGTTACGTCTGTTGCGGTGGTTCGACAGGCTCACCAACCGGATGGTATCGTTCCCCGAGCCTGTCGAGGGGTCACCCACCGGTGGTTCGACAGGCTCACCCAACGGAGCCGCTCCCCGAGCCTGTCGAGGGGTCACCAACCATGGTTCGACAAGCTCACCAACCATGGTTCGACAAGCTCACCAACCATGGTTCGACAAGCTCACCAACCATGGTTCGACAAGCTCACCAACCATGGTTCGACAGGCTCACCAACCGTGGTTCGACAGGCTCACCAACCATGGTTCGACAGGCTCACCAACCATGGTTCGACAAGCTCACCAACCGTGGTTCGACAGGCTCACCAACCGTGGTTCGACAGGCTCACCAACCGGTGGTTCTACCGGGCGGCGTTCGATAGGATTTCCTCGTACTTTTCCACCACGCGCTCCAGCGAGAAGACCTGCGCCAGCTGCCGGCTGGATTGCCTCGCGGCCAGCAGCTCCGCGGGATCGCTCAACCATGTGCGCAGGGCAGAGGCGAAACCGGCCGTATCATCCGGATCGCACAGATAGCCGTTGCGTGGAGCCTCCACCAGATCGGGATTGCCGCCGGCGCGGCTGAGCAGCAGCGCCAGCCCCATGGCCATGCCCTGCACGCCCACCACCGGCAGCCCCTCAGAAAGCGAGGGCAGAAAGAGGATGTCACTTCCGGCAAACACACCTTTGACTTCGGCGGGGGTCAGCCAGCCGGGGAAGGTGAAGCGCTCGCGCAGGCCGAGCGAATCGACCAGCGCTTCCACCTCAGGTTTGAGAGCGCCGTCTCCGGCCATCACACAGGTCCACGGAAGGTCTTTGACCTCGTTCAGCGCGTAGACCACCTGCAAAGGATTCTTCTGCGGCACAAAGCGCCCGGCAAAAGCTACGCGCGGAGGATGATTGACTTTAATTTCGCCCGGATCGTAGTCCCGGAGATCTACACCGTTGGGGATGACCACGGGCGTGACACCGGGGTAGGCTTTTTCCGCTAGTTGCGCCGTAAAACTGCTTACCGCGCAGACTGCTCGCGCCCCGCGCCAGATGGGCGGGGTGATGGGATAGAGAAAGCGGAACCACTTACCGGTCTTTTCCGGCACACCGCCGGGCACGTCGCCCAGGTGGGCGGTGATCACACAGGGCGTGCGAGTGAGTATCTTCAAGGCCAGCCCGAGTGCACCGGCCGGAACGGCAAAATGCACGTGGATCACATCCGGCTGCCAACGGCGCACCAGCCGCAGGCAGAAGGGCAGCCCTGCCAGCAGATAGCCCAGCATGGCGCCCAACCCGGCGCGGAATTCCTGCTTGCGACCGGAAACCAGGCGGTGGATGGTCACCCCGTTCTGCGTTTCTTCGCGAGGCAGGCTGCCGAAGGCAGCTGTCACCAGGCGCACCTCATGCCCGCGGGCAGCCAGTCCGGCGCAGATATCCTGCGCCACCCGCCCGCCGCCACCGCCGATGGGCGGATATTCATGGCAGAGGACGAGAACGCGCATTATTTTTCCGGCCGCATGTTTGCCGGCAGGGAATTGCCCAGCACGGTGCGCACGGTATAGGTCGGTTTGGACTGCGATTCGTGATAGGTGCGCGCTAGCAGTTCGGCGATCAACCCGAGGAGGATCGACTGGAAACCCAGAATGAAGAGCATCACGCTGAGTTGCAGCAGCGGGGATCTCACGAGCGATTCGTGAAATTCGATCTTGCGCACCCCGATGTATAACAGGGTGATCACACTCATGAGCAGCATGAAGATCCCCGACCCGCCGAACAGGTAAATGGGTTTATTGGCGTAACTGGTCAGGAATTTCACCGTGACCAGATCTAACAGCACTTTCAAAGTGCGTTCCAGCCCGTAGTTGGCTTTTCCGTACAGGCGCGGATGGTGGTGAACTTCCATTTCAGCGATGCGCGCCCCGACGGAACTGGCATACACGGGAATGAAGCGGTGCATTTCGCCGTACAGATGAAAGCCCGTGATGACCTCGCGTTTGTAGGCCTTGAGCGTGCAGCCATAATCATGCAGCGGCACACCGGTCACCCAGCTGATCAGCCCGTTAGCGATGCGCGAGGGCAGGGTGCGGGTCAGGAAGGTATCTTTGCGGTCTTTACGCCAGCCGCTGACCACATCGTAACCTTCTTCGATTTTGGCGATCATGGCGGGGATGTCGCGCGGATCGTTCTGCATATCCGCGTCGCACAGCACGATCAACTCACCCACGGAGTGATCGATGCCGGCGGCGATGGCGGCCGTCTGACCGAAATTGCGGCGCAGCACCACCGCGCGATAATGCAAACCATCCGCTTCCACAAAGGACTGCATGACCTTTACACTGTTGTCCCGGCTGCCGTCATCCACCAGCACGGCTTCCCAGTCAAAATGATTGGTCTGCATGACCTCATCCAGAACCTTTTTCAGTTCCGGCAGGTTGGATTCTTCGTTATACACGGGAATGATTACGGATATTTTCATCGGATTCGTTTGAAGGTGTGGATTTTGGAATAATCGCGGCAGGTGGCTATGAAACCGGTGATGGGCAGTTCCTCGAATTTGTTCAAGTCTATCACCGAATCGTAGCCCTGTCTGTAACCGTAGTCAACGATCAGCAGGTAGTCCGCCTCATCCATCCAGCGGGCGGAAAGCTCTTCGTTCCAGAAACCAAAGCGGTACAGCTCATCCGAATTACCACCGCGGCGGAAGGAATACCCGTCGTTCAACTGTGCGCCGAATATCTTGATATCTTTCAGGTAGAGCAGCGGCGCGGGCGACAGGCCGCCTTCCCAGAAGACGGTCGAACCGGGCGGGATGAGCGAGGCCAGATGCCTGCCTGCCGCTTCGGTGGTGGCGATCACATCCCCGCCGCAATCTGGTTCCGGAGGATTTCCAAAGACAACGGTCGGGCTGAGGATCAGACCGAGCAGAAAGAAAGCCAGCAGGGTGAAGGTGCCCCACGAGACACCCGGCAGCCGCTTCTTCAAGCGGGTGAACAGCCATGTGGCGAGCAGGAGGAACAGTACCGCAACCAGCAGTCCGGCTGCCGCGGGGATGATCTGCGAGAGCTGCTCGGAGGTGTACCCAAATTTGTTGGCCAGCAGGCGCCAAAGCTCTGTCGAGCCGGGCAGGATCTGCATCCCGCGGACGCGCGGAACGGTCAGCTTCATCAGGGTATCGTCCAGTTCCTGGTGCGCGCCAAAACCGATCCCCGCGCCGGTGATCAGGATGGCCAGGACGATCAGAGAGTTGCAGATTGCGGGCAGCTTCAGGCGGAAGAGCGGAGCAGAAATCGCTACCAGAGCCACACCGAGAATGCTGAAGAAGTTCAAATAAAGGGCGAAACAGAAAACGCAGTAGTCCTTCCATAAAGCCGCCCAGGCATGCGCGGCGGTCATCAGCAGTGTGGTGAGGGTCAGGAAGATGACCGTACGGAAGCTGGAGGTCTTGCGCCAGCCGGTTTTATTCGGCCAGAGGATCAAGAGCACGATGAACCCGAAGAGCAGGACGAAGTGATAGCGCACGCCCTGCCAGAAAGAGTACAGACGGGAGGTCAGGCTGATGGTCGGATCCCAGATAGCCTGTGCCTCGGGGAGCTGTGGGAAGAGGCTGTACAGGGCTTTGGGCAGCCAGGGCATCCAGATGTTGGTGACGATCAACGGCCAGTAGACCGCATGGACGATGACCAGCAAAACCGTGCCCGGAACGGCGGCCAGCAGAGTTTTCTTCCAGCCGTGCTCGAATACCAGATAGATCAAGTACAGGCCGAAAACAGGCAGGGTGTTTTCGCGGGTCAAAATGGTGGCGGCGAAAAACAGGCTGGCCACCAGAAGGTGCCACAGCCGGCGGCCGCGGCCTACACCGACCGCCACGGCAGTCATCAACAGGCAGCATACCACCCCCTCAGAGAGAGCCTGGGTGTACATGCGGATCACACCGGGGTTGACGGCGATCACTCCCACGGCGGCAGCTGCCCACCAGTCGCCGGCTTCACGGCGCACAAACCACCAGAGTGCCAGCAGGGTGATCAGTCCGAGGAAGATGGCGAAGAGCCGGCCGGTCAAAAGGCCGGGACCGAACAGAGCCTGCGCCGTGCCCGGGATGAGAAACGCAAAGGGCATCTTGTTCGTCCACACGCCGTAGGGTTGAAAGGGCTGGATGACACCGGTGACAAAGAGAAAGCCTTTGTACAGGTAATTGCCTTCGTCCAGGGTGGAGGGAAGCTGGCGCATGTACACCAGCGCCTGCCCAAGGAAGAGTGCCAGGCCGGCCATGAAAACGGCGAACGGAGCGAATCTGGATTTGAGAAGATTGGTCTTCAACAGAAAGCTATTTTATCATCCTCATGATGTTGAAAATGCTCGTTTCTGCTCGAAAGAATGGTGGCTTCTCTCCGGGCGGTGAAAAACGAGTCACCTTTTACCTGAGCGGAAAGAACCGCGGGTGTCACACCGGCAAATTCAGGCGATGCACTATAATTATGAGATTATGTAGGTAGACAGAACTCGGATCTGGTTCACCGCGAATATTATTACCGCATGGCAAACCATGAAATGGAATTGGCGGGGATCAATGCGTCGTGTTCCATTCCTACTCTGCCATGTTTAATATCACTATGACGCGGGGTTTTCACTCCTTTTCGTGAACAGGATTGTCTATGATCAAAAAATACTGGAACGCTGAATTTTTGTTCACCCGTCTTGTTATACCCGCGGCGGCACTGTTATTGTACTGCGTCTCATTTTTCTACATTTCCGGCATGCTTTCACTCAACGGTGTGAATACTGTCTTTGTCGAAAACTTTGGCAAAGTCCTGTTGGCCGCTGTGGCCGGCGCCTACGGCCTTTTCTTTCTGGCCACTTTGATGAATAAGAAGTCCCGGTGGGAATTTTCTAATAAAGTTGGAAAATTCACCTTCGGCGAACTCATTCTCCTGTTGTTGCCACTCACACCTATCGTTCAATACCTGATTACTAATCGGGAATTGTTGTCGTTTGTCGATATCGCCTTTGTATCCGGCTTTTTTATCCTTTTTTCCGGCCTGTATATTCTGGTGATCCCGCTGATCCTCAGCCCCATCAGCTCTTATCGGGCGATGCAGGTGGTCGGCCTCACATTTGCTTTCACCATCACGAATATGGCCATATTGAGCCACAATTACGCCTGGTTCGAGGGCGGGAGCTTCAGAGACCAACTGGAAGCTGTGGCGTTTGTTTTCTTCGCGATCTTCATTCTTGCCAGCCTGAAGAACAGGTGGATCCTGTATATCCCCATACTGGTTTTCTTTTTTTCCAACAGCGTGATGCTGATCTTCTCACAGAGCGTGGAGGGGAGCCGTGAGACCTCCGGTTCAGCGGATTCCAAAATTGCCGCCGCCGTTCAGGGCAAAGAGCCGGTTTCCAAGCCGAATATCTATTTTATGACGTATGACGCCTATGTCCCCAATGAGACAATGCTCGCCCATGGCATCGATAATTCTGCTCAGGAAGCCTTTCTGACCGGGCAGGGATTCAAACTTTACCCGCACACCACCACGGTGTACGCCGAAACTCTCCGCTCTCTGGGCGCGATTTTGAATGTGTCTGGAGCGCGGGAAAAGAATATGCGCGGCGCAGTATCGGGTGATGGACAGGTGGTCCACATTTTCAAGAACCTGGGCTATGAAACGTACGGTATTTTCCCCTCCGACTTCATGTTCAAAGGCACCACATCCAAATACGATTACTCCACGCCAAAAATTAACACCACCGTGTTCACTACCGGGCAGGGCGGGCATCTTTTCACCAATATCATCAGAGGCGTTCTACTGGGAGAATTTCGTTTCGATATTGGGTTGAAGGACATTCCGCACGAACAGTACCTGAAAGAAAAGGAAACGCTGTTCAAACAGGCCGGCAAAGGCCGGTCCTTCGTGGTGATGTATACCGATATTCCGGCTCACAGCCAGAATTCAGGTGTTTGCCTTCCGGATGAAACGCAGCAGTATGCCGATCGGCTGGCCCGAGCCAATGAGGAAATGCGCCATGATATTCAAAGTATCTCGGAAAATGATCCGGCGGCGCTCATCATCATCATCGGCGACCACGGTCCGTACCTGACGAAGAATTGCACCGAACTTACCGGCAAATATGACGAATCAGAAATCGACCGGACGGATATCCAGGACAGATACGCCGCTTTCCTGGCCATCAAATGGCCTACCGCGGATTATGCCTCCTATGAGGATATCACCCTGATCCAGGATATCTTCCCCGCGGTATTGGGGTATCTCTACCAGGATCCAGCCATCCTGAAAACGAAGATCGAACCAATCCTCACGGAGTACAATGTGATCGGCGGAGCGAATATCAAGAACGGCGTGATCTCCGGAGGGATCAATGACGGTGAACCGCTGTTCTTGTCCAATCCGTAGGGAGTGAGGCTCTTCATCGGCGTCCTCCATCACGAGCGTCCGGGGATGATTTCAATGGATCGGAGTAGTGGTGCAAGGTGAGGTAATGAGCGAGTAAGTAACATGTATGGTTTATTCTTCACAATACAGGAAGGGGTTTCTTTGGAAAACTATATAAATAAGGTCAAAGCTATCGTAAATAATCGTGAAAAACGTACATTTTTGATTTGCTTTTCACTATTATTTTTCTTCTTGGCTATATTAGTATATTTCGTTTATCCGGTGCAGGAACACTGGCAGTCGATCTTTCGACCGGCCGCTTTGGAAATCCTTCATTTTCGAAATCCATATACCGTCGAAAAATTCTTCAATCCGCCCTGGGCGTTACTGCCGATCATCCCATTTGCCGTTCTACCTGAACGCCTGGGGAACGCACTTTGGGCAGCCACATCCATAGCAACGTTGGGATTCGTCTTCAAGAAATTAGGAGCCAGTTGGCTGTTGACTCTAGCTTTTCTGTTGCTGCCTTTCACACTTTACAATATGGTGCAGGTCAACATTGACTGGATTGTAGCTTTAGGCTTCTTACTTTCTCCTCGCTGGGCGTTGTTTTTAATCCTCTTAAAACCTCAGATCGGGGGACTTCTGGCAATCTACTGGGGGATCGAAGCTTGGAAAAGGGAGGAATCAGACAGGTCGCGTATGTTTTTGGACCTGTATCGGTTGCCTTCATAATTTCATTCTTGATTTTTGGTATCTATCTCCAAAAAGCGCAATTCATGGTAAGTTATTTTGGTTTCAATCAGACTCTCTGGCCTTTTTCCCTGCCAATTGGACTGGCCTTGTTCATTTATTCGTTTAAATTAAAGAAACCATTATTGAATATCACGGCAACCCCGCTGCTTTCTCCCTATATCCAGCCATATTCATTGCCTCTGGTATTGTTTGGTCTCTTGCCTGATAGGCAGGTAACCTTCGCGACACTTATCGGGATGTGGTTGATTCTGGCTGATCCACGGTTTTCATATATTTTTTCAAAACTCATAATTAAATAATATTACTCTCTGTCTACTTCCCTGGACTTCATAGTGCTGGGGTAAGTATTCATATGCAGAATACTTCCAACAGGACGATCCATGGATAAGGAGGCTGTTGAAATCTGGTTATAATTTGCCGGATGAAAATAAACAACAAAATATATGGCAGTTGGCCTTTTCTCTTTTTTTGTCTTGGCTCCATTTCGTTCATTTGTACAATCTGGTTATTAACAATCCCGCCTGATCCGAAAAACTCCTTCCTTTTCGGGTATTCCTTGTATCGTGTTTTCCTTGGCGTCTTTCTCTTCTCATTCGGGATATTTTTTTTCGTCGGATTTTTCAAGTTAAAAAAATCTCCCTCCCTGAAAAACCTTCTTGAAGAAAGAATCCAGCCGGAGAAGAATTACCAAAACACGATAGTTTTGTTATTTTTCGTTTTTCTCATCAACTGGACAGGGCTTGTTGTTCTCTCGTCTGATAGATACCTGGCGCTGCGTTCCCGTTTATTGCCGTTCTTTATCTGGCTGTTCTGTGTTTGTGTCCTTACGACTCTGTGGCTGATCCATCGAAAGATCAACTTTCGTCTGCAGGCCATAAAGGAACATAAAAAAACGCTTCTGCCGGGATTGTCTGTCTGGTTGTTTTTGTTGATCGTGTGGTCGATCTTTCGACTTACAGGTTTTGGATGGGAACCGGACAATTTTGGATGGGGGCGAAGAATGGTTCCTCTGCTCTCATGGCAGGTTGGATTTGTCTGGGTATTGGTTTCGACGGCTATTTTTATTTGCCGAAATAACCAAATCAAGGAGAGCCTGAGAAGGTTTTTAAACAAGCGGGTATGCGGACTCCCGGTGAAAGATTGTATCGTCATACTCAGTTTATGGATATTCGCCATGTGCCTGTGGTATGTTCAAATTCCGGGAGTTCAAGGTTACCCGCCAGAGTCTGTCTCCAATCCGGACCGAGATTCCGCTCTGTATGAAGTATCCATTCAAAGCCTGTTACTGGGTGATGGTTTTTACGGACATAAACTGGTATCCAGGCCTTTCTATATGTTCGGTCTGGCCATCATTCACCTGTTTTCCGGCAATTCCTACGCCAATATTGCCTTCTTTCAGACAATGGTGATTGCGTTTCTGCCCGGCGTTTTGTATTTGATAGGGAAAACGCTGGGTAACCGGTATATTGGACTGGCTCTTGGTATCTTTGCCATTTTCAGGGAATTCAATTCAATCCTCTCAACGCATTTTAGCATTGTCTCCAACTCGCGCATGATCATGTCGGATGTTCCGGCCACTCTGGGTATCTGCCTGGCCACGTTATTCTGCATCATCTGGCTGATAAAGGCAGGGAACAGCCATTACTGGTCGATCCTTACGGGCGGGATTCTCGCCTGCACAATCCTGGTACGCATGCAGACTCTGGTACTTATACCGGTGATCATTATTCTGTCTCTTCTAGTTTTTTCCCTTCAGAAAAGAATTCGATTCTGGATTAATGACATTGCTCTTTTCTTGAGCGCTGTACTTGTCATCCTCATACCGTGGATGGTTCGAAATTATTACTGTGTGGGTACTTTTGTACTTGATGAACCATACACCCAGACAAAAATGATCGCGGAACGCTATACCGAAAAAGAAAGGATCAAAGATTTCTCTTCCCTTCCCGGAGAAAGTGACGCCGATTTTTCAAAGCGGTTAACAGAAAGCACCCTGGATTTCATCAAATCGCATCCTCAAAAAGTCATCGAGTTTACGGCATCACATTTTGTCCGGAACCTGAATGATACATTTCTTGTATTACCATACGAGCTGAGCGTTACCGATTTTCGCGACAACGCGGTCATCTCTCGAGCCTTCTGGCATCCATTCATCCCCGAGTTCGGCCTTCTCCGAAATCTTTTGATCGGTCTCGATTTGCTGTTTTTTTCTCTTGGTCTGGTTTTTGCCATCCAACGATTCGGGATCGCCGGGACTGTTCCTCTTGTATTCAATCTCGCCTACAATTTCAGTAACGCCGTATCCAGAAATTCGGGATACCGATACATGCTGCCGGTTGATTGGATTTCTTACCTGTATTATGGAATTGGTATGGTGGCTTGCATCCATGTGCTTCTTTGCATCACCGGCCTCATAAATCGGGGGATAACATTTGAACACTACAACAAATCTCAAATGTTCGAGCTGCCAACCCAGAAGACAACCAATCGCCTGTTTTCCGCCTCGACAATGCTCGCCGCTTTTTGCCTGATTGGATTATCCCTTCCCCTCAGCGAGGTCTTGATTCCACAGAAATACCCGCCAATGGCAAAAGAGGTCATTGTTAATGAGGTCATTTCAAAATACGGGGAGACGCTGCCTGTTGAAGAAGTTGACAGGCTCAGGAGTTTTGTGGATAGTCCAAATTCGGTGGCGGTAAGGGGATTGCTGATGCTTCCGAAGTTCCTTCCGAGCAATGGAAATCACAGCAGCCTTCCCGCCGTAACCCCGATCGATGATCCGCGATATGTCTTCATGCTCATTGCAGATAAACCCGTGGGCGTAGCCCTGATCCAGGAGGACAATTCCATAAAATTCCCTGATTTCTCAGAAAACGCGGTGATCATCGGATGTGACAGGGGCTCGCTGATCGACGCGAAGTACATACTTCTTGAGAATGAAGAACTCCCGATTTATCGAAGTGAGGATTATGCGGAATCATCCTGCCAGAAGTAGATTCATATTCGCAGCAGATAGGATGCGCACACTCCGGAAACGCCGGGACAGGAACGCGGGCAAATCCAACGAGCTCTGATGAACCACCAGTCCGGCGGCGGCTATTCGGGTTGGGAAATCGATACCAGTCTCAATAGTATGTGGGTGATCCGCATCGCTGCAGGGACGGGTGTACAATTGACCTGATCCCGTGCGGACGAACCTGCGAATCTGCGGGGAAAAGGGCTGAAAATGTAATGCGCGGATGACGGTGACAGAGGGAAATCAACCATAATTTACGTGCTTACCCCTGAAAGACAGGGGCAGCTAAGCGCAAAATATATACTAAAAAATGAAGCATACTATCAACGGAGGTATCCATGATAGCGCATTGCGGTATCAATTGTGATGAATGCCCTTCCTACAAAGGAACAATTAGCGGTGATGAAGCACGGCTGACAAAAATGAATGAAGATTTTGGCGACGGGACAACCGACGCCATCGATTTTGTCTGCCTGGGCTGCCGGTATGTTGATCTGAAACTCATCGCAACGGATTGTTCGCGCTGCCAGATCCGGGCGTGCGCACTGGCCCGGGGGGTGGATTTCTGCGCGACCTGCGGAGAATATTTGGCCTGCGAAACGGTGAAACCCTACCGGGGCGATGGCACATCTCCACGCGACAGAATGAACGCTTTCCTGCGCGCCAAATTCGCTCGAGCGAGCCGCGGATAAACCATTGATAGGATGCGCTCGAATTCGGGCGCATCACTTGTATCTACCCGCTGACAGGGTCGGGAGATATTTTTTGCCCGGCAATATCATCTGCAGTAATTTGTGAATGATGATATCTGCCATTTTGGGGTGTATATGATTTGAAATACCAGCTTGATTTGAGCTGAACAGCCATTTCGGGGCAATAATTCAAACAAGAAAAACAATTTAGACATTTCACGTTCTTTTGCCAGATTGGATGATCCTCTACAAGTTTGATCTTTTCTGCCAGACATACTTTTTCACAGATACCACACCCTTTACATTTTGCGTCGGAATAAAAAATAAAATTACTCTCGGCCAACCTGGCTAAGGAAAGAACCAGGGGTTCCATGAAGTGATTAACCGGGGGCATATCTACGCCATCCAGGTTTTCATCATGGTAGGCTTCCCGTGAACGGATTATTCTTACTATTTCTTTTAATCTGGTTAGCATTTCTGTTTCCAGGCGGGCGATTCTCTCTTCGTTAATTTTCTCGTGAAAGGTTTTGATCAGCGATTGAGTACTGCCGGGCATGGTCAGGACAAAATAGGCATCCAAATTCCTGCCTTTTCTGTTTAATGTTTTTTCCATTTCCAAAAAAGCTCTACAGGGAGTACCACCTCTGGTTGCCACAGCAAAGATATAGGATGCGGAGTGCAGTTCGAATTTTTGGAGGATTTCATCAACCATTACCGGCATCTGCCAGCCATGCTGCGGAAAAACAAAACCAACCGCGTCACCTGTTGTAACCACCGATGGTTGGTTTAAAAGGCTGACCAACGGGATAAGCGTGGTTTGCGGCAAACCTTTTTGTAACTCGCGTGCCACATGCAGTGAATTACCACTCCCTGAAAAGTAATATATTCCCATGTTCATCTTTGTCTCCCCTGGAATGCTACCTGGTCTTTTAATCTTTACAAGATTGCATGTTGAAACACTTCTGGCTGAACTCATTATTCAGCAGCATAATACCCTCCATTTTACACATTATTTAGTCGGGATGCGCTCGCATCCTGCCCCGGCATTTTCGGGGCGAGCGCGTCGGATTCATGGGCAGGAATGGAATGATGGTGTGTGGGGAGCCCCGCGGTGGAATAGATTTCCTTTGAATTTCTGGCTATATAATAGATATAATTGCATGAAGTGGGTGATATATTGAGGATGCGCGATATGGGGAGGAAATCAATGGTGCGGTCAATATCGACCGCACCCTACCAACTTATGGACTTACCCCAATCTCTCTTGGTTTTGTTAACAGCACTTAAGGGAATCAAAATTAAATTTGCAAAAACAAGAACGTATTCAGAATGGGTGGAATGATGAAAATGGAGTTAAGAATATCTCATCAAGATATTTCTCTTGAAAATCGGAATATTCTTGGAACGATCTTTTTCCCTGATGATAGAGAAATGGGTTTTGCTCTGGTTGATTTTCTTACAAAATGTTACTTTTTCAACCGAAATTTCATGGGGATTTTTTGTGATTATTTTCTTCCAGGTTTTGAGAATGCTGCTGTTGCGCATTTCACAAAATTACCAATTGATGATGATCTTCAACAGCCATTTATAAACTCCCTTACGCCTATTTGGAATGAACTTCTAAAAAACGAACAATATGCGCAAGCCCAAATTTTCTGGGAAAATGTTTTACAGATGGTCGAAAGACTTGCTGAACATTTCAATCATAGAATTCACAAGGGAGCGATATTTTATTATTTGGGTATATCCGCCATTCTGAACGGAGAAATAGAAAAAGGATATAGATTAATGGGTGAAGCATTAGCAGAAGACATAGAAACCTATAAAAAGGCTGACCCAGATACCCCTGCCTATAAATTTGTTCATTTTGATTATGAAGGGAAAGATCAAAAATTTAGATATTATCTAGAAGATTTACGAGGTATTTTGATTGATTATCTCGGGAAATATAAAAAAGAGAATCCCTCTAAACTTGATAGTAATGATATCCAAAAGAAGTTTCTTTCAATACATCCTAATAACGAATCTGTTCTGTTATTAAATTACTCACTTGCAAGAATAAAACAACGGTTTTCAGTAAATAATTCTTCAGGCAATTTTCTTGCAGGAATTCTTGATTTGAATTTGCTATTTGATCTAACGCAGGTTATTGATATGTCTTTAAATCCAAGAATCGGTACACCTATCACTGACTTTACAGAGTTATGGAAGAAGAAGAACTCGAATGTAAACCAACAAAAACTTGGGGATCTGAATAGCTATATAAAGAATAATGGGAACATCTATGTAGTAATCAGTTCACTTCTAAGTCGCAATTTCAATGATCTCAATTGGGGAAAACTAGATCCAATCGAATATGATATAGCAATAGTTTATGTCATTAGAAATCATTCTGCACATAACATTGACCCTCATTTAATGCTACCAATAAACAGTTATGCTCTTCTACAATCTATTTTTAATGTTTTGTTCTTTACAATTGATATACTTTAGCGGGTAGGATGCGCTCGAATTTGAGCGCATCATTACTTTATTCACCCACAGACATTTCTACTACAGTTTTTTCAGCCTCTCCTCCCCAATCCAGCGGGTATATGCCCATCCTGACAAACCGATGAAAACTTGACCACGGCCAATCCGCGACTCGTTTTACCAGTCCATGCTTCACAGGGTTGATATGGATGTAATCGACATGAGTATTAAGA
>JAAZMZ010000058.1 GCA_012798535.1 Leptolinea sp.
AATGCGGCTGCGCGGATCAGTCTCGCGGCGGATGACCTCGAGGGTCTTATGCATACCGCTCTGCATCTCCTGCAAAAGAGCCATCACAATGGATACTTTATCCGGGAAATGATAATAAATGGTCGCCTTGCCGATCCCGGTTTCGGCAGCAATCTCCCGCATGGAGGTGGCTGTGTATCCCTTCTTCACGAACAACCGGGAAGCAGTTTTTAGAATTCTGTCTGCGGTTTCCTGTGCCGTCATTCTGTTATCCTTTTTCGACCGTCCGGTCGGTCGGTATGCATGGATTATAGACACTGCAAACCAGTCTGTCAATATCACCGGGTCGGGTAGATATCCTGACCATATCCGGCCGGGATTCAACAAGGTAATGATATTGTAAATACTATCAGCGCTAATCCCCGATTCTGGCACCTATCTATCAGAAAAATCGCGTTTTACGCGGATCTTCGATTCCTGTAGAATAATTCTGTACAGAAACCGTAGCTTCATAGAGCGGCAGCATTACAGATAATCCTGCGGTCTTCACAGATTTCCGTTTCTTTTCCAGCCAGAAATGCTACGGAGGGATAACCATGGATGATTTGAATTCTACCAACCAGTATGTGATCACCTATCGTCCGCTGGCCGCCTGGATCAGTGCAGGTGCTTTGGTGGTGGCGGCCTTTATTATGCTGGGATCAGGGAGCACCCTGTATATCTTTGCCGGTATCTTCTTCCTGGCCGCCCTGTTGATCCTCGCGTTGGTGCAAACCTCCACCACAGTTGCCGACCGTATGCAGCGCACCATCACCGTATCCCACCAGAATCTGTTCGGCCGCAAAGAAACGGTCATCCCATTCAATGAAGTGGCAGACTTCGATATTGAGATCTCCAGGAGCCGATCCAGGCGCGGTAACACAACCACCAACTACCGTCTGACGCTGGTTAAAACCAGCGGGGAACGGGTTCCATTACACAAACTCTATAACAGTTTCTATGATGAAAAAGCCCGCCAGGCCAAAGCTCTATCCGAACTCCTCAATCTGCCGGGCAGTGAGAATCGGCCTGACAACCTGTTCCAGACCGCCATGCAGTCTCAGGTGGCGGCCACGTCAAATCCGTCCATGGCACAGGAAGGCACCACCTCCGGTGTAAACTGGAAGATCGAAATCCACTCGATCGGCGGGAAACCGGTCACCCGTTGGATCTCGGAAGATTTCACCTGTCCGGGGAACTTTCTGCTGGTTTCTCAAAAACCTCCCAATTCTCCCTCCTTAAAAACAGGTGGTTTACTTGGAAACCTGTTAACCATGGTTTATCAGCAGATCCTGGGAATGTACGGCTTCCTTCCCGGTGATACACCGGGTTTCAACAACGCCAGCCCTGTGGTTACCCGGGATAATCGATTTGATGACAATTTCGGTACACTGACAAACGAGCAGGGTTTCGGCCAGCGTCTGCTGAATCCCTGGACACTGACGCCCTTCGTGGGCTGGGCGGAGAGATATCCATTGAAAACCGCCAATTCGACCGACCAGGTCGGACAGCTCGCCGTGCTGTATTCCCCGCGCGGGGTGCAGGTGGCGGTTCTTGGCTCACTCCCGTCCACAGAAACAGACGAAGTGATCGCGCTGGGGGTGGAACTGGTGAAGGCGCAGGGTGGTGGAAAAACCACCGTCTGACCGAACGGCTTCGGGGATCAAACACATATCCCGTTAAAAAGCAATCATGGTACCCCTGTAAAGACGGCCTCCTGTCCGTGCAACAGGAGTATATCCACGAGGAATTTTTCGCGGGCCTACCTCTGACTGGAGCTTCTGAGGTGTATAATCGCGTGAGTCTGTACACAGACCATCCCGTTTTCACGGAGTTATTATGGAAGAGAAAGCCTCCGACAAGAAATCCCTGCCTCTCATTCCGATCATCATCGCCGCGGTCGTCATATTGGCCGTTCTGCTGATTATTTTCCTGCCGAAAGCGGCTGCGCCCGCCCCCACCCCCACACCGGTGGAAGTCACCGCCACAACCACCAACACACCACTGCCTTCCCCCACACCACTCCCGCCAACAGCCACAAGCGTGCCAACGGCCACTGCGACCCTGGTGCCCAGTCCAACGCCCATTCCACCTCTGGCCATCCTGAATGACGGTTTTTCAGCCTGGTGCTATCCGGAAGAACAGATCACCGCTCCGCCTTCCGCCGAGGGGATCGCCAATCCGCCGGAAGGCGCTAACGTTTCCACGGTTGTCGATGGTATCCCCGAGGTGCCCATTCCCGGTTATTCGTGCAACTATGTCTTCAAATTCAACCAGAAAGCTCCCGAAGGTTTGACCGTCGAGATCTACGACTGGCTGCAGAAGAAACCTGTCTTTACTCTTCCATTAACACCGGCTACAGATGCCGAGAATGCGGCCGTTCTCTCCACTACAAACGCCTACCTGAGCAAGCGGGTTTTCTGGGAGTACACCTACACATTCGTGGTAAAAGACAGCAGCGGCACAGAACTATGGAACAACAAGGTTCATCTGAATGTTCCCTGGCGTCCGGCGATCTGCCTTGCCGGGGTTTACCCGAAAGCCGTCAATTTGCGCTGTCCGCTTCGTCAAGATTCCCATCCCTGGGATCCGTGGTACGGCAAGACGCCCGTCCCTAACGACGACGATCATCCGATCCCATAGACCGGTTTTACTTGAATACAGAGAGTGTGCCGCTTTAAAAATTAAAGGCACACTCTTTTTTTTCAAAAACAGATTCCATCTGCCCCGGCAATTCCAATAGACAGGGAAGATATCCTCCATCTTTGGTGATTGCACATTTCAAAAGTGTGATTAACCTCACCTTGCAATTCCTTCCCGCATTTGTTATTCTAATTTCGGAAAAAGATCATTGCAGGAGGAACGATTGACTGTCGGCTTCTCCATATCATATTCGAACAGCGGGTTCCTCACCGAGGAACCCGCATAATTTTTAACTACTATTTTTTTTGAAGGAGATTGCTTATGACCGTGAACCCGAATCCTTTTGAAATGGCTCAGCAGCAGTTTGACCATGTGGCCGAAATGCTTAATCTTGATCCGCAGGTGCGTGAAATACTACGCTGGCCGATGAGGGAATTCCATTTCCGCATTCCGGTGCATATGGACGACGGCACAATCCGCGTTTTCGAAGGTTTCCGTGTTCAACATAACGATGCCCGCGGCCCGAACAAGGGTGGCATTCGGTTCCATCCGGCCGAAACCGCCGATACCGTTCGCGCTCTGGCCATGTGGATGACCTGGAAATGCGCCGTGGCTGACATCCCTCTGGGAGGTGGAAAAGGTGGAGTGGTGATCGATCCAGCCACCCTGTCAATCACCGAGAAAGAAAGACTCTGCCGCGGCTTTATTCAGCGTATCTGGAAAGATATTGGCCCGCGCAATGATGTCCCGGCGCCTGATGTGGGTACCAATCCGCAAATGATGGGTTGGATGATGGATGAATATTCAAAACTGAGCGGCCAATTCACACCGGGAGTGATCACCGGCAAACCGCTGGGCGGGGGCGGTTCTCTGGGACGCACCGAAGCCACCGGCTATGGCGTGGTCTACACCATCCGGGAAGCCCTGAAACATCTGAAAATCGATCCGGCGAAATGCACGGCGGCCATTCAGGGCTTTGGCAATGTATCCCAATATGCCGCCATCGGCTTCACCGAGCAGTTGAAAGGAAAGGTAATCTGTGTCAGCTACTGGGACCGCGACGACCGCATCGGGTATACCGTCAGCAAGGCAGATGGTGTGGATCCGCGCTTCCTGATGACCATTACTGATCAGTATGGTTCAATCGACAAGATAAAAGCCAAGGCCGCCGGTTATACCATCGAAGAGGCCAACGCCTGGCTGACCAAGGAAGTGGATATTCTCATTCCAGCAGCACTGGAAGGGCAGATCAATGCGGAAACTGTAAAGCAGATCAGCCCGAAAGTCAAACTACTGGCGGAAGGAGCCAACGGCCCCACCACTCCGGAAGCCGATGAGGAATTCAAGAAGCGTGGCACATTTATCATCCCGGATTTCCTGTGCAACGCCGGCGGTGTGACCGTTTCTTACTTTGAAGGCGTTCAGAATGATATGAACTTCTACTGGACGAAAGAGGAAGTGTTGGAAAAACTGGATACTAAGATGACCCAGGCTTTCCATGCGGTGCTCGATATGGCTGTAAAAGAGAAAGTCTTTATGCGTGATGCCGCCTACATGGTCGCAATCGACAAGGTGGTCAAAGCCATGCAGCTGAGAGGCTGGCTATAAATGGCGAAAATCCCCGCCGTCTGGCGGGGATTTTTTTTAGAATTTCACAACCCCAGCATCCTGTTCGTCACATCCATGAACCGCTGGCGTTCTTCCACATCCAGGCTGAGTGGTGAAGGAGCCGTCTCTTTGCATTCATCGAAATATTTCCCGGTCACACCCTCCACCTCGGGCGAGCAGGCCAGATAAATCGATGTGCGGGCGCCTATCTCTGGAGAAACTCCCGCAATGTTGTAACTGGCACGCAGCAGTTTGGTATCCACCACGCCCGGATGCAGGCAGTTGACCGTTACCCCACAGTTGGCCAGCTTTTCGGCTAAATAAAAAGTGGCCATCACATTCCCCAGTTTGGCCAGGCTGTAAGCCCGCGAGCCTTTGTATTCCTTTTCACCCTGCAGGTTCTCGTAATCCAGACGGGCGTAGGCATGTGTCATGGAAGCCACATTGACCACCCGTGCCGGGGTGCTGTTCTTCAGGCGTTCCAATAGTAGACAGGTCAACAGATAGGGCGCCAGATGGTTGACCTGCCAGGTCAATTCAAAACAGTCTTCGGTCATCCGGCGTTCAGCCGAGAAAGTGCCGGCATTGTTGATAAGCACATGCAGGCCGTCAGTCTTCTTCAGAACATCCGCGGCCATATCTCGCACCTGAGCCAGCGAAGCGAAATCGCCGGTCACATAATCCACGGCGGTGCCGGTTTCTGCCTCGATTTCCGTGGCAGCCGCCGCCACCCGTTCCTTGGAACGCCCGTGCAGTATAATGCGCCCTCCCCTGCGTGCCAGTTCCAACGCCGTCTGCCGGCCGATGCCGTCGGTGGAACCGGTGATTAGTATGGTTTTTCCCTTCATGGTTTTTTCCTGGTGTTAAAAAAAATCCGGTGCGAAATTATTGCACCGGAATTATACATGCGTTGAAAGACTATATGAGTTTATCCCCTATCATCATGGGCAGGTGTAAGAGGCGCCGTTCCCATCCTTCTTGATACTCACCGTATTACCTTCTTTCAAGTCTACCTCTTGGACTTTGCTTTGACCGGTGGACATGTCCAAAATGTTGTATTCCCCTGGATTTACCTTCTGTGTGGTGTTAGCCGGCAGATTCCACTGTCCGGGGGAGGTGGTCATATCATGGTCGGTACAATTCATCAAATAAGCCGGCTTGGCTTCATCAAAAGGATACAGGGGAAGGGATTGTATACTTCCGTTCATTTCGGTAAATCCGGTGCCCATGGATATCCAGCCAATCACTCCGTTGGCTTTGGGTATCTCGATGGCCAGCCAGTCATTCTTTTCATTCCGGCCCACGGCTTTGGTGGTCGTTCCTTTTGAGAGACCTGAGACTATGTTGTAAATGGTTCCCGGACCCCGCCGGATAAACAGGTTCCCTGTGGCCGCCGTGACGGTGATCTCGCCACTGGAACTGGCACGACTGGTTGGTTGTTCCGGTATGACGGCTTGCTGGATCACTGCCTGGGTCAGCGTAGGCGGAGGAACGGTTCGGGTGGGGATGGCACGCGTTGGAATTTTGGTGGCCGTTTTACGAGGTGGAGCGATGGTTAACGTGAGTGTCTCGGTCGATGTTGATTCACTGGTGTACGACGGGGTAATGGTAGGGGGTACCGGGGTGTCTGACGGAGCGACCGTCGAAGAGGGTTCCCCGATATTCACAGTCACCGACTTGCAGGCCAGACTGATCAAGATTATCAGGCACAATCCACCAAGGGTGATGATCTTCTTTGTGTTTGCCGCCATACGTGATTCCTTCCCGTTTCTATGATTCGGATACACTAATAGTAGATGGAATTTGTGTAAAAATCAATCGTCCGCGGTCTCCCTGTGGAAAGGTTTCAGTACATGGATGGTAAAAGAAGAGTTTTCTTTCTTGGATTGATGTCTCTGCTGGTCACCGGCTGCCTGCAGACCCCACACATTCGACGAGCCAATCCTGAAACTGGTGCGGTCACACCTTCCTCAGACAGGACCATTTCACCATCAGTACAAGAGAATACACCGGCCAGATCGATGAAGATGTATCTGGTCGCGCTGGATGACGCTGGCCGCTCTGGTCCGGCCATTGGCTGCGGTGACAGCCTGGTGGCCGTGGATGTGCCCGCCGGAAACACGAAAGCGGCTCTGCAAGAATTGCTTAACCAGCACACCATGTATTACAGACAATCCGGATTGTACTCTGCCCTGTATCAATCCAACCTGGTGATCGGCCGTTTCGAAATCGGCGAACAAAAGACAGAGGTCAATCTGATCGGCAAATTGGTACTCGGCGGCACCTGTGATGCTCCACGTATAAAGGAACAGTTGATAGCCACCCTTCGGCAATCAACAGACTCCGTCTATTCTGTTTCCATCACAGTCAACGGGATTCCTTTTGATGAGCTTCTCTCACAAAAATAATCAAACCGGCCGGGCGTCTTCACCGGAATAATGCGGCAGAGCCGGCCACTGCCGGCCGATCCACACCACCGCCAGAATGCAGCCCAAACCTCCGGTGATAATGGCCATGGGAGTTCCCAGCGCCTGCGCCACCAGTCCGGCCTCGATCTCGCCGAGTTGCGGACCGCCCATGAAGAATATCTGGTTGATACTGACCATGCGGCCGCGCATCTCATCTGGCGTTACCATCTGACGGATGGTATTACGCAGGATTGTGCTGACGGCGTCAGAACCACCGATCACTGCCAGAGCCAGCATAGTGATCCACAGGCTGCCCGACAGGCCGAAGATGATGGTCGCCACGCCGAATACCACCACCGACCACAGCAAAAGCGATCCCTGTTTGCGAATCTTCGCCCGTTGAGAGAACACCAGCCCCACACCCACGGCTCCCACCGGCTGTGCGGCGGAAAGCCAGCCGTATTCCAGCGCACCGACCTTCAACACGTCCCGGGCGATGAACGGCAGCAGGGTGTTGGCGGAAGAGAAGAATGTGGCAAAGAAATCGAGGATCATGCTCGATAGAATGATAGGCTGGGAGCGGATGAAAGAAACACCTTCCTTGATAGCTTCCAGGTTGATCCCCTGCCGGCGCACCACGGGATTGATCTCCTGAAGGACATTTCCGATAATCACCAGGCTGAGGATTACAGCACCAAAGGAAACAGCGTCGATGAAATACGTCCAGGATTGCCCCAGCGAGGCGATCACCACCCCGCTTAAACCGGGACCAACCACAGAACCGATGTTGAACGACATAGAATTCAGGCTGAACGCGCTGGGCAGGTCTTCGCGGGGTACCAGATTGGGCACCAGTGCCTGCCGGGCCGGCATATCGAATGCCAGGGCGGCTGCCTGAATAGCCGTCAACAGATACATATGCCAGATCTGGATCACATTGAAGAGCGTTAGTAAACCGAACGTCGCCGATACCAGCGTCATCACGATCTGGCTGATGAACATGACCTTGCGCCGGTTGTACATATCGGCCACCAGCCCGCCGACCAGCGACAGAATCAAAATGGGAAGAAACCGCGCCAGGCCAATCCCGCTGACCACGATCGGCTGGTCTGAGAGGGTGCGCAAATGCCAGAAAAGCGCCCACAGTTGCATTTGCGAACCGGCTGTGGAGATCATCATGCTCAACCAGAATAAAACAAACCGGCGGTGCTTGAGCGCCGGTGGAACGGAAAATTTTGGAATTTTCATAAAATCAGTATCAGGTACCCCAGTCTCGTAAATATAAAAAGTCGTAACCAATAGTGCGATGGCTCAATTTAGCAACCGGCGGAAGAATGCGCTTGAACTGGTTGCGGCGGATGCGGTCAACCACTTTCGTAACAAACGATTCGTCAAACCCGGCCTCCACACATTCCTGCGGGGTGTAACGCTCATCCACCAGCAAATACAACAGCGGATCAACATCCGCGTAGGTGAAACCAAGTTCCCCTTCATCCGTCTGCCCGAGCCACAGGTCTGCTGTGGGCGGTTTGGAGACAATCACCTCGGGAATATCCATATCGCGCGATAACTGGCGCAGTTGAGTTTTATATAAATCCCCGATTGGATTGAGGGCGCAGGCCGAGTCACCCCACAGCGTGGAATATCCCAGCAAGATTTCCGTCTTGTTACTGGTTCCCACAACCAGTCCGTTGAAGGCGGCCGAATGATCATAGAGGACGATCATGCGCATGCGCGCCATTATGTTCCCCGCGCGGAAAGAACTGATGCCCTCATTCTTGTCCAGGTAGGGCTGCACCATGGGGGTGATCGGGATGGTCGCCGACTGCACGCCAAGCGCATCAATCACCAGTTGAGCATGTTCCAGCGATTCTTTCGAAGATGATTGGTACGGCATGCGGACGGCCAGCACATTGGCCGGTCCCAGCGCTTCGGCAGCCAGAAAACAGGAAAGCGCGGAATCGATGCCGCCGGAAAGCCCGATAACCGCTCGGGAAAAACCAGCGCGGGTGATCTCACTGTGGATAAAACCGGTCAGGATCTGCCTGGCCAGGGTGGTATTGATCGTCAGGTCGGGAAGTCTGGCAGTCATTCAGTCTACCTCCCTTTAAATGAGTCTCTTGAACTCAGGATACGCTGCATCTCGCGCAGGGTCAAACCGGTGCGTTCATCCCGCAGCAGAGGTAAGCGTGCACGGGTGCGGTGCAGTTGATTGAGATCCATTTCCACAAGGGTCAAGGCTTCCTCATGGTACGGTCCATGGCCGATTTCGATTCCGTTGGGATCATATACGGCAGCTCCGCCCCAGAAATTCAGCCCATCTTCATACCCCACACGGTTGGTGTGGGCAACAAACGAGGTGAACAGTGCGGAATAAGCCTGCAGTACGCGGTCCACCCAGATGGAGGAACCCAACGCGTCTTCAGATGTCAATCCGCGGCCAGGGGAGGAGGAGGAGAAAAAGAACAGATCGGCACCGTCCAGCCAGAGCAGATAGGGAGGTGAGGAATGCCAGAAATCTTCACAGATCAAGACTCCCGCCCGCCCGAAACGGGTGTCGAAAGCGCTGACCGTATCACCCCAGGCAAAGAAGCGCCCTTCATCGAACAGGCCGTATGTCGGCAAGTACACCTTGCGATGCACATGCACTGTTTCACCACGGGATAGATAGGCAGCCGAAATGAAGAAACGGCTGCGGATGTCCTCTTCCACAAATCCCACCAGAAGATCGATCTCTTTGCTAGCTTCCAGCAGCGGCTTGAAAACCGGGTCATGCACATTCGGCCGGTGTGCCACGGTGGGAACCAGATCCTGCAACACATAACCGGTGAGAGACAGTTCCGGGAAGATCAACAG
>JAAZMZ010000059.1 GCA_012798535.1 Leptolinea sp.
TCCCAGCCGGCCTGAACCCTCTGCCAGATGGTATCCCAGGATCGGATACCGCTCAATGAATCGGCCGCTTCCACGCAGCAAGCGCCGGCAGCCAGCGCGGCAGTCATGGTTTCCTGTGGAGATAGTCCGTGCAGTAAGCCGGCCAGAAAACCGGCCACTGTAACATCTCCGGCGCCGGTGGTACCCACCACGTTCACCTTGAAGCAGGGCATCCAGGCCTTAAAATCCGGCCAACGTTCCATATCACCATGGAAAGCTTTTCCTATATTTCGAAAAACAGAAGAGCCGGCTGTCCGTAAATATAATCCGCGGCTGCCCAGTTTGATCAACACCATCTTCGCACCCATCCCTAATAATATGGAACTGGCTTTGGTCAGAAGAAGATTGGATAACGGGATGTCGGTTTTCTTCCAGAGCATGTAGGAGATCTCGTCAAAACTGGGTGTGAAGATATCCACGTAAGGCAGCGTATTGCGCAGGATTGAAAGCCAGTCTGCCCGGCCGGCGGGTGAATCGGGATCAGGGTAGGCCATATCCAGCGAGGTGGTCAAATCAAAGGATTTGGCCCTTTGGAAGAGCCTGCTCAATTCGGCGCCCTGGGCGGCATACATGTTGGCCATGAGCGGAGGATAGCCGAAATGCATCAGCTTGGCCTGCGAGAGAGCTTCGTCGCTCACGTCTTCAGAAGCAAAGTCATCATTGGCGCCCGGATTGTGCAGGAAACGCCGGTCAACATCCGGAGGACTGATGACGATGGAATAGGACGTGGTCGATTCGGCTTTGCTGATCAGCCCGGAGGCCAGTCCAGCCCCCTGCTGTTCCACGCACTGCCGCAGGGTTAGTCCCAGCGGATCTTCGCCGGTGCGGGCGATCAGGCGGGTATCCACACCCAGGCGGTGAAGCGCGATACCGGTGTTTGAAACAGCACCTCCGGTGGTCAGGGCTGCCGGGCCGCTCTGCACCAGGCGTCCGGGTTTAAAACTGGCGTCAAACTGGCCGGGAGTGAAAGATGACAGGTCGGGAATGATATCCAGGCACAAATGCCCGGCGACGATCACTTCGGGCATCTTATCTTCCCATCAAATGGTTGACGATCAGAAGATCCAATTCCTCGTAATCTCGCGCGGCGCGCAGTTCGTCCACTTTTTTCACGTCCAGCGATCGGACCAGGTCAACCAGACGCAGGAAAATCTCGCGGCTGTTGCTCAGATGACGGGTGGATTTTTCCTTTACCTGGGTTCGCAAAGCTTTGACATCCAGTCCAACAAATTCACCGTTCTGCCCATAGTTATTACGTTCCAGCACCCAGACCTGGTTGAAAGCCCGGCGCAGATCGACCACGCCGAAGGATTTATCCTCGTCGAATTTCAAGCCGTTCTGATCGTTGAGATGCACTGACCAGAGCTTCTTCTGGTACAGGGCGTAGGCCATATCATCCGAAGGATCGAGCCCGGCCAGAATGGAATGCGCCGATTCAATCAACGCGCCCACGCGTGCCGGATCGACGGTGAAAGCGGCCAACCCGAGGAAATGCCCCACCGTTGGTAGATAAGCCTGATCCATCGGTTCGTTGGGCTTCATTTCACCCAGGATGCGGATGTCTTTGCTGTGTTCCAGAAGGGCGTTCATCCATTCCACGATGCGTGCGACCGAGGCAACCGGGTCTTTAGCTTCCCGCAGGTAGGTGCCTTCGCGGGCCGGCCACAGAACGATATTCCTGGCTCCCACAAGATGCGCGATATCCACGGCGCGTTTGGATCGTTCCAGCGCATACTGCCTGGCTTTTGCTGAATTTGAAGTAATGGAGCCGTCAATTCCCAGGGTATGCTCCCAAAGACGCGGCGCTACAAATTCCGCTGTTAATCCACGCTCATCCAGCAGGCGGCGTACCTTTTTAGCCTCGGCTTCCTGCTTGGACCAGGGGTCATCCGCGCTGGCCACAACATCATCATCATGGAATTGAACACCCTCGAAGCCCAATTTTTTATAGAACTCCAGCTTTTCGGCGAATGAAAATTCATCGCGCACGGCCGGGCCGAAAGGATCGGATCCGGTATGAATGTTCCAGGGGCCAAATGAGAAACGATATACGCCAGCCATGAGTCGCTCCTTAAGTTCTGTGAAGAACCGATTCAATATGAGATGTTTCAACTATACCGAAAGAAATGAGATATCGCATTTGTCTTATGTCCGGATTGTCGCGTGAGCTTTCTCCCTGAATGGTTGATCACGATTCTGGCAGATGTGAAAATATATGTGTAAGAGAAAACGGGATGATCCTCTCCGTGATCAATTACCGTCGAACATGCAGTTGATCACTTCTTCCGCTGTGATGCTTCCCAGATATAGCGACAGCTCCAGTTTATTCAGCTGGCTTAATACACTGACAGCCTCATATTTCAAGCCGATCATAGCCTGCTGAAGATCGTCCAGTTCCACCAGCCCCATGAAATCACCACAAAAGCGGCAGGCGCTGATCAGACCGTTTTCCACATTAACATCCACCTCCAGGGTCCCGCCGGTGAACCGTTTGCTGTTGTGATATTGAAAAGCGGGAGCGCGGCCAAAATTCCATTCCCAGGTGGCGTATTTTGTTTCCTGCAGCATCTTTGCTTTTTCGAGCAATTGCGCCGGGGGGTCGATTCGGGTGAGCGGACCTTCTTTCGCGAAAGCCGCGATCAACCCTTTCCAGAAAGCCTGCATATCAGGGTATTTGCCGGCGGGCACGTGTTCTTTGATATTTGTCACCCGGCTGCGTACGGAATTGATCCCTTTGGATATGATTTTGGAGGGATCGACGTTCAAAACATTTTGCAGCACATCAAGATCGACATCGAAAAGCAGGGTTCCGTGGTGCATCAATTTTTTATTGTGGATGCGTTGTGCAGTACCCGAGATCTTCTTGCCGTCCAGGGTGATATCATTGCGGCCCTGCACCATTGCCGGAATACCCATGAAATTCAATGCCTCTTCCATAGGTTTGGAAAGGATGGACAGATCCAGTTTCTTTCTGTAATTCACCGGCCGGATGAAGGTGTAATTTAAATTCCCCATATCGTGATATACCGTTCCGCCGCCGGAGGAACGCCTAACCACCTTCGCGCCGATTTCTTCCGCGGCTTTCAAATTGACCTCTTTTTCAGCATTCTGGTAGCGGCCGACGATTATGGCATTGCGGTTCTGCCACAGCATCATTACATCTTCAGCCTGATCCCATTCCTGAGCGGCTTCTTCGAATGCCAGATTCCAGGTGGGATCAAGGGAATTGGTTTCCAAATAAAGCATGATCGTCCATCCTTTCTTTGGTTGACTAATTTCGTAGAAGTATAGCCATTTTTATCATATTTTTCAAAATCTTCCGGATGTCTGGTTTTTTAATTCTTTTTCCATCCATGTTCAATCGGAGACCTGTCAAATCAGTTAATTCCGACAGGGAAAATCATTTCGTGTGACTATTTTTTTCTCGGTAAGCGTAAAATTGTACCTATGACCACACGAGCTGGATTTACCGGTTTGATGATTGGAGCGTTGCTCTCCGTTTTACTTTTCCCTATATATGCTTACGGGTATCAGATGTACACCTCCGGTCGACATACGGAGGTTGTGATACTCGTCTGGATTGGAATTGCCGCGGCGTTTGTTCTACTTGTGGCCGGTGGATTTCTGGCAGCGCGATGGAGCAGATCGACCATGCCGGGACGTTGTGCCATCCTTGGGGGACTGGCAGGTGGTTTGGCGGGAGCCTTGATTTACTGCTTCTGGGGAGCTGCTGCGGCCGGGATAATACCGGATTCTTTGATGAATCAGAGCCTAGATCAACAGGCGCAAGCCCGCATGGTCCTTTCAATCATAGACAGGTCTATGAAGATGTATCTGGTACTCGCCATGGGGGGAACTCTCGCGGGTATGCTGGGCGGGTATCTTTCCCGCTTGAGAAAATCGGCAGCCCAGGATGTTTTCGACAAAGTGGAACCGCAGATGGCCATGAACGTTGCCATAACGGCTGTGCCTGCCTGCATCGTTGCTTTGGCGATTACCGCTGTGATCTTTCCCCGATTATCGGTTTCTTTTTCGAGGTTATTAAACAATCCGATGTCTGCCGACCGCATACTGGATCTGCCATTGGCCGTCTCACTGTTGAACCTTCTGATCTCTCACATTGCCCTGACGCTGGTGGTACCCCACGAAGCA
>JAAZMZ010000060.1 GCA_012798535.1 Leptolinea sp.
CCGGATTCGGGCGAGTAAATATTGACTAGTTATCATAGATTAAGATATAATTAAATAATGGGCAGTTTTTGTTCCTTTTGTTGGAACATGCGTCTTTTGAACGCTTTTTTTTTAATCCCAACTGTTGGAGGATTTCATGAATATCTTTGATGTAGCTCGACACGGCCTTTCCGGATTCGAGCAAGTAGCTGTTTGGTGTGTCATGGCAATCGCTTTTATCAGCCTGGCCTATGCCTGGCTGCTGCGCGGTACTGTCATGAAAAAGGATAAAGGTTCTGCGAAAATGCAGGAGGTCTGGGATGCAATTCGGGTTGGCGCGGATAGCTATTTGAACCGCCAGCTTAAGACCATCCTTCCGGCCATCGGTTTGCTCACGATTGCCATGTTCCTCAGCATCTATGTTTCTGCTCCCAGTAACGAAGCTGTGGAAGAATTTGGCAATAACGCGACTATCACTATCGCCATCGGACGCACGCTGGCATTTATCCTGGGTTCGACGTTCTCTCTTCTTGTTGGACAGCTTGGAATGCGCATGGCCATTCAGGCAAATGTGCGTGTTTCTGCGGCAGCCCGCCGCGGTTTCAACGAAGCTTTGACGATCGCCTACTATGCCGGAACAATCACCGGTATGTTGACTGATGGTCTGGGTCTGATGGGTGGTACGTTGATCTTCATTATCTTTGGCAAGGCTGCTCCCGATGTTCTACTGGGCTTTGGCTTCGGCGGTACGCTGCTGGCCATGTTCATGCGTGTCGGCGGCGGTATTTATACCAAAGCGGCTGATGTGGGTGCTGACCTGGTCGGCAAGGTGGAAAAGGACATTCCCGAAGATGATCCCCGTAATGCCGCGGTTGTGGCTGACCTGGTGGGCGACAACGTCGGTGACTGCGCCGGTATGGCAGCCGATATCTTCGAATCCTATGAAGTCACCATCGTATCCGCTCTGATCCTGGGTATCTCTCTGTTAGCTGTTGATCCCACTCACAGCCTGAAATGGATCGTCTACCCGCTGATCATCCGCGGTATCGGAGTGATCTCCTCCATGATCGGTACCTTTACCGTTCCGATCTGGGAGAACATCCCGGTGAAATTCCTGCGGGCGCATGATGCGGAAGAGTCTATGTTCCGCTCGTATGAAGTCTCCAGTGTGATCACGGTGTGTATTTCCTTCATCGTGGCTACCCAGTATGCCCAGGATTGGCGTCTGGCTGTTTTGACCACCATCGGTGTCGGTCTGGCTGTGGCTTTCAACCCGTTGACCTCTTACTTCACATCCACGAAGAAAGCTCCGGTCAAAGAGATCGTTCAATCGACCTCAACCGGCCCTGCCACCACCATTCTGTCCGGCCTTTCCGTCGGTATGGAATCCAGTGTGTGGGCTCTGCTGGTCATCGCCATCTCCTTCATTTTCGGTCTGACCCTGTACTCGGCTGACGGCCCGATCTATGTGTTGTATGCCATTGCCATCATCGGCATCGGTATGCTTTCGCATACCGGCAACAATGTGGCTATGGATTCCTACGGCCCGATCTCTGACAATGCCAATGGTATTGGTGAGATGGCCTGGCATGATATGGAAGATGAAGAAACCAAGAAAGCTCGCCAGATCATGGCTGACCTAGATGCCGTGGGTAACACGACGAAAGCCATCACCAAAGGTGTAGCCATCGCTTCCGCGGTCATTGCCGCCGTTTCTCTGTTCGGTTCCTTCATCACCGATGTGGCCAAAGTTCAAACCCAGCTTGGATTACCGGTGATGCAGTCCATCCGCGTTTCTGAGACCAAGGTATTCATCGGCCTTCTGCTTGGTGGTGCGCTACCCTGGTTGATCAGCTCTCTGTCCATCCGCTCGGTATCCCGTGCGGCCGGTCAGATTGTGGAAGAAGTCCGCAAACAGTTCCATATCCCCGGCATCATGGAAGGGACTGTAAAACCGGATTATGCGAAAGTGGTAGCCATTTCCACACGTTCTTCACAAAAAGAACTGATCCCCATGGTGACCATTTCAATCGCCATGCCTCTGCTCGTTGGTCTGATCCTGCAGGTGGAAGCCCTCGGTGGTTTCCTGGCCGGTGTGATTCTTTCCGGTCAATTGCTGGCGGTGTTTATGTCCAATGCGGGCGGCGCCTGGGATAATTCCAAGAAAGCCATTGAAGACGAACCGCGTGACCTGGCCGCCAATACCGGCAAGGGTTCCGAACGTCACAAAGCTGGTGTTGTGGGCGATACCGTGGGTGATCCTTTGAAAGACACGGCGGGTCCTGCCCTGAACCCGATGATCAAGGTTGTCAACATGGTTTCACTGCTGGCCGCTCCGATCATTGTGCGTTACGAAACGCTGGGTATCGGCGGATGGATCGCAGTCATCATTTTGGCTGCCGGTTTATTCTGGGGCATTACTCAGAGTAAAAAACCTGTCTCCGAATCCAAGTAATTTATGATCTGAAAACGAAAGCGGAGCCGTTGAAGAAACGGTTCCGCTTTTTTGATTCACTTTTGATAGAATGGGATCAGCTCAAACCAAGGAGAAAACCATGCATATTGTTCATGTTCACGTTCATGTAAAGGCTGATCGAATTGATGCGTTTATTGCGGCCACACTGGAAAATGCGCGCAACAGTCTGAAAGAACCGGGAGTCGCCCGATTTGACGTCCTTCAGGATGCCAAAGACACCACCCGGTTCATTTTATGTGAAGTCTATAAAACACCGGAGGATGCCCTGAAACACAAGGAGACTGGCCATTACCTCACCTGGCGTGATACAGTCGCAGAGATGATGGCTGAACCGCGCAATGGCATTCCGTACAAAAACCTGTTCCCCGGTGAGAATGGCTGGGGTTCATGAATTCCTTTGATTTTGTCACTTCACCGCGTATCCTTTTCGGCGTTGGCTGTCTGGCAGATGGGATCAAAGCCGCCGCGCAATTTGGACGAAAAGCACTGCTGGTGCACGCCACTTCCGGAGCAACGCTGGATCCCATCATCAGTACTCTTAAGGCTGAAGGGATTAAATTTGTGGAATTTTCTGTAGACCACGAACCGTCTGTGGGTGTGGTTCAGGAGATGGTCGAACTGGCGCGATCGGCCGGCTGCGATTTCGTGCTGGCATACGGCGGCGGGAGTGTTATGGACGCCGGAAAAGCCACTGCCGCCATGTTGACCAATCCAGGTGATCTGCTGGATTATCTGGAAGTGGTGGGACAGAACAAACCGCTCACCAGACCAGCTGCACCCTGTGTCGCGGTGCCCACAACGGCCGGAACCGGTGCCGAAGTAACTCGTAATGCCGTGCTGGCCGTACCCGAAAAGAAAGTCAAGGTCAGTCTGCGCTCCAATTACCTACTTCCACGGCTGGCCGTCGTTGATCCACAGTTGACCGTCAGCCTGCCTGCACAGGTGACTGCTTATACCGGATTGGACGCGCTGACGCAGGTGATCGAGCCGTATGTGTCTATTAAATCCAACCCACTGGTGGATGTGATCTGCCGTGATGGTATGGCGCGCAGCGTACGTTCTCTGCGCAAAGCATATTCCACAGGCGCGGATCTCGATGCCCGCCTGGATTTGAACCTGACCAGTCTCTATGGGGGACTGGCATTGACAAATGCTGGACTGGGCGCGGTACACGGCTTTGCCGCACCGATGGGTGGAATGTTTGATATCCATCACGGTGCGGTGTGTGGAATTTTGCTGCCGGCTGTGGTTCGTATGAATATCACCGCGTTAATGGAACGTTCGGCAGATAATCAGGCGCTCCTGCGATATGTCGAAATTGCCCGCCTACTTACGGGTAATCCGGATGCGCGGGCGAGAGATGGAGCGGATTGGCTGGCTGAACTGGTTTCAGTCCTGAAAATCCCCCGCCTTTCAGATTATAAAATCCCCCGGGAAGATTTTTCTTCTATTGTAGAGAAAGCCCAAAAAGCCAGCAGCATGAAGGCCAATCCTATTATGTTGACCGCGGAAGAATTGACAGCCATCCTAGATGAGTCGTACTGATTGATTCTGCACATCAGTAAAATGAAAAAGCGAGTCCGATTTTTTTCGGCCTCGCTTTTATTTATGCTTTTCGGATATAACTCACGGCTATCGTACCGGGACCGGCATGGGTAAGAATAGCCGGTGGAAGACCGTACAGTGGAATGTCTTTCAATCCCAGGTTTTTCTTGAAGGTATCGACCAGGAAGTCGATATCTTCCTTCGGTGCACCCTCCTGAGAAATGCATAGATGTCCATCCGGTGATTGGGGACATTCCTCCATGACCAGCTCAACGATGCGTTCCAGGGCTTTCTTTTTCGTGCGCTGTTTTTCCGCAGGTTCAGTCTTGCCGTCAACCAGAGTCAAGATGGGTTTGACCTGCAGGATGGATCCGAATAGCGCGGAGGCACCGCCGATCCGTCCGCCTTTGTACAGGTATTCCAGTGTGTCGACCAAAAAATAAGTACGGCTGCGGGCGGAAAGTTCATTGACCTTCTGCACCAGCGTATCCGCATCCATACCGTCTTTTGCGAATTTGTCCGCAATAAGCACAAGTTCACCCAGACCGCCGGCGATGGTCCGGGTATCCACCACGCGGATATCCACACCGGGGAAATCCAGCGCGGCAACCTCTGCGCTGCGCACGGTTCCGCTCAACACGGCGGAAGGACAGATGACCACTCCCGGAACCTTGTTGGATTTCAATTGTTCATAGTAGGGGTGATATAGCTCAGGCGGGGGAGCCGCGGTTTTAGGCAGCTGACTGGCAGATTTCAACTTCTTCAAAAACAACGACGAATCCATCTCTGTATCATCCCGATAGGATTCGTTACCAAAGATCACGATCTGTGGGAGAAATGGGATGCCCAGTTCTTTGGCTTTGGGTACGGGTATGCTGGAGAGCGTATCAGCGATAATCTGGACCATCAGATTTTCCTTTCATTTCTGAGAAATTGGTGAACGAGCGTTTTCTAAATGACATTATACCCGATTATTAATTTATTTTAATGATCTATCGTCTGAGCGGCAGGTAATCCTCCCGCGGATTCCGCGGACTTTACCGCATTGATCACAGCCTGCGCCATAACCTCGGCTGCATAAGCACCCACGATGTTAATATCCGCTCTATGTCTGCCAGTGGCCAGGGCGAAAATCGTATCACCGTCAAACATGGTATGCGCGGGGCGGATGGACAATGCCAGACCGTTGTGACTCATCTGCGCCAGCTTGTTGGCTTCCTCTTTGTTCA
>JAAZMZ010000061.1 GCA_012798535.1 Leptolinea sp.
AGAACCCGGTATCAAAGTGCTCGAATCACTCACCGGCAAATGGCTGCGCGAAGAAGGCATGCGCATCACCGAAGACTGGCTCCAGAAGTACCCCGATATTTCCGCCATCGCCGCCGAGAATGACAACATGGGCATGGGCGCACTGAACGCCGTCATCAATGCCGGCCGCAAAGACAAGATCACCATCATCAGCGTGGATGCCATCGAAGACGCCAAGATCAGTGTCAAGAACGGCGAATTGGATGCCACCGTACTGCAGGATGCGAACGGTCAGGGCAAGGGCAGCATCGATGTGGCCTACAAGATCGTGGCCGGTGAGAAATACGATAAAGTCACCAACATCCCCTTCGTGTTGATCACAAAAGACAATGTAGACAAATATCTTTCTAAATAGTCCTGGTTTCTTACCGGTAGATATCACCTAAACCAGGATGAGTTACCCCACTCCGGGGGTAACAAAAAAAATAGACCTTCCGTCTCAGACCGGAAGGTCTATTCCTTTATATTGTTATGGTCTATCGCTGAATGCGCGCTGAACCGCCTTTGGCAAATGCCCTGACCTGTTCCAGGGTGGCCATGGTGGTATCGCCGGGGAATGTCGTCAGCAGCGCGCCGTGCGCCCAGCCCAGATTCACGGCTTCCTGTTCCGGTTCTCCCGTCAGCAGACCATAGAAGAAGCCCGCCGCAAAACCATCTCCTCCACCCACCCGGTCATACACATCCAATTCACAGGTGGGAGATACAAATGTCTTTCCGCCAAACCAAGCCACGGCGCCCCAGGTGTGATGAGCCGTGGAATGCACTTCCCGCAGGGTTGTTGCCACAACCTTGATATTGGGGAACTCTTGCACGACCTGGTCGATCATTCCAATAAACGTGCCCGTATCCAGTTTGGATTTTTGGGCGACTTCCGGGCCTTTGATTCCAAGTCCAAGCTGCATATCTTCTTCATTACCCACCAGAACATCCACATTTTCTACGATCCGGCGGATGATGTTCTGTGCGCGTTCCGCGCCGCCCCAGATATTCCAGAGTTTCGCCCGGTAATTCAGGTCAAAGGAGACTACTGCTCCGGATTTTCTGGCGGCTTTCATACCTTCAATGATCACTTCACCGGTTGTTTCGGACAAAGCCGCAAAAATCCCACCACTGTGAAACCAGCGGACACCTTTGGAGAAAATCGCCGGCCAGTCAAAGTCACCGGGTTTGAGCTGCGCGGCGGCTTCATTCGCCCGGTTGTAGAACACCACCGGCGCTCGAACGCCATAACCGCGGTCGCTGTAGATGGTGGCCATATTCGGTCCGTTCACACCGTTGTGCTGAAAATGTTTATAGAATGGCTGAACTCCCATAGCCCGCACTCGCTCTGAGATCAGATCGCCAATCGGGTAATCGACCATGGCAGAGACCATCCCGGTGCGCAGACGGAAGCAGTTCGCCAGATTCGCCACCACATTGTATTCACCTCCGCTGGGATGCACGTGCCATTCGGTAGCCTTACTGAAAGGGATGATTCCTGAATCCACCCGGTGATTTAAGGCGCCCAGGGAAACAAAATCCAGCTCCGCCCGGTCATTGATCTGTAATACCGATACCATAATTTTTTCTACTCCTTGTTATCCTGCAAACATAAGATGAACGGTCAAATGCTGTATAAGGGTTGACCAAATTATTACTCTTGTAAATACTATTTCGTCCACTCCCAGTGAAAGACACCTTCCCTGTCAACACGCCGGAAGGTATGCGCCCCGAAATAATCACGCTGAGCCTGGGTGAGATTGGCCGGAAGCCGCGAACTGCGATAGGCGTCATAATATCCCAGGGCGGAACTGAAAGCCAGTACCGGAATGCCATGCTCTGCCGCCATCTGAACAACTTTCCTTAAAGCGGTCTGGTGCGTATTCATGATTTGCGCGAATTCACCATCCATCATCAGGTTAGCCAGGTCGGGTTTTCTCTGATAAGCAGCCGCAACATCGTTCAGAAAACCGGCTCGAATAATGCAGCCTCCCCGCCAGATACGGGCAATCTCTGCATATTTCAAATCATATCCATATTCTCTGCTGGCCAGCCGCAGCAAACTGAATCCCTGGGCATAAGAGCAGATCTTGGCGGCGAACAGCGCATCACGGATCAGATCAGTGATGCTCCCGGCATCTCCCTCCAGACGGGCGGGCGGGCCGGTCAGTACTCCAGAGGCAGCCGTCCGTTCCTCTTTGTAGGCTGATAGAATGCGGCTTTCCACCGAAGCATTTATCGTTGGTATCGGGGAACCGATATCCAGTGCGTTCTGGCTGGTCCATTTCCCGGTTCCTTTTTGCTGGGCTTCATCCAGAATCAAATCGACCACCGATTGGCCAGTTTCCGCATCCACTTTGGAGAGAATATCCGCCGTGATCTCGACCAGGTAGGAAGCCAATTTTCCGTGATTCCATTCAGAAAAAATCTCATGCATCCGGGCGTTGCTTAATTCAAGGCCGCGGTGCATCAGATCATAAGCTTCGGCAATCAACTGCATATCACCGTATTCGATGCCGTTATGCACCATCTTGACATAATGCCCCGCGCCGCGTGGACCAATATAGGCTACACAGGGTTCGCCTTTCACTTTTGCAGAGATGGCTTCTAATATCGGCCTTACCTGTTCCCAGGCTTCAAGCTGGCCGCCGGGCATGATGGAAGGTCCGTGTAAGGCGCCCTCCTCTCCACCGGATACACCCGTCCCGATGAAGCGGATGCCGGTACTTTCCAGTTCTTTACTGCGACGTTCGGTATCCTGGAAGAACGAATTGCCGCCGTCTATCAGGATATCACCCGGCTTCAGGTGACTTTTCAACAGTTCAATCGCGCTGTCAACCGGCTTGCCGGCTGGCACCATCATCAGGATGCGGCGCGGTTCTTCAAGCGCGTTTATCAATTGTTCGATTGTGCCGGCTCCCAGGATCTGCCTGCCGGCAGCCGGCCCTTTAACGAAGGCTTCGGTCTTGGTGGCATCCAGGTCATAACCGGCCACCGGGAAGCCATTTCGCTCGATATTCAAAGCCAGATTGTGCCCCATCACCCCCAGGCCCACAACGCCAATTTTATATTTCATCATTCACCTCAAAATGTGGATTACGACTTCAAACGATGCAGAATCTCACCGGCTTTTGGTACATATAGAATACCTTCCTGTTCCCTGTCCTGCCAATCCTTAATGTTGATCGATGCCGGATCCAGGTACCCCAGATTCAAACGCCGGCAATCCTCAGCGGAAATCTGGCTGGAAAGAATGACCCGTACATTGGGTTTTTCTACCCCATTTTCCATTATTCCAGAGCCACGCATGTGGGTGGAATGTGCCAGTACACCGAGAGGGATATGTCTGTACTTCTCCCAGTCTGATAGGAAATATGGAAGGATGTGATATCCGATTTCATAGATATATTTCCCGTGAACGCGGCTTACCTCTGACAGGTGCGGAGCATAAATGATGACTTCCCCACCGACTGCCACAGCCGGTTCAATTTTATACATGGCTTTAGCGGCCGTCCACAGTTCATCATACATCGGCGGCGCGCAGGATAACACACGCTGGAAAGGTTTATCAAAACGGTGAATATGGCGGGTGGCGGAAACGTCGACCGCCTCTTCCCAGGCAGAAATCAAATCGCCAATGAAAATTCCATCCACGTCGTGACCGTTCACCGTCAGGGCGATCAGGGTAATCGGGGTCTTTATCTTTTCAGCCGCCGCATGGATCATCCTGCGCGCAGGTGTATCTTTTATACCAATTGTACCGAGTACGGTGGACAGCGCTCCCAGCCAGTGGGTCGCATTGATCATTTCCGGCCCGGATATCCCCGGAAAAAAATATTTCGCTCCACCCGAAAATCCAACAACCTCATGAGGAAATGTCGGACCCAGAATGATGATTTGATCATGATTATTTACTGCTTTGTTTATCGTCACGTTTATCCGTTCGGGTAAAGAGGAATGCCATCGCTCTCCGGCAAGAAGTTTGATCTGATCCTGTTCGAACGTGTACACCTGTTCAAGAGCCTCTGGATCATCCCAGGCATGGTTGAGCAAACCCACTTTCGCATAACGGCCGGTGCGCTCTTTCGTGGTGATCCCGACAAGCCGCATTAATTCCTTTTCTTCCAACGCTGGATGTGTGCCCAGCGCGACCATAAAATTCAACTGCCGCGCGTCATAAAGAACCTCGACAAGTAGTCGAAACAACAATGGCAGAGGCAGTGAACGGGTATGGTCCGGAATCAACACCAGAACTTTCTGGCGGGAGAATCTGCCCGCAAGCCCGGTTTCCAGAACATTTCTCATCTCCAGTTCAGAAAGCGTTTTTCCCGGCGGAGCAATTTTGCGGATCACAACCATTTCAACCTCACAACAGGATTCAAACTGGTTTGACGAACCCTAAACGCCGGAATAGGCGGCGAAGCCGCCATCCACCGGAATGACGGTTCCGGTGACAAAAGCCGAAGCCGGCGATAGCAGCCAGAGCATCGGGCCGATCAGGTCTTCGGGGTTTCCAAACCGCTTCATGGGAGTGAGGGAGAGTATCTTATTTCCTCGTTCTGACAGGCTGCCGTCACTTTCCCGGGTGAGGAGAAATCTGTTCTGTTCTGTTAATAGAAATCCTGGCGCCAGCGCGTTCACGCGGATCTCCGGGGAATATTCCTGCGCCATGTGAACCGCCAACCACTGGGTGAAATTATTAACCCCGGCTTTGGCCGCCGAATAAGCTGGGATGCGGGTTAAAGGCCGAATGGCGTTCATGGACGAGATATTCAGGATGACTCCCTTTTTCTGGATGGCCATGATGCGCCCGGCCACCTGGGAGGGGAGGATTGTGCCCATCAAGTTGAGGTCAAAAACCCAGCGCAGGGCATCCGGGTCAAGGTCAAAAAATGAGCTTTCCGGGCTGGTGGTTGCCGCAGGTTTGTTGCCTCCGGCACCGTTGATCAAACCATCGATCCGACCGAATTCCTGCCGGGCGGCTTCAAACGCAGATTTGATGGAATCCATCTGCAGAACATTGATCTGGTACGGAACGGCTTTTCCGGTCTTTGATCCTGCATTGATTTGAGATGCCACCTGCGTGGCCCGTTCGAAATTCAAATCGAGAATTCCCACATTCGCGCCGCATTCAGCCAACGCTCTGGCCATTTCAGCACCGAGCACCCCCGCTCCCCCGGTGATCAATACAGATCGTCCTTTGAAATCATAGGCTTCAGAATACTTAGTTGACATCAGGCCTCCCGTGTTACCGGTGGATGAAATTTCGCTTATTGTTCCAGGTGATAGGCTCGTTTTGCCAGACCGACTGCCATTTCATACGCCATCTGTTCCGCGTCATGGTGGTCGATTAACCGGCGGACTTCCAGGCTGGCCAGCCAGTTGGCGGAAGCCCGCCGCCAGACATCATGGCGGGCCGGAATGGACAGAAACGAACGAGTGTCGTCATTGAATCCGACTGTATTGTAGAGTCCGGCGGTTTCCATGACCTGATCAAAATAACGGGTCATGCCATTCCATGAATCATGAAACCACCACGGAGGTCCCAACCGCAATGCCGGATACGCTCCGGCCAGAGGGGCCAGCTCGCGGGAGTACATGGTCTCATCCAGGGTAAAGAGGATGAGTGTGAACTTGGGATGATTACCAAACCGATCCAACAACGGCTTGAGATTGTTGACGAATTCGGAGCCAATGGGAATATCAAAACCCATATCCGATCCAAAACGGGCAAACACCTCGGGATTATGGTTTCGAAGTACCCCGGAATGAAGCTGCATCACCATGCCATCTTCCACACTCATCCGCGCCATTTCCATCACCATTTGCGCAGAGAAACATCTGGCGTCTTCCATGGTTGCCTTGCCCTTCAATGCCCGTTGAAAGATGGCATTCGCTTCCTGGGGCGAGATCATGATCGTTTCGGGCACCATCATGCTGGTATCAGTTGCCGTCGCTCCCAACGAACGAAAGTAGCTCCGGCGTTGTTCCAGGGCTGCGATAAAGGAACGAAAATCGATAATCTCAATCCCGCTGACCGTTGAAAGAAGCCGGATATTCTCCTGCCAGTTGGTCGCCACGAGATTGAGCATATCATCCGCACGGAAAGTCGGGATGATCCGACCGGACCAACCAGATTGGCGAATGGCTTTGTGATGTTCGAGTGAACTGGTCACCGGATCGGTGGTTGCCAGCACTTCGATTTTCATGCGCTGGAAAAGTGCACGCGGGGTAAAGTCCGGTTCAGCCAGCACGGCTTCGATGCGATCAAAAATACGGTCCGCTGATGATGAATCCAGTTTTTCGGTGATCCCGAAAATGTTTTCCAGTGTATGGGTAAGCCACAATCCCGAGGGTGTGCCGCGATACAGGTAAAAATGATCGGCAAACAGTTTCCAGATTGCTCGCGGATTGTCTTTAGCTAAGAGCGTATCCAGTGTAATTCCCTGGGAAACCAGCATGCGTAAAATATAGTGATCCGGCTGGATTAATACTTCTATCGGATTTCCCAGGCGGATTGTGGGTGGCACAAACAGGCCTGGATCAACATGCCCGTGGGGAGAAATGATGGGCAGGTCTTGTATGGAAGAGTATAGATCGAGGGCAGCAGTTTTTTGTTGCGGGTTGGGAGAGAAGAAACGGTCGGAAGAGAGCATGTACAAATTCCTCAGAGCAAAAGATCATGTATGTGATAAGCAGGGTCTTAAAGGGGCTTGCGCCAAAACAACGTTAGCGCTAATGTAATTATTATAGCAGAAGAATTTGATTTAAAATACAGTCAGTTTTATTCTCGGAGGGTGTGTGAAAAAACGGGCTACCCTTATGGATGTGGCCAGAGCAGCCGGAGTCACCATGATGACGGTTTCGCGGGCGATCAATAACAAATCCGGCGTAAGTGCTTCCATGCGCCAGAAAATACTGGATATCGCCAGGGAACTCGATTACCAGCCTAACCAGATTGCCCGCGGATTGGCCACCAACCAGACCACAACTGTCGGACTGGTCGTTCCGGACAACTCCAACCCCTTCTTCGCCCAGATTGCCCGCGGTGTGGAAGATCAGGCCTATGAATTTGGTTACAACATTTTTCTCATCAACACGTCCGAAGATCCCGCGCGCGAACAGAAAGCGCTGGACTCTCTTCTGGGAAAGGGAGTCGATGGGCTGATCCTGTGCAGTTCCCGTTTATCGGAAAGCCGCCTGGTCAGGTATATCGAACGGTATTCCGCCTCTGTGCTATTGAATCGGGATATTAAAGGCGCGATTCGAAATACAACGGCTATAAATTTAAATGATCTGCGTGCAGCTCAACTGGCCGTCGAGCATTTTATCAGCCTGGGACGAAAAAATATCGCCCATATCTGCGGACCGGCCAATTCCATTTCGAGTAAAAAGAGACTTGAAGGCTTCACCAGTGCCCTTAAAGCCAACAAATTTACCAGTTTTGACCACCTGATTGAAAGAAGCGCACCGGATATCCCCTCCGGATACGCAGCAGCGAAGTTTCTGCTGACTGTGCATCCGGAAATCGATGCGATCTACGCTTTCAATGACCTGGTGGCGGTGGGCGCCGTTCAATATTGCGCAGAGACAGGCCGGCGCATTCCGCAAGATATTGCCGTTATTGGCAACGACGATATCCCTCTGGCATCGATTATCCGTCCGCGGCTGACGACCATACACTTCGATCAGAATTTCATCGGCCGGCTGATCATGCGTACGCTGCTGGAGATCATCACCGGTGAAGTGACCCCCAGGGCGATTCAAATAGAGCCCGAGCTGTATATCCGCGAATCGGCCTGAGTATCGCATTTTCATCCATCACCGGATGTTGGCCCGCCCGTATGATCGGATGAAAATCAGTCAGGGTTTGACATGGCCGCCATTGGTAGACATCCATCATTTCCAATGGAGATACTACCTGCATTGAAAAATGATTTTTGATTAAATAATGGTTGGTGATAAAAAACATCTTGACTTTTGCGGATTGTTATTGTAGACTGACTACTATAGCGTTAACTCTATTTTCGCTTTGGAAGTTTTCCCCGGTCTCTTGCGAAATCTTCTTATTGATCTCGCCGGATGACTCTAAACCTGTGAGGAGGTAGATGCGCTGAATCGATCCGTTCTTCCTGTTTGTACGCACCATTTGAACCTGTGTTTTTAAACCAAATCCCCCTTAATTCCTATATTTTTAGAGAGGTCTCCCATGAAAAAATCTGTATATTTGATGATGGCGATTGCCATACTCGTGTTAACTGCCTGCGGCCCGACCAGCAATCAGGCTCCAGCCGCGCCGGCCGCTCCCACATCAGCTCCGGCAGTTGCGGCAACCGAAGCGCCCGCTGCAGCACCCACCGAAGCTCCGGCTGTCAAACCGACCGAACCGGCGGCGGCCGCCCCGGCGGAAGCTTCTGCGGCTAAAGAAGATTGCAGCACCATGCCGGCTCCCAAGCTGATGGATACGGTGCTCAAACCCACTGCCAAATCCACACCGATCACCATTGCCTATGTGCCCAATGTCATGAACACGCACTATCAAATGGTATTGAATGGTATCAAAGAACAAATCGAACGCTACGGTGGAGAAAAATTCGCCAAACTCCTTCTGCAGGTTCCCACCAGCAATACCACATCGATCAAGGAACAGGGTGATATTCTCGAGAATATGGTCCAGCAGAAAGTGGATGTGATCCTGCTGGCCACCGAGAGCGAAGAGGCCGAAATGCCTTATATGAAGGCCGCCGCCGAAGCCGGTATCCCCGTTTTCCTGTTCAATATGGCAGAACTGCGTCCGGATGATCCCTATTACGTTTCCATGATCGGTTACGACCAGAAGAACGCCGGTTATCTGATCGGCGAATGGGCAGTTAAACATTTTGGCGATAAACCCACCAAGGTGGCCATTCTGGAAGGTTTCCCCGGCGTGGTCAATTCAATGCGCCTGGATGGATTCAAGTGCGCCATTGAAGGCAAGTCCAACTTTAATATTGTCGCCTCACAGGTGGCAGATTGGACGCGCGCCCAGGGACAGGCTGTTGCCGAGAATATCCTGACGGCCAACCCGGATATCAATTTCATGTTCGGCCTATATGACGAAATGTCACTAGGTGCCATCACTGCTATCAAAGAACGCAAGCTCCTGGATCAGATCGCCGTGGCCGGTTATGACAACACCAAAGACGCCAATGCTTCCATTAAAGCCGGCGAAATGATGGTGACCGTCGACACCGCCGCCAAAGAAATGGGTATCAACCTGATCAAATCGGTAAAGACTTTCGTGGTCGACAATAAACCGGTTGACCGCATCGTCAATTCGAAGCTGGTCGTTTATGATCAATCCAACATCGGAACATTCGACGAAGAAAATTACATCTATGTAACCCGCCAACCGGAATAAACACTTATCGGTAGTGTTCCACATAATAAGGCGGGGTGGGGTAACCTGCCCCGCCTTATTGATTAAAAAACCGGAACAGGTTACAAAATTAGTAGTAATGTCATCAAGTATGATCCCGGTAAGATTCGCGGGAAAACAGATCACTGTGAGGAACACATCTTTGGAACAGACACCGGTATTAGAATTAAAGAATATATCCAAATCATTTTCCGGTAACCGCGTGTTGGATGAAATCAATCTGAAACTCGGGCACGGGGAAGTCCTTGGCATCATCGGGGAGAATGGAGCCGGAAAATCCACCCTGATAAAAATCATCTGCGGGGTATACAACCTCGATCAGGGCGAGATATTTTTTGATGGGGAAAAAGTTGAATTTCAAAATCCAGAGCAATCCCGCAACCGGGGCATCAGCACCATCTATCAGGAATTGAGCCTTTTTCCCAGTCTGACCGTCGCCCAGAACATTTTCATCGCCCGCGAACTGGATCAAACCGGCATACACGGGATAATCTCACCTATCGATAATCGGAAGATGGAAGCAGAAGCCCGCCGCATCCTCCATGATGTCCTGGGGACGGATATTAATATCCACAGTCTCGTCGAGAATCTCTCTATGGCAGAAAAACAGCTGGTGGAAATCGCCCGGGCGCTGTACTCTCAATCCCGGATCATCATTATGGATGAACCCACCACTGCACTGGAAGCCAGGGAAAAAGAGCAATTATTTCAAATTATTCGGGATGTAAAGAAAATTGGAACATCTGTAATTTTCGTCTCTCATTATCTGCAGGAAGTCATGAAGATTTGCGATCATATCTTTGTTCTGCGAGACGGACAATGCGTATTGGATAAACCCGCGGACGAAACGTCGGTAGAGAATATGATCAAAGCCATGATCGGTCGGTCTCTGGAAAAACAATACCCCAAAGAGATCGTACCGATTGGAGAAAAAGTTCTTTCCGTCAAGAATCTGACCAGAAAGAAGGTCTTTCAGGATGTTTCGTTTGAACTGCATGAAGGCGAGATCATCGGGATTGTCGGCCTGGTGGGTTGCGGGAAGAACGAATTGATCCGCGCGATGTTCGGCATCGACCGGTTTGATAGCGGGAGCATCGAAACTCGCAGAAAACGCTATCCCTCGATCACAATCAACGACGCCATGCGCGATCGGATCGCCTTCATTCCGGCCGACCGAAAAACGGAGGGTATTTTTGGGATCAAGAGTGTCAAATGGAATATGCTGATCTCGGCTCTCGATCTGATCATCAAGAACTCATGGATATCCTACCGGAGTGAAAACCGGCTGGCCAATGGATATATCGACAAGTTGAAGATCAAAACCGGATCCTCTTCCCAGACGATTGCCAGCCTGAGTGGCGGTAACCAGCAGAAAGTTCTCCTTGCCAGGTGGTTCCTGACTGATCCGCAAATCCTGCTTCTTGAAGATCCAACCCGCGGTATCGATGTGAGTGTGAAAACTGAAGTCTATAAACTGCTGATCGAATTTGCAAAAAAAGGGAACGCTGTTGTGCTGGTCTCATCGGATGAAGAAGAGGTCGTGGGTATATGCGACCGAGTAATCGTGCTGCATAAAGGACGCGTTTCCGCCAATGTAAAGACTTCTGAAACCAGTGTGGAACAGATCAAAATTTATTCTGAAATATCAGGTGAACAACAATGATCAACACAAAGAATCAAAACCAGAATCGGATAACCAGCATTTTTCGATCCGTTTTTTCCATAAGCGGCATAGGGGTGATCATTGCTTTCACCGTGCTGGTCATGTATTTGAGTCTGGCCAGTCCCAATTTTCTAACCACATCCAACATCATGATCGTGATCCGTCAGGCGGTCTTTGTCGCCTTGATGGCCATCGGTATGACCTTCATCATTGCGGAAGGCGCGATCGATCTATCCGTGGGAGCGACGCTAGGCATCAGCGGGATCATGGTGGCTGCACTGATCCTGGCGGGTGTGAATATTTATCTGGCGGTAGTGATCACGTTATTGTTTGGTATTTTAATCGGCCTTATCAACGGCCTGCTGGTCACCCAATTACACATGCCTTATTTCATCGCCACGCTGGGTACATTAAGTATCATGCGCGGTCTGATCCTGATGTATACCAACGGGATTCCCCTCTATGGATTGCGCTTCCCGGAATTTCAGTACCTCGCCCAGGGATTCATCGGCCCCATCCCTGTTCCTATCTTCATCCTCTTTGCCGCTCTATTGATCTTTCTGTACGTCATGAATCGCACCAAACTGGGACGGTACACGCTGGCCATCGGCACCAACCGCGAGGCGGCCCGGCTGGTGGGCATCAACATCCCGAAAATTGAATTGATCCTGTTCTCATTGACCGGTTTTTTGAGTGCACTGGCAGGTATTTTATTGACCTCCCGCACCGAGGCGGCCGTTCCGACTGCCGGCTCAGGGTACGAGCTGGATGTGATCGCGGCTGTGGTGATCGGCGGAACCAGCATGACGGGCGGCAAGGCCAATCTCATCGGCACGATTATTGGCGCCATTCTGATGACCACCATCCGCAACGGATTGAACCTTTTGGGGATCAATGCCCTGCTGCACCAGGTGGTGATCGGCATCTTCATTTTGATCGCTGTAGGAATCGACAGCCGTATTTCAACGAAAAAGTCATAACCGCACCATTCTTCTAGAAAGGACATCTCCATGGAAAAATTTGAGATCATCGACGCGCACGCGCACATATTCAAAATCATCTACGGTTTTGGACCCCGCGGAGAGTCCACACCCATCGGGAAAGGTACGGTGCGCTGGGCTAACGGTGAGACGACGAAGTTGCTGCCCGAAGAATATGGCGACGCTTCTTTCCCCTATGAAATCCTGATCAAAGCCATGGATGATGCCGGGGTGGATAAAGCCGTTCTGTTGCAGGGTTCCTATTATGGGTTCGATAACGAGTATGTACATGAAGCCCAGAGGAAATACCCTGAACGTCTGATCGGCATGGGCACTTTTGACCCATACTGCCTGGACTGGCAGACGATCATGCACCGTTTGATCGATGAATTGCACTTCCGCGGTTTCAAATTCGAGATCAGTTCAGCCAATGGTCTGATGGGATATCATCCGGATTTCCGCATCGACGGTGAGCGGATGCAGCCCATCTATAAATATTGTGCGGAACGCGGGCTGACCATCAGTCTTGATCTGGGCACCTTCGAAGAAGACAGCTTCCAGGTGGCCGGCGTGGCACGCATGGCGCAGAAATATCCCGAAATTCCCTTCGTCATCGAGCATCTGTTCTTCCCCCGCCAGGATCATTTCAAGGAAGTCCGCGAGAATCTGGAGCTTGTCAGGGATTATCCGAATGTGAACGTTTCTCTGGCGACCGTACCCTTCAGCACCTGGCCGGAAAAGTACCCCTTCCCCTCCGCCTGCCGCTACATCACCCTGGCGAAAGAAGTGCTCGGGGTGGAACGCCTCCTTTGGGGAACAGACATCCCATCCGTGGTGGTCTATTCACCCTACCGTGATCTGGCCCGCTATATTCAGGAAGCGGACATCCTGTCACCCGAAGAGCAGAGGCTGGTGTTCTCGGGAAACGCCCGGCGTGTTTACAGGATCGTGGATTGAACCGGAGAGTTCTCCGTCTTCAAGTAAATCTCTACAGGAGCGGGATGCTATGCTGGAAATAAGTTGTCTGGTGGATAATACCGCTCAACAAGGCTCGCCCTTCTGGGCAGAGCACGGCCTGGCTTTCGTGATCAAAACGCCTGACAGGCAGATCCTCTTCGATACTGGACAAAGCGGTGTTGTGCTGGAACATAATGCCGCCTTGATGGGTATCGAGCTGAACCGCACGGACGCGCTGGTGCTCAGTCACGCGCACTTTGACCATACCGGCGGGCTGGAGAGGCTCATGACTCATGTATTTCCGGGTTTACCGTTGTTTGCCAATGCTGATTTCTTTCAAGAACGATTTCATACGGTCAACGGCCAGCCCGAATCCATCGGTATTCCTATTTCAAGAGAAAAAATCACAAATTTCTTCGATATCCACCTGGAGAAAATGCCGGCCGGAGTTGTTCCCGGGATTTGGACCACGGGTGAGATCACAGACCGGTCAGAGTTCGAAGGACGCAGCAAGCATCATGTGATCCGGAGTAAAGGGGAATGGCAGCCGGATCCGTACCTGGACGATCTTTCTCTAGTATTGGATACCCGGGAGGGATTGATCCTCCTGTGCGGCTGTTGTCATGCAGGGCTGCTCAACACGCTGGCGCATGTTCAGAAAATTTTCAACAGACCGGTGAAAACGATCATCGGCGGCACGCATTTGATCAGCGCCTCAACCGAAAACTTGAAACACTCCATTGATATTCTGAATAAGTATGACGAGATACAACTGTTCCCCAACCACTGCACGGGAGAGCAAGCCCGTCTCACATTGATTAGTGCGTTGGGCGGCCGCGTGCATTCATGCCCGGCCGGCACCGTTCTGAAATTTGAATGACCGCATAAAAAAAGAGACCCTCAGGATTTTTGAAACCCTGAGGGTCTTATAGAATAATCTATCGGTAATCTACAGATTCAACGCTTTAACCAGTTGCGCCACGCGTTTACCCAGGGACTGACAGCCTTTCAGGCTGGGCGCATCCGGTTTGCCGATGGCCACGGCGCCAAAATGGGGCGATGAGGAATCGCCCTGTACGATCATCCCGTGCACCAGCAGCATCTGAATGATGGTCAGCACGGTGGCCTCGTTGCCGCCGCCCAGTTTTCCCGAGGAGGCGAAAGCTCCACCGACCTTGCCTTTCAGCTTTCCATGGATTTTCACCGACCGGTCGAACAGGTCTTTGGTCTTGCCGGCGACAATGCCGTAGGAAGTGTAGGTGCCCACAATGATCCCCGCCGCGTTGAGCATGTCATCAATGGAGACATCTTCCACGGCCTTCAATTTGACATCAACTCCGGCATCTTTTACACCATCAGAAACGGCTTCCGCCATTTGTTTTGTATTTCCCGTCTTCGATTCATAGCTTACCAGTACATAGCTCATTTTGATCCATCCCTTTCATTTTAATAAAACCATTATAACGAGATACCAGAACAATTCGGTTTGTTCAGTGTCAATTCAATGAGGCATCCGCCTGCGGCCAATCAAACATCAGATAACGTGTATATCCGTGCTTTTCCACACCATAGATACGCCCGGAAGATGGTTGCGGACAGCCCGGTTCATCCACCACTTTCGCGCTCGTGCCGTACGCTCCGACCGGATTGAATACCAGACGTCCGTCCCGGCAAATCCAGGTTTCCAACAGGTAGGATTCCTGCTCGGAATCATCACCTGCTTTTAGAATCAGCGGGGTCCAGCTTACGGTCACTTCATCACCCGCACGTTCGGCTTTGGCGTATTCCAACTCTTTGTAATAAGGCGACCAGGGCAGCCGGATCGCAAGCGGATTCACCGGCGGCACGGCAGTGATATCTCCCTCAACATCCATGAAATCCAGGTTCATCCAGCAGGGATTATCACCTCCGATAGCCTGCACTTCGATGTATCCGGTATCCGCCATATAACCGATGATATCCAGACGGTTGCCCTTGAGCAGGCCGTATTTATACAGGTAGGCTTTGGAAGGGCCGTAATAACAGTTCACATGCGGCTGGTTGACCACTCCTCTGAGGATGGTATAGACGGGTTCTGGGGTAAACGTGGGGGTTTCTGTAGGGGTGAGAGTCGGCGTGTCCGTCGGGGTGAGAGTCGGGGTGTCCGTCGGTTCAGGAGTAAACGTGGCCGAAGGCAGCGGTGTAAAGGTTGGCGTGGTTGTCGGGATCAGAGTTTCTGTTGGCGGGAGCGGGATCGGCGTGGAGGTCGTAGACGGAACGGCATGCGAACAGGCGGCAAGTATCAGGATGAACGTCAATGAATACAATATCTGCTTCAAGGTGGTTTCTCCCGGCGGCGCGTGTGATGTAGAATAATTCTATCCTGTTTAAAAAGGTAGACCTAACGCCAGATGATCAGATATGCCAGGATTGAAGATATTCCGGATATTGCCGATGTCCATCTGAGAGCCCTTCCGGAGGATCTCCTGCCCCGGCTGGGCCGCTCCTATCTGGTCAAAGAATTCTATCCGCAGGTCTTTCGGTGCGCGGACACCTTCACCCTGGTCAATGAAGAGAACAACCGGGTAAACGCCTTCTGCATTTTCGCGGGTGACAGCCGCGCGCTCACAGGCCAGATCATGCGCAAAAAAATCAGGCTGGCCGGCTATCTGGCGGTCAGTCTGGTGAAAGATCTCCGCGTGTTCAATGAAGTGATCGCCATCCTCAAGGGTTCCAGGATCGAGCTGAACGCGGGAGAAGGCGATCATTTGAATGCCGGTCTGCCTGAGATCTATATCATCGCCACAGACCCGCGGTTCCAGAGCCGGGGTCTGGGCAGGGAAATCATCGAAAAAGGGTGGAACATTCTTTCAGCGCGGTATCCTGCCCTGCTGGTACGCACCTCGGCCAGGCGGGCGAGGGATTTTTATTTGCGGTTCGGATTCAGGATATTTGGTTATGAATTTCGGGGAAAGAGAAAGCTGAATTTGTTGATCTACGAGCCTGCAAAAAGCGGGTGAGGCGAGATATTCAGCGTTAATCAATGTTGTCCATAAAAGAAACCGGCAGGGTGGAATTAATTAACATGTGAGCGATTTCCGCCTGGAACAGTGTTACCTGAGTTGTTGTTGCAGGTTGGATTGACCGCGGACTATCGCGCATCTGTCTATAGGAGATTTTTCATATCATTCCTAACGCGCAGGAAATCCAACAAGACCCCGGATAAATTGACCGGGTACACAGTGTTGGCCTCCCCACTCATATACTTTCAAACACCCCCGTGTCTCTACAGATTCTTATGGCGCGTTTCATTTCAGCATTTGTTGGATTTCCCGCACTCCTGCATTGTTGGGGATGTCAAGCATTGAATGGAGGCTTGTTCCATCGCGGTCAATCCAACCTGCATGCTTCTTCCCGACGCACGCGATAAACAACGATGAAACAAGAGAAAAACACGGTCACCCTGATTTTCATGAGTGACCGTGTTCTACGTTTTATTAATAATTATTCACAGGCTTGAAATGCCGGAAGATGATTGTTCAATGACGCATTCTGCAAATTATCAAAAACACGCAGAATATCGGAATGGGTTACATCCGGCCGCAGCTCATCATATAACGCGGCGTCGGCGATCTCGGCTGCAGCGCCGGCTTCACAAGCCCCGGTGAGCGAGGTGAATGACAAAGGTGCTGTCAGTCCAGGATTGGCCGGCACATTGACTCCATATTTATCTGCCTGGCGGATCAGCGCGTCCACATGCTGTTGTTCTGATTGGGCAATCTCGGCGAACGGTACGACTTCTCCAAATTGGGCAATGACGCCTTTGTATAAGTTCAGTGCCCCATATTCTTCCAATATCGCCCGATTCAGTGAGTCCATTTCTTCAGCAGACAGCGCCGTCAATTGATTTCCGGTACCGGGGCCAGTCCCTCCACCATTTCCCGTATTATTTCGTCCTCCCGGTCCGCCCCCACGATCCAGTGTGTCGGCCAGAACGATATTCGGTGGTGTAAAAGCCACGGATGTGAATGCCAGTATGACGGCTGCCAGCAAGATTGTCCAACGTTTCCAATTATTTCTCATTTTTTGCTCCTGTTTTTCAAAATGTTGAAATCAATATACTGGCAGGATATGAATTTCTATTGAAGATTGTGTGGATATCTTATGAAGTTCATAAATTATGTCAACTTCTTTTATTCATGGAAACCAGGCTCACCGACAGGATTTGAGGTCATTTTATGGTGGATATGCAAATATAAATTCCACATAAATTCATTTCTTGATTTGAAATCTTCATACGAAATTCACATAAGATAATTATTATCCGTTTTATATTCTTTTAGAAGGAGAACTTCAGATGACAGTTCGTTCTATTAAAACTTCAGAAGCGCCACAAACAACCAAACCGCTGGGATTTCGAAGACTTTTTTCCCACCGGATCTTCCGGCGAATTGTGCAAATAGGAGTGGCTGGTTTTATCGCCTTCATTGCCATTCAACATGTGATAATAGGTGAAAATGGTCCGGTTGTTACCGCTTCTCCTGAAGCCTTTTGTCCGTTCGGTGGATTCGAGACCCTTTACAAATACATCACGTCCGGAGGATCGTTCATCTCTCATACTCATCTATCGAATCTGGTCATTTTTTTGGCTGTACTGATTGTCTCTCTGATCTTGAGATCCGCCTTCTGTGGCTGGATTTGTCCTCTGGGTTTTCTGCAGGACCTGATCAACAACTTCAGCAAGATCATGCAAAAGGCATTTCCCGGGCTTCGCCGCAGTCTTCGTAATAAAAAATTGAAAGGGACACGGTTTGTGAAAATTGACCATTATCTCAGATACGTCAAATATCTTGTGCTGGTATGGGCCATCGGTGGTTCGGCTTATTTTGGGTATATGGTCTTTCGCGACTATGATCCCTGGGCTGCGTTGTTGAACATAGCCGAGTTCTCTTTTACTCCGGGTATTGTTGTACTGGTCCTTATTGTTATTGCTTCATTGTTCATCGAACGTCCCTGGTGCCGGTATGCCTGTCCACTTGGTGCAATGACCGGCATTGTTGGCAAGATCAGCCCTATATATCTTAAAAGAGAAGAAAGCGCGTGTACATCCTGCAAACTCTGTACAAGATCCTGCCCGATGGGCCTTGAAGTTCACACCGCGAACAAAATTACTTCCGTTGATTGCATCACCTGCCTGGAATGTGTTGGGACATGCCCGGAAAATGGCGCCCTGGAATTGAAAGCAGCATTCCCTTTTACGGGTAAATAAGGAGACAAGAATGCGTATTAATCCAAATATCTATGGAATTCTGGTTGTTGCCGTCTTTTTTGGAACAATTCTGGGTTTTCAAGCAGCTGGATTCTGGTCTATCTCGGGAAAGGTGACGGCTGACGGTCAGGCTATCCAACCTTTGGCGAACGATGTAAATTCTATAAAAGGCTGGATGACCCTGGAGCAAATCTCTTCGGTGTTCAATGTTTCTGTGTCAGAAATACTTCAACAATTTAGTCTTCCTGCCGACACGCCAGGGTCGACGGCAATTAAAGACCTTGAAAGTGAGACTTTTGACACCACAGGCCTAAAAACCTGGTTGGAAGAAAAAGGGAATGTCGAACCGGTTATCACATCTGAAGTACTTCCTGCCATTTCTTCCGGTACAGAACCAAGCACTTTACCGGTAATTACCACGGCTGCGGCGGTTGAATCTGCAGACCAGGCTGCTCCCGAATCCACGATCACCGGAAAAACCACATATCAAGATTTGCTGGATTGGGGTATTTCACAGGAAGCGATCGAGAGGATCATTGGGGGTGTGTTGCCTGAACGATCCACGATTATAAAAGACCACTTATCAGGCTTGGGTCTCGAATTCGGTACAATAAAAGCGCAACTCCAGGCAGAACTGGATAAAACAAAGTAGATGCTGATAGACCTGGTGTGGTAAAACCAGGTCTTTTTTTTCAGGCTAATAAAACGTAACAAAATGGAACGAAATCAGTCATACTAATTAAGCAATGGATTCCATCGACGAGCAATCCCTGATAAAAAGCGCCAGAGCTTTTGATCATTCGGTCCTGGGTGTGATCTATGATCGTTATAGTCCGATGCTCTACCGCTATGCCATGCGTTTACTTGGAGATCAATCCCTCGCAGAAGAATGTGTCGCCGAGACCTTTTCACGTTTTCTGAAATCTCTGCGTGCCGGGCAGGGACCAGAAAACCATTTGCAGGCATACCTTTTTCGAATTGCCCATAACTGGATCACAGACGCCTATCGCAGACAGATACCGCTCTCGCTTGAGTTAATGGATTCTCTTCCGGGTGAGGAGAGATTGCCTGTTGAAAATCAAGTTTCGACTACTCTTGAAATACGGCAGGTTCAAATGGCATTGAGATTATTAACCTCGGACCAACGTGTAGTTATCAGTCTGCGATTTCTGGAAGGTTGGAGTCATGAAGAAATTGCCGTAGTTTTAAATAAACCGGTTGGTGCCATCAGAGCTTTGCAATTCAGGGCTTTGAACAGGTTGCGCGAGTTGTTGTTAGTCGATGAGTGAGAGAGCGATGATGAAACACAACAGTGATGCGGAAATAAGACTCCTTCAGAAACTTGCCGTTCTGAACTCTGTTCCCGAACGAGATACTCAAAAAGCTGCGGAGGGTCGCCGAGTATTTCTACAACAGGCTCAACATGAAAGAAATCTCGTAACAACTCGGGGGAAACCACGTCATAAGGAGTGGATAGATGAAATTCAATCGATATTCTCCATTCCTCGAAAGGAACATTCCCCGATGATCAGCACAATTTCTGCCATTCTACTTGCCATATCTTTGATTCTGGGCGGAGGAGGGATCACCGTCGCCGCGGCGCAAAACAGCCTGCCCGACGAACCTCTGTACGGCCTTAAATTGCTCAGTGAAGATGTCTTGATGATGGTATCAACGGATCCTCTTTCCCGATCTCAACTGGCCACTGATTTGACAGATCGACGGGCTTCAGAAATTCAGACGATGATTGACAAAACCGATATTCCATCTGAGAGTGTTCAAAGCCGTTATATTAACGAAATTGAACAATCCATTCGTTACGCGCTAAACCTTCCTGATCAACAGGCCGTTCTGGCGCTGTATGAAATCAGGACCAGACTGCAGACGCAGCAGGAGATGATGCAGCAAACCCGTTCCAATAGCTCTGCCGAGGGCATGATGATAATGGAACAATCGCGATCGATGTTGCGGCAGTACATCAACCTTCTTGATGAAGAAATGACAACTCCAGACAGATTGCGAGACCAGCTGCGTGATCAGATACTACTTCAAGATCGTGATCGGGAACAATTAAAGACAAACATTCCGGTCACCGAGGAGACATCCATTCCACCCGTAACAGAGGAGCAGTCCGTCCTGCATACGGATATTCCAACTCAAGGTCAGGGTAATGGGATGGAAAACTGCCCGAACTGTACAATCACTCCAGAAAAGCAGGCGGGGAATGGCCCAGTTACAGAAAGCACTCAATCACAGGGAAATAGGAATGGGCAAAATTCTGGAGCAGAAGTCCAGGCAACATCGACACCGGTGAATGCAAATAATCTCCCACAGACTCAAAATCAAAATAACCGACCGGCGCAGAGTGATTCCGGCGGTCAATCAGATAGTGGATCTTCGGGGAGCTCCAACGGGAAGCATTAACGAGACTAAAAATTTTGAGGTCAATTCCGGATTTAACCCGGTGAGTTCAACAAAACAGGTGGGATTACACACGATCCCACCTGTCGTGTTCTCTAGGGTACGGAAAACCAACAATTAAACTACCGGCCTATCTCGCGGGCGGCCTTCTGCAGGAGCGTATACCCGTGCTTGATCAGCAGAGTGAGCTCTTTATCCGAAGGGATGATCCCCTTCTCATATTGTTCCAGCGCGCGCAGCATGGCGCCGCGCACCCCGCTGGCGCGGTGCGCCACCACTGAATCGGCAGATATGCGTTCCAATCGAAAGAGAAGGAACTGCAGTGTATCGATCAGGTCATCGGTCAATGTTTCGGTCATCGAGATCATATTCTAAACCCGTTTGAATTGGTTCTTTTAACCTTCGTTTGTTCGAATCGATATAATAATGTTGATTCGAATCAATTTTTCCAGGGCGGGTTATGAATAGAATTGGTCAATTCTGTATCCTTATTATAGTGATACTATCGGTCGGTTGTTCCCCTCAATTTGCAGAGACTTCTGCCGCGACAATCCGAACAACCCCGGCCGTTCAAGCCATGCCAGACCTGGCGGATACATACACAGAGGAATTCAAGATCACGGATTTCGATTCCGTGCATTCTCCGGTCAATGCAGATACGAATGAATCCCTCATATTCGGTAATCTCCCGGTAACCCCGCCATCCGTTGATACCCCGGACGACCTGGCGCAATTCCTGGGCCGCTGGGAAGGTTACAGCTACGCTCTACCGGTCAAGAAAGACCGCAAGCTGGTTCTGCATATTGCCGAGATCTCCGGGCAGGGTGGGATTCTATATGGATGGAGCGGCACAAACCTGCAATACCCTGATGGAGTCGCCAAAACCCATTTCAGGATCACCCGTGATAAGGGTGCACCGGTTATCGAATTCCAACTGATCTGGATCGACGGCAGCCGCCTGGTCGACAGATTCTCGTATGATTCCGAAAAGAAAATCCTTCGCGGGGAATCTCTGGAAGCGGACAGCGGCCGATCTATGGATGTGTACGAATTGACCCGCGAGCAGACCTTTTTTGTGTATAGGGATTATGACCGGTATCTGGCTGGAAAGAATATCACCACCCGCAAGTTTACTAACAAAGACCTGGAGGTTCTTAGTAAAGGATACTTACTCTATCTGCCCGATGGGTATGCGGAAGATACACAGAATAAATGGCCGTTAATCTTCTTCCTGCATGGAGCCGGCGATTGCGGCAAGAACCTGCAGATCCTGGCGAAAGCCAGCCCTTATATGTATATCCGGCAGAAAGGCCCGCTGCCGGCCGTCATTGCCGCGCCTTTATTCGCGGAAAAATGCGACCAGTCGCTTCTTCCTGAAGCGTTTCTGGAGGGTTCTCTGGATGCGATTCTGGCAGAATACCGGGTGGATCCTGATCGCATCTATTTAACCGGCTTGAGTCTGGGAGGTGAAGCCACCTACCGCCTTGCCTTGCACCGGCCGGAGACGTTTGCCGCGCTGGCTCCGTTATGCGGTTTTCTGATGAATGCGAATGCAAAGGAAATGCAGAAGATCAAGAATATTCCAGTGTGGGCGATTCATGGAGCTGACGACACGATCGTCAAACCGGATTGGGGACAGCAGCCGGTGAATGCCCTGAAGGAAGCCGGTGGGACTGTCAAATTCACATTATTGCCCGGGCACGACCATGATGTCTGGACAGATACCTATTCCGACCCGGCTTTCTATGACTGGCTGCTGGCACAGCATAGATAAGTGTCAGACGGATCCGAACTTGAGGCCCGAGAATGGCCGGTTGACCTAAGGATTTTGCCGGCCTGAGCAGGTGATGGTAGTCGCACCATGACCGGCAAGCGAACAGGCAGGCCGCTGCGGATTGGCCTGCGCGATCGCCACGGCCGTCCAATCCTCACCCGTCGGGAATTGCAGGCCAGGGTAGGTGAATTCAAGTGTCTGCTGGTACCAGCCGTAGGGCAGTAACCCTTCCACCACTACAGCTATATCCGGGCGTTGTTTGAGGGCGAAATGGTAATACCAGAGGGTAAAGGAACTTTCATCATCCGCGGTGAATGCCAGCGCGTCCCGCGGCAGGCTACGCACAGCCTCTTGCCCGAATTTCTCGGCGCGCAGGTCATAGGACGCGTCCACTGCGGGCAGGGTCTGCGATCCATGCCAGATCAACAGCGAGATGATCAACAGGCCCACGGGAAACCAGGCGAAACGGCAGCGTGCCACGCAGAATTCGATGATCTCCTGCAATCCGGCGGCCGCCCAAAAAAGATAGACCATGACCGCAGGGATAAGATAAACATAGGAATCGAACGACCCATAAACCAGCGTGAAAATCGCGTGGCTGATGAAAATCCAGAAAAAGGGGATCATCCGGGTGAAATTAACCCGGTTACCGGCGAGAAAAAAGACAGCCAGGAACAGACCGATCAACCCGGCCTGGTCGATCAATATTCCAGACAGCCCTCGCAGGCGTTCGAACGAGTAAACCATGGTGAAATTGGATCGATAGATGCTGCCGGATACCAGATCAAAAAAAGCCTGCGGGGTTACGGGATTCCCCCAGTTCACCGGCGGGTGTCCCAGCGCCCGGACGGGCAGCAGGAGGTACACAGATAGACCGGCCAGAACCCCGATGAAACGCCGCCCGATGTGCTTTTTCAGATCGCGGCAAACGGCCTTCCCATCCCAGAACAGAAGGGGAAGCAATAAAATTGAAATCAGATGGCAGCCAATTGCCAATCCCACCGTCAATCCGCGCAGAAAGTTGCCGTTCCATTTCGTTTCTTCGCCGGTCGCCTGGAACAGAATGACTGCGGTCAATAATGCCTGCAGCCCGTAGACTTCTGTGATGACCGCCTGTGACCAGACCAGGGGAGCCAGTCCGAAGGCCAGCGCGGCGCTCCACGAAGCCAGTCCGGAGAAGGCCCGGCGGCCGGACACCCGGTTACTGAGGAAAAAGAGAATGGCGGCTGCCAGCGATGTGCAGATAGCCGACAGCATGTTGGTACGCCAGGCCAGGTCACCCGGCAGGATCAACTGAAAACCTCGCGCCAGCAGCAGGTAAAGCGGAAAGCCGCCCGGATGCGGCACACCGCCGGTCGCGGCCGCGGTGATCAGGTCTCCGCCGTCCGTACCGCCGTTCGCCCAGGAAAGGCCGGGAGCCAGGGTGAAACCGTAGATGATCAGAAGAATTAGAAGTATGCCGGCTGCCAGCAGCCACAATCCCGGCCTGTGCGGAATGAAAAAAGCCAGGGAAGTGGAGCGGCTTCCCTGGCGTGAACGGTCAGAAGGGTCGGGCATCCGGGATTTATTTTCCCAGAAGGGCATATTTTCCTTCAGAAGATCCGGTTCCACAGATCATTTCCGGGTTACCGCTCTTCAGCTCGGTAGGAATGGCCGACCAGGTTTGATTTTCTTTATCCCAGTAATGGAACACCGGACTGCGATCCGCCAGATCAGGGCTATTGGGTACGCAGATCTCCACCGATGAGGCGGAACCATCCGTAACCATAACCTCCAGCGCTTCATTCAGCAGGGGAGTCCAGCCTTCCGGTAGAGGACCAATGGCCGTGATCAGGTCGTTCACTTTTTGAATGGTTACAACACCGCCCTCTGTTGTACTGGCCAGGATGCTGGCGGTTCCGGTGCCGAAGTTTATTGTCTCGGCAAGACCACCGGTGACCGTCTCAGGCAGGATCGGAACGGTGCCGACACGTCCGGGTGCCGCCCATACGCTGATGGAAGTGGCCGATAAGAGGATGACTACAATGACCGTTATCAATAAACGTGTTGATTTTTTCATTCTGCACTCCTTGCCGGTTGCTTTTTTACATCTACTTTATACCGGTTTCCTGTAGAAATTCCCAGCGAAATATCTTCGGTTTTTATTCGGATTTTCATTCACATCGCCTGCCCGGCATTAAGAAGCGGTGAGAATCACCCGGTGATAAAATCAAATCAATTCTCACGCATGATACTGATCCCCTGATCGTTGAAGAGCCGGTTTTATTAATGGACACTGATCAAAATATCACTCTTCTCAAAACCATCCTTGAAAACCTAGATCATCCGGAAAAACTCAATGACCACCCCTGGGTAAAACGGCAGTTCATGGCGGAATTCCGCCGGTCAAACCCTGACTGGCGAGATCGACCCGCTGGAAGCCAGTTGGTGGAAGCGGTCTTTCGGATTTTCGAAAAACTTAAACCGGAGCGCCCTCCGCGGCAAGGTTTGCGCCTTGATACACGCTGGGGTGAATTCGGTTTGCTGGCGGCCATGTACTTTGCACCCTATCGGTTTGGGATTCCCACGCCGGCCACACTGCGCGCTGCCTGGCAGGAGATCGACAGAGCCATTCTGTTGTTTGTCTTTGGCACGCCGGCGGATATCCCGTTGGAAGACCGCCAGCGCTACCGTCTGGTCGGGGGTGAGCCGGAAATTGCCGCCAACAGCACCATCAGCGACTGGCACCGCAAGGGATTGGAGCATCTTGCCGGTGTGATCATTCACTATGAAGGCAGCCTGGCAACGCGAAAAAGTAGTACATCAAAGAGAAAAAATCAGGTTCAGGTTGTTTTCAAGACGGTTTTGTTCTGCCTGCTGGCTGTCCTGCTTGTCGGGGTGGCCTGGACCGGTTACAGCGCATGGCGCATCACCCAGCGTTTGCGGTCGGTGGAAGAGAACAGCCAGACCTTGCTTGAGTTGAGCCGATCCGCTACTGAACCGGCGCAGCTTGATAAGGCAGGCCAGACCGTGGCTAGTTTGCGAGCTGATCTGCAAGAGTTGGAAACCGAATCATCCGGATTTCTTCGCCTTGCACCGTACTTCGCGTGGCTGCCTGTCTATGGAGGAGACCTGTCGCAGGCTCCACAGTTGTTGGAAATGGGGAAGCAGTTGAGCATTGCCGGCGATGAGGTTTTTCGGGCAGCGGCTCCAGTCATTGCCGCGATGAAGGAAAAAGGAACATCCGGTGGAATACTGGATTTGCTGGGCGGTTTGCAGGATGACGGCACAAGGCTGCTGGCAGCGCAGTCCGCGCTGGCACAGGCCCGCACCGCGCGTCAGAATATCCAGACGGAAAAACTCTCTACGCGATTCCAGTCCATATTGATTGACAGGATCGATCCCCTGTTGTCCTCGATGCAGGGAGCCTTCCCGGTAGACGATGTGCTTGCCATGGCACGACTGGCGCCGCGCCTGCTGGGCGCCATAGGCAATGGTCCGCAAACCTACCTGATCATGATCCAGAATGAGGATGAATTACGGCCAACGGGCGGTTTTCTCTCGGCGGTGGGAAAGATGGTGCTGGAGAATGGCCGGTTGAACGAATTGTCTTTTGAAAGCTCCGAACTGGTGGATGACCTTTCCAAACCATATCCCCAGGCACCCTGGCAGCTCGATGAGTACATGCGTGCAGAGATCCTTTTACTGCGCGATGCCAACTGGTTCACCGATTTTCCGACCACTGTGAAGTGGGTGCGCTTTCTGTATGCCTACACCCGGCCGCAGGCGGTTAACGGTGTGATCGCTCTGGATCAGCATGTGATCGTGGAACTGCTGCGGCAGGTCGGTCCGCTGCAGGTGGAAGGAGCATCAGAACCGGTCTCCTCAGAGAACGTGTTGACCTACATGCGGACAGCCAAAGAACAAAAACCTCCGGAAGGTATATCGGCCAAAAACTGGGATCGCAAGCAGTTCATCAGCCGGCTGGCCGATCCGCTGATGAAGAAACTCATGGCCGGGGATTCAAAGTTGATGCAGAAGGTTTCAGGCGTATTGATCCGGCTGCTGGATGAAAAGCACATCATGCTTCAGTCAGATGACCCGGAGATGAATGCCCTATTACGCCAGAAGAACTGGGATGGGGCCGTAAAACCACCGGCCAACAGCGATTTTCTGATGTTGGTGGACAGTAATGTGGGTTTCAACAAAACCAGTGCCGTGGTCGATGAATCGCTGAAATATCAGTTGGACCTGACCAACCTGGAAAACCCAACCGCTCAGGTGACAGTTTCGCAGGCCAACAAAGCCGCGGGCAGTGACGCCTGCCTTCAATTGCGCGGATTGAGCGAAAGTGATGCCCAGAAGGATTACCGGATCAATGACTGTTATTGGTCCTATCTACGCCTGTATACTCCGGCCGGGTCTGTGTTGACCGCCTCCACCCCACATATTATTCCGGCCGGCTGGGCTTTGCGCGAACAGGAAATCCCGGCACGCACGGACACTCTGGAAGAAGATATCCAGGGTATACAGGCCTTTGGCACCCTGCTGGTTGTTCCCGAATCGCAGGCTTTAGATACGACCTTCCAATACCGTCTCCCGCCGTGGGTGATTTCGCGGGGCGAACAAGAATCGCATTGGATCTACCGCCTGAAAGCCCAGAAACAACCGGGCACCCTGGCCATCCCGCTGACCATCCAGATCAGACTGCCGGTCGATATGGCGGTATTCTCACCGATGAACGGATTGACCAAGACAACGGACGGTTGGGAATACACCACCAATTTACAGCGTGATGGCACGCTGGAGATAGAATTTGGACCGGCGTGGTAATTCACCCTGCCGGATTAATAATGATTTGTTTTTCTCTTGAAGTACTGCCGGGAATATCCGGATTCTTTTAATCCGGACCTTTGCCATTCTTCTGCGGCATCGAATGAATTGCCGGCGTGGCGCCTACTGCGGCGATGATCAGCAGAAAAATGAAGAACAATTCCAGATGATAGGTGGAAAGCACTGTCTCTGTGGTGCCGGCCAGAATGAAATAGAACATCAGGTAGAAGAGTATTTTCGCGCTGTTATCTCGGGGATTGGCCGTGACCATTTTTGCCAGCCGGGTGGTGATCGTCGTGATGAACCAGACCATAAGGATCAGTCCCAGATATCCGATTTCCAGCAGGGTTTGTAGGAAATAGTTATGTACGGTTATCCAGTCACTGTTGATGAAATTGGTGAAAAGATATGAGTATTCTTGCGATAATCCCGAAATGACCTCTCCATGATAGCCGTATCCGAAAAGGTGGATGAACTGGAAGTTGCTGTAATGGTCAATGATCGTCTTCCAGATAGTCCCACGGCCGGAAAGAATGTCCACATTTCCCAGAAAGGGAGTTCTCAGCAATCCCTGGATGACCCAGAACGGGATATTTTCCTGGATAAAAATATAGAGAAATGGAAGAAAAGGAGCGATCAGCGGCAGCCAGCGAAAGGTTTTTAGATATCTATTTGGGAATATCACCGCCGTAAAAATTGTGACCGCCGAGAAGAAAAGACCTCCACGGCAGTCGGTAAGCAATATGGCATAGACACCGGAAATCAGACCAATTGTCCCGAAAACCCTATCTTTCCTCTGCGTACTGTTGACCACCAGTATTATGCTGATGCAGATCGCAGCCCCGGCGACGATCCCGAAGGTATTGATTCCGCTTGCCAGCGGGAATAACACCCGGTTTGTGGAAATACCGAAGAATTGAAGCATCACTGCCGGCCGCGAGGTAACATATAACTCTTCCTGATTGGTCAAGCCCAGAAAATTGGCCAGTACATTCACCAAAACATATACAATGATGCCGTAATATATGGCTTCTTGATAAAGCTTCCACCTGGCGATATTCTGACAGCATGAAAAGACAAGAATACCAAAAAGCGCGAATGTGAACCAGAGGACATAATTTCCCAGGGTTGACTGGAGGGGGAATGAATCCGAGAATGTGCTTCTCAGGACCGCAATTCCCAGAACGCATAGATAGACGAGCAAAAAAGCCAGAATTTTGCTGTTGAATCTGAGCCTTTGCTGCGTAATGACCGATATGGAATTTCTGGAAATAACGAATAGGAATGGAACCAGAGTCAACAATCGGAAAACCAGAGATTGATTATTTCCAAAAACTACCGGAATGCGGATGATCACCAGACCAAGAATGATGACCCAGTAATCAATCCCATGCGGGATGGATCTGATCATCCGGCTATCATCCCTGTCGGGAATTTACCTGCTGCTTCCCAACGATCCTGTCCATGCTCTTTTCTGGTGAATATGCCAACAGGAACATACTCAGGCATCCAGGTGCCGGCTGAACCGGCAGTCCTCTCAACGGGCTGGTAAATACCTGCCAGATGTTCGCGGATGGTCTTGTTCTCCCTGTATCCGGCCAGGATATCTTGATAATCTGTGAAAGTTGTTGGTGAACCGGCAGGGCAGGCAAATAGAGCATTTAGTCTTGATCGGGAAAAACACCAGCCCAGGCTGGCTTCATGGAACCAGTCGTTATCCTTCGAGGCGCTGGTGGTGATGAGCATGGGCGCGCCCGGTTTTAGGACCCGGTTGAATTCAGCGATTGCCTGCGGCAGGCTTTCGATATCCAAATGCTCGATTACGGAAACTGAAACAACGGCGTCTATCGAACCGTCCTTCAATGCCGGCATATCACGAATATCGGCCTGATAAAAATGCATCTCCCCGGTCTGTGACTTCCCAAATACCACCTGTCGGATCAATTTGAAGGGCGCGAAAAAGTCAAGACGCCGGTGAGAGATAAGGAACCAGAGTTTCTTCCACACCTTCCCACCTGACCTCATATCCTGCAGATGAGTAATATACGGATGGGTATGTTCTTTTTCGTCGCTAATCTGATCATTCTTGAAAAGAAGCTTCCCCATAAGGCGATTTTTTCTCGGTGTAAAATCGACACTCACCACGTTGTAACCATATAAAGCCAGCAGGTATTGAAGCAGACCTCTCCCCGCGCCCGCATCCAGCACGGTTGCCCCACGGGGAATTCCCAGATGCCTCATTCGGTCGATGATCCAGACGAAGTCTACATAATAGTGCCAACCAAGTTCAATAAACAATCCCTTTTGGATCAATTCGATGTCTTTTACGGTTTCCGGGTTCTCATCAAGAAGCCTGCAGGGAAGGATATCGATCTCAGGAATCATACATTCGCTTCAGTGGTAGAGAAGTCATTTGAATCGGTGGGTATGTTGACCGGGGTAGGTTTCTTCATCCATTCCCGGTTTCGAAATAATCCTGATAGGCTTTGTAATTGTGGTAGTAGTTGTACCGGTAACTATAGGGATTCCCGCGGGTTATCACATCGTTCATGATTATTCCCAACACGCGGGCGTTGACCTGGCGGAGCTGTTCCAGCGTCTGGCGCAGGGCGCTGATGCGTGTTTTACCGGGACGCACCACCAGGAGCATGCCATCCAGTGAGGAAGCCAGGGTGGCGGCATCCGATACGGTCAGAATTGGCGGCGTATCGATGAGGACAATTTCTGCCGACTGTAGTAGAGTACTCAGAATGGATTGCAGTTTCTGCGATCCCATGATTTCGGCCGGATTGGGGGGGAGTGAACCGGAGGTGATTACCGATAAACCATCGACAACCGATTTATTCCGAACGACTGTCAGTGAATCGTCATGCGTGAACAGGGTGCTCATACCGTGTCGGTTGGGCAAACCGAAATAGGTATGAATGCGTGGACGGCGGAGATCGCAATCTGCTATGACCACCTTCTTGCCGTTCTGGGCCATAACCACACCCAGGTTACAGATGGTCGTGGTTTTACCGTCGCCCGGTTCGGCGCTGGTCACCATCAGGGTGCGCAGAGGCCGGTCAACACTGGCGAAACTGACATTGGTGCGCAGCGTGCGGTAAGACTCGGCGATCGGTGATCGTGGTTCGCGAATCGTAATGGGATTATCTGTGTTCTCGGGCTGGTGGTTGATCACACCCAGCACCGGAAGGTTGAACCGACGGGTGATATCTTCCGGTGTCTTAATGGTGTCATCATAAGCTTCCCGGGCGATGATCACACCGGCCGTCAACAGCATACCCACTACGGCGGCCAGGATGGTATTCAACGGAAGATTCGGTTCCACCGGGATCGGGTTGGGGGTTGCCGGTTCAACCTGCACAACCGAGGAAACCGCCTGAGCTTCTGAGAGTCTGATCTGCTCGTAGGACGTGAGCAGATTGGAATAAATGGTGCGATACTGGGCTACTTTAGTATCCAGCCGCTCTTTTTCTTCCGTAGTGGAAGCAATTTCCGCCTGTGCCGAATACGTGGTGATCTGTTTTTCTGTATCAGATAACTGGGCTTCCAGGGTGATCTTGGATTGAGAGAAACGCTGCGTTTGAATTTCCTGGATCTGTTTGGCAAAAACCTTCACCACGGCGTTGGCGATATCCGCGGAAAAAGCTGGAGCGGTGGTTTTTACTTCCACCTGGATGATCTGAGTATCCCGAACAGGTGCGACGGAGATCCATTCCTTGATATCTTCAATCGGGTTTGTCAAACCCAGACCAGAGGCGACTTCCTGTAAGACCACATCATTGGTCATCATCTGGGCATAGGTGCTGGTTAACTGCTTGGACATCAATACGGATGAGTAATCGGCGCCTTTCGATTCGGGTGCTTCGTTCACAAGCACCGATGTGGACGATTCGTAAATAGGGGGCATTCTCAGGCTGATGAAATACGCGATTACACCGGCGATCAAGCCCACAAGAAGGATCAACCAGGATCGATACAGAAGAAGTGAAATATATTGCCGAATATTGACTTCTTCTTGATCCTGATTGCGTTCCACAGCGGAAGATTCCAACTCCATATCTCAGTCCTCTACTTCATCACAGTAATAAAAAAACACATCTGTATACCATAAAGTCAACTTCATTATCTAGGAAGTCGGATCATTTATGGTTGTCTGGCTTCGGCCAGATCAATCAGCTTTGAAAAGGCATTTTCGACCGATTGGCATACCAAACGGGCAGCTTCATCGGGATGGTCAAATCCACGCCGGGCAGGATCTTCGATATCACTTCCAGACAGCCCGGCCAGGGTGGCCAGCATTAAAATCCGCCCGCGAGTGGAAGGGAATTCGGCTTCAAGAGCCTCCCTGTGTCCGGATTGCATGCAGACGATCAAATCAGCCGAGTCCAGAAGCTCGGCATTCACTTCTCTGGTACGATGATTCGTAATATCCAGGCCGATTCCCCTGGCAGCTTCCACAGCTTTCGGATGTGCGGGAAGTCCTTCCGCAGCCCAGGTTCCCGCGCTGATCACCTTCCAATCGCCGGGCGTTTTCATCAAAGCCAGTTGGCGTGTGAAACAGGCCGCTGCGATGGGAGATCGAAATTGATTGGCCGTGCATATGAATAAGATGGTGGGCAATAGAGAACCTTTCAGGGAGTTGGTTGGATGCAGGGAACAATGACCCACTCCCCGGGGGTCAGCACGTAATTTGCCGGGCGTTCATTCAGCGCCATTAAGCCATCTAGATTCACTCCCTGTTGCAGCGCCAGGTCATTCATGGTCATACCATTCACGGTGATCTCCAGCGGCATCATCGGCTGGATTCCGCTGGTTTCCATCACATCCGCCGGTACGATGATCACCGTATCCACCCAGAGTTCCTGGGGCATGTTGTAATTGGCCGCACGGATGACGTTGATATTCGTGTTATACCGCGCGGCAATGGAAACCAGATCCTCTCCGGTGGAAACCCTGTGAAGTAAAAACCGATGATCGGTACCAAAGGGGGTCTCGAAGAGTCGCGGTGGAGCCGGAGTAAAAGTGGCTGTTGCTTTGGGAGTAAGAGTTGGCTGGAAAGTGAAGGTGGCTACAGGTTCCAGCGTGGGAGCGGAGAGAGTGGGTGACATATCGGCGGAGGCGTTCCGCGTAATGGCCAGGGGTATTGGCGCGTTCTGTGAAAGATATACAGCAGGGATCACGCGCGCGATGATCTGCCATAAAGCCAGCAGTACAATTGAAAATACCAGGATACCCATAAGTACCCAAAGATAGATGGGAATCCTGCGGAGCGGATTTTCAGATACACGTGCCTGAAGGGCAGGTTTAGCCGGTATTGACTCATTAGCGTAGAACGTACATTGTTTGAATGTGGTGTTCAGGCAATACTCACGCTGATGGGTTTCATCAGGCGCGGAAGGCGGCCGTTTCCGCCGGCAGAAATTTTGTCGGGAAGGATAATCCATGGCTGTTTGCCAGTCATAGGGCAATCCCAGAAATGGGCAAGTTTTATCTTCTTCCTGATTATTGATAAAATCGTTCATAACAATAGTTACCAGAGAAAACTGGTTTCAATGCTCAAATGATTGTATGGATAAGTAAATATGCAACAGTGCAAGCTTTAATCCAGTTCTGCGAAGTCAATGCCAGTAAACTTTATAGGTGATTATTCTATTATCAACTTAAATGGAAAATGTAGTGATAAAAACAGAGTAAAAAAAGGTTTTACAAAATCATGTACAAGTATATAGTCTCTTTCCGGATATCACCCAATTCGAAAGATCAGCCTGGTTTTCCCCGTCCGGCTTCCTCTTCTGCAATCATTTTCTTTTCTTTTTCCATTTTGTCTTCATCGATCAGCGGAGCGCACGCATTTATGGTGATGTGATTGGGATTGTTTTTTCGAATGGCTCCCATGATGAAACCGGCGATGATGACGATGATGATCAACCCCCAGGGGATCTCTGAGAGGATGTTCCCCGTCTGCCCGGCAGGCATCGGGGTGGCAGCTGGTGGCGGAGATCCGGCTGTTATGCTGGAAAATACCTGCGCAAGAAAAATCGAAACGTGGTTCACCATAGTCTTCCTGTTCAGTGATTAGGATCTACTATTATTATGCAGAAAACGGATACCAAATAAAAGAGATTGTCTGTAGTATCTATATGCAATTTACAGGATGGTTCATTTCTGAACAGGCAGGAAAAATTTGATATTGTTGTCGCGAAATGAAAAAGAAGACGGCTTTGCCTTTTCTCACGCGGTATTATTCCACTTCCGAACTGGCCAGGGCGGTCGGTGTGCACGCCAACACCGTCAGACGCTATGTCGACTGGGGGTTGCTCCCACCCGTGGAGCGCGGTCCCAATGGATACCGGCGTTTTACCCGCCACCATCTGGATTGTCTGCGGTTGGACCGATTGGTCATGGGAGGTAATTATTACCCCGGCCGCTCCATCCATCGTTCGGGATCGCTGATTATCCAAAGCGCTGTGCGGGATGACTGGGGTGGAACATTGGAGCTGGCTTACCAGCACCTGGCGCTGGTAAGAGCGGAAAAGGCGCAGGCGAACGCGGCAGTCGAATTGTTGGAGCATTGGGCGCAGGGCGGTGGTGCGGATGTTACATCCCGCCCGCTGCGCATAGGCGAGACGGCGAAACTGCTTGGCGTAAGCCATGATATCCTCCGCAACTGGGAACGCAACGGCCTTCTGGATGTGCCCCGCCAGGAGAACAATGCATACCGTTTATACGGCCCGCGTGAGATCGGCCGGTTGAGGGTCATCCGCATGCTCGCTAAGGCCGGTTACAGCCTGATGGCCATACTGCGCATGCTGCTGCAGTTGGATCACGGGGAAACCCGTAATTTACGGCAGGCACTGGATACCCCGCATCCGGATGAGGATGTTTATATGGCCTCCGACCGCTGGCTTTCCACATTGAATTTCGAAGAAGACCGCGCCCGCAGGATCATCGAATTTGTTGAATCGGTGATCCAGAACAGGGTATCATCAGGATAGGCGAAACCCTCCCTTTGCACACCAGGGTTCTAGAATGAGAAAGACACAAAAATCTTCTCTTTTGGAGCCTGAATGAACGAAAATATCACCATTCGGGGTGCCCGGCTGCATAATCTGAAAAATATCAGCCTGAGCATCCCAAAGAACAAATTGATCGTCCTGAC
>JAAZMZ010000062.1 GCA_012798535.1 Leptolinea sp.
CCAGGGAAAACATCCCCATCAGCCAGTTGAGAGGGTTGAAAGCCAAACAATTCTCCTGAAGATGAACTTGTAAACAAGGTTATTGCGAAGAACAGATAAAAAATTATACCAGAGAAAGAATGAACATTTTTCATGGTTAGCTTGTATGTAAATATTCCTCTACACTTCTCTTCTTTTGGATCAAAACTAATCACCGGTTGAAATAGGAATGACATTCGACATGGCGAATCATCACGAATAAACTTAAGAAACAGATTAGATATTGACTCCAGCGAACTTTGTCGCTATTATGTTGTTATAACATCATAATAGTATATCTTCTCGTGGAATACTTTTCTTACAGACATCCGGTCTCATATGTGATTCCTGATCCCGGGAATCCTTGAGAAATCACTCCCTTCCGTAATACCCCTTTGGGTATGTACTTTTTCCACTGTACCTGGACGACCGAGGTTACCGGTCGTAGGATATTGCCTATGCTCTATACTTAATCCGGAATTATTCAATGAACAGGTATCCATCACTCACCTTTACTGGAAAGGACTGTTACGTATGACAACGCAAGTCTCACGATTTGAAACAACTATGGAACGGATCGGTAAATGGGTGGAACGGTATATCGCTCCTCCTTTGCTTGCTCTGGGAAATCAGCGCCACTTTAATGCGATCCGCGGTGGCCTTATCCGAATCATTCCATTGATCATAGTTGGATCACTGCCCTTGATTCTGACCAACCTGCCATTTTCAGGTCTGTCAGAGGCGATGAAACCCTATGCGGATCCATTGAATAAGCTGTATACGATGACCTTCGGTTTTATTGGTATGCTTCTGTCATTGAGTGTGGGCGCTGAAATGGCTCGCATGTATAAATTGGAACCGATCATGACCGGCGTAATATCGTTAGTCTGCTTCCTTATTACCAACGCTCCGGTCGATCTCCAGAACAACACCATGCCTATTGGTTTCTTTAGCGCCTCTGGTATGTTCTCCGCCCTGCTTATCGCTGTGATCGTCGCTGAAGTCATGCGTTTCATGCGTGACAAGAACCTGACGATCAAAATGCCTCCGGGTGTTCCAGAAAACATCGCAGCCAGTTTCTCTGCCTTAATTCCCATGTTTGTATTGATTGTGTTTTTCTGGATTCTTAGGGTGCTGCTGGGTTTTGAATTAACAGTATTGCTGAACAAGATCGTCAGTCCTTTACTGGTCATGTCAGATACCTGGTATGCTGTTCTCCTTACCGGTCTATTACTTATGGGTTTGTGGTTTGTGGGTATTCATGGCGGTTCATTGACAATCTGGGGAGCGCTTTATCCATTCCTTGTTGCCAATCTGGCAGAAAACGCGCAAGCCGCCGCTGCCGGTTTGCCCATTCCGCATGTGTTTACAGAACCCTTCCTTTTCACGTATGGGATTGTCGGTGGTACGGGTATGACCCTGCCTCTTGTGTTGATCTGGTGGAAATCTCGTTCGGCAAGACTTCGCCAGGTAGCCAGACTTGAGCTTGGACCGGGTATCTTCAATATCAATGAACCAATTGTGTTCGGTTCCCCTATCGTACTAAATCCGTTGTTCTTCATCCCTTACGTTTTCGGGTCAACTACACTGGCATTTGTCTACGGGTATGTTTTGATCAGGCTAGGCTGGGTCACCGCGCCCTATATCCAGGTCCCCTGGACAACTCCTCTTTTGATCCAACCCTACCTGTCAACGGGTGGTGACTGGCGGTCTGTTATAGCTCAAGCCGTTATCATCGTCATCACCGGATTGATCTGGCTGCCATTTGCGAAAATCTGGGAACGCCGTTGCATTGCAGAAGAAAGCGTAATGAACACAACTGAAGCCAAGTAAGGTTGAGTCAGGTGTAAATGTCTGCACCGGATAATAAACCTATCCGATCAAAATCGATGAAGTCTAGAGGTTACAGTGGAAAAAGAAACAAAAGTTGTTGTGTTATGTGCTGCAGGAATGTCATCAAGCTTAATATGTACCAGTATTACCAACGCAGCAACCAAACGCGGGATCGTGCTAAATATCTACGCGACACCCATAATGACCTACAAAGAACTTGACTATAACGGAGTATCGGTGATTCTACTGGCTCCACAAGTCAGATTCCAATTGGACGAAGTCCGTAAATATCTCGAATCTTTGAACATTCCTATTGATCAAATCAGCTTCGTGGATTACGGCATGGTCAGAGGTGACAAAATACTGGATCAAATTGAGAACATTCTGCAAACAAAATGATCGGTAAATTTACAAATTTAATTCGAGGTTATTATGAATGGATTCTTGGAAGAGGTAGTAACTGAGGGAAAGGTCCTCAAAGAACTGCTTGATTATCATAAGGCAGAAAATCCAACAAAAAAGGTCGCGGATCTTTTTCGCACAGGGAAGTACAAACGGATTCTGTTTGCCGGAATGGGCAGTTCTTTCTATGCTCCCTATACCGTGGTTGACTACCTGATATCAAAAGGTATTCCATCGATGGTCTTGAATGCCTTCGAAGCCTCCCGTTATCAATTTGGTATGGTTTCGGGTGAAACACTGCTGGTGGCAATTTCACAATCTGGTAAATCCAAAGAAGTGATGGAGCTGATCCGAAAATCCCGCGGACACACCAATATTGTGGGAATTGTCAACAAAGAAGACAGCCTTCTGGCGCAGGAAGCTGAATACCCGATCTTCATGAAAGCGGGCCCGGAAAATTTCATATCAAACAAGAGTTTCATGGCAACGTTGGCTGTCTGCATTTTGCTGGCGGCAGATATCGTGGGCGAATTGGATGACAGAGTCTATCAGCCTCTCTATGAACTGGCCGATTGGATGGATAAGTACCTGACAAACATCGAAGCCAATACGGTTCCTCTGATCAAATTCATCGAAGGCGCTACCAATATAGATTTCCTGGCCAATGGACCTTCTATAAGCACGTCGATGGAAGCCGGTTTGACCTTCCGTGAAGGTCCGCATATCACAACCGCGGCCGTGAACACCGCTGATTATGCTCACGGGTGGGACCGGTCTGTAAAAGAAGGGTACGTTGGAGTCATCTCCGCGCCAGGATATGATCCGAAGGCTCTTGATCCTGCTCTTCCCAATTTGCTGACAGTAGAAGCACGTATGATCGATTCTATTCACGAGCGCGGCGGGAAAGTAGTGTTGATCACCGATTCAAAAATCGCGAGCACAAATAAGTTGTTTGTGATCAAACATCCGCAGGTACCTGAAAGGATGGCTTCATTGGCACAAACAGTGCCCTGCAACTGCCTGATGGGTTGGATGATGGGCGATCGCAGTCGCTGAAACTTGCGAACCTATAGGTATCGATGGGGGCAGGTGAAAGATGTATAACCTGCCCTCATTTTCAACAGGCTCTATAGATGACAAAAATTACTTTAGTACGCCACGGAACAACGGTCTGGGTTGAACAGGGAAAGCTGCATGGTCGTTTGGACAGCCCACTGGGCGAAACCGGAAGAAAAGAAGCCGGTCTGGTGGCAGAACGTCTACGTGGTTCGCACTTTGATGTTTTTCTCACAAGTCCGGCCGGAAGGGCTGTCGAAACAGCCAATATCATCTCTCGATGCATTGATATTGAACCGGTTGAAATGCTGGCATTACAGGAACTGGATTTTGGCTGGCTGGAAGGGAAAAAAGCCATAAATGCACTGCATACAGATGGAACCTTCTTGAAAAATATGCAGCGAGCAGCCTGCCTGATCATCGCGTCCTGGACTGGAGAAAGTCGTTCACATCAATATCGGCGCATTCGCCAATTTCTCGACTGGCTTCTATTGAACCACGCAGGAAAGAATATTCTGCTGGTAACCCATGCTTCTCTTCACAGAGTGATCTTTGACACACTGTTGGAAGCTCACCTGACACGTTGGTCCGAAGACCTTGCCATACAACCCTGTGGAATTTCAGAGGTTCTTCTGGATAAAGATAACCATGTTGAATGGTTTAAACTGAACCAGATCGACCACCTGAGAGGGCAGAATGGTTCACTATTATCTGAAGATCAAAGTAATTAATCGAAGAAATGAATCCTATGAAAAAGAAACAAATAATAATTGCCAATGAAGTTGGTTTACATGCAAGACCGGCAACCCTTTTTATCAACGAATGCAAGAAATACAGTTCGAATATCCGTATCAGAAATATCAACACCGATAGTCCATGGACAAATGCTAAAAGCATTCTCGGCATACTTTCTCTTGGAGTCCAAAAGAATCAGGCAATCGAGTTGGAGATAACCGGTGATGACGAAGACCTGGCCATTCAGGGAATACAAAGACTTGTGGAAAATGATTTTTAGGTCATAACCCTTTTGGAGAAAATGATGAGTCTATCAAATGAAGAGATCGAGACAATTTGCATGGAAATGATCGGTTATTCCGGTGAAGCCAGAACGATAGTTTTCCACGTCCTTGAAGCGTTGTTTTCTGGAATTGACGATGATAATGCCAGAAAACTGGATGAAGCCGAAAAGATGCTGAACGAAGCTCACAAGATTCAATTTCTGAAATTAATGCAGCCTCAAGCCAACGGCGAGACGATTCCTTTTCACCTGCTTCTGATCCACGCCATGGATATGATCATGGTTACAACCTCGGAATTGGATATGGCGAAAAAGATCCTAAGCGCAAATAAATCAAAATCGGAGGCATCAAAATGATTTTTGATGTTAATAATCAAATTGGAAACCGAAGAAACAAACCGGATGTAACCACTGATAGCCTGATTGCAGCAATGGATAAAGCCAAAGTTGACCGGGCGGTTGTCTTCTGTTTTCCCGAAAAGATCAACAATCAATATATTGAGAAAGCGGTAAAGAAATACCCTCAACGGCTTACCGGTTTATACACAATCAATCCTTTGCAGGAAGATAATCTGGATAACCTGAAGAAAGCACTTGAGAACGGTTTTTCCGGTGTACGCCTTGATGCCGTTCGTCATGGATTCATGATGAATGATATTGCTCTGCTGGCGCCGATCATGCATATTTGTGAAAAGTATGATGTTCCGGTATGGGCTTATGGCGCGGCAGAAATCTTCAGCTCACCCATTTTATTCCAGGAACTGGCGGCGAACTTTCCAAAAGTATCCATCATCATGGGTTGGATGGGTTTCAGTTACGAAGCTACATCGGCGTTTGGAGTAGCCAAAAGGAATAAGAATATTTACCTCGATACGACAGGCCATATGTTTGCCAACTATCAGAGGGTGATTGCATCCGTAGATGCTCATCAGATACTCCTGGGCACCGGAACACCGGAAGCCGGCTATTTCGAGCTTGAGATCGAGAAGGTCCGTGAAGCGACCAGTGATCCAGAAGTACAGGCATTAATTCTGGGTAATAATGCCGCCAGACTCTTCAAGATTCATCAATAAAAGCAAAGGATGAACGTATGATTATCGATTTTTTGTCTCATACAGGCACTCGAAAGGGATATAACTACCCTGTCGAAGAATTGATCACCATGATGGATGGCGCCGGCGTCGACAGAGCCATGACAGCTTCACAACTAGAGAACATCGATAACGAAAATACTGCGTTGAGTGTGAAGAAATTTCCCGACAGGATCATTGGCTTTGCCGTGGAAAATCCCTGGACAATGGGTGCCGAGGAAGATCTTGAGCACGCACTTCGCGATAATGGACTGAAAGGGTTAAAATTAAACGCGAATCGTTTTGGTTTCGCGGCAGACAGACATAGCATTGTGGATCCATTTTTTCAGATTTGTTCACGGTACCATGCCGCGGTGATGGCGCATGCCATGTCAGACTTGTTCTCCATTCCTGCCAAATGGGAAGAAATTGCCCGCTCCTTCCCCGATGTCCCGATAGTCCTATCGCACATGGGCATTCCAATGATGGCTGATAACGCCTTTGAAATTGCAAAAAGGAATAAGAATATCTATTTGGGCACGGCTGTATGTTTCGCACCTGTGGTTAAACGAGCCATAGAAGAGGTGGGGCCTGAAAAAGTCATATTCTCCTCTGATGCACCTTTTGGATCCATGGCTCAGGAGATCCGAAAAATTAAATATGTCACATCCGATCCCGGTGCCCAGAAACTGATCCTGGGTGAAAATGCCCGAAAAATTCTGAATCTATAGGAATCTCAGGGAGTAGGACTGCCGGTCAGTCAGTCTTACTCCCGCTGTAACAAATCCTCGGATCACACGAAGAATTAGTGAGAAATATGTCGATCAATTCGAACAAGAGAACTCAGAAACCTTTTATTAATCCAATTCAAGATAATTTGGCAGTGAAGAAACACCGTCTGGATATTGCTCGTTCGAACTATCCTTTAGTCTACATCATGCCGAGCCATTGAAGAATACCGACCCTGGGAAGTTGAGATATGAATCAAAATAATGAAATAAGAGCATTTCAACCATCAATCAACCGCAACAGTTACACCCCCCTGTATGTACAGATCAAGGATTCAGTGCGTGAAGCCATAGAACAGAGTGTTTGGACTCCGGGCAGCCAGATAATGGCGGAAACAGAAATGTGCCAGCTATTCGGAGTCAGCCGGATCGTCATCCGTCAGGCACTCAAGGAATTGGAATATGAAGGAATCCTGTACCGGATCAAGGGGAAAGGCACATTCGTGGCTGAACCGAAAATGCAGGTCACCCAGGCAACCCGCCTAACCGGTACTTTTCAAGACATGGTCGATCATGGGCATATTCCAGAGACCAGAGTCTATCGACAGGAAATTCAACCTGCGTCCATCAAAGTGGCCCGGTTTCTTAATCTCGAAGTGGATGAACAGGTAGTTGTGATGGACAGGCTGAGGTTAATTGACGGAGAGCCATTCGTGTATGGTACTACGTATGTACCCTTCCGCCTATGTCCACAATTGATCAATGCAGATCTGGTAAATAATTCGCTATATAACCTGTTGAATGCCTATGGTCTGGAGATTTGTTACAGCAGACGATATATCGAAGCTGTGCTTGCAAATAAAGTTGAAGCGAAGATTCTCAATATCGAAAAGAGCGCTCCGTTAATTTTGATTGACAGTATCAGTTATCTCAAGGATTCCACACCGGTGGAGTATTTCCATACAGTCCATCGGGGAGACCGTGAACGCCTGGTGATAGATATTGGACAGCCGCCAGAAATCTAGATGACGAGAATTTAGTTTCATCTATATCTAATATACCGTTTGCCTATTCCTCTTTCCATGTACATCGAGAGTGATAATTTGGTATTCCTTCCTCACAATGGATACCTCTTGAAAGAAGTTGATATGAACGACTTGACTGGAACAATAACCTGGGCAGAAATTGACCTGGATGCGTTTTCGAATAATCTGAGAGAAATACAAAAGCGGGTAAATCACAACGTTTCCATCATCGCTGTAGTTAAAGCCAATGCCTACGGGCATGGTGCAATACAGATATCGAAACAGGCAGAGAAGAATGGTGTATCCCACCTGGCCGTACACAGGATTATCGAGGGGATTGAGCTCCGCAAAGCCGGAATCAAATCCTCCATTCTCATCCTCGGTTATACACCTCCAGAAAGTGCTGAAGAGATCATCCGGTGGAGACTAACCCCCAGTGTCTATTCCATACAAACAGTAGAAGCACTTTCCCATCGAGCTTCGGAGACTGGATTGACTGTCCCTGTTCATGTAAAAATCGATACTGGCATGAACCGCTATGGAATCCGGCCTGAAACAGCCATGGATTTCCTCCATAATATCCGGCAATTCCCGAATATCCATGTGGAAGGAATCTACACACATCTAGCCACAGCCGATTCGGAGAATCCGATTTATGCAGTGCATCAGGTGAAGACCTTTCATGATGTTCTATCCACGATCAAATCAGTGGGGTGGAATATTCCCATGATCCATGCAGCTAACAGCGCTGCAGTCGAAAAAATGAGTGACGTGTATTTCACCGCCGTACGACCGGGAATTCTTTTGTACGGCCTTCAACCCTCATCAGAATGGGCTTCAAACATCCGGACAATTCCGGTGATGACATTGAAATCCCGGGTATGCCAGGTCAAGGTCGTTCCACCCGGCGGCGCCATTAGTTATGGGCGCACCTTTATGGCAAAAAAATGGATGAAAACCGCGCTTATCCCCGTCGGTTACGGAGACGGATACCATCGGGCATTGTCCAACAAAGGATTTGTGTTGATAAAAGGCCATCGTGCTCCCATCCTGGGTACGATTTGTATGGATCAGATGGTGGTGAATATCACATGGATTCCCGGAGTACAACCGGGGCAGGAAGCCGTTCTCTTTGGTAAACAAGGCAACGAGCAGATCACAGCAGAAGAAGTGGCTGACTGGGAAGGCACCATAAATTATGAGGTAACAACGTCAATTCTTCCCAGGGTGACACGCCTGTATAAAGAAGGCGATGTTACAAAAGAATATTCCGCATTAGTCAAAATTTGATTCGCAGAAATCTATACCTACAAAAAATACCGTAGTTTGGTTATAATCTCTTTACTACGCGGGTGTCGCCAAGTGGTAAGGCAGTACCTTCCCAAGGTACCATTCGTGAGTTCGAATCTCATCACCCGCTCTAGTTTTCCCTCCATACCAATCCACCACCAAATCGAGGCGAGATCCGGCGTTCCGATTTTTTTATCCAGATCGAACATTCCTCAAACCGGATTTGGAATCCTGGTCGAAAATTCCCCCGGGAGTTGAGGAAAATTTCATTACTTTGCATTAAAATAAGACCGCCTCGAAAGGCGATAGGCTGAATTACTGTGTGCGCTGGGGGGGACTTGAACCCCCACGCCTTGCGGCACATGGCCCTCAACCATGCCTGTCTGCCAATTCCAGCACCAGCGCGGGTAGACTGCAATTATAATCGGCTCTGTATCCGTGTCAAGC
>JAAZMZ010000063.1 GCA_012798535.1 Leptolinea sp.
ACTTCCGGCAATCGCCTTTTGTTCGTTCGTCGGAGAACCCAAAATCAGTGTGCGGGTCAAATCCGAGGCATACCCCTGAAAACTGGCTCCCCAGTCCACCACCACCAGATCACCCTGCTCGAGTTTTCTCTCCGAAGGAACGGCGTGTGGATTGGCACTGTTCGGGCCGCTGGAAAAAATCACCTGAAACGGTAATTCCGGATCCGAACCACATTCAAGTAAGAGTGCAGTCAACCGGTTAGCCAGTTCATGTTCCGTTTTTCCCACCTGAATTTCCGGCAGCAGTCGATTAAAAGCCTGTTGGGCAATGATCGCAGCCTTTCGCATGAACTCCACTTCCCGTGGATCTTTATTCAACCGTAGCGTATCAAAGACTGGTGAGCCATCCATTAGATTCAATTGTGGAGCTGTAGCCTTCACATATTCCATTTCCAAAAAGCGCAGCCGGGTGGATTCCACGGCGAACCTCTTTCCGTTGAGATTAAGACCGCGCAGAGCGTTCTTGAAAATGGACCCTCTCTCAGCCGGATTATCGCCAAAGAAATGGGCAGAAAATTCTACCGGACAGGCATCGAGCTTGGCTTTCTCCAATTCAGGAAGGATCAAAATTGGCTTTTCATCGGGGATGACGAACAAAACCACAGGCCTCTCCATGAGATGAAAAGACAGCCCGGTCAGGTAGGTCATCGAAGCTCCGGGATTTAATATGGCCCCATCGAATCCATTCTCTTTTATCGCATTGAGCAATTTTGCCAATCTTGCAGAAAACATTTTCCAGTACCTCCAATGATCAGCGATTCATAGAATCTTCGATTTTTCCCGTAGAATTTCAAGGCGCGCGTTGACTAGTTCCGGTAAAGCTTCCATTGGATAGAAAGGTCCTACCCCCTGGATTTTGAAAGATGCCGAGACTGAACCCATCAATGCGGCTTCAAATGGATCATATTTCAAACGCAGGCCAGCCAGGAACCCACCGCAAAACGCATCACCCACTCCAGTCGGATCGATCACAGAGGCAGGATAGGCGGGAATCACACGATAAGTGCGGCTGACCTGTTCATATAATAAGACACCCTGAGCTCCTCGTTTAATGATCACAAATTCGCATCCGTAAGCGGCCAGTGCCGCGGCAATCTCTTTCAGGTCGCGCGTGCGTCCTTCGAAAAGGGACAGGGCTTCCTCTTCTGATGGCAGAAACGCCGTGATGCCGGCAATCACCTGGGGAATATCATCCCAGAATGCCTTATTCATATACCCTGGTGATGGATCAACTGTGATTGTCTGGATCTGCCCCTGTCGTAGATTCCCCGGCATAAGTGAATGTGTCAAAAAATCGGTAGGACAAAAATGAACTGCCGTGGCATCCATATACTCATCCGGAACATCCGCGGATCGCAGGGTGAATTTTCCCGGCCGGTTTCGGGAATCCAATTGGATCTCTCTTGGAACATATCCCAATAACTCATATGGCAGCGGCGCCTCTAACCTTAAAAATATCGAAACCGGTGCGCTTTTATCCGGGTTGCCATCCTGGTCATACGCGGCAAAATGACGAACATCCATCGGTTCATCTGTTATACGGATCCCATGGGTATCTATCCCTTTTAACGACAGGCTCTCAAGCCATTCTATCGGGTAGTCATTACCTGCTGTCGCCAGGATGCCTGCCGATGTATCCCACATCCCTAATCCGCCGGCAGAGTACAACGCGCTCCCGCCTAGCTGGTCTACGCGAATTCTCCCATCAGTCGTGATAATGGTGGATCGGGTAAGCAATCCGGATATCAAATACCGGATCACCGGCTTGCTCTGTTCATTTCTGGCAGACATGGGGTGATTTTACCCGCAAATCGAATAACTAAATCTTTTAAAAAAAAATCAATCCGGCAAATTTCGCCGGATTGTTGGGAATGCAGAAATTTCTCAAGGCCGTGCAATCAGGTCAGCCAGCATCTTTAACACACCCAGAACACCCATACCAACTTTAACGCCATCACCTGCCGAGAGTCTTGGAACGGTCTCATTCTTTTCCGCCCGTTGCAGAATGATCAAAGAAGCCACCAGACCGGTAACAGCGCCAATACTTGTCCCAATTAACAATGTCTTCGTTTTCCAGTTCATAAACGATTGTCCTTATCTTGAAAGTTCAATCTCTGTAACCACCCGCAAGCAGGTAACGCAATGCCAGCCAGAATCGGTTTGCAGCAGATTTATAGGCGTGGGCTGTGATGACCGGTCTCGCGCTTTTATCCGCGGCAGATTTGATGCGATCCATGATCATCTGCGCATAATACTGAACGATCATAGCGTAGTCTGGCAGCACGCTTTTTAACCGCGATACGAGAAAAACCAGTCCGGTGAGAAGGACAAACAGGAATATACCTGCTACGAAGATGGGCAGGATCAGCCAGATGGTGGCGACCTGACTCCATCGAACACTGGCTTCTGTTCCGCCTTGCAATGAGAATGCCGCCAGTAAACCGAGCGCGAACATGGCAATGGCACCAAAACCGATTGGCAGCCAGATTTGCCAGATCACATCATGTTTATGTTGTGCCAGATAATTCTGATGGTCCGTTTTTTCACCCATACGCAAATTCTAGCATGAAACAGTCATGACAGTTAACTGGCTTTAAACGCCGTTACAGCATTCAATACCTGTTCCATCTCGATCTCACCCATGTCATAAAACAACGGCAAACGGATCAATCTGTCGCTGACAGATTCGGTCACGGGCATGTCTCCCGGTCTGCCACCATATTCCCTGCCTTTTTCGGATAGATGCAATGGCAGGTAGTGGAAAACGGTGTTCACTCCTGATCTTTTTAGATGATCAATAAGTGCTGAACGCCTTTCCAGGTCGGGAAGAAGCAGGTAATAAATATGCCAGGATGGATCCACACCTTCCGGTACGACCGGTTGAACAACGCCGTTGGCCTTCGCCCAATCAGCCAGTTCTGCCGCATACGTCTGCCAGATCCATTTGCGTTTCGCCTGAATCTCCTCCCAGACTTCCAATTGCGCGTACAGAAAAGCCGCCAGGATATCTGATAAAAGGTAACTTGATCCGATGGAAACCCAGGTATATTTATCCACCTGCCCCCGGAAGAAACGACTGCGGTTTGTGCCCTTTTCCCGGATGATCTCAGCTTTCTCGATCAAAGCGGGATCGTTGATCAATATAGCGCCACCTTCACCACAGGTGAAATTCTTGGTCTCATGGAAGCTCTGAGTTGCCAGGCTGCCAATCGTTCCCAACCAACGGTTCTTATACTTGCCAAACAAACCGTGTGCATTATCTTCAACCACCGGGATCTTATGCCGGTTGGCAATAGCCATGATGGTATCCATTTCACAGGCAATCCCGGCATAATGCACCGGAACGATAGCCCGCGTACGGGGGGTGATCAGTTCTTCCAGTTTTGTCTCATCCATATTCAGAGTGTCAGGCCGGATATCGATAAAAACAGGCCGCGCACCGCGAATTACAAAAGCATTTACCGTGGAAACAAATGTGAAGTCTGGAATTATGACCTCATCACCGGGTTTGATATCCAGTAGAAAGGCAGTCATTTCCAGGGCATGTGAACAGGAAGGCGTTGTTAATGCTTTAGGAACGCCCAGTTGTTTTTCCAAAAGAGCATGACAGAGTTTAGAGTATTTACCATCGCCGGAAATGTGTGATTCTTTAATCGAATCAGCCATATAGGTGAATTCGTTGCCGACGATGCAGGGCTTATTGAAATCTACTTTGGTCTCAGTCATAAACTTACCCATCAATCCAGTTTCTTCCGCACAATTACCGTGAAATCATACAGATCATAATCGTGCAGAATGGCAACATTCCGTGAGAATTGGCGTTTACAGACATCGAAGATATACCCGGGATCGGCATAATACAGATCCGGACGCATGTGATCGGCATCAGAATATTTTGTCAGCAGGTTGAAGCTGAAACCGCGGTCGGTCAGTTCGTTCATCCGGGTAATGGTCCTGACGACATACTCCGTCCAGGTCTGATAATCCGTATCCAGTTTGATATTAAAAATTCCACTGGCAACCGCATAGTCGCAGACCGGCAGCCCGGCATCCTGGCTGTAAAACTCCACAGACGAATTTCCGGAATGCAATTCCAGACCTTTTATTACCATTTCATCCACAATATCAAAGCCTACATAGCGCACCGGTTTCATGTTCTGAGAAACCAGGTAGTCATAAAAAGAACCAAAACCGCTGCCATAATCCAGAATGGAAAAAGGTCTATCCGGCCGGTCAATGATCTTCGCCAGTTGGAGAAACCGCGTATCCTGCGCGCCGTTCGAATTCCAATCGACACCCCGAGGAGTGGTGCCGAATTGCTTCAATTTCCCGGCAAAATAATCCTGGATTTGATCCATATCGATCGATTTTTTAGCCATCAATACCTCTAGCGGTGGAATGTGTTCAATATTTCAGGCCCCATCATGAACAGAGTATCCAGAATGGACACCTGCGGATCATAGGGCGGGTACATCTGGGAATATTCCGGATAATCATACTGCATGTATTCCAGAGTAATTCCGGCCTCTGAAAATTTCTCGGCTTCGATGTAATCTCTGGCTGATGGGCCTGAAATATAATGCGTCGCTCCTACTTTCTTTAAAATAGAAAGCAGTCTATCGGTTTTCGTGCCTTCCACTCCGGCGATCTCAGACGAACGCAGGAAACGGGTTTGGTCGATGCCGATGGTTCTTGCCAGTTGAATGGTGGTTTCAATCGTGAAGTCTGCGAGCATGTCAGGTTTCCGCGAATAGAAATCTTCAACCATACCGGCATATTTTGAAAAATACGGCGCTTTGCCATAGGCAAGCCGGATGGAGTTCCAATGTTCCATTGTCCACGGCCTATCCCACACAATCTTTATCTGGTTGATGGGGATGTGTTCTGTTTGCGCTCCACGGTTGTAGACAGGAATGGATAACCAGATCGGACCGCTGGCAGTTTTGATCCGGTTTCGATTTCTCCAGCCGCGTTTATCGTATTGAACATCATCATAAAATACAAACAGATCAGATCGAAGGATCTGATCGAAATAACCTCGCCAGGGAATATAGGAAGGCTGGAGTATAACGACTTTCACACGGATTCTTCCTTATTCTCTCGAATTTGTTCGGCAATAACGTAGATCGGGCGCTCCATACTGCGATCAAAGATCCGCGCCAGGTATTCGCCGAAAATGCCCAGTGCGAAGAGTTGTGTTCCTGAAAATATCGCAATGATCGAAGCCAGGAACGGGAAACCGGGAACACTTCCGGCGACGAAATATTGAGCCAGTACAACGATCAAGATGATCAATCCAAACACGGTTGAGACAAATCCCAACCAGTTGGTTATGCGCAATGGCACAGTGCTGAAACCAGTGAGAATCAACAGGGCTTGAGAAGCCAGTTTGGAAAAATTGTAGTTGGATTCCCCTGTCTGACGCGGTGTTTCTTCCACCTGCACGGTCGTAAACCGGGTGGTACCCCACGATAAGAGGACATCCAAAATCACGGTGGGGCTTTGAAACTGGTCAGAGGCCCGCCGGATATCTGCTCTGAAAGCCCGAAAGGAACCAATATCCCGGATGGTGGGAATCCCCATGACCAGCGCCAGAATCCGTTTGGTTAATCGAGAGAAGGCATTGCGCCACCATGAATGTGGTAATTTCACAGGCACTCCATACACAACATCGAATCCCTGTTGAAGCGGTTCCAGCAATTTGTAGATCTCTTTCGGTGGGTGCTGCAAATCATCATCCATGGTGACAATAATTTCATGGGCTGCCAATCGCATCCCACAGACCAGCGCGTTGTGCTGGCCATAATTGCGCATCAGGTTAACCCCGCGCACCCATGCATATTCCCTGCCCAGCACCTGGATCATCTCCCAACTGTTATCTTTTGAGCCATCATTGATAAGTATGACTTCGAAATGATCTGCCAGCGTAGGCAACTCTTTCGCGAGCTGGGAGATCAGATCACGCAGGGTACTGGCACTGTTATAAACAGGAACAACAACTGAGATACCGGGTTTTTGAGACATCATTTTCCTTCAGTATCCAATGGTTTTCCACATCCGACATAATCGTTCATATAGCTTACCTTATCCAATCCTTTTTCAGATCTGGTAGTTTTGGAAATACGCTCCCAGACAGAACATAGAGCCGGACGCAGGGATGGATTTGTGGCATAGGCGTTCTCGGTTAACTCGGTTGCTCGTTTCCAGTTCTCGGTCTGTCCATAGGCTTCAATAAAGAGCGGCCATTCTGTCGGAGTGTTGGGCAGTAATCCTTTACCTAGAGCTTCATCACCCAGGCGGGCAGCCTCCTGCCAGTCACCCACCTGACGGGCAAGATCAGCCTTCTGGTAATAATAACACCATGTATGCTGTGGTTCCGGGGCATATTGAGGCGGCGGATTAACCGGATTTTCCGGATTGGCAAGTATCTGTGACAGGTTGGAAATAGGGATAGCCGGTTCCATGCGATAAGGCAGATTGGGAATCGAGTCTTTATTGGTGTACACAGAATCCATCACCTTCAGACAACCATCTGTTGGCAGATATAAAGCCAACGAATTCGAGGTGTTTCCCTTGAATGTCATGGCTCTGTATGTCTGCTCAACAGGCAGGCCGGGTTCAGCGGAAGGCAGGCTGTTCTTCAATCGAACAGACAAATAATTCAACATATACGGCATTGCACGACCCTGAAAATCGGGGGCGTACATCCAATTGATCGGTGCTGTCAACGAGTTATCACTGTAATAGCGGAATGGAAATTCGTGGGTCAACAACAGGGTGTTTGGCTTCAATCCGGGAACGCGCCAGCTCAACTGCCAGAAGAAATCGCGCGATAATTCCCATTCGCGGCGGTATGTGTTGGCATTGTAAAACTGCCAGCCTACCGCCAGACTGATCAGGATGGAAAAAAGAACAACCTTCTGCCTAAAGGTGCGGATGAAGATTTCAAACAGACCGGTCAGCAACAATACTGAACCGGTCATCAACGCCAGAGTGAAGCGGTCCCAGGGAAAATTCAGAGTGAGAGGTAAGTTGGCAATCCAGAATGGAATTCCACCGGCCAACAGATTCAAACAGCCCAGGATTACGGCACTCCAACCCCATCTCTCGGGATGTTTTTTTTCTTCGTCTGTTTCTTTCCCGGAAATCTGGACCTGAAGTAAATAGAAAAAAGCCAGGCCAAAGGAAGCCAGAACGATGACCCAGAACAGGCGGGTAGTCAATATCTGGATTTCAAGAGCGTTTGGCGGATTGAAAATCTGATTCCAGGCCAACCAGCCGCCGATGATCACATTCGAACCCAGAGTTTTCAATAATCCGGCGATGGTTGCCTGAGGTGTGACAGCCAGCGATTCCATGGCGGAGATTTGATACGTGTTGGATTGGAACAATAAGGCACGCCATACGCTGAACAGGCCAAGAACAAGCAGATATGGCAGCCACTGTAATATTGACTTCCCAATCCGCTTTTTCCATTCTGAAATGGATTCACCCAGAATCCACCATATCAACAATGGGCGTATAAGTTCAAGGCCAAAAAAATACTCGGTGGAAAACAGATTGAACGCCGAGAGTACCAGGGCGGCCAGGGTCCCGGGCCAGAAGGGAATTTTTCTACGTAGAACAGCCAGCATCAATGCAAGCGAACCCAGAAAAGCCGCTAAGATGATGAATGCTTCACTGTAAATGACAGAGATCCACTGCTGGCTGAAGCCTGGATACACCAGGAATAGCAGGGATGCGCCTAATGCCTGCCGGGGTCGCTCTGGCCACAACAAACGAAACACCTTCCAGAATAGCAGTGTTGCCAGCCAGCGCCATACCAGAGCGAAAACCTGCCAGACAACAGGATTTGTACCCAGTGTCGGAAGATTTACTGAGTAAAGCAGTGCCAGGAACGGGCGGTCATGAGAAAACACATCGGCAAAACCCGCAGCTCCCAGGGTTTTTGCAAACCAGATATACGGCCAGTCATCCCAGTAGAAACCCAGCCAGGGGATGAGTAAACCGTAAGTCAGGATACAGAAAAATAACAGCGCGAACGGAATTGTCCGTTCAGAAAGGAATGCTTTCTTCATGAAGAATGTTCTTCTTCCCGGTCAGAGGATGACCCGGATGAGGAAGTAGTATAGTGCGGAAATGATCATTTGCCAAGAAATGACTGCCATTCATTTTATGGCTGGAAAGAAATGAAATATACCGGCACCGCCATACGCGAAGAGCATCATTTTGATGATATTTCCACAGCAGGCACCGATTAAAAACTTCCAGATCGGCATTTTTAACGCACCGGCAGAAACACCGACCAGATCAAAGGCAGGATTGGGAATAATCGCCAGTCCCAGAATGACCCAGACACCATATTTCGTGATCCAACGTTCAACAGTAAAATGCCACCGGGTCTTTTGAACCAATTCACGACCGGAGAATCCGACCATATAACCGCTTATCTCCCCCAGCCCTGCTCCCAATCCGGCAGCGACAGCCACCCAGAAGGGATCGAATACGGCTCCCATCGCCGTTGTGAACATCAATCCAGGCAGAGGAATCAAAACAGTTGCGTTTGAGAGCATAGCGATGAGGAATACCCCCGGATACCCCAGAGTCCCAAATTTTTGGATATCCTGGCGATAGTATAGAAGAACGGCAGTAATCGCTATGGCGCTGATCAGTATGAAGATGCTGATCAACCGTTGTTTTGTTATTTCTTTCATGTGCAACATGAACTATTTACCTGCAATCTATGATTAGTTTTGTTCCGTTTTCAGCATCAACTCTATTCGGGCTATTACCATATCCATGGCCGCCTCGTTCAGGCCACCTTCCGGGATGATCACATCGGCATACCGTTTGGATGGTTCGACAAATTCAAGGTGCATCGGCCGGACCGTAGAGAGATACTGGGTGATGACCGATTCCATGGTTCTACCTCTCTCCGCGATATCACGCTGAAGGCGGCGAATGAATCGGATGTCAGGATCTGTGTCAACAAAAATTTTCACATTAAATAGTTCTCGTAGATCCGCTTCGGTGAAGATCAATATGCCTTCCACCAGAATTACTCGGCTGGGTTTAACTTCAATAAATTGATTGGTTCGGGTATGCGTGGTGAAGTCATAAACCGGCAGGTTCACCGGTTTCCAATCCTGCAGATCGCGAATATGTTGCATCATCAATTCCGAATCCAGTGAATCAGGGTGATCGAAATTAATCTCCATCCGGCGAATAGGCGGAAGATGCCGCAGGTCTTTATAGTAAGCGTCATGTGGAATATAAGCAATTCTTGAACGCCCCACTTTGTTGAGAATCACACTGGCAACCGTTGTTTTTCCCGAGCCGGTACCGCCGGCAATTCCAATGACAAGTGGTTTTCCATGTGAACTCATACAGAAATTATAACCTATGCTGCTCCCCCATCAGATAATCAAATCTCAAAAGCATATAATTATTTATCGGGTGATTAATTACGTGACAGATGTGGAGACAGGGATGAAGAGAAAAGTACAGACTGCTGATCCCGGAAGAAAAAAAGAACCATCCTCTCTTTCCAATGAATATTTAAGTGATCTGACATTACAGAGTTGCTCACATGAAGAGTTGATTAGAGCGTATTCGCATTTACGTGAAGAAAACAACCGCCTGAAAGAAAAGAACGCCAATCTTTCAAAGAACGAGACTCTTTTCAATCTTCTGACTAATAACTCGCCGGTCACCATCCTGTTTCAAGACAGGGATCTGACTTATGTCTGGATCATCAATCCAACAGATTGGATCAGGGATGCCCGGATCATCGGCAAGACAGATCAGGCATTTTTTACACCTGATGAAGTCAACAGGATTGTGGCCATTAAGAAAGACCTACTGCTAACAGGATTGTCTAGCTCGGTAGAAATTACCAGGATTCAAGAGAATAAGCTCCAATTTTTTCAACTCATCTTTAAAGCCTGGAAAGACGATATCGGCAATATCATTGGAATTGCCACCTACATCAGAAACATGACCGATGAGCGATTGGTTGAAATGGAACTCTCAAAGCAACTGGAGGGGGAGAAGATCCTGGCCGAGATTACTTCACAATTCCTGCAAACAGATATTTCACAGACCGTGAAGCAAATCCCTGTGGCATTGAAGAAAATGGCGGGTTATCTGCAGGCAGATATCGGATTCATCCGCTTCATAGATTCCGAAAACAATATGATCGACAAAGGGTATGACTGGCAAAATCCATCGATGAAACTCGATGATTTTAGGAATTTCAAAATCACAAAGTCCCAATTCAAACGCACATTGGACTGGCTGGCATCCAATCAACCGATCTTTGTTCCAGATATCCATGAGATTCCGGAAGAAGCGGAATCAGAAAGGGTGTTCCTCAAGAAGACCGGAATGGCTTCGTTGGCTCTTCTTCCTATTTTTACATTGGAGCAATTTTCCGGCTATATCGGTTTTGGTGCAAGGAAATCACACCCATTCTGGTCTGAACGAGAAAAAGGTCTGTTGGATCTATTTCGTTCATTGATCACTAGCGTTATTGAATGGCAAAAAAGAGAAGAGGACTACAACGAGAGTCGTGAGCTTTATCATCGAGTTCTTGAATTATCGTCCAACGCTATCTTCCTCATCCAGGAAAAAAATCTTCTTTATACAAATCCGACCGGTGCAATGATCCTGGGATATCGGGGAGCGCAGGAGATCATCGGAAAACCTTTTGAAGAAGTAATGCCTCAAGAAATGGTACAGGATTTCAGACAGCGGTATCAACAACAATTAAGAAACAATCAGGTTTTTATGGCTGAAATTATCTGGCAGACAAAAGAAAACCAAATAAAAGAATTTGAGTTCAGTTCCCTTCCGCTTGTCATCCAGGGAAAGAAGGCCTTCTTGACTGAAGGTGTGGATATCACTCATCGTAAAAAGATCGAAAAGGAAATTGAGGATAACCGCCGATTCCTTAACGATATTCTAGATATTACACCTCTGGCTACTTACGTTTTCGATCACAGAGAAGATCGTATTAATTTTATTAATCGTGCCACGGTGAATACCCTTGGATTAACAATGGATGAACTCATGGCATTGGATCGGTCAAAAATCAGGACGAGGTTTCACCCGGATGACCGAAAACGCGTGAATGATATCTACTCGCAATTAGTCAAAACACCCATAGGGCAGGTCATTGAAGGGGAATTTCGCTGGATCAGGCCGGATGGAGAGATTCTCTACTTGCATTCCTACCACACTGCTATCTCAAAAACTCCTGAAGGAGATACTCTTCACAGTCTTTCTGTATTACAGGATATCACCGAGATAAAGAAAGCCCAGCTCGAATTAAAACAGAGCGAAGATCTTTATCGCAAACTGGTGGAAAATATCCCCGGGGCGGTGTATCATGCTTTGTGTGATGAAAATTTCACGATGGTCTATTTATCCGATTATTACTCGAAACTGACATCAATCGATACTGACGCAATCATCAACAATAAGGAAACCACCTGGGTGGATCAGGTACATCCTGAAGACCGGGAAAGACTTTTCACGGAGATTAATAAGGCCATCACCAGTTCCACCCCATTCGAAGTCGAATATCGTTTGAGAAAAGCAGACGGTGAATATATTTGGGTAGCAGATAACGGCTGTATCATCCTGGATGAGAATAAAAAAAACAGTTTTATAAGTGGCATCGTTACTGATATTACTGCCAGAAAACGTGATTTTGAAGCTGTCCAAAGGTTGTCGCAGGAAAATTTGCACCTGTTGGCTCAAGCCCGGCATGATGCTGAAACCAAGACTTTGCTTCTGAATGAGGTAAATCACAGGGTAAAAAACAATATCGCCTCCATAATCGGATTGATAGAAATGGAGAGGGACCGCCAGATCAATTCCACATCCGATTTCCAGGAAGCGCTGGATAGCATACGGACAAGGATCAACGGTCTGGCAGCCGTCCATGATATCCTCTCGTCCAATCAATGGTCGCCGGTCAAATTGGACCTGTTCATCCGCAAAGTGGTTGAAAATGCGGCGGCTTCTTCACCAATTGGACGAAAAGTAGCCATTTCCATTCATTCTCATGAAAAGAACATCTGGATTAATTCACGCCAGGCCACTGCCCTGGCACTCATACTAAACGAGCTCACGACAAATTCGATCAGGCACGCGTTTGCCAATCGTCCGAATGGCACGATTACCATTACCTTCAGGCGGGAATCAAAAGCGACCAATCAAATCCGAATCTGTTATGCCGATGACGGACCCGGCTGGCCGGATGTTATATTATCGGGAGAAGGTGGCAATGTTGGGATGCAGGTGATCCGTTTAAGTGCCATTAGCCCGTTATATGGAGATATCAAACTCGAGAACCGGAATGGTGCAGTGGCCATCATCACATTTAACCTGGTCTCGCAGCAGGAGATGTTCAAATCCACAACAAATGGTAACGCTCTCTGAGCCACCGATGGGAATCGGACCCATGACCTGGCGTTTACGAAACGTCTGCTCTACCAACTGAGCTACGGTGGCGTGGGTGAGATTATACCAAACCAGACTGAGAAAATACAATACAATTCATGAATATGCGTATCGCCATGCTTTCTTATCATACCTGTCCACTGGCCACTCTGGGTGGAAAGGACACCGGTGGAATGAATGTGTACGTCCGGGAACTGACCACCCACCTTGGCCGGGCAGGTGTGCATGTCGATGTATTCACCCGGTCACAGGATGAGCATGTACCGCATGTTTTGCATGACCTCGGGTACGGGAATCGCGTCGTTCACATTCCTGCCGGTCCTGAAATTCCCCTTCCAAAAAAGCAGCTTTCCACATACATTCCGGACTTCACAAAAAGTGTTCTGGAATTCGCCCGTGAAAAATGCCTGGGATATGACATCCTGCACAGCCACTATTGGATGTCTGGATTGAGCGCCATCGCGCTCAAAGAACAATGGAATATCCCGGTGATCAACATGTTCCACACACTTGGATTGATGAAAAATCGAATCGCGAAGAGCGCAGGAGAGATCGAAGGGGAATACCGCATCGATGGAGAACGTAAGGTCATTCGCGAAGCCGACCGCCTGGTGGCGGCCACACTGGCCGAACGCGCCCAGTTGGAATTCCTGTATCAGGCGGAAACAGCGAAGATTGCCGTCGTCCCCCCCGGTGTGGATCTCGCGCGGTTTTATCCCATCTCCCGGGATGAGGCAAAGGCTGTGATCGGGGTTCCCAAAAATGACAGAATGATTCTGTTTGTAGGCCGCATTGAACCTTTGAAAGGCCTGGAGACTCTATTAAGAGCGTTGGCTTTGCTGCGCGAAAGGAATCAAGGAAATTGCTGCCCGATGTATCTGGTTGTCATCGGCGGTGATCCGGATGAATCACCGGAAACAATGAACGCAGAGATGTCTCGGTTGTTCGCACTCCGAGACGAGTTGAATCTTCAACAAATGGTCATATTTCTCGGAAAACGGGCTCAGGATACTCTGCCCTATTATTATTCGGCTGCCGAAATGGTGGTTGTGCCATCGTTTTATGAATCTTTTGGAATGGTGGCGCTTGAAGCGATGGCCTGTGGAACCCCGGTGATTGCTTCCCAGGTGGGAGGCCTGGCCTTTCTGGTGCAAGATGGTATCACCGGGTTTGTCGTGCCGGATGGCGACCACCAGGCCTTATTTAACCGTCTAGTTCTGCTCTCAACTGATCACGAGTTGTGCGCAAAGCTGGGGGAACAGGCAGCCAGCCTTGCCCGGTCGTATGACTGGGAGATCATAACAAACCAGATCATCCGACTCTATGATGATACATTGAAGAATCCAGTTCCAGATCAACCTGGATTGCATTTGGAAACACATTGAAGATTACTTCTTCTTTTTCTTTTATTCATAATCTTCGATCTCAAATCCCCGATAGACGATCTTCTCTCCAAAACGTTGACGTAATTGATCCACAGAGCGCAGGAGTCTATCCTCACGGTTCCTGTCCGTATCCAGCAGATTCATTTGAACCGGACCTCTTGCCAGTTGAGTTGAACCAACACCAATCAACCTGACCTTCTCCCCTTCCGGCCAGATTCCCTTGAAAAGATCGATGGCCGTCTGGATAATGACAGAATCGTGGTTCGTGGGAACAGCAAGGGAAACCTGCCGGGTATGTGTTTCAAAATTTTGCCAGCGAATCTTCAATCGGATCGTTTTTGCCGTGAAACCCTGTTGCCTCAATTGACTGCCCACCTGGCAAGCCAGACGTCTGATGGTTTGGATCAACATTTGTCCGTCATTGATATCCTTCGCAAAGGTAATCTCCTGGCTGATTGATTTCGCTTCGTGATCCACTCCAACCGGTCGATTATCTATCCCACGGGCGCGCTGATATAATTCCAATCCGCTCTGGCCAAAATGCCGGCGCAATTCATCAGGTGTGCACTGAGCGATATCACCAATTTTATGAAGCCCTATAGCCACCAGGCGTTCTGCGGTTTTAGGTCCCACACCCCAGAGAGCCTCAACAGGCAAAGGAGCCAGAAATACCGCTTCCTCTCCGGGTTCCACAACAGTAATGGCATTGGGAGGTGTTGGATCCTGATGATTATGTTTGCCAAAATCGTTGGCGATCTTGGCAACCAGCATATTGGTGGCGGCTCCAATCGAACAGGGCAGATTTGTTTCAGTATTGATCCGCGACTGAAGCTTCCTGGCAATTTGCAGCGGAGTCTGAGGTAAGTCGCTGACATCCATGAATGCTTCATCTATAGAGAGGATTTCGACCAGCGGTGAAAAATCACCGATTATGCCCATTACCTTTCTTGACATCTCCTCATAGTTTGAATGCCGTGAAGAGATCAAGAGTAGATGCGGACAGAGGCGCAGAGCCCGTGCGGAGGGCATAGCGGAATGAACACCAAATTTTCGGGCAGCATAAGATGCCGTGGAAATGACTCCCCTGCTGCCAGGCTGGCCGCCAACAGCAAATGCTTTACCCTTTAAGGATGGATCCTGCAATTCTTCGACAGAACAGAAGAAAGCATCCAGATCCATATGCAAAATCTTCCGAACGTTCACGATCACATGATCCTTTATTTGAAATTAGCAAGTCTAAACCTGATTTTGTTCATCACTGAAATAGGTGTTGGCACCGTGGAAGTTCGATAGGGGAATCTGTCAGAGGATTCGTACCCTCACTCGCTGTTCCATTGGCACCCTGTACGATCCGGTCATCAGGAATTTTCAGCGAAAGAGAAAGTTGCTTCCCCAACTCCCGGGCGATCTTGACCTGTTCAGGTTGAAGATGAAAAACAACGATCTTTTAGGCTGAATTAAGTTCATCGGTGAGCTGAAGATCATCCTTTTTATTTATATTATAGAAATATTGTACCATATAGAGAGTCCCGAGAGATCATAAATAGTACAAGGGCTTGAACTATGTTGTAAAATGATAGATACAAAAGCCGTCCCTAATATATTCGCATTCTGATAATACAGGTTGATATGCAAATCGGCTTTTTAAGCAAAATGACAGGTATGAATTATGTAAAACCGGAATTTGCCCGCTCCGATTGAATGGATGCGGGTTGTTTTTTCTTAGATGATCTCAGAACCTTAATACATCCCCAAAATATCATGAGGTTTGTGCTCTGCGGTTTCCGATCTCATCCGGCAGTACTACTTCCCAGACCAACAACGAGACCACGACTAATTGGAGGTTGGGTATGGAAAACTCAGATACCATTATCCTTCCAGAATTATCCATGTTCTTCAGTACCATGTTTTCCCAATCGGGGGATGGGCAATCGTCTTTGCTGCCATGTTTACATGCGGCTCAAGACCTTTACGGTTATATTCCGGAAAAAGCAATTGACGAGATCTCCAAAAACCTTCAAATTCCAATCGAAAAGATTCTAGAAGTCATTAATTATTTTCCGTTATTCTTCACCAGACCGGTAAGCAAGACGATATTGCATGTATGCAACGATCCCACCTGCAAACTGGCAGGCGCTGATGCTGTTTTCAGAATGATTCACAACAGTGAACTCGGAAATACTGTTCCAGGGGAGACACCAGTTGAGAAAGCTCCATGCCTGGGGTTGTGTGTGCACACGCCTTCCATTTATATGGATAATGGAATGTTCAAGATTCCCGTGGAGAAAAGGATTCAAATCCGTAATGGTTTTGGTTCTGTTCATTCAAAAACTACGATCAGGGGAGAGAACAGGCTGATCACCCATCGGTGCGGCACAGGGAAAACAGCGGGATTGATGGAATACTGGAGCAGCGAGGGTTATCAGGCTCTAAAGAAGGCATTAACCATGTCTGGTGAAAATGTGATTAGCGAGATTAAAATCTCCGGATTGACCGGGCGAGGTGGAGAATCGCTGATGACAGGGATCAAATGGGAAAAAGCCTTTCAATCCGAACAGAAGATTCGATACCTGGTCTGCAATGCCAGCGAATCGGACCCGATGTCATATAAGGATCGGGTGCTGATGGAGGATGATCCTCACAGCCTGCTGGAAGGAATGATCATTGCGGCCTACGCCATCAGAGCGGAACAGGGATTTCTCTATATCAATGGGGAATACGATACAGCCTATCAGGCTCTTTCCAGGGCGATCACAGATGCCCGGGAAGCCGGCCTGCTTGGCAAAAAAATCCTGGGAAAAGAATTCAACTTTGACATCGAACTGAGACGGGGTGCCGGCCGATATGTTTGTGGAGAAGAAACAGCCATACTGGAAGCCATTGAAGGAAAGTGCGGCATACCACGCAAGAAACCCCCATTTCCGACCTCAATCGGTCTCTTCGGAAAACCGACGGTGATAAACAATGTCGAGACACTTTGCAACGTGCCTGTTATCCTGAGGGTGGAAGCCAGAAATTATAAAAGGATCGGAACAGAGACATCCAAAGGAACCGTTCTTCTCAGCATGATGGGTGATCTTGTAAATCCTGGTTTGCTGGAGATACCTTTTGGATTGACCTTTCGGGAATTGATCTTTGCAATCTGTGGGGGAATTCCAACCAATCATGTTTTTCAGGCGGCGATTGTCGGAGGTATAACTGGCAAATTAATTGACGAGAAAGAACTGGATATCCCAATCTCGCACGAAAATCTCAGGAAAGCAGGTCTCACCCTGGGAGGAGGATCCATAATCGTTCTTGATGATTCTCGCAATCTGATCAACATTCTTTGCCGCATCAGCAAGTTTCTCGCCGGTGAATCGTGCGGCATTTGTCCATCCTGTGTAAATGGAACCCGGACACAATTCGAACTATTAAACAAAGCAAAATCGAAACAAATCAGCCCCGAAGATTTGCGGCTTTTTCGGGAAACACTGCACATGATGGAAAAAACATCCATATGCCAACTGGGAAAGAGAGCCTCACATCTGGCACGATCTGCCTATCAAAAATGGCCAACCCTGTTTTCTCAGACAGTCGGATCATAACCTGGATAATTATAAAAAGATAGATTGAACGCCAGCCGTAAATAGGCTGCTCAATCCGTCATTAATGTAACAATCCAATATCCGAATGGGGTATTCAATATCAGGATTCGGATGAACTTGTCAGAGAGAACCCTTCTCCAGTTTCTTTACCAGATCAAGAAACTCATTCCATTCTTCCGTAAAGAAATGAAGGGTGACGTTATTGAGATCGAGGTGGTATGTGCTCTCACCATCCGGTTCTTCAGCTTTCCAGGCCATATAATTTTCTGTCTCACCTAAAGTCTTTACCATGGGTTCAGTATCTGCCATAAAATCTCCTATCTCTATTTTTGCAGGGGCTTCCAGACATCATCGCCTTCAAGCGAAAGCAAATCAAAAGATTTCGTCGAAGTATTGAAGACGCAAATGTAGTGCCCGCGCACAATGATTCCAGACGCATTTGGCGCGTCGACATTGCCTGTTGCCTGATATTGGTTCTTTCCTATTAGGTCAACATCCTGGCTGGAAAATTTCGCTTTAGCTGGATAACGCAGAGCTGCTTTTACCACTTCCAGGCAACGACCTTCGGCCTTTGATTGCTCACTCATCGAAGAGCCGGCTTTAATAGTATCCGGTACATATTGTTGCAGAAAAATAACTGCGCCGATCCCTAGTGCAAGCAGGCCAATTAGTATGAGAAAAAAAAGAACTGGTGAATCCTTCTTCATTTTTCATCTCGCTCTTTCTGGTGAGGTGATCGACCGGTTTTTATCTGGTCTGTGTCTACGTTGAAGCGGTGTTTCACCGTTTTCCAGGCTTGTTTTATGATGGGAAGTAGATTCACTTCCTGCTTCTTGCGGTTTGATAGGTCTACTCCTTCCCATGGATCAAGATCAAACATCTTCCGCATTGTATACTGAAAAAACAATTGAAGAGTTGCCAGCACAGGGGCAGCCAGAATCATACCAGCAATTCCAATAAGATTTGCACCAATTAATGCAGCCACAAGTATTGCCGCAGGGTGAACGGCCAGGGAATCTGCCATTACGCGGGTAGACACAAAGTTATCGATAATGACATCGGTCAACCAGGCAACTCCAACGACAAAAACGGCATACATAAAAGGCTCAAAACCGAAGATCGTTGTACCCTGAAAGTAGGCAACCAGTCCGTAGGTCGTCCAGGCGATGAACGGTCCGATATACGGCAGGAATCTGGCCAGTCCGGCAATAATGGCCAGCCCAAAAAAATAACGCAATCCCAGCGCACCGAATAAAATTGAATAGACAGCAATCACGAATGCGATGATGAGAAATTGCCCGCGTAAAAAGGCATTCCACACCCGGCCAAGCAAGACACCCATATGGCGTATGTCTTCTTCGTATCCGGGGATGGTGACTCTGAAAATTCTCTCCGGTTTACCTTCGGTCTCGGCCAGAATGAAGTAAGACATCAACATGATGAACAGCAGCCAGCCGATTGTGGACGCTGCACCTGTAGCTAATGTTCCCAGAAAACTTCCCAGGTTACCCAGCATGGGTTGAATAGAAGAAACAATCTGGTTGCCAAGAGAGGTCAGGTTTAGCTGGTTTAAATTGATTGTAAATGGTCCAATAGCAAACGGAGTATGCAAAAAATTGTCGATGGTTGTAGGTAGATCAACTATTGTTTTTTCAAGGAAAGCCACCAGACTCTGCCCCTGATTCACCAGCGCCAGTCCCCCCCAGGTTAAGAGGCCAATAATTAGCAGTAACAGAAAGACGAACAGCAGGGTGACAGATAACCTCCAGTTCATATGGAATCTTTTCATAATCCAATAGGCTGGAGAGTACATCAAATAAGTCAGGATAAATGTAACGAGTAGTGGGGCGAGTAGAGTCTGAAACCGTGAGAATAAGAATGCGATGATGGTAAGCAGAGATAATCCAATGATCAGCTTGGTCGTGTTTGTCCACTTAGGGGAAACTGATTTTGATGTATCCATTTTGATTAATGACTCTGCCTGTCGGTTATAAATCCCCAGCCGGAGTGCATAATAAAAATCTCCGGCTGGGCGAAAATGATAAGAGTAAAAGGATTTATGGCGCCGGGCAGCCAGGGAAGAGTGATGGAGCGATCGTACAGTACAGATTGTTGGAATCAATCATCCAGAAGGCCACAGCACACAAGCAAATGAAGAGAGCGACAATAATAAGAATCACTATTAATAACGTGTTGGATTTTTTCTTGGGCGCGGCGGGGGCAGGACCTGCCTCGAATTCTTCTCTGGATAAAGGCACCTGGGATTGAGATTCTTGAACTCTACGATGAGCCGAAGATGCCGCTGCCGCCGGTGGAGGTGCATGCATAGTATCCGGAGCGGAGGAAATTGTGGACATCACTGTGGCATTGGGATCACTATTGATCCGTTCATAAGAGACAATGCTTGTCTCACCGAACGTGATCTGTTCCCCCACCCGCAGCAAATGCGGGCCAGATAACCGTGCGCCGTTAATAAATGTACCATTTGTTGAACCAAGGTCTTCCACCACGTACTGGTCGCCTTCTGAATACAATCGCGCATGGCGGCGGGATACTTTTTCGTCACTGATGACCAGGTCATTTGTGACATCACGACCGACATGCATCTCAGATTTTTCCAGTGGAAGCACCTTACCAGCACCTACTCCAGAGCGAATAACAAGCTGGTAGGTTGCGCTCATTTTTTCCTCCTGATATTTAAGTTATTTGTAGTTTACGCATTAATTAATAGACTGTCAACTTCATACGTGCAAGATTTAAACCATTACTAATCGCCCGTCCGATGAATCCGTTTAACCGCGGTCGGTGAGTCTGTCGACCCATCCCCTGTTAAATGCGCAGAGGTGGGATTCTGCCACCCCACCCCTGCAACAGTTTATTCTTCTTCCCCTCGAAAACCAGTATAAACGGTTTTCTCAATCGGCGTTGGTCTTAAATGCCCAAATAGGCAGACTTTACCTGTGGATTATTCTTCACGTCTGAAGCTTTACCTTCCAGCACGATCCGGCCGGTTTCTAGCACATAAGCCCGGGAAGAAATGGAAAGAGCCATCAGAGCGTTCTGTTCAACCAGCAGAATACTGGTACCCTGCGAGTTGATCTCTTTGATGATCTTAAAGATCTCTTCCACCAGAATCGGGCTTAAGCCCATAGAAGGCTCATCCAGCAGGATAAGCGATGGTTTGCTCATCATCCCGCGGGCGGTTGCCAGCATCTGCTGCTCGCCGCCGGAAAGCGTTCCGCCCAGTTGGTTGAGACGCTCTTTTAGCCTTGGAAAGCTCACAAAGACGCGATCCATTGATTTCTGGATCTCGGCAGGATCAGAACGCGTATAAGCGCCCATTTCAAGGTTCTCACGAACTGTCAAAGGGGCAAATATCTTGCGGCCTTCGGGAACATGGCTGATCCCGCGGTATACGATCTGTTCTGCCGGGGTTGTGGTTATCTCTTCGCCTTTGAAAAAGATATTTCCGCTTCGTGGCCTGATAAGCCCGGAAAGGGTGCGTAGCGTGGTGGATTTGCCGGCGCCGTTCGCTCCGATCAAAGAAACGATCTCGCCTTCTTCGATATGGAAGGAAATTCCCTGCAGGGCATGAATGGCGCCGTAATATACGTGTAGGTCCTTTACATCAAGCAACATTGGCAGCTCCCTTTCCCAGGTACGCTTCAATCACTTTCGGATTATTCTGGATTTCTCCCGGCGTACCACGGGCAATAACTTCACCGAAATCTAACACAGTGATCTTTTCACAAATATCCATGACCAGGCGCATTTGATGCTCTATGAGCAGAATGGTCAAGTCAAATTTTTCACGGATAAAATGAATCAGATCCATCAATTCGGTGATCTCTTTCGGATTCATACCCGCGGCCGGCTCATCAAGAAGCAATAAGCGAGGATTGCAGGCAAGAGCGCGGGCAATTTCCAGACGGCGTTGCTGACCGTACGGTAAATTCTTGGCAATTTCACCTTCCAGCTTGTTCAGATGAAAAATTTCCAGGAAATCCTGAGTCTGTTCCGTTAATTCCTTCTCTTTTGATGAATAGTTTGAATTTCGGAAAATTCCATCGGTCATGCTGTAATCTGAATGGAAATGGTAGGCAATTCGGACATTATCCAACACGGAGAGGTTGGAGAACAGCCGGATGTTCTGGAATGTTCTGCCGATACCCAAGCGGGTAATCTCATAGGGTTGCAGGCCGACAACAGAATTTCCTTCAAACTGTATATCCCCTTTTGTGGGAAAATACAGGCCGGTGATCATGTTGAAGGCGGTGGTTTTTCCGGCACCGTTAGGTCCGATCAGGCCGACCAACTCGCCTTTATGAATGGTCATATTAAAGTCATTTACGGCGCGCAAACCGCCAAATTGCTTGGTGAGTGAGGTAACCTCAAGAACAGGAGTGGTGGGATTTACAGGTGTCATCTTCGATTCTCCTTGATTAACCTTTCACCACTTCAGGTGTTGAGGCTGGTTTTTCGCGAGGTTTGATAAACGGCGCTTTCAAGAAACCCCATTCCACGTTACCCAGTAAACCAGACGGTTTGATCAACATGAGCAGCAGGAGAACGATGGGGTAGAGCACAAACCGCCAGGTTGGTGCATCAGTACCCATCTGGCCTAGCAGAACACGCAGTAATCCTTCCAGGAAGAAGATCCAGGTAAAAGAGGCAGTGATCGTTCCGGTCATGCTGCCCAATCCGCCAAACACTACAATGATTAACGGATTGAAACCGGTGATGAAATCGAACGTTCCCGGACTCAAGAAACCGATATAGTGGGCATAAACGCCGCCGCCGATTCCGGCGAAGAAACTGCCGATGACGAAGGTCAATAATTTCGTGTTAGCCACGTCAATACCCATAGCTTTGGAAGCCGTCTCATCCTCACGCACAGCTAGAATCGTACGGCCTGTGGAAGAATGAATGACGTTCCGCATGATGATGATCACCAGGAGCATAAAGAAGAATGCCCAGAACCAGGTAGTCATCTTAGGGATACCGATCATTCCGCGTCCACCTTTCATTTCAGGGAAAGGCAGGATGGTGTCGGAGTTGACCATCAATGTGTTGATAATAATGGTGAAACCCAGGGTGGCAATACCGAAGTAATCCGAACCAAGTGAAAGTACCGGTAGGCCGAAGAGGAAGCTGACTTCTCCGGCAAAGATGCCGGCGATGATGACAGCCAGGAAATATACAACCTGCAGCCAGGCGCCCTGAGCCAGTGGTCCGGGTTCCGAGAGAGTCCCAAGCAAGGGAGTCAGCGCAGGATTGATCAGGTTGCCTATGAAGACAGCAATAGCGCCAACGACTACGCTTCCGATCAGGTAAAGGGTAAAAGCGGAAAGTACCGGAACACCTTTGTAACGGTTGAGCAGTTTTTGAATTCCCAGGATCATCAAAATCCCGAGAATGGAACCAACACCGGCCACGATCAGGCCGCGGCTGTCACCGTTGATCCAGCGGAAGGTGATATCGGCGGCTGTGTAGGCGCCAATTCCATAGAAACCCCACTGACCCAGACTGAACTGGCCATTGAAACCGTAGATCAGGTTCAAGCCGAGCGCCACCATCGTCATGGAAGCTGCCTGGAAGATCAATCCCTGATCAAAGTTGTTGAGCAGAGTTTCCCCTTCCTCTCCTCCGATGGTGATTGTCAGAGCCAGCTGCACGAGAATGAACGCAGCGGCTACCCCAACAACCTTCACCCACAATTTCTTGTGCCCCAACACCCAGAGGAGGCCGTAGAGGTAAGCCAGTATGGCGGCGATCTTTACAATTGATGCAAGTAGAAAACCGAGTTCCATATGGCTATCTCCTAGGCTTTCTCTGCTTCAGGCTCACCGAAAATGCCGGTAGGCCGGATAAGAAGCACGATGATGAGTATGGCAAAAGCCACAGCGTCGCGCATGGGAGTGGAAATGAAACCCATCGTCAGGGCTTCCGCCTGTCCCATGATCAAGGCGCCCACGAAAGCGCCGGGGATACTGCCAATGCCGCCCAGTACAGCCGCGACAAAAGCCTTTAGACCGGGGAGAACTCCCATTAGCGAGTTAATGGATGAATAGGCGATGGCATACAGTACGCCGCCCAGACCGGCAAAACCCGCGCCGATCGCGAACGTGAATGAAATGACCTGATCGACATTAATACCCATCAAACGGGCTGTTGGTTTATCGAACGAGACTGCCCGCATGGCAATACCCATTTTTGTTCTTCGCACCAGAAATTGGAGAAAGATCTGCACAAGAATGGAAGCCACCATGATGATAATCAAAATATTCGAGAAGGTTATGGCATTTTCAGGAGGCGGGGTCCCCTGAATTATTTGATGAATCCCGGTGGTATCGATATACCAGGCTACCACTTCAAACGGACGTTTGTACGGGATAAAACGGGGAGAGAATACAAAATTCAATGCCCCGAAATATTCCAGGAAAAAGGAAACACCAATTGCCGTGATCAAGGCCGCAATACGCGGTGCATTCCGTAATGGTTTGTAAGCCACTCTTTCAATTGTTACAGCCAGTAAAATGCACAGGATCATTGAAATCAGGATAACTGTTATGGTTCCAATGATCATCACCAGTGTACCATTCATGTCCGGCCAGATTGCCGCCGGCCAGATATGTAAACTGAAGCGCTCCACCAGGAAATAGCTGGTGAAAGCACCCACCATGAAAACATCGCCATGGGCAAAGTTGATCAACTTGACAATACCGTATACCATGGTGTAACCCAGGGCGATCAGTGCGTATACAAAACCAAGTTGCAATCCGCTGATTACAAACTGGGTGAAAATCTCAGGACCCTGGATCAAGTTTTTCCCCAGGATGTAAACCATCACCAGGGCAATAAATCCTAAAAACACCTGACCGACCCATTGTAAAGGCGGCCGGTTTTTTCGTATTCCAGTCATAACAGGTTGGGAGACAGTATCTGGTTGCATCAGCCTGTTACCTCCATTGTCGATTCATAGTATCGTAAATGATGGGTGGCTGATAGCCACCCATCATCTTCATGTTTTTTAAGATCAGATTACGGATTTACAAGGGAGTCGAAGACGATTTTTCCATCTTTGACTTTTAATACGGCCAGTGGTTTCTTCGGGTCGTGGTTCGCATCCAGTTTGAAGGAACCGGAGACAACTTTGAATTCCATAGTTTCCAACTCTGTGCGTACTTTCTCCACATCATCGGCACCGGCTTTTTCAATGGCCTGCAGCAGCATATTGGTTGCATCGTAGGCCAGCACAGCCAGCGCATCCGGAACCTTGCCGACGCCCTTGTCATCTTTGTATTCCGCCGCATAGGCTTTCAGGAAGTTCTGAACCTCGGGACGGGGATCTTCAGGAGCGTAGTGGTTGGTGTAATAACCACCATCGGCAGCCGCTTTATCCAGGTCGGAGGAATCCCATCCATCACCACCCATGAAGGGCGCGGTAATGCCTTTTTCCTTGGCCTGTTTGTAAGCCAGGTTGACGATGTTATAGTAATCAGGCAGGTAGACGATATCCGGTTTGGCTTCTGCAACTTTCGCAAGAATCGCGGAGAAATCCGTATCTTTCGAGGTGTAGGATTCTTTTCCGACAATCTTGCCGCCTTTTTCGGTGAAGGCTTTTTCAAAGAATTCAGCCAGACCCTTCACGTAGTCATTGGATTGATCCAGCATAATGAAGGCGGTCTTGGCTTTCAGGTTGTTGATGGCGAAGGACGCACCAATTGTGCCCTGGAAAGGATCGGTGAAGCAAGCGCGGAAGATATAAGGTTTCACTTTGCCATCCGCACCGACGGTTACCGACGGATTGGTGGAGGTAGAGGTGATCTGGATGACTTTCGCAGCATTGGCAATTTCTGAAACGGGGATGGAAGCCTTGGAGCAGACTTCGCCCATGATGTAATGTACTTTATCCTGATTGATGACCTTGTTGGCCGCATTCACAGCAGGATCAGGGGTGCATTGTGAATCTTCGACGATGGCAGTGATTTTCTTGCCTAATACGCCGCCCTTGGCATTCCATTCTTTAATGGCCAGCAAAGCACCATCACGAGTGGAAACACCGAAGGTGGGGACCGGGCCGCTCAGAGGGGCCAGGAGCGCGATCTTGATATCACCACTGGCGGCAGCGGGGGCAGCCACAGCAGCGGCAGGAGCGAAACCGCTCAGGCAGATAGCGAGGACCATCAACAGACTGAAAAACTTGAATGTACGCATACGAAATTCTCCTCCTTCTATGACGATTAAACAGTTTTTCTATGGATCACCGTTTTAGGACTGCAAATCCTACAACAGCAATATCAAAATTGGGAAATCTTGAATGTGCCAGACCACCTCCAATCATGATGGGGATCCCGTAACGAATATTCAATTCACAATAAACGGGGAGGAAAGCTCTCAGGCGAAATCACCCGAGAAGTAATGACCAAACAAAAGTGACCCTTCTGTTTGATTCACTTTAGCTAATATACATGGGATGAAGTAACTTGTCAAGAAGAAATTGTGGGTAATGTTTTAATCACCCTCTTAATAACTTGACAGAATAATTTTGTGTCACTATAATCTCAAAATTAACATAAATACCAAACCAGGGAGAGAGGCACATGAAAAAAGCCGTACTCAATCGAAGTCTGATCGTCCCACTTTTTATTCTTCAATTGGTTCCTCTTGTGGTTTTTACCCCAGAATCATATGCCATGACCACCCAGGAATGGTGGCTTCCCCTGCTCCTGGCGGTGCTATCGATCTTCGCCACATTTGAACTGCTCATTCGTCACAATCCAGAATCCTGGCCTTGGTATTTGCTGGCTTTTTCCCAGGGTTTTAACATCATCAGCCGGTTGATGATGTTAATGCCTCACACAACCGCCATCGTCGAACAGAACCAGGTTTTCAATACTCCCTATGTCATTATCGCCGTCATCTGCATCGCTGTCTCCTGGTTCTTCCTCTGGTATCTCGAACAACCGGAAATCCGCATGAATGTGATGAATACGGCAAAATAAACCTCTTGATTTGTTAATCAATAATTGAGGAGACCCGGAGTGTAGTTCAGAGATGGTCTCCTCTTTCATTTAATGGGGGTGTAGTGGGGTAGACCATGGGTTTGCCAATATTAGTTATGGTCTTTACTTTCATCGCATTCCATCTTTAATAACGCTTTTTTTCGGTCAATTCCCCAACGATAACCACTAACACTCCCATCTGAATGTACAACGCGGTGGCACGGATTGATGATCGCCACCGGATTGGCCGCGCAGGCTGACGCGACCGCCCGTACGGCCTTTGGCTTTCCTATAGATCTGGCAATTTCGGAGTAACTACGCTTTTCGCCATAAGGAATTTTCCGCAATTCCTGCCAGACGAGCAGCTGAAACACAGTGGCATGGGAATCTACAGGGATTTCGAAGATACGTTGATGGGTAGAAAAGTAAGCGTTGAGCTGCTCTATCCAGAGATCAAGCTCTCCGGTTTGTTGTTCGATCTTAGCGGCCGGAAATTCACAAACCAGTTCTTTTAAGAGTTCGTGATTCTTCTCCCCGAATTTCAGTGAACACACACCATGTTCTGTCGCAGCCATCAACATTCTCCCCAGAGGGGTATTCAGGAAGTCGTAAACGATACGCTCTCCCGCTCCCCCATTCTGATACTTGCGGGGAGTCATTCCCAGGTGGGAGACCGCTTTTTCATATAACCGGCTTGAAGAGCTGAACCCGGCAGCAAATTGCGAGGCGGATATTGTCTCTCCATTTTTAAGGAGTTCCTTCAGGTCATTATTCCTTTTTTCCATGATCACCCTCTTCGGAGTAGTTCCCGTGAATCGTTTCATCACCCTGAGTAAAAAAACCGGGGAAATTCCCGCGGCAGCCGCCCATTCCTCGACCGAAGATACAGCCTCTTGCTGATCGAGAAGAATCTCCATCAAACGCCTGAATTCGGCGGCATCTCTTCCCCATTGCTCAGGTCGGCAGCGTTTGCAGGGTCGATACCCGGCTCGTTCGGCATCGTCAGCTGATGAGAAGAACTCGACAGAAGAATATTTTGGCCGTCTGGATGGGCAGGAAGGCAGGCAATAGATACCCGTCGTTCGGACAGCGAAAAACACCCTACCGTCCCAATCCCGATTTCTTGCAACAATTGCCGTCCAGATCTGACCTTGATCTTCGCTCGTATGTATTGTCATTATTTATTCTCCGTACATCAGATAATACCCGGAACCGAAGAAAATTCTATCCGTTTTTCCTTCCCAAACCTGTGTTTTTCTGCATGTTATAATCATTCCGTTTTCGGTTCGAATGTATTGCGCGGAGGAATCGCATGAAAATTACCACTAGCCAGTTTAAGCGCTGTGATGTGCTTCATATTACAGACCGGGTGGATAGCTCCACCGCACCGCAAATGAATACCGCCATAGAATCATTGCTGGAATCAGGCCGATATCACATCATTCTGGATCTGGCAGGTGTGACGTTCATGTCCAGTGCTGGCTTGCGGGTGATGATCAATGCACAAAAGGCATGCAAACAATACAATCGGGGCCAGGTTGTGCTGGCAGCCGTGCCTGCCAATATTTACTCTGCGCTGGATCTCGCAGGTTTTATTCCTCTGTTCTCTCTGTTTCCTGATGTCACAACGGCTGTTGGCAGTTTTTAAGAACCTTGAAAAAAAGATTTTTTAAACAAACCTACCGGGCATGTTTTGACTGTCTCTCCGATGTCAGCCAACTGATCCATCAGGCAGCCAACGCGGCCGGGTTGGATGAACAATCGCTTTATCAGGCGGAAACTGCTGTCGATGAAGCCTGTGCGAATATCATCGAACACGCCTACGGCGGTGAAAATCGAGGGGACATCACAATAGAATGTACGGCAGAAATCGGTGAATTAACGATCAAAATCATGGATCACGGGAAAGCCTTTAATCCCAATGAGGTCAGTTATCCTAAACTGGACCTTGCATTGAAAGAAAGACCGGATCGAGGATTGGGTATTTTCTTTATGCGTAGATGGATGGATTCTGTGCGCTTTGAATTCACAGAAAATCAGGGCAATACGCTTACCATGATAAAGAAAGCCGGGGGAACCTCGTGAAGAATCCGATCGAGAATTCCCTTCTGAATTATCCTGACTGGAAGCGGTTTATCGAATCGGCAGAAACATTGCTTAAAAAGAAAACCCTTCAAGAGCAATCAACCTTCCTTGTAGAACAGATGGAAGAATTGTTCCATTTAAAAGCGACCATCTGGTTTGCGCATCCATTATTCCCATTACCTGGTGAGGACATCCCCGACCTGGTCGATGCGAAGGCGGGTCTGGATACGCTGGTGATGGACACATTCGCAGATCATCTGCCGCATTTTGCCTATCCGAATAGTGTAAGTCCTTCGAAGTTGGATAATCAGGTCGATCTTCTGAGAGCCGCGCTGCCATTGATTTGCGAAGACCTCTTCCTGGGGATAACGCTAGTCAGTCCGATTGATAGTCAGACATTCTCCATACAGGTAATCACGCTGATCACAACCTTTCTCTCTCTGTGTGCCATGCCGATCGAAATTCATCGCCTGGGAGCATTGAAGAACTGGAGAATGGGTCAGATCTCCATTGTTAATGAGGTCTCTGATAAGATCACCAGCATTACGGATATTGACCAGCTTTGTGCTCAGATTACAAATGCAATAGAAGAGAAGCTGCACTACTACTATGTAGCCATCTACACCTATGAGTATGATAACTCATTGATCTGCCGTTCCAGCGCGTCATCTGAATTTGAGATCGGGAAGGCTCCACGGGTGGCAGTCCATATAAATGAAGGGGTGATCGGTTGGGCGGCAAAACACAGGCAGGAGATGTTTCTGGCAGATGTCTGTCAGAATTCTATTTTTAAGTCTTGTGATCAATTGCCGGATACTCAATCAGAAGTTGCCATTCCTTTAATGATCGGTGACCGCGTACTGGGTGTTTTAGATGTGCAATCCGATAGACAACAGACATTTCATGAGATGGATCTGGTCGTTTTGCGTACCATGGCAGACAATATTGCCATTGCCGTCGAAAGCGCGCATCTTTTCAGCGGATTGAAAAGTCGAAAAGATCAGATCACTACAGTCTTTGAGATTTCGCATGCCCTGTCATCGATCCTTGACCTGGATACCCTGCTCAATGCGGTGGTGACCACCATCCAGCAAAGGTATCAATATTTGCAGGTCAATATATATACGGTACATAAAGGAAGAGGGAGGATCATCTTTCAGACGGGTACCGGCGAACACAGCCAGGAATACCGCGATGCCTATCTTACTTTTGATATTCAAGATAAACAAGGGATTCTGCCCTGGGTGGCACGTGAGAGCAGGACGTTTATCTCGAATGATGTGACGCATGAACCGCAATACCGGCTTCCAAAATTCATGCATTCATCCACACAATCAGAGATTGCCATTCCTCTTCAGGCAGCCGGCGAAGTGGTCGGAATTCTGGATATTCACAGCGACCAAAAGAATGCCTTCGATGAAAGCGATACCTTCTTTTTCGAAGCGCTCTCCGCGGGAATTGCTACTTCCATCCGTAATGCCACATTATTTCGAGCCGAGCAATTCCGCCGGCAGGTGGCGGAAAGCGTGCGTGATATCGCCGGTATTCTTTCCACCGGATCATCTCTACAGGAATTGATGGATAGAATACTGGAGAAACTCCACGAGACCCTGCCCTGTGATGCCATGTCTATCTGGCTGACTTCTAGTGGTGAGATTGTGACCAATCAGTTGACTCTGGCAGCTTCACGGGGAATCCATGCAGACCAGCTGCCCCGTCTGCTTCACACTGATGACACGAATAGTCACTGGATATGGAATGCAGTGCATTCAGATCAACCGGTGATCCGCAACAAGGATGATGCCAGAGGTCCGCTGGGTGAGGTCTTGAACTTACCGGATAATTATTCGGCCATTGCCGCTCCTCTGCGTGCCGGTGGTAAGGTTATGGGACTTATCACTCTGGTCCATCACCAGCCAGATCGCTATGGTTCGGAATCAAGATTGATCACCCAGACCTTCGCCGGTTACGCTGCAGTGGCTATTCTAAATAACCGTCTGTTTTCATCGGTGAGCGAGCAAGCCTGGGTTTCGGCCGTCCTTCTGAAGGTTGCCGAAGCCAATAAAGAAGCTCGATCCGTGGAAGACCTGTCAGCAAAGACAGTCAGGGTAATTACAGAATTAATCGGCTGTTCAACGTGCGCGATATACACCCACAATCAGGCATTGAATATATATGAAAGGCAGGCAACCCACGGTTTCTTACCTGACTCATATCCCGTGAAAGTTCTACCTGAAGATCAACCGGCCTTTTTATTTTCCGGGAAACTTCATTCTCCGATTGCCGCCAGTTTCTCCCATGGTGAATTTCAACCAGGTGGTAAAAACAATCATCCAAGCGGAGTGATCCTTCCACTGATCATTCGAAATCAAAATCTGGGAATGCTGTGGGTGGGGAACTCAGACTGCCGTGAACCGATCTCTGGAGACATTCTGCATGTTCTGACCGGGATTAGCGACCAGACCGCCACGGCAATTGAGAATCTCCAATTGATAGAAAACCAACAGCAGGACGCCTATATTTCCGCCGCGTTACTTCAGGTGGCACAAACGCTGGGACCTCTGAATGATGTGAATGCCATCATGCACTGTGTGCTTCACCTGCTTCCCATCCTCACGGGTATTGAAACGGCGGCATTCTATATGCAAAGCCCAAATTTCGAAGGATATCTGCCCGTAACTGCCTCGATTGGTATTAACAACGATTCCCTGCGGGCGATGGGAACACAACTCTTTGCGGGTGATTTCCCTTTGCTGGATTTACTGACGGAACACAAAGCTGCATTGCTCGCGCCGATAAATTATCACCAGCGGACCTGCAGTCAATGGACATCGGTGAAACAGTTCTACCGCTCAAAAGATGCTATCAGCCAAAAACCTCAGGAAGGTGGCTGGTTGATTGGAATACCCTTGATGGAAAAAGGGGAGGTTTTTGGCTCACTGGTGATACTTGAAAAACCCTATTCCGGAAACATGCTGGATAAGCGTCTTGATCTACTGGCGGGGATAGGGCGGCAGACAGCCGCAGCTATTCAAAACGAGAGAATCCAGAATGAACAGCTCGAAAATGAAAAATTGCAGCAGGAATTCCATTTCGCCCGCGATATCCAGCAAACATTTCTCCCCCGCCAATTACCCCTTGTAAAGGGATGGGATGTTGCCAGCCTCTGGCAGCCCGCCAATCAGGTAGCCGGCGATTTTTTTGATTTCTTTATTCCCCATCCGGATACTTTCTGCGCGGTCATCGCAGATGTAAGTGATAAAGGTATGCCGGCTGCGCTCTATATGACAGTCACTCGAACCCTTATTCGGTCTTTCGCGCAAGAAAATCTGCCGCCAGGTGAGATATTCAAGAAAGTGAATGATCTTCTCTTGCAGGATAATCCCACCGGTATGTTCGTAACCTCGACGATCATCATTGGTAACCGACATTCTGGCACGGTGCAATATGCCAACGCCGGTCATAATCCACCGGTGTTTTGCGGAAGAAACCTGGATATCCGGGAACTTCCCAAAGGACAGACCGCGCTGGGTGTCATAGAAGGGCAGAATTATCAGAACCATAACGTCGATATCCAACCGGATTCGTTTTTGATCCTTTATACGGACGGTGTGACAGACACATTATCTCCATCCGGAGAGGTCTATTCGCTGAAAGGTCTATCCCGCCTGATATCATCGACCCGGTTGAACAGGGCTGCTAATCTGGCTTCCGCGCTCGAAAATGATCTGATGCAATTTCGCGCCGGGCTGACCTGTGTGGATGATATCACAGCGCTTATTTTGCATCGTCTTTAGTCAGAACCATCTTATCGATACGGAGAGTTATTGATGAATACATCGTGTGCCATACTGTGGGATCTGGATGGGGTTATAGTTGATTCGGCCGACCTGCATTATCGATCATTCAAGATCGTGCTTGCCAATCACGGATTTGACTTCACCTATGAGACATTCCTCAAATCTTTCGGACGCAATAATGATTCCGTGCTCGAAGTCTCTATTGGAAGAAAGCCGGAAGAAAAATTGAGGCAGGATGTGAATTTTGAAAAAGAAGAATGGTACTGTCAGAATATTCCGGGAAACCTGAAACTTTTCCCTGCAGCAGAGTTCTGGTTGCAGTGGTTTCGAAACCATCAGATTCCACAAGCAATTGCCTCTTCTGCTCCAATGGAAAATATCACTCTTTCATTGAATGAATTTCATTTAGCCAATTTCTTTGATGCTGTGGTTAGCGGCAACCGGATCGTCGGGAAACCCGATCCGAAAGTCTTTCTCAGAGCAGCCGCGGCGCTGGAAACAGCACCGGAAAAATGTATCGTCTTTGAAGATTCTATGGCCGGAATGCAGGGTGCGCTGGCAGCTGGAATGAGCTGTATCACCGTAGCCACCACCCACCCCATCGGTGAATTTGAAAATGCCACCATTGCGTTGCAGAGTCTATCTGATTTGAAAGAAGAGCAGGTGCTTTCCCTGATCGACCGTTAGGGTCTGGAACGATCACCAAAGAATAACAACGACCATACCTGCCAGTTTTCCAGAACTACCATGGTCGGGGTTGGCTGGATAGTTGGAACCACCGTGTATCCAGGCTGGGGAAGCGGGATGATCACCTTGTCTCCGCTCTGTGACAGGTTGTTGTCCTCTCGTGCCCATTCTTCCACCGCGGATTCGGATGTGGCATAGGCGATCTGTTTGTGGAGCGCCCTTTCAGTCGCCTGAAGATTCTGAACCTGAGTTCGCATCTGATCCCGCTGGTTGGTCAACGTATACAACTCACCGATGCGCCTGTTCAGGTCAAGAAATAATAAAAGCATAAAGATAATGAAAACGCCCAGTAGCCATTGACGTCTGTTTTGCCAGATAATCGCCAGTAATTTCTTCAAGATAGTTACCCGAGGTGGTTTTTCGTAAAACTGTGCAATTATCTTACCAGTGTTCATTCACAAAGAAAAGACCCCGTCATTGCGGGGTCTTTTCACTGGTGCCGAAGGAGGGATTTGAACCCTCACGAGCGTACACCCACTACGCCCTGAACGTAGCGCGTCTGCCAGTTCCGCCACTTCGGCACATCTGGCTGGCAAGTATTTTATCCGAAAAGGGACATTTGTCAACCTTTGGGTGATAGCAGTTTTATCCCTATTACCAGAAACACATATACGCATTAATTTTGAAGATGCAAGGTACAATTAATTGATGAGTTCCCCCCTCCCCTCCCCACAGGAAAAACGGACCTATATCCAGCAGATGTTCTCCAGAATAGCCTCGCATTATGATCTGATGAACAGGCTGATTTCTTTTGGCATGGATAATATGTGGAGAGAGAAGGCGGTTGAAGTCTTACACCCGGATGATGCCGGCCGCTACCTGGATATCGGTGCGGGAACCGGCGATCTTTCGCTGGAGATCAGATATCGCGCCGCAGATGCCACCATCATTGCGCTTGACCTGACTCAGGAGATGGTGAGCGTGGGAAGACGAAAGACCAACCAGACAGGAATTCTCTGGGTGGTGGCTGATGCCCAGGCATTGCCATTCGAGAACGGCATTTTTTCCGGGATCATCTCTGGATATCTGCTGAGAAATGTGACCGATATTACACAAACCCTGAAAGAACAATGGCGGGTGTTGATTCCCGGTGGTCAGACTGTCTCACTCGATACTACCCCTCCGGGAAGAAATGCCCTGCTGCCCTTTCTGTATGTATATTATCGATGGATCATTCCGATGCTTGGCCTGTTCGTCAGCGGTGATGTTGAAGCCTATACGTATTTGCCAGAATCCACTCGCAGACATAATACGGCAGAGATATTGGCTCTGACTCTGGCAGAAGCCGGTTTTCAATCACCGCGCTTCACCAAATTAATGTTAGGAACTATGGCAATTCACACAGCCTGCAAGCCTGTTGATTGACGGGGAACTACGTGGATCAATCCGTTATCTCATCTGAAGCCGGGTTTTTGGCAGGGTCAGTTTGATTGATCATCTCAAGGAATAAATCCACCAGTCGTGGATCAAACAGTACCGATTTATTATCCATCAGGTATTTGGTGACTGTCTGCCTATCCCAGCCTTTTCGATAAGGCCGGTCGGATGACAGAGCGTCCCAGACATCCACAATAGTAAATATTCTGGCTGATAATGGAATTTCCTTGCCTTTTAGTCCGCGTGGATAACCGCTTCCATCCCAGTGTTCATGGTGAGCATAGGGAACTTCCAGAGAATCCTTGAGATAGGGAATGGTGGAAAGAAGATCATATGCCATCACGGGGTGTTGCCGCATGATCTTCCATTCTTCTTCATTCAAGGCGCCGGGCTTTAATAGAATGCGATCAGGGATGCCCATTTTCCCGATGTCGTGCAGCAGCACACCCCGTTTGAAACTGTCCATTCTGGATTGAGGCAATCTCGCTTTCTTTGCCAGTTTACAGGCCAGGACCATTACCCGATCGCTGTGACCTTTCGTCTCTTCATCCCTCAACTCCAGAGCTTTTGACCAACCGGCAATGGTACTTTCATAGGCCTGATTCAGTTCGCTGTAAGCCAGTTCTTCATTGGCAATCAAAGTGATATTTTCAATCGCGATGGAGGTTTGACCGGCCAGCGTATGGAAGTAATCGTTCCATTCCTGGTCTGTGGGAATGGCCTTTCTGGAAAACACCTCCATATACCCGATGATTCTTTTGTTCACCACCAGTGGAAGGATTGCATGGTGCAATGCCTTTCCCGAAGTGGAATCGAACGGCAGGATCTGATTGATCAATTCGAGTTTCTTCGTGGAAAATGGCTGCCGGAGATTCTGTCTCAGTAAAGCGGCCTGTAGTTCCAGCGTTCTGTACACAATTGGTTCTTCTAATGTATCGATTCTGGAGACACAGGCCTGCGCCAGATTATCCGCAGGTAGTTTGGCCAGGGTGATTGCTCCATCCATTTTTAGTTGGTCCACAGCTATGGAACAGATCATCTCAAGGGTCTTTTCAGGATCGGTTCTTTCCATGATCGTGGCATCGATCTTTCGAAGGCTGGCAAGTTTCATTAACTCATGATTGATCTTCTCGAGAGCGGCCTTTTCTTCAGTAATATCATGCGTGATCAGTCCAACCCGGTATTTGTGATCTACACGGATTATGAACAACGTAAATTCAACCGTGCGTTGTTCACCACCGGCAGACAGGATCGGCATCTCGATCGGCGTGTTTTGATACTTTGATGCACCTGTTGACAACGCCCGTCGGATTTCCTTTCCAATTTTCTTATAGTCAAAAGATGAGGATTCATAGATTTTATAAAGAGAATCATTCTCCCAGATTGATTTCCCGATCACGTCTTCGGCCGGAACACCGGTAATCAATTCATTACCGCGATTCCACTCAATGATCACTCCATCTTTATCGATGAGCACCAAACCATCGGTCATCTGTTGCACAGTTGTGCGGAATTTCTCTTCGCTGTGGCGGATTTCTTCGATAGCCCGGTTCTTATCTGTCACATCCCTGATCGATCCCAGGATATACCGCCGCTTTTCTTTTTCATCCGGCAGCCAGTCGAGGATCACAGAAAGGCAGCGAATTTCTCCATCCGGTCGTTCTATATGATATTCAAGTTTCTGGGTCTCGCCCGTTTCAGTGGATTTCTTGATAATCTCCATGAACCGGTCGCGGTCTTCCGGAACGATGAGTGAAAGATATTCATCCATTCCAGGTGGAGAGCTATTTCTGTCCCGCTTGAAGATTTCATAGAGCCCCTGTGACCAGGTGACTTCCCGGGTCTTAAGATCAAAGGAATAATTACCGTAGAGCCCCATACCTTCGGCCTGTTCATTCATCACCTGGTTTCTTCTCAACTCACGCTCAATGAATTTGCGTTCTTGAATATCCCGAACCGCAGCCAGGACAACCATCTGTCCATACCATGTTACAGTCCGAATGGCAATTTCCACAAAGAATTCTTTTCCTGTATCCATTCTTCTCACACGGTACTCGAAAACCGGCGATTCTCCATTCAAGGCCTTTTCCCAGAGTTTTCTATTTTCTTCCTCGAGAAATTCACCCTCTGCAGAGATTTCAGTAAGATGCGTTCCGATCAGTTCATCACGCCCACACCCGAACATATCTTTCACGCGATCATTCGTTTCGATAATGACACCATCGGTGGTATGAATGATGATCACATCCGACATGGCATTGAAAACCGCCCGGAGGTTCATTTCTGAATCCGCAAGCTTTGTTTGAATACTCCCCCGTTTGATGATCTCAGTTTCCAGACGCTTTCCGGTGGAACGGATTCTGAGAAGCGAATTCAGACTCAACAGAATCACCACCATGGCGAGCAGACTGGTTATCGTTGTCGCCTGTTTAATCGACATAGATTGAGCTTCATAATATAAGCGCAGGTATTTACCGGTTCCTATGACACATTCCAGTTCAGGAATATCGATCACATAGGATAGTTTTTCTTCCTCTACTTCCTTATTGGGAGGTTTATATTGATAGGTTACAAACCCGCCTTCTTTACCCGATTTCGCTGTTTTGATCAGATCACGGATAAGATATACTCCGTTAACATCCTGCATGTCCCATTGATTTGTGTTTTCCAGCCAGGGCTGGTATGGCTGCACCAGAATTTGCCCGCCGTAATCGATCAGGAAGATATAATTTTCTCCATATCGATCTTTATACGTCATACTTCGGATTTTTGAAATGACATTTATTTGCGTTTCTTCTCTGGATAACTTTCCCGAGCGCAGATCTGCGATATCTTTTTCGATCGAATTCCGGCTCAGTGTGGTCAATTCGATCAACTCGCCTTCGATTTTTTGCTTTTCGAACGTCTTTGAAGACTCGATGGAATAATTTAAATAGAGAATTATGCCGATGATCACCACAAAGGCAATACCCAGAGTCTGAATAATCGCAAAACGGATCGATTTTTTAGTTTCGTCAACTTCAGGTATGTTCTGCATCGCGTCGGTATATTCCAGAAACTTCACCTTTAAACGAATCGTTTTTCGGCTGAAAACCGAAAAATAAAAAACCATTGAATTTATTCTTTGTTAGCATCGGTATTCGAGAAACTCCAATGGTCTATTGACCCATATTAACGGTGTAAATAGGCTAATACCATAAAAACTTTCTAAAATTGAATTTCGACCTGATTTGACTAAATAAATCGGCAACACAGGCAATACTTATATATTGCCAGAAGAAGGATTTGCCACATTTGCGCCACGGTTAATCGGGTTCGATGATCTCCAGATGAGCCGTTTCCATCGTCTTGCTGCGCGACCATATCACCATCTCGGTAGTGAAAATGATCAAAGCAATCCAGATCAGCACAAATCCCACGAGGCGCTTTTCATCAAATGGCTCCTTGAAGAGCAGCGCTCCAAGCAGGAACTGGAGGGTCGGGGTGATGTACTGTAATATTCCAATAGTAGTCAGGTTGATGCGCTTCGCTCCATCGGAAAAGAGAAGCAGCGGAATGGCCGTCACCACACCGGTGAGTGCCAGCAGCACCCCGATCCCCCAGCCGGTATGACCAAACGAACCAACACCACCGGCTTCCTGAGCCACAAGAAACAACATCGCCGGTATAAATATCAGACCGGTTTCCAGGGTCAGGCCAGATAGGGAATCGAGTGAAGAGAGCTTTTTTATGAGACCGTACAACCCGAAAGAGAAAGCCAGCGCCAGCGAAATCCATGGAATGGAGCCGAAAATTGCCGTCAGGTAGATCACACCGGCCGCCGCCAATCCAACCGGGATCCACTGCCACAGGCGTAGTTTCTCCTTCAGGAAGATCACTCCCAGCAGTACACTGACCATCGGATTAATGAAATATCCCAGGCTGGATTCAATGACATGCCCGGAGTTCACCGCGTAAACGTACGTCCCCCAGTTGACGGCCAGCATCACTCCGGCCAGGAAGTAACTGACCAGAATCCGCCGGTTGATAGACGCCTTAAATTGCCCGAATCGTTTTAATACAACGATCAGGATGATCAGAAAAATGAACGACCAGATAAAGCGGTGCGCCAAAATCTGCAGCGGCGGAACCACACTAATCCATTTAAAATACACTGGAAAAAAACCCCACATGGTATACGCGCTTAACGCGTAGAGAGCACCTTTATTCATAACGCCGGTAATCCGCCTCTCCCTGGATATGATTTGGCCGCCAGGATGGATATGAAAGAGCAAGTCCGTTCCATGTTCAACTAAAGCATAATCGCGATATTGTATCACTCCCGGGTATTCAGATTATGTGCAGAGGCATAATGGTTCTATAATCTATCTGTAATCAATCAATAATCACCGGTTTTTTGTTTTTGGCTTTGTACATCCATGCAAGATATGGAGGGTTACAGTCATGAAAAACAAGAAAGAGAACGCCGGTCACGGCGAAAGTAAGTCTCACGATGCACCTAAGAAGGGGAAAAAGGACATCCTCGCTGAAAAGACCAGATCGAATACTACCGACCAGATGGTTAATGAGCCGCAAAAGTCTCCCGCGAAAGAACTCACCACAAAAGAGTATGAAAAAGAACTCGCCCGCCTGCAGGTGGAACTGGTAAAACTGCAAGAATGGGTGAAATTCAAGGGATTGAAGGTTGTGGTGTTATTCGAGGGCCGTGACGCCGCCGGGAAGGGTGGAACAATCAAACGTATCACCGAGAGCCTGAATCCACGCATCTGCCGGGTGGTCGCGCTGGGTGTTCCCACCGAGAAGGAAAAGACTCAGTGGTACTTCCAACGTTATGTACCACACCTCCCTGCGGCCGGTGAGATTGTGCTTTTCGACCGCTCATGGTACAACCGCGCTGGTGTGGAACATGTGATGGGATTCTGCACGGAAAGCGAATATCAGGAATTCCTGCACTCCTGCCCTGAATTCGAGCGCCTGTTGATCCGATCGGGCATCATCCTGATCAAATACTGGTTCTCGGTCAGTGATGAAGAACAGGAGCGCCGCTTCCGTGACCGCATTGAAGACCCGACCAAACGCTGGAAGATCAGCCCGATGGACATGGAAAGCCGCAAACGCTGGGTGGAATACTCGCGCGCCAAGGATCAGATGTTCCTGTACACACATCTGCCCGAGAGCCCCTGGTGGGTGGTCAATTCAGATAACAAGGAACGCGCCCGGTTGAACTGCATCCACCACCTGTTGAGCATGATCAAATACGAAGACCTCACGCCCCCGCCGCTGGAACTGCCTCCGCGGCAGAAGGATACCGGTTACGTGAGACCGCCGATCAATTCACAAATGTTCGTACCAGAGATCTATTAAGCGTCGGATGACTCCGCCGCCTGAGCCAGTCGAAGGCCGCGCTGGCCAGATCCGACGAAGGTCACCAACCGGTGGTTCGACAAGCTCACCAACCAATGGGTCGACAGGTTTTGGTTCCCAAGCTTGTCGAGGGATCACCAACCGTGGTTCGACAGGCTCACCAACCGGTTGTTTTAGTTCTCCGAGCCTGTCGAGGGGCACCAACCGGTGGTTCGACAGATTCAGTGGCCTGTGCCAGTCGAGGACTTTGCGTCCTCTTCCAGATTCCGCAGGTCTCGGGAAGTGATGGCGGCCAGACAGATCAGGGTCGAAAGCACACCGCATAATACGAAGGTGGTCTGTACACCCAGGCGTTCCGCCAGCGGACCGGTGAACGCCAGACCGATCGGTCCGGCCAGACCGGTCAGCACATTCAACAGAGAGAATACACGGCCCTGAAGTTCATTCGGGATAACACTCTGCAGCAATGCCATCATGGGCGCGTTTCCCATGGAATACATCAATCCGCTGACCGACCACCAGACTACTGCCAGCCAGAACATGTTTCCCGGCGACCAGCCTGTCAGAGCGATAGTGGCGCAGGACAGGCTGTACCCGACCAGAGTGGCAATCGTCCTTTTCTTCGCGAGCGGCCGAAAGGAGACCAGAATCCCGCCCAGGATCATCCCGACTCCGGATAATCCTTCCATCAGGGCGACATCGTTGACCCCGCCGGAAAAGTGCTGCGTGACCAGCAGCGGTGAGAGTGAAAAGCAAGGCAGCAAAACCATCACCACCAGCGCGGTAACTGCAGACAGCATCACCAATCCACGCCGGTGCAGGATATAGACGGCTCCCTGCCGGATATCCATCACCACAGACCGCAGAGTGGCCTGGTCTTCACGGCGCGGTTGCGGGATTTTTATGAAGAACAAGGGGGTGATCCCCAGAAGCGCGGTCACCACATCGATCATCAGGGCGTTCTGCATGGGGATTACCGCCAGAGCCAGAGCGCCCAGCGGCGCCGAGGCGATGGTCATCACGCCCTGCAGAGCCTGATTCATCCCCGCCACCCGGTTAAGCCAGTTCTCGGGCACCAGATTACTTGTGCTCGAGATAGCCGCCGGCTGCTGGAAAGCCTGCATGCTGGAGCGGATAAAGGTCAATACGTACACATGCCAGACCTGGATCGTTCCACCGATGAACAGACCGATCACGATCAGGATGCAGGCTGCCGTGACGGCATCCGCCAGCATCATGATCCAGCGGCGGCTGAACCGGTCAGCGACCGCGCCGCCCAGCGGGCTGAAGAAGGCGGCGGGCAGCAGAGCAGCCAGGCTCATCATGGCCAGAGCGTTGGCCGAGCCGGTGGTCTGTGTGATCCACCAGATCAGCACAAACTGGGTCAGCGAACTGCCGACCAGCGAAAGCGCTTGCCCGCTCCAGAAGACGAAGAAGCGCGGTTTCCAGTTTGCGCCGGGCGCGGTTGGTTGAGAGGACGGCATAGTCATTTTTTTTGTTTCTCCTCGAGACCCGCAAACAGGATTTCATAGGCGCTGCGCAGTTCTTGTTTGACGGCGATCTGGGGATCGATCATGGCCAGGTCGAACATACCGGCATGCAGCGCCAGTACCGTCAGAGCCAGGGTGGACGCATCCACAGATTTCAACTCGCCACGTTCCCTGCCCTGCCCGATCAGGTTGACCAGTGCCTCCTGGAAGGAAAGGTAATCAGCCTGAAGGCAACGCTGGATCTCCGGATTTTGAGATGCCAGGGCAAAAAGCTCATCCAGAAGCCTCTGGTTCTGCTCAAAGACTTCAACATATCCGTCGATATAAACCAGCAGACGTTCCTTGACCGTCCCCTGCGAGCCTGTCATTTTCTCGATCAAACGGCGGTCTTCTTCCAGCAGCCAGTTGGTGACTGCCAGAAGCACCTCTTCCTTGCTTCGGTAATACCAGTACACACCGCCGATGCTCAGACGTGCTTCGGAAGCAATCTCTTCCATGCGCGCCGCTTCAATCCCTTTCCGGGAAAACACGCGGACGGCCGCTTGGATGATCTGCTCTTTACGTTCAACACTCACATCATGACGGGGCATAGGAATTCCATAACCGAATAATCATTCGGTTATTTATACCACATGACCGAATTATCAGGAAACTAAAATGAAACCAACTGCAGCCAATTCTTGATGGCGCACCCTCCGCATCGAACAGTGAGCACGAAGGGACTCGCCTATGCAAGGCGGTTGTAAACATTTACCCGAAATTTTCAGACAGGCCAAAAGAATAATTAATGGATACTCGTATACAAATATAAGGAATAAAAATAGAAACAAGACAAGCTCTCAACGCAATAAAATTACTTGCCTATTGGTTCTTCTTGCATTTCTAAATTACACTTAGGGATACAGTTCATCATTTGCGCCGGTTCTTTTGCCAGTAACATGGTTGAAGCAAGTATAGATATTTCGGTGGGTTAAAAATTGACTGGGCATGTCGATGTGCGAACAACACTCGAAGATAATCGTAAACCTGAAGAAGTTATTAATCAGCAAAGCTGTTACACATACCAAATCAAGGGAAAATAAAAAATGAGTAAAGATAGAATTCCAGTTTCCAGTATTCATCCTGGAAAAACTATTCTAGAGGATTATTTAACACCTTTAGGTATCAAACCAGAAAAACTTGCAAAAACAACTCACATAAAGAAGAAAAAGATTAAAAAGATAATTCGGGGGGAAAAAAGGATATCCAGGGATACCGCTTTACGGTTGGGAATAGTCTTTAGGACTTCGCCCGAGTTTTGGTTAAATCTTCAGCAACATTATGATCTTGAAGTAGTCAAAAGAAGAATTAAACCTCTTGTGAAGAAGAATCCTGATTTTTAAATTTTAATAACCAGAATGATTCCTGGCCTTTCAGGGAATGATCTGAGAATCCCAAAATTTTGCTTTTCGTATAAGGTATCAAAATTTATGTAGACCATTACAAAAGTCAGTACAGGGCAAGAAAACGCCAATTATTAATATTACCAATGTTGTGCGAATAATTCCATCCCATAGAAAACGATCCTTCAATCTGTGAGCGCGAAGGGGCTTGTTGAGCCCAGCGAAATGTCACGCAGTGGAAAACCCTTAACCAATGGAAAATCCCACTTATTCAAGCGGGATTTTTTGCTGTGAGCGCGAAGGGTCACAAACCCTTGACCAGTATGCCGATCCAATCGGTGCTGAAAAAAGCTGTGAGCGCGAAGGGGCTCGAACCCTTAACCAATGGCTTAGTATGCTATATGCTGGTTATAATAAAAGTATGAAGGAATTTCTTGTGAGCCAATGCGGGAGGGCAAAAATGACCGGACAGGTCAGGATCAAGCTAAATGATATTTTGAAGGCACGCGGCCTGTCAAAACAGGATTTCGCTGATAGGTCTGGCATGAATTACCGCACCGTTCTTGATTTGACGCGAGAGAAGTACGACCGGATCGGTCTAAATACGATTGCGGTTATCTGTGATGCGTTGAATGTTCTGCCCGGTGATTTGTTTGAATACCGGGCCGTAGAACAAAAAAGCCCTTCACTTGCTCAAGAGTGAAGGGCTGCCGTCCGCGTATCACGGAGAATTTGACACCCGGACGGTTGCAGGTAAAAAATGTTTTTGGGGTTGGCCGTTACATTAGGCCATGCACTTTAGAATGACTGAGATCGCGCGGTCAATCGGTTCAACGGAGTCGATGTTCGGCCCGGAAACCTGCCGCCTGAAGGTTTTAGATCGACCCTGATTATCCATGCGGCTAACGAAAATGTATCGTACAGATTCGTTCGCGGGGATTTTCAAGGTACTGTCTAAAACTTCAACCTCATTGCGTACCTCATCGTTTAGCGTTACTGATGTGGCATTGACAATGATCGCTGACTCGGAAGCCAGCACTTCCCCAAACACATTCCAGTCCTGCAAGTTGGTCATTTCTGCGTTGTCCTTTCTCTGCACCTTACCAACCGAATAGTACAGAAGTGAGCGCGGAGAGGCTCGAACTCTCAACCAATGGCTTAAAAGGCCACTGATTCACAGACCTATTTTATCCAAGAACTCTGATCGTGGATCCTCAGCAATTCCTGGTCATCGAATGTCCCGTAGATGTCCGCCGTTACCTGGCTCGAACTATGACCGGCGATCTGTGAAACCGCCGACATCGGCGCGTGGTTGGCCAACATTCCCCGGATGGATCCGTGGCGCCAGTTGTGCGGGTTCCAGCCATGGTTCACGCCGGCCCGCTTCGCGGTTCTCTTCAGCACCTGGTAGATCCCGCCGGCCGTCAATCCATAGCCAGTTGTCAGGCTGATCCAGATCTTCCGCGTTTTCCGATCGCCGCGTTCTACCAGCCAGGCAGCCAATGCCTGGGCGGTGTGTGCCGTGATGAATACCATCCGCTCTTTCTGATTTCCACCCCGCCCCTTTTCCCGGACGATGATCATACGCCCGGGCAAGTCCACATCGTCAACCATCATGCCGGCGATCCCCGCCAGCCGGCAGGCGGTATCGGCGAAGATCAGAAATAACGCGTAGTCCCTCTTGCAGTTCGCCGCGTTGATGATCGCATCCCTGGCATCCGACCGGATCCCGCGGCGGATCCGCACAGGCTCCGGTGGTTTCTCCAGGCGTCTCGCCGGCGAGATTTCCAGCAATCCCTCTTCAACGCACCAGGCGAAAAACCGCCGGCAGGCGCGCACATGCTGATGGACCGTCCAGGGTGAAAGGCGCCCTGGTTGTTCACGTTTCTGCCCGGGATATTTCACCTCTCTCTCGCTCAACCACCGGCGCCAGGCGCGCAGCTGGTCAAGGGTCACATCGCGAATCGGGATATCCCCCACAAATAGCACCAGGTTCTTTAGCCGGCGCTGATAGAAAATAACTGTTGCCGGGCTCTTTACCCCGGCCATCGATGAATAAAACTTCTCAAGCTCAATTTGCATAAAATCCCCTCGCTGCGTAGAATGTTCAATGCCGCTGCATCTACTCGCAATAGGTGCATCGAGTATACCGATTTCGAGGGGTAAAACAATATGTCTCTAACATTGTCCGAATTGCGCTCGCTTCGCGGAGCGCCCCTGTCCGTTTTGCTGGCTCTCCGGGCCAGCGAGTCATCAAGATCAGTGACCTGGCTGTGCACCATCACCGGATATACCGCCAAGACCATCGAGGCTGCTCTTGCTATGCTCGTCTCGCTGGGCTATGTCAACCGCTACGATCGCTACGCCTGGGAGGCGGCCAACGTGATCAGTACTGATCAGCAAATTGAAAGGATTGGGAAAATTTCCCGATCCGAGACGGAAAATTTCCCGATCCCCTCTAGTAGTAGTAGTAGATCTATTAATCAGGTTAAAGAGTTAACTACTACTACAAGTGACCGGGAAAAATTCCCGGTCAACCAGGTCAACTATGCCGCCCTGCAGTCGCATGGTGTGCGCGAACCGGCGCTCTCCCGCCTGTCCGCTCTCCCCCACGTGAATCCGGTTATGATCCACGACCATTTCAATAAGGCTTGTTCCACCGGTCAGGCAATACACCGCATTGAAAACGATTGGCCTATTCCACCTTCAGTCGATACCCAGGATTACAGCCGGTATATCAAAGGGCCGTATGCAGAGTTCATCAACCACGAATGACCCCCTACGTGCAAAAAACAACTGAAGGTTAAAAGCAAATATTTTTGTTTTTATAATTCGCAACGGCCTGCAGATTTCCCAACTGTGGGCCGTTGTTATTGGATCAAATCATACCGGCGAAGTTCAATCACCAGATGCTCCTGATCTGCAGCTCCTAACCAGGTCATCAATTCAGCGATCGCGATTCCCACAGCCTTTTCGCTCATCCCCATTCTGCCGGCAATTTCTGTAATCGTGAGCCCATCGGCCAGCCCTTGCCCAATGGCCCGCGCGATCTGATCGTGATCAGTCAGTTCTTCAAGGCTCAGGTATTCGAATAACCAGGCCAGATCTGCCGGCAATATTGTTTTTATTTGATCAGTCCCTTACGGATCAAATAGGCGACGATCTCTGCGTGTGTCTTTCCGCCGGTCCAGCATTTTAATTCACTGATCAGCCCGGTAACTTTTCTCTGGCTGTAATCAAGCTTTGTGGCTATCTCTCGAATAGTCAGGCCATTCGCCAGTTCTTCCCCAATCTCCAGATATTCTGCGATCTGCCCGATCACACTTTTCAAATCAGCCCTCGTAGATCCAGCACGAAGTGCACATCGGCAGGCTGCGCGTTATAGTCCATCATTCCGACGGCCACCAGGATATCCAGGAAAAGGCAATCCAGGTTCACCGTGATCTCACCGTTCACGTCGCCCGTGAGCTGCAATTCCTGGTACATCCTCGAGAACCGCTCTCGCAAAATTGACGTATATGTCCGCGTCCTTTGCGTCATCGGCAGCCCGGTGGTCGGTGGTCTGGTCTGGTAAATTGGTTGAGTTTCCGCCATTTGTTCACCTCCGCAGTTGAAAATGATTTTCATCAATTGTACAATTGTTCTACTGTTCTGCTTGGGCATGGCTTCTCCTCCCTTTCCGCCTGGTGTTTTTCCTCCGGGCGGATTGTGGTTTTCCAGTCCCTCCCTTCCGCCGCCTTCGCTCTGCGCCCGCGGCAGTCTCCCGCTCCGGTCGCTTCGCGGTGATCTGCTGATCCTACCGGCAGGTTAATCCGCTTCGCTCCCTCGCTCCCGCCTGACTCGCCGGGCTTGTGCTTCGGCCGCGTCCGGGTCCTGTCGCTCGGGCACACCCCGCCCGCTGAGTGCGGGCCGGGTGTGATCGCCCTCACTTTGCCCAACCAGAGAGATCGATCTCTCGCGACGGTTCGCTGTGCGCAGGCCACCCCCACCCCCCGCCGCGTGGCATCCCCCCTGCCCCCGCCCTGCCGTTTCGCTCCGGCGCCAGAAAAGCGCTGGCGCACTTCGCTTCACAGGCAGGCAGGGCACGCAAGGTAAGTTGAACCCGCTCTTGGGGGGTGGGGGTTGACTCCCGCCACCTCTCACGCCGCCTTTGCAGGTCGGCGTTCGCACGCCGGCCGGTAAAACGCCGTCCGGCTATCGGTGGCTCCCTGCGCTCCGCTTTGGTTGGTCAAGTGTCAACGCTCCGCGTTCGGCGGCCTTGTTTCATGCTCCCCCTGGTCGGCGGGCGCGCGCTTCGCCTGTGGTTGCTGATGCTCCGCGCGCGCCCTGCCTGGCTCGGTCGGTCGGTCGCTGCGCCCTGCCGGGTCTTGCTCCCTCCCTCCCTCGCTCCAGGGGTTCGCCCAAATAATCGCATTCTACAAAGCCCTGAAAAGCCCCTCAATCAGCCCTGCAGGTAATTTATGTCCTGCAGGTCAGGTTTTTTTGAATATCACCCGCTCTGCGTGTCTCTCAGGGGCAGGTTTTTACCAGTTCTCCAAATGCGATTCCCTCAGGCAGCCTTATGCCGTCACCCCCCGCCCCACAAAACCAGCATAGCGCACTCCGGCAAGGTGGGGCGTTTGCCGGGTGCGCTTTTTATGCTGTGTGGGTCGGGGGGTTTTGTGGCTGTGGGTCGCCTGTGAAATCGGTATTATCCGCACCCAATGGCCGTTGTTGGCCACCGATTGATAACTTACTGCAGTAAAAAAAAAACCGGCTTTCTCTCGCAAAGAAAGCCGGCTGCATTGTCGTTGATCCGGCTGTCTCTTGGACCGGATCAAGCTGTGAGCGCGAAGGGGCTCGAACCCTTAACCAATGGCTTAAAAGGCCACTGCTCTACCATTGAGCTACGCGCCCAACCAACAGGGCACTATTCTATCACGCCCTTTTCCCGCCGTCAACAAAACCGGCGCTTTTTCCGATGATATAATTCCTCCCAATTAACGGGAGAATGTTATGCGAATGAATATCTCGATCACCTATTGCGCAGTTTGACACTACACTCCGGGTGCTGTCAGTCTGGCAGCCGAATTGCTATCCAATTTTGAATCCCAAATCGAAGGGATCACCCTGATCCCTTCAGACGGCGGACGGTTCGAAGTGCTGGTCAACGGCAATCTGATCTACTCGAAACTGTCCACCGGCCGGCACGCCAGTCCCGGCGAGGTGAAAAGTCTGGTTAAAAACTACTTACAGGAAAGTCATCCATGACAAAAAAAGGACGTGTTTTCTCGGGCGCCCGCCCCACCGGTCGCCAACATCTGGGGAATTATCTCGGCGCCATCAAGAACTATGTGGCCATGCAGGACGATTATGATTGCGTGTACTGCATCGTGGACGTACACGCCTTGACCACCATGGAAGCCACGCAGGAACTGCGTCAGAACACCTATGATATGGCTCTGGACTGGCTGGCCGCCGGCATCCGCCCCGAGGAAAGTATCGTCTTCATCCAATCCCACGTGCCACAGGTCATGGAACTGCACACTTACCTGTCGATGGTCACACCCCTGGGCAAGTTGACCGATCTGCCGACCTTCAAAGAAAAAGTCCGCGAAAACCCCAACAATGTCAATTACGGGCTGGTGGGTTACCCGGTGTTGATGGCCGCGGATATCGTTCTGTATAAAGCGAATTACGTGCCAGTGGGCATCGACCAGGCGCCGCATCTGGAATTCACCCGCGAATGTGTGCGCTCTTTCAATTACCGCTACAACTGCAAGGCATTGATCGAACCGCAGTTAAAAGCCACTGAATTCCCCAAGGTGCTGGGTATCGACGGCGTGCAGAAGATGGGCAAGAGCCTCAACAATCATATCGAACTGGCCGCCACACCGGAAGAAACCACGCAGCGCGTGATGACCATGGTCACCGATCCGCAGCGCCAGCGCCGCAGCGATCCGGGCAACCCGGATGTTTGCAATGTCTTCTCGCTGCATAAGACTTTCACCCCGGCGGAAGAGGTGGCGAGCATCAATGTGGAATGCCGGCGCGCCGGCATCGGTTGCGTGGACTGCAAGAAGAAACTGGCCGCCAGCCTTAACACTCATCTGGAACCTTTCCGCGCCCGCCGTGCCGACCTGGACCGCAATCCACAGCGCATCTGGGATATTCTGGAAGACGGCGCCATTCGTGCCCGGGTGATCGCCGAAGACACCATGACGGAAGTGCGCTCCGCCATCGGGCTGCCCTGAAATATGCGCGCGGTTCTGCAGCGGGTCAAACACGGGCGCGTCACCATTGAAGGCGCCGTCACCGCCGACATTCAACAGGGGCTGGTGATCCTGCTGGGCATCGGCCCGGCGGATACAGAAGCCAACCTACTGGCAGCCGCGAAAAAGATATCCCTGCTGCGTATTTTTGAAGATGACCAGCGCAAAATGAACCGCTCCATTCTGGATGTGGGCGGCTCTGCCGTGGTGGTCTCACAATTCACCCTTTACGCGGATACCCGCAAGGGCAACCGGCCGTCCTTCACCGACGCCGCCCCGCCCGAACAGGCCAGCACGCTGGTGGATAAATTCGTGCAATTCCTGCGCGATCAGGGTGTACCCACCCAGACCGGTGTTTTCGGCGCCGACATGCTGGTGGATATCAGCAACGACGGCCCGGTGACCATAATTCTCAGGGACGATTGATATTCTTCTGTCCGCCTGAACGGCGTCAGGTATTCACCGGCCAGTCTCCCGACCAGCACAGGCAGTCCATTTGCACGGCCGCCGCTCCACAGCGCAAAGCGGTGATGCCATCTTCAACTCGGCAAATCCCGCCCAGTATGACCGGCACAGGCAGGTTTCTAATGCGCTGCAAAATTTCGAGCATCTGAGGGAACAATCCCGGCCCGTGCAACCGTCCATGCACCAGTCCCCCGTTCACAGGCAGACGGCCGCGCGGTGTTCCCAGGGTAACCGCGCTGACGGCAGCCGGCAGGGCTTTCAACAGGCACAGATCTTCACCGGTCGAGATGTGAACCACCAGCGGGATCTCACCTCTGGCCGCATCGATCCACCGGAGCATTTCATCCTGCGTGCAGCCGGGAGGTAGCCCCAGCTCAATGGCCGTGATATTTTCCAGTTCTTCGCAGTCGCGTATCAGGTTGGACAATTCCGCCAGGTCCGCGCTGATCACATGCAGCCAAACCGTAGATCCCTGTTTGTTTTGCCGGGAAGCATACAACCGCCGGATAGAATGCCACCCGGGATTGGGCAAGCCGGTATGTAAAAGGAATCCACCGGGAAATGGGATGAGACAGCGTTCCACGGAAGGAGTGCGCGGCCGCGGGCTAACTGGATTGGAGACAAAGATGCCATCCGGAATAGGCGAATTGGCGGATGGGAGAAAACCCAGCGTTCCGGCCTGGTTCATCCAGCGCGACGGCAGGTCAAGAGGAAGGCGCCCGTCGTCTTCCATCAGACCTCCAACTCGCAGAATTCAAAGACCGGGCCGTCCTTGCAGGCCTGCTTCCAACCTCGCCGTGTTTTGACCGAACACACACCGCAGTTAGCCATCCCCGCGCACAACAGAGGCGTATCCACCAGAACCTGAATCTGGCGGCCGGGAACAGGTTTTCCGTCACCGGCCAGTTCCCTCCAGGTGACCAATCCTGCCAGAGATGTATCCCCGATGATGAAATCAGCCCAGGCAACCGCTTCGGCCAGTTGTTCACGGTCGATCAGCTCCATTTCGATAGGGATTCGCTCCGGCGGATGTTCTGTGAAAAGAGCGGCTTCACCCCCTGCAGAAAGCACCTGCCCGGCAACTGGGAATAATCTCAGCGGACTGGCTGTACCGCACACCATCAGGAGCCGTCTGGCATTCGAAGGCAGAGAGAAACCTTTCCCCAGGGGGAAACGTATGTTTAATAGTGTCCCCGGCTGCCAGTGGTTTTCAACCGGCGGAAAGCCGGTCAACTGTTCTCCGTCCATTCCACAGGGAAAGAGAGGTACCGGTAGAATATCACTTTCTCCGCGGGCTAATAGATATTGCCCGGGCCGCAGCGCGGAAGAGATATCACGGTCCAGCTCATACTCAAGGGTGGTGCCATGTTGTGAGATCCCCGAAAGAAGAACCTGTATCGACTTCATAGCAGCGACTATATCACAATGTATAATTTTCAATATGTAGTACACAAAAAAAGGAGAGAGAATGGATATCGCATCATTGGTCGGGTTATTAAGCGGTGCCGCCTGGCTGGCAGCCGTGTTACTGATTTTGTTTTTCGTAATTCAAGCCTCCCGCGGGAAGCCGGTGGCTAAAAGCGGTTTAATCATTCTAATCGTCGCTCTGGTAGCCGTCGCGCTTTCGACCATCAGCGCGGGACTGGTCTTCATCGAACCGGATCAGCGCGGGGTAGTCATTTCAGCCGTATCTCCGAAAGGTTACCGCGATCAAGCGCTTGAACCCGGCCTGCACTGGATCATTCCCTTTGCAGAGAATGTGGTACGTTACCCCATCAGCCGGCAGACCTATACCATGAGCATCGCACCAAGCGAAGGTCAGGTTTCCGGTGATGATTCCATCACAGCTCGTACCTCCGACGGTCAGGAGATCTATGTAGACGCCTCGGTGATTTTCGCCATCGATCCAAATCAGGTGGTGCGTGTTCATATTCTGTGGAAAGACCGATATGCCGAAGAATTGGTGCGCGCTCAATCGCGCGGCGTCATCCGCGATGTGGTCTCTCAGTACCGGGTCGAAGAGGTGGTGACGTCCAAACGTTTCGAAATGGCCGAAGCCCTGCGCCAGACCATGGAAAAGAAATTGAACGATAACGGCCTGGTTCTGGTGGATTTCATCCTGCGGAACATCACCTTCTCACCGGAATATGCCGCCTCGGTCGAGCAGAAACAGATCGCTGAACAGACCGCCCAGCAGGCTAAATTCGTCGTTGAGCAGAAACGCCAGGAAGCCGAACAGGCCCGGCAGACCGCCCAGGGCTCGGCTGATGCTTCCGTCATCCGCGCCAAAGGCGAAGCCGAAGCCCGCGTAATCGAAGCCCAGGCGGAAGCCCAGTCGCTGGAATTGATTGCCAGAGCGCTACAATCCAACCCCAACCTGCTCACCTATCAGTACATCACCAAACTGTCTCCCACCGTTCAAACCATGATGCTGCCCGGGAACAACCCCTTTATTCTCCAGCTTCCCAATATGATCGGGCAATCCTCCACCACACCGTGATCCTGTGACCGGCATGGATTTGTTTGGTCAGGCGCTGGAAAACCGCATGCAGAGCGAAGCTCCTCTGGCAGAGCGTATGCGCCCGCGCAGCATGGATGAATTCATCGGCCAGGAGCATATCACGGCTCCTGGCCGGCTGCTGCGCCGTGCCATCGAAGCCGACCGCTTGTTCTCCTCGATCCTGCTGTACGGTCCGCCCGGCACCGGAAAGACCACCCTGGCGCGGATCGTGGCCAACCACACAAAAGCTCATTTTGAAAGCATTTCCGCCGTTCTGGCCGGTGTGCCGGAACTGCGCAAAGTAATCGAAGCATCAGAAACCCGCCGCAAGCATTACAACCAGCGCACCCTGCTGTTCGTCGACGAAGTGCACCGCTGGAATAAAGCCCAGCAGGATGCCCTGCTGCCGCATGTGGAACGCGGACTGATCACGCTGATCGGCGCGACTACACAGAATCCTTATTTCGAAGTCATCCCGGCGCTGGTTTCCCGTTCACGGATTTTCGAATTGAATCCCCTGCGGGATGAAGACCTGGAAAAAATCCTCGATTCTGCCCTGCAAGATGAAGAACGGGGTTACGGCCGCCGCAAGGTGAATCTGCAAAAAGAAGCCCGTGCGCATCTGATCGATATGGCCAATCACGATGCACGCAACCTGCTCAACGCGCTGGAACTGGCTGTCGAGACTACCCGGCCTGACAGCGATGACACCATCCAGATCACGCTGGATATCGCCCAGGAATCCATTCAGAAGCGCGCCCTGGCCTACGACAAAAACGGCGACGCGCATTACGATACCATTTCTGCTTTTATCAAATCGGTACGCGGATCAGATCCGGATGCCGCATTGTACTGGTTGGCAAAAATGCTGGCCGCCGGAGAGGATCCGCGCTTCATTCTTCGCCGGCTGGTTGTGCTGGCCAGCGAGGATATCGGCATGGCCGATCCGCGGGGACTGATGGTGGCAACGTCAGCCGTCACGGCTTTTGAATTCATCGGCATGCCTGAAGGTGTCTATCCGATCACCGAAGCCACGTTGTACCTGTCTACGGCGCCCAAAAGCAATTCGGCCACTGCCATATATGACGTGATGGATTTGATCCGGCGCGAAGGCATGGGAACGGTCCCCGCCCACCTGATGGATGCCAGCCGGGACGCCGCCGGCTTCGGTCATGGTAAGGGTTATCTCTATCCGCATAATTTTCCCGGTCATTTCATTCCCCAGGATTACCTTCCGGATTCTGTGGCCGGCAGACGCTTCTATGAACCGTCCGATCAGGGGTATGAAAAAGAAGTGGCTGATCGTTTGACTTACTGGCACAACCGGATCAAAGAAGCCCGCGAAAAGATGGCTTCCAACCCGGAGGAATGATCGATGCCTGCCCTGATTCTCGCCCGGCATGGTGAAACGGACGTCATCGGAAAGAAGTTGACCGGCCGCATTAACGGCATCCATCTGAACGCCAGCGGCCGGAAACAGGCGGATGTCATAGCCGCGTACCTCAAATCGCTCAAGATAGGGGCCATTTTCAGCAGCCCGCTCGAGCGGGCAATGGAAACCGCCCGTCCGCTCTCGGAAGCCTGCGGAATTCCCATCAGTCCTCACAGCGGGTTGACCGAGATCAACTTCGGCGCTTGGCAGGGACGTCCGTACAGACAGCTTGAGAAATTGAAATTATGGCAAACGATCCAGACATCGCCATCCCGGGTCACCTTTCCGGCCGGTGAATCCTTCATCACCGCCCGGCAGCGTATGGTAGCCAGTCTCGAAGAGATCGTATCCGTCCTGGGGAAAAACGATGTGGCAGTATGTTTTTCCCACTGTGATCCCATCCGGCTGGCAATCGCCTATTTTCTCAATATGGCGCTGGATGATTTTCAACGATTGACTATTGAGCCTGGATCATTATCGCTTGTGATATTTATCGACGGTAAAATCCGGCTTGGACCCATTAATTTTCAGGCCGCGGAATCAGAATCACCGTTTCGCCTGAACGAAATCATGCGGCTTTCGATGCCTGAGGAATAATCACTGGTCGATTGACCGGCCAGATTAATCCACAGCCAGGTTGAAATAGTTATAGACCGCCCGGGAGAGCTGGGCATACATGATGTTCACCGGGTCAAAAACCACCTGCACAGGGTGATAGAGATACACGGTGATCACGTAATTGCCGCCCGGTGAATAGACAATCCCGGCATCCTGCATGGTATGGATCACGCCGTCTGTTGAGTCGGTCACCCAGCCATGTTTGTGGGCGAATTGCGTTCCTTCCGGCAAGCCGGCTTCCAGCAAAACACCGATCTTGTTCTTTGCCAGATAAGCGATCATCTGCCGGCATTCATTCTGGCTGATCTCGCCCGAAAAAACAGCCGAGAACGTACCTCCCCCGGTGTTCGCACAATCATACATATCAGCCAGAAGGAGTCCCATTTCCATGGGTGTGGTCTGGTTATACTGATCCGGATTGGTATTGAAATCCGTTCGAGAATTGGCGGTGGTGGTAAACCGTTTCAGCAGCGGCGCGCCCTGATAGAAATATCCACCCAGGAACGTGTTCGATAATCCCAGAGCCGCCATATCCTGGCTGACCACCAGCGGGCCGGTGTTGGCTTCCAGAACTTCAGACATAAGCTTATCAGCCGGCGGGTTATCGGAACGATCGATCATCAGGGTGATCTGATCGCCTATGCTCGGTTGCAGTGGTTCTTTAGCCCGCTTGAATACAGACACCATGATCGGAATTTTCATTGTGCTGGCCGCCGTGAAAGCCACATCAGGCTTAATGGTCTCGTTCTTATTCACGGCAAAATGCAGTTCCTGATTGGTCTGCATATCCTGGAGATAGACTTCGGCCAGACCGTCAAAGCTCTCGGTGATGATCTGCTGCAGCAGAATTTGCAGGTTCTGGAAAGAAGGCCGTGGAGGTGCAACCTTTTTCAAAGAAAGGTTAACAACCCGGTTGGCAGGAGATTGCAGTGCATCCTTGATCAGAATCACCGCCCGATCGATATCCAGAGTGGTTCCCGGCGTACCCCCGGAGAAATTGGTACTTCCTGCTACGGGTATGGCAGCCGAAGGCGGCGAATCGTAGCGCGAGGCAATCTCGTCCCGCAGATATCCTCGCAGGCGGTCTTCCGCCAGGCGGGAACTCAATGGGATATCCGCGGTGTCTGCCTGCTGATTCCAGAGATATTCCCAGAAGCCCGACCAGAAGGGTTGATTTACACGTTGGAGGTCGGCCGCTGAAAGCATATTTTCCAGGTCCAGTTCGAAGCCCATAACGGCCGGTTTCACCTGGATCACCGCAGTATTGTAACGAATTTCAATCGCCACACCGTATGCCTGAACCAGACGTTCAGCGGCTTTTTGTCTGTCCAATCCGCCAACCGCGACACCACCGATTTTCATTCCAGGGGGAAAATTTCCGCGGATACGGCTGTAACCGATCAGATTGTATACCGTGAGCAGCACGGCGGTGAAAATCAACGCCAGGGCAATCCAGCGCAGGAATGATAAAGATCTCTTCGGATTCATAAAACCTCTGCCACGATTCTACCAGAAACAAGTATTGAATTGATTTCAACGAACAGGTCTGCAGGGAAAAGTGTGATGATCCTTCTCATAATTGGCAACTATCGATTTGATTATCACAAGTTTTTTCTATACAATGATCTTCCAGGAGCTTTTTCGTTGATGTATGCGCGGACAAAACATAATGAAAAAGATTCATTTGGATTACAGTCACAAGATTCTTATTTACTATCTTTTGTTTGGGGGTCTATGGATATTATTTTCCGATCAAATACTGGATTTTTTTATCCATGACATTGATGAGTTGACACGGCTGCAAAGCTATAAAGGCTGGGCTTATGTGGCAGCCAGTGGATTATTGATATTCATACTATTGAACAGGTACATCAGATTACAAAAGGCTACCGAAAGCCGACTTCACGAGAGTGAAGAACGGTTGCGCATGGCGCTTTCCATTTCCGACCAGGGGATATTCGATGTAGACATCCCCGCAGGTGAGATCATGGTGCAGGAGATTGGTGCACTCACATCCGTGGATGAAACCTTTATTAGCAGAATCCCTCAGGAAAAAATCCGGGAACGTATTCATCCGGAGGATTGGGAAGTTGTATATAAAATGTACAGGGATTACGTACGGGGAAAGATCGATCAATATCGGGTTGAATTTCGTAGGAAGGACCAGAATGACCAGTGGAAATGGGTGCTTTCCGTCGGCAGCATAGTTGAGAGAGATGCCGGTGGGCATCCTTTGCGTTTTCTTGGCACTTTCAAAGACATTACGGATACCAGGAATGCCGAATTGATCCGTTCCAGGTTATGGGAAGACGCGCAGCGCCGTCTTGAACGGATCACTTCTTTGCACGAAATCGATCTCGAAATCAGCTCTTCCTCTTCTCTTTCCACTACATTGCGCAAGATTGTCACTAATGTGGGGAAACACCTGTCTGCGGATGCTGTCTCATTGCTGCTGTATTACAAAGATGAAGACATTTTCCGATACGCGGATAGCATCGGATTTGACCCAAAACGGGTCGAAAATGCCCGGGTGGAAATGGGCAGGAGCTTTGCCGGTATCGCGGCGAAGGAACGAAAACTGGTGCACTTCCGTAACCTGGAACATGAAGTCGTTGATGAAGCCTTCAGCTCCTTCTTGAGGCAGGAAAATATCAGCAACTACTTCGGTGTGCCACTCGAAGCCAAAGGTGTACTGGTGGGTGTACTCGAAATCTTTATGCGCTCTGATATCGACCCCGATAAGGAATGGCTGGAATTCTATGAAACCCTGGCCGGGCAGGCTGCCCTGGCCATTGAAAACGCCCGCCTCTTGGAAGGATTGGAAACGGCCAATCGTGACCTGAAGAAGATGAACATCGACCTTATCCAGGCCAATGAAAATCTCACCTCCGCCTATGACGCCACCATTGAAAGCCTGGCAATGGCCCTGAACCTGCGAGACTATGAAACGGAAGGCCACTCTCGCAGAGTGACCGCCCTGACCCTTCATCTGGCAAAAATTCTCGGCTTTTCGGGAGAAGAGCTGGTCAATATCCACCGCGGAACACTTCTGCATGATATTGGAAAGCTGGGAGTGCCGGATAATATTCTAAGAAAACCTGGCCTGTTGACAGACGAAGAGCGCAAGATCATGCAGCAGCACCCGGTATTCGCTTATGATCTGTTGAAATCCATCAATTATCTGCGGTCCGCGCTGGATATCCCTCATCTGCATCATGAAAAATGGGATGGCTCCGGATATCCGTATGGATTATCGCGGGAGCAGATTCCCCTGTCAGCCAGATTGTTTGCCATCGTGGATGTGTTCGACGCGCTGACCAGTGATCGGCCTTACCGAAAAGCCTGGACAAAAGAAGAAGCCATTGAATATATAAAGGGGCAGAGGGGAAAACACTTCGATCCACATATCGTGGATGTCTTCCTCTCCTATACCGGTGGAGAACTGGATAGTTAGAATTCGGATCATCTGATTCTAGAGATTCATTATTTGACACTCCCCGTCTGCATGGGTATACTTAACCGGTTTTACAGGGAAAGAAATAAAACAGATCCCCCTGGTCGATTCAGGGTTGGAGGATGATTTGAAGAAAGCATTAATTACAGGCATTACCGGCCAGGATGGTTCCTATCTGGCAGAACTACTTCTCAATAAAGGATACGAAGTTCACGGAATTATCCGCCGTGCCAGCACATTCAACACCCGGCGGATCGATCATGTGTATCATGATCCGCACAATAACGGTGAGAAAGTTCATTTACACCTGCATTACGGTGATGTATCCACAAGCGATACCCTGCTGGATATCATCTACAATATTCGACCGGAAGAAATCTATCATCTGGCCGCGCAGAGTCATGTACGGGTGAGCTTCGATATGCCGGAATATACCGGCGATGTTACCGGCCTGGGTACGATCCGTATTCTGGAAGCCATTCGCAAGAGCGGTACGAATGCCCGGTTTTATCAGGCTTCCTCCAGCGAGATGTTTGGCGGCGCCAAACCGCCCCAGAATGAAGATACTGCATTCGAACCACGCAGCCCCTACGCGGCAGCCAAGGTGTACGCCTACTGGGTCACCCGCAATTACCGCGAAGGTTACAACATGTTCGCCACCAATGGCATTCTATTCAACCACGAATCCCCGCGCCGCGGTGAAACGTTTGTCACCCGCAAGATCACCCGGGCTGTCGCCGCGATCAAGGCCGGTAGACAGGAATATCTGTATCTGGGCAACCTGGATTCACGCCGCGACTGGGGTTACGCCCCGGAATATGTGGAAGCCATGTGGATGATCCTGCAACAGGAGAAACCCAACGATTATGTGATTGGCACCGGTGAGGCACATACCGTCAGAGAATTTCTCGATGAAGCTTTCAGTTATGTTGATCTTGATTGGAACGATTATGTGAAAATCGATCCCCGTTATTTCCGTCCTACTGAGGTGGATTACCTGTTGGCAGACGCCCGGCGTTCCCGCAACCTCTTGAAATGGGAACCCCGTATTCACTTCCATGAACTGGTGCGCATCATGATGGACGCGGATCTGGAACTGGCAGGCCTCACCCCGCCGGGTGAAGGAAAACGTCTGCTGGGTGAACGCTTCAGCGGATGGCACCGCTGGGAATCACAGGTCGTTTCAATGGAACGTTGATCAAAAACTCTCCTTACGGAGAGTTTTTCTATTTAGCGCTTCAAAATTCTTTGCAACGCTTTGATCTCGCTGGCATCCAATCCGGTTTTCTCCAGGGATTGGATATTCCCTTCGGCAATCGCCTGCCCGATCAATGAATAGCGCAGGTCTTTCAGGTCCTGCTCGACGGGTGATGAGATCTTCTCGTCCCCGGTAATCTTCCCATCGGCCATTCGTACCACCCTCCGGGTCTGGGCAGCCACTTCATGATCATGGGTAACCAGAATGAAGGTTGTCCCCTGGCTTTCATTCAATTCGCGCAACAGTCTGATCAGTTCGCGTCCGTTAACAGAATCAAGATTTCCGGTTGGTTCATCGGCCAACACCAGTGACGGCCGGTTAGCCAGGGCGCGTGCAATAGCCACCCGCTGCCGCTGTCCGCCCGAAAGCTGACCCGGCAGGTGATTCATCCGTTGAGCAAGTCCTACCATCTCCAGCAGTTCCAGTGCCCGCTCACGCCGTTCTTTTGCCGTGCTGTAATAAAGCATCGGTATTTCCACATTCTCGACAGAAGTGAGCGTGGGTAAGAGATTATGCAGTTGGAAAATGAAACCAACAGTCTTGCCCCGAAAACTATCCAGATCCTTCACATGAGCGAGATCATCTCCATTGATAAGAATCTGGCCGGAAGTCGGTTTATCCAGCGCGCCCAGCACATTCAGCAGAGTACTTTTCCCGCTTCCGCTGGGACCCATCACCGCCACAAACTCCCCAGGAGCAATCTTCAGGTTTACATTATCCAGAGCGCGGACTTCATCACCATTGCCATAAATCCGGCAGAGGTCGCGCGTTTCAACCGTCCAGGTCATTCTTCCACCTTGATGTCTACAAAAGCCGTCATACCCCAGCGCAGTTTTTCCGGCCAATCCTGCATGCTGATCGTGACGGTGTAATTTACTCCGGAACCTTCAGAGGAGCAGGCGGCGATCTTTTCAACTACACCCGACACTTTCACATCCGGAACGGCATCAAAGGTGATCTCAGCCGGCGCACCCTCGCGGATGCGGGCAACATCAATTTCATTCAGGTCCGTGGTTTCCACCTGAAGCTTTGACAGATCAGCCAGAAGCATAGCCGTCTGTCCGGGATTAACCCATTCCCCTTCCCGGATACTGATTTTACTGGTCGTCCCGTCAAACGGTGCCTTCAATTCCAGGTCGGCAAGAGCTGACCGGGCAGCTTCAAGTTGTTTTGTGGCATTTTGCAGTTCGCCTTCCAGTTGTTTTACATCCTCTGGGTCCGGACCGTTCTTCACTTTGTCCCACTGTCTCTGAGCTTCTTCCAATTCCGCTTTGGCTACCACCAGGCTGCCTTCAGCCTGCGCGACTTCCATATCATCAGGCAGTGATTCAAGGTAATTCAGGTTCCAAACAGCTTTATCCCTGGCCAGTCGGGCTGCCGAGAACATGCTCAACACTCCGGCACGGGTAATATCATTTTCATCCCGGTCCTGGTAATACGCCCAGAGATCATTGGCTTTCTTAAATTCATCCTCCGCCAAAATCAGGTCTGCCCGCGCCCGGTCGATAATGGCCGTATCTGCCCGTTTATAATTTTTTGCCTCGCGTTTTTCCTGCGCTTTATCCAGCGCCTTCACGGCATCCGCCAATCGAAGCTGAGCCGCCGCTCTAACCGTGTTATGGTCTTTAGAGAGATTATCCAGTTTACGCTGGGCAGCCAGTTGAGCCACCTCAGCCGCAGAGATCGCGGCTTCTTGAGCCGCTTTACCCTTAAGCCGAAGTAATACATCGCCGGTCTTAAATACCTGGTTTTCTTTACCAACTACGGTTTCAACGACACCAGACGTCGGAATACTCAACATCGTCCAGCGTGAGGGAATCACCACTCCCGTCGCGCTGACAAATGTTGATGTCGATGATTCTGCGGCGGGTGTTGGTTCGGGTGTTGCTGCTCCACCGGTGCTGCAGGCGGAGATCAAAAGAGTTAGCAAAATGGATAAAAAAATGACAACTGGAATTCTTCTTCGTGTCTTCATTGTGACACCTCCCATACTATTCATATCTCAGAGCCTCAACCGGCGGCTGCTGGCTGGCGCGGATGGCGGGATACAATCCACCAATTCCACCCAGCAGCAAAGCCACCAGCATGACTCTGACAAACATCATCAGATTGTATTTCGAGGCCAAGGCTGATCCCATGCTCGGTTCGAGCACCAGCATCCAGCCCAGAAAAAAACCAAAAAGAATACCGGCAATTCCACCCAGACCGCCCAGCAGCAGTGATTCTTTGATGATCTGGCCCAGTACCGCCCGTCTTCTCCACCCCAGTGACCGAAGCACGCCTATTTCCCGGGTTCGTTCCAGAACGGCCATTAACATAGTGTTCATCATACCCAGGCCGCCAAGCAGGATGGCCACGAAGGATATGCCATTCACCATGGCCGTGGAATTTTGCATATCGGGCATTTCATTGGTAAACTGGCCGGATAAAGCAGCATGCACATCCGGTAACTGTGTGTTGATCTTATCGACTGTCGCTTTGGCTGTGGCTGGATCTGCCAGTTTAACGGAATACATGGTCACCTTCCGGGGTTTTCCCGTGAAGTTTTGCGCATCGCGCAGAGTCATGACTCCGCCCATTTCTTCCCAGCCAACGCTTGATTCATAAATTCCGACCACTTTGAATCTCGAATTTCCCAATTCCAGAGATTGGCCAATATCTTTATGTAATGAATCTGAGATCATCCGGCCGATCATGATCTCGCGGTTGGCCTGGATCTTTCTGCCTTCTACCACATTGAACCGCTGAATACCCTGGCTGTTTGGCGCATATCCTTGAATGACAAAGAAGCCTTTTCCCGGGAGAACCACAGCTGTAAACAGTAAACCTGTTATGGCCTTTACTTCTGGGAGCGCGGCGATCCTGGCTCCCGAACGTTCATCGATGGTACTGTAGCTGGTATCTGCTATCCCGGCCTGGCGGATCATGATCTCTGAATCAGTCAGGAACATCGAGGTCATGGAACTGACCATTCCCTGCGTGATCCCATCCAGGCTGAAGATCGCTCCTACCGTCAGGGCTATACCCCCCAGCGTCAATGCTGTACGCGTGGAACGCTGCCACAGGCTTTGCACAGCCATACCCCCGATCGGGAAGCGTTTCTTCTTGCCTGCGCTGCCACCGCCTTCATAACGGATGGCTTCCACGGGCTGCAGCCGCGAGGCTTTCCAAGCCGGGTATACCCCGCCCACCAGTCCAAGGATGAGGACAATAGAAAAAGCCTGCGCGACCAGCGCCGGTTTCACATTCCCTATCGATCCACCCCAGGCTTGAAGAATGCTGGAAAATGACATCAGAAAAATGACTCCGAGGACACAGCCGATCACCCCGCCAGACAGGGAGACAATTACAGATTCTCCTAGGATCATCATCATCACCCGGCGGCTGGACCAACCGATGGCTCGCAGAACCCCGATCTCACGGGTGCGTTCAAAAACTGCCATCAATTGTGAATTCATCATCCCCACACCACCGATCAGAATTGCCAGCGCGCTGACAGCCCAGATACTGCCCTTCATGGAATCAACCATCCCCTGTTTGTTGGCAAATTCTTTGGTACCTGCCAGCAGAAGATCAGGGTAACGTTTTTCAATTTTTGCTTTAAAACTGGTTTTCATTTCCGGCTTTTTAATTTGAATATAGAAAAGCGAAACCTGGCGGGCTTTACTCAGTAAGGCCTGGCTATCTTCCAAACGTAAAACAGCACCGCTGTCTTCAAAGGCGTCACCTGTCTCGTAAATACCCACAATGCGGTATACATTCTGTGTCAAACGGATCGTATCACCCACTTTTTTGTGCATCGACTCAGCCGCCTGGCTGCCCAGAATGACCGGCTTTCCTTTCGATGAAACTGCCTTATTTGAATAAAGCTCTATTCCCTCTTTAATGATGAACTTGTTCAGAATAAAACTATCAGAAGGATAACCAAAGATGAAGAAATACGGCGAATCCTCAGTGGTGACAATCCCCTCGGTCATGCTGCTGACAGCCAAAACTTCCGGAAGCGAATTCAATTCTTCGCCTATCTCCTCTTTGACGGAACTCATGCTGATGTCGTAAGAATCCGGCTGACTCAGTACAAAATCCGCCTTGCTGCCGGTCATCATATTGTTGTAACCAGCCTGAAAACCTTCGGCCATTGTACCAAGGCCGATGATGACAGCGGCGCCGATACTGATGCCCAGCACAGTCAATAGAGTTCTAGTCTTGCGTCTCAGCAAGTTCTTGAGAATGATACGCAGCATATCCGGGTTGTCCTATCCTAATTATCTACGACTCTCAGGCCGTGCAGGTAGTATTCTGAAACCTGTTGAAGGAATTCTTTATCCTGCCAGTTCTGGTCAATATACGGATCATTGATCGCCCGTAGATAGAAAAGACCAATCAGTTCCGCCAGCAGGAATCGCGAAGCAGCCCGGGGTTCGGTGTTTGGAATCTTACCTGCTTTGATCCATTCAGAAATTTCATTTTCCATCGTCTCAAGGGCTGGTTTGACCAGGATGTGAAAATAATGCTCACGAAAATGTGCATTATTGATCGCCTCTCCCATCGTGGCGCGCATCATCGCATCCATCTCATCGAGAAATCCATGCCGAATACGGAAAGTCTTGTCCAGTAGATCTTTATGTAAATCATTGGAAGTGTCTTCGATGATAAATTCATCGAAGTTCGCATCATTGGCCAGCTTTTCCAGAATAGCCAGCAGGATGTGATCTTTACTTTCAAAGTAGGAATAGATCAAGCCTTCTGAAACACCGGCTTCTTCCGCAATGTTTTGTGTGGTGGCACGCTGGTAGCCTTTTTCGGCAAAAACAGAAGAGGCCGCGGAGATAATTTGTTCACGGCGTTCTTCGATTCGTTGCAGGCGGCGTTCCTCTTTTTTTCCTACTTGATATTCAAACAACGCCTTATCGACTTTGCCATCCGAGGTTTTTTCCATATTTTTGAGCCTCCACTCATTTTTTGAGTGATTGCTCAATATTTTATACCAGTTGGATTTTTCGTCAAGAGGTCTGACGATTATTGGTCATCCTCATCGGTTTCAGCCGGTGTTTCTTCAGACGCAGCTCCCATATCGCTGTACGCCAGGATCATGGCAGCCTGTGTAGCAGATTCATATGCCGGGCCAAGTTCATCCTCCATAAGAAATGTCCGGATGATTTCGGGTTGTCCCAGACGTCTTAATATTGGCAGGCTTACCTTTGGCAATTTGACCTGAACGGAAAAAGCCGATAGCTGCTCGCCGATCTCCCAGAAGGTTACAGGATTGTCTTCAAGCGGAGTGGAACTATCCTCACTGATTACCGGTTCCATTTCTTCCACCACTCCGCCGCGATGCAACCGCAATCCTTCCAATACCTGGTCTTTTGAACGTCCGCGCATTCGGAACAGCAAGAAAGGATCCTCATCAAACCTGTCTCCCAGGATATAATGCGCCGCGGCCACATGTTTGCATGGATTAGCCCAATCCGGGCAAGAACACTGGGTAACCAGATCTCCTGGTCTTTCGGGAAACAGGCTGAGACCCGCACTCTGGAAGGCTTCTTCAATATTCTCCGGCATTTCTCCGGCCAGAAGTTTGGCCGCGAATACCGCCTGGCTTGCCAGAACATCCAACGCCTTTTCCCATTCTTCCGCTTTTAAGGGCATTACCTGAATGGTCACCCGGTATGGTTTGACCCGCGAGCCCTGAACTGTGGCCGCCACTCCATTCTTGATCTCTCCCATTGATAACACCTGCCCCTGGCTGGCGTAATCCTGACCGCGTGACAAGCGGCGGCCATCCATCAACTTCTCCATGGCATGGATCCAGCGGCGCGCCCACCAGTTTCGGCCGAACTGGCCGTTCTCTGTGATGGCTTTGATTCCGCCCACAGCTTTCAATGGTACGGAAGGTGCTCGGGTGGACGCTTCCTCGTTCGAAAAATCATGGTTGTTGCGTCGTTCCGGTGCTCTCCGGCGGTTATTCTGGCCAGGCTGCCGCTGATTGTTAAGCGGATTGTTCTCATTGTTACGGCGAGGTATTCTACGCCGGGAACCGGATTTTTGATCCAGTTCACCGAACTTGTTCGTCCGCTGATTATTTAAGCCCGTTGGTGTGTTCCTGGACGTGGTCCCATGGTTATTGGAGTCGCGTGGAACGAAAGGTTTTCTGGGTCGACGCGGCCGGGATGGTGACGATGGATTGGAGGGATTTGTGGGATTTTCTGACATCAAGATCCTCTCAATGTGACCAGATCACGTAGATCTTCCGTGCTCAATTCAGTAAGCCATTGATCACCACTGGCGATGATCGCGTCTGCCAGACCCTTCTTGGATTCGATCATGTCATCAATGCGTTCTTCTAATGTGCCCACTGTGATCAACTTATGCACCTGCACATTGCGATTCTGTCCAATCCGGTAGGCTCGATCGGTTGCCTGGTCTTCCACCGCCGGATTCCACCAACGGTCAAAGTGGATTACCTGATTCGCCCGGGTCAGGTTGAGGCCAATGCCTCCGGCCTTCAAAGACAGGATGAAAATAGGCGGGCCATGAGGATCATCCTGGAAACGCTTGACCATCTGGTCGCGTGTTTCTGGAGGGGTTGCACCATACAGGAATTGCACGCCCACCCCAAGTTGTTTGGGCAGCCAGGAAGCCAGAATTTTTCCCATTTCGGCATACTGGGTAAACAGGAGCACACGGTCACCTTCGCTGATGATCTCATCCAACAATTCCAGCAAACGAAGGAGTTTTCCGCTGCGCCGCGTAAAGGTATCATCGATGGAGATCGTATCGGCTTCTTTTTTCTCCCATTGCAGGGGATGGTTACAAATCTGTTTCAACTGGGTAAGCAGGCTAAGGATCTGCCCTCTGCGTTCAATACCTTCAGAGGCCTGCACCCGCGCCATCACATCATCGACCACGGATTTGTACAGATCCGCCTGGTCATGCGTCAGGTTGACATAATCTTTGACTTCGATCTTTTCCGGTAAATCCTGAATCACTGTGGGATCAGATTTCAGGCGTCGAAGTATGAAGGGAGAAACCAGCTTTTTCAATCGTCCGGCGACTTCCTTATCGCCAAAACGTTCTATCGGCAACGCGTAATACCGGCGGAAACTTTCCAGCGAACCCAGGTAACCGGGATTGAGGAATTGCATAATCGACCAGAGTTCACTCAGGCGGTTCTCCACCGGTGTACCGGTCAACGCCAGGCGGTACCCGGCCTGCAGCTTGCGGATCGCCTGGGTCTGTTTGGCCCCAGAGTTCTTGATGTTCTGAGCTTCATCCAGAATAACTGACCACCAGGGAATGGATTGAATGGTCTCAGCATCCTGTCGAACAACAGCATAACTGCTGAGTACCAGGTCAACTTTCTGGATCGCCTGAGTGAATGAAGAGTTTCTCAACCGGCTGGCACCCTGATGCACCAGGGTGGTCAATAACGGGGCAAACTTGCGGACCTCTCTCTCCCAGTTGGTAACCACAGATGTGGGGCAGATCAATAACACCGGTCCGGGTAGTTTTCCGGCGGTCTCTTTTTCTTTTAACAATACGGCCAATGCCTGGATTGTCTTTCCAAGACCCATATCATCCGCCAGACAGGCTCCCATTCCATAGTTACGGAAAAAGGTCAGCCAGGAATATCCCAGTTTCTGATATGGCCGTAAAGTGCCGTTTAATCCAGAAGGTTGTTCCAGCATCACAAGGCGTCCCTGATCTTCCAACTGGTGCAGCCATTCCTGCACCCAGCCGTCCACCACCACTTCATCCACCGGCAGACCTTCGGAGGCTTCTTCTCCACCCAGAGAATACAGGGCTGCCTGCACCAGGTTCATGGAACCGGTTTGCTGCTGGCGGCTCCAGAACCTGGACGCCGCGTCTAATTGAGCAGCTTCCAGTTGAACCCATTGACCGCGGATCTGCACCAGCGGTGAACGCAGAGATGTCAGGCGTTCAAACTCTTCGCGGGTGATACGTTCTCCACCCAGGGACAATTCCCATGTAAAACGGACGAGTTGGTCCAATCCCATTTTCCCCACCGCGTTGACTGGTTTGACCTGCGGATTTTCCGGCTCCAACCGCAAGCGGACAGCCAGTCTGGCACCTTTTCGATCCCACCACTCCGGTGGTTTAATGGAAAAACCGGCCTCTTCCATGAGCGGACTGACTTCACGGAGGAATCGATACGCCTCGGCTGTGTTCAAATCAACCCCGCGGGGTTTGCTGACTTCGAGACTTGGCAGGATGGGTGGGAACAGACGGGCAGCGTAACCCAGGCCTGTCAGCAGTATTTCTTGCGGTTGGCGAAAACGACTGGCGAACTCTGGTTTTGACGCAATACCATTTTCCCAAATCTGATCTGCGCTTAAGGCAAGAGATGGATCTTCCCGGGCTTGAAGGTTGTATTCCAACCGCCAGCTTTTTTCTTCCTGCGTTTTTGGTTCAACATCAGGTGAAAAAAGAGAGAAAGAAACCCGGCTTGAAGTATCTCCAGCAGCTGTCAGACTCCGTTTCCAGGCTCTTAAACCGCTTTCGAGGGCTTGAAGCTGAGCTGTACTGGCTTTTACTCCGGCATCTTCCTGGAAGAGGGAAACGATCCAGTTCAAAGCAGGATCATCCTCGCCGGGCATGATACGTGGCGCTTTCGTGCGTGCCCAGGTACGCATCAGGCCATCGCACATGCATTCCATGAAACTGTCAATTACTTTTCGTGCAGATGGATAATTATGGCGGATGACAGCTTCGGCATCCAGGGGTTCAGCTCTGCAGATGGAGGGCATTCCTTCTGATAATATCCGCAAACGCGGCGCGTCATTTTCACCATCCAGATTCGGCCGCCAGCGGGCGATAAAACTCTGTCCCATCATATCAGCCGGCTCGAGCGAAGGGATGGTCTTTTGCAGTGCAAGTGTTTCGAGTACCAGGTTGGATACCATACGCCAGTAGCGCAGATCAGATCCGAGCCGGAAACCACCCGTTGGGGTATCTTCCGGAAGGTTGATAAGCACGCTAAAAGCTTTGGCCGCTGGCAGCCACAGGCCAGAGACAGACCAGTGCTCGAGAACTGTTTCCTGCATATCCAAGACAGTCTCATCTTCCAGTAAAAATTGAGAAGACGGCACGGGGATAGAGCCTGTTGTGGGAAGCGCGAGAAAAGCAGATTGCGCTTCCGCATCCCATAATGGTGTGCCCGCAGCGATCTCTTCACGCAGACGGCGGGATGGTAAAGAATACGGATGTGCTGTCGGAATACCTTTACGCAACGCAGGAGGATGCCCGATGCTTTCTACAAGCATTCGGGAATTTTCAGCCCAAAAAAGCATTCCGCCCGGGTCAGTACTCCGGCGGGGCGACTGCCAATGACCGTGCAAAATCAGCATGGACACTCAAGTAAGTACAACAATTTATTTAACCGGCGATTCAGATTCAAACTCTAAACTGGCTATGGTGAAAATAAAAGTTCATCCAGAACATGGATATATTCTGGTTGATAGCTATTGATGAGTTTTCAGTAATAAATGATTCGTTACTTACCCTTGGTTACTGAATTGCTGTAATTATACAATACTTCGCTGTCAAGAGTAGTTTTGTTAATTCCATTATTAAGGATAAATTTACCGTAAAAATTACGGGTATTCTATGAACCCTGCGATCAACCTGCCGAAGATGATTAAACGGCTTAAACCAGGGAAAAATAAACCGGCCGCAATTCATTGCTTTTTTGTATTCCCGGTTCTTGCGGTTACCCGCAGTAAATCCCTTCTATCCGGTATGTCGCTTGCAATAAGGCTGTTTCATAAGGTTGGTACGGTAATTGCATTATTTCCTGTAACCAACCGAAGCTGATCAAAAATTCAACATAGGATTTTCAAGATGTAGAAACGGGGTAATTCACAATGATCGGTCGTCAAATTCGTGAAGAGAATACCAGTAAGGACAGGTGGCCCTTTCCCTGATTGAAAATCCCTGGATTTGTTTGTTATTCATAGAGGAGTTCATTATCAAGAAACCAGTTAACAATCGCGTAGTGCAAATATCCAGCACCTCCTCCACCAGAGAATTAAAGGTTGTCGACACTTCCTTCTGGCAATCGATTGTTGACAGGTCTGTGGATGGGATCATTATTGTGGACGATTCCCGGCAGATCGTATTTGCCAATCCGGCGGCAATCGAGATTTATAAATCGACTCCGGAAGATATTATCGGTCAATACTGCGGGTTCACTGCCGGAGATGACGCCAGTGTAGTGTTTAATCCCCTGCCAGCTCAAAATTTATCGTCTATGATCGAAGCCCATACGACAGAAATTATCTGGAGTGACCAAAAAGCCACACTGGCCACGCTGCGTCCCATCATCGATATCAGAAATGAAAATGAGAACGATCTTGAGTTCTTTTGTCGATTGAATCCGGATGGGACGATCATCGAAGTAGATGATTCCTTTGCCACATATCTATCAAAAGCTGGTTTCAATTCCAAAACTCGAAAAATTTATGAACTTTTCTCTGCGCAAGATTGGATTCGTTTCGAGATTCAAATGCAGGAACTCCGCAAGAACAATCCTAGAGGGGTTGTGCAGACGATCTTGATCGGGCCAGATGACAAGACTCTGAATGTTCAATGGATTTTAAAAGCCCAGATTGACGAGGAAGGAAATGTTTGTGAGGTCAATGCCACCGGCCGCGAACAATCCAGAATAAACCAGCTAATCGAAAACCTCGATCTTTCCACATCGATCATACAAAATGCCACGGAAGGCATCCTTTTGACCGATAAGAAGGGACGGATCGTTTCAATCAACCGCGCCTTCACCACCATTACGGGATTCCGATTGACAGAACTCATCGGCAAACCGGTTAACTACCTGCGCACATCTCATCATTCCAATGACTTCTATGAAACTATTATTCAACAGGTGATCAACTACGGAATATGGCAGGGAGAGATGAACTGCATCCGCAAAGCCGGAGAGGTTTTCCCAGCCTGGATTTCTATTCAACCTTCAAGAGATAATTCCGGCCAGATCACCAACTATATACTTTATTTGCGAGACATCTCAGAGATCAAATATATCGAAAGCAATCTTCGGCAAATTGCTTTTCAGGACCCTTTGACTAATCTCCCCAACCGCAGTCAGTTCCTTAATCGTCTGGCCCATGCGTTGGAACTGGCAAAACGCAATAACCAGCAGGTGGTTGTGCTTTATCTGGACCTTGATCGTTTCAAGGTGATTAATGACACCTACGGACATGAGAAGGGTGATCAGTTGCTCAAACAGGTCAGCGAGCGGTTGGTTTCTCTGGCACGCAAGAACGACACTATTGCCAGAATGGGCGGGGATGAATTTACGGTATTGTTGGAGGGCACCTCGGTCGATTCCATCATTGGCGCTTCCACATTTGCTCAGAAAATCCTTTCGCTTTTCACCTACCCATTCCGCATCGATGATCATGAATTCTACGTGACCAGCAGCATCGGCATCAGCCTCTATCCGAATGATGGAGATGATGTGACCACCCTGATGAAAAATTCTGATATGGCTATGTACCAGGCCAAAGAACTTGGTAAGAACAATTTTCAATTCTTCTCACCGGAATTAAATGAGAGAGCGCACAAACAGTTGGATATGGAAGCGTTCCTGCGACACGCCGTGGAACGCAATGAATTAACCCTGGATTACCAGCCAATCATCAATTCCTGTACAGGAGAGATCACCGCAGTTGAGGCCTTGCTACGCTGGGATAATCCGGATCTGGGAAGAGTATTCCCGGATGTCTTTATTCCGCTTGCCGAATCCACCGGTTTGATCATTCCGATCGGCGAATGGGTGCTGGAGACAGCCTGCAGGCAGGCCCGCAAATTACATGATGCCGGATGGAATCAATTATCTGTCTCCGTGAATATTTCTGGAAGGCAGCTTGAGCGAAGTACACTGGTCGAAACGGTAAAGAACGCATTGAAAAAATCCGGACTGCCGGCCGGCAGTCTGATCTTGGAGATCACTGAATCACTCCTGATGAAGAACATGAAAGCAACCCGCACCACCTTGCAGGAATTGCGAATACTTGGTGTGGGTATTTCCATTGATGATTTCGGCACCGGCTACTCATCGTTGAACTCTCTGGTGAGCTTACCCATAGACACACTTAAGATCGATAAATCCTTCATACTTGAAGTGACCACCAATCCGCAAAATTTATCTCTCGTTCAGGGGATCATCCTGATCGGGCATAATTTGAATTTACAGGTTGTTGCCGAAGGTGTGGAAAATCACGAGCAGGCAAAATTACTGCATGCCAACGGATGCGATAAACTGCAAGGGTATCATTTCTCCCCCGCTGTCACCATGCAACACTTGATGGATCGGTTGTCCACTGATGCGGGAAGGTATTATCAGATCTGAATCCGCTGGCTGATCTCTGAAGCCCAGGAAATTGATGCCAGGTAGGAATCTCGGAGAGTGATGGGCGAAATGCCGCTCTGTTCCACTGTATTCCACTCACCATTTTCATAAGCGATGACACATTCCAATGTTTTACCGATAGCACCGGCATGTGTTAAAAGCGCGGCATTGATATCGTCCGTTAACGGCAGGCTTTCCAGAATTTCCTGCATGGGAAGATCCATTATGGCATCGAGAATCGAAAGCAATCCGACAGTAAAATAGCGATCTTCCTGTTTGATCCCCATTGATTGAGCCAGCAGTTCGCACATCTTTCCGCGAATCATAGCCGTGGTCATCAACGTGGTCGGCCGGTCATTGACTTCAGACATGGCCAGAATGGTCAACCAGGCTCGAATTTGCTTTAGACCCAGAATCACCAGTGCATGACGGATCGACTCTACTTTTGTATCCAGAGCATAATACGCTGAATTGACCATCCGCAGCAATCGGTAGCTCAACGAGACATCCTGGCGGATCAACTCTTCAAGTTCACGCATATCAACATCAGGATCATACAGGCAGGTAAGCAGTTTTAACAAAGAGAATCGCCGGGCAGGCAGTCGTTTGCCGTGAATCAGTTTGGGTTTCGAAAGGAAAATCCCCTGGTAGAAATCAAAACCGAATTCTTTGCAGGCATCATATTCTTCGTGCGTGTTGACATGATCTGCCAGTAAACGACACGGATAACGGCGAAATTCAGTCACCCTGTCGCGTAGAGAGGATAAGGGGAAGTGGTGAATATTCAACTTAAGTATATTCACGCTTTTCGTAATTCTTTCATCCAATTCAAGATCAGGGTGATCTTCCAACGCGAACCAGTAACCTTCAGTACGCAGCGCAGCCAATGAAGCCAGGAGTTCATCATCCATATCCACCCAGGGAGCGATGCACATCACGATCTGTTCTTTGGGAAAAGGAAGAGGCACTTTTCCAGTCAGATAGGAGCGATCAACCTGCAGGAACGCCAGCTTATCTTCGATGATCTTGTCGATTCCAATTTCGATGAATGAATTAAAAATTATTTGTGATGATGCTTTCTCCCCATCTCGTTGAAGCGCCTGGGTGTTCAATTTTGCACGGTATAAGAGTTCATATCCAAATACATCCATGGAAGGAGTGTATATCGGTTGGCGTCCCACATAAATATCAATCATATTTTTATCCATAGATTAGTTTCCGGCAATTAGTGCCATATTGCCCAGTACCTTCCAGGAATTTAAAAATACATCTGTTGGGGTTTCAAAGTACTTTTCATTGTTAAGGTAGCGGATATGGGTTTCGTTGTAACCTGTGACGATCACTACGTGTTCATAAGCCGCCACGACCACTTTGGATCCATCTTTAGCCGTGTATTCCCACGGAACACCACCGACGACATTCCCAATTACCCAGACAATCACCGGGCGGTCCGCGGCAATTTGCTGCTTAAGCTGTGTCAATGTGTAACCCTTTACTGCGGTGGCAGGCATACCATATTCTTGCAATAAGCGTGCCACAGGTGCGGCATGCACACCGTAAGCATACGGCGGAGCCTGTCCCCATTTGCTGTTTACACTTCCTACGAAACCAACTTCCGGATTATCAGATAGCGGAAGTTTATTTTGGAACTCAAATTCATTGATGCTTACACCGAAAAACCACGCCCAATCATGTGTGGCCGCCGCTTCACAGCCCAGTTTAAAATATTGCTTGTGTCCTAAAACTCCATAAACATAATGAGAAACCGGCAGACCTTCCTCATCGGTCGGCACCGGTGTTCCATCTTGAGGTGGCTGCTTCTGACCGGAGATGACACCCTGTGTGGTGGCTGCTGAAATTGTAACGGTTGTTTTCTCCAGAGTAATCGCAGAAGTGGCAGTCAGGGTTGGAGGAACGGGTATACCGGTATTTGTGGCGGGTAATGTCGCTGTGATCGGAGAAATTTCTGGTGTTGGAGTATTGAATAACCCCGCCGCGGCTACAGTATTGGATGAACATCCACCTGTAAGCATCGCGGCAAGGTTAAAAAGTATTACGGGTAATGGAAGATCACGTATCCGCACGGAAAAACTATCGCATTTTTCTGGATTTTCTTAATTTTATCATCAGATATGCAAGTTCTTTTCCAGGGGCGTTATGACCGGATCATGGCTTCAAGAACAAACGGCAGCAGGCCTCCCCGTTCAAAATACTGGATCTCCAGTGGTGTATCCAGACGACAGATCACCTGAAAATCTCGGGTTCCTCCAGATAGCTTGCAGGAGCGGACTCTGATTCTGATGCCGGGATATAGAGGATGCCCCTTCAGATCGAAATCCAGGATTTCTGTGCCGTCAAAACCCAATACCGCAGTGTTTTCACCCGGGAGGAATTGAAGGGGCAGGATGCCCATACCCGCGAGGTTGGAACGATGGATACGCTCGAATGATTCGGCAATCACCGCTTTAACACCCAGCAGCATGGGACCTTTGGCAGCCCAATCGCGACTCGAACCGGTTCCATACTCTTTTCCGGCCAAAATGACCAGAGGCGTCTTTGTTCCGGCATACAATTCTGCAGCTTCAAATATTGTCATGAGATGGCCTTCCGGCCACATTCTAGTGAACCCGCCATCCCGGTCGCCGGCTATCAGGTTGTGCAACCGCTGATTGGCAAATGTTCCCCGTGCCATGACTCGATCATTGCCGCGCCGCGAACCATATGAGTTAAAATCGGCGGGATTAACTCCCAGACTCTTCAGATAAATCCCGGCAGGGGAATCTGTAGCGATGTTCCCGGCCGGGGAGATATGATCGGTTGTCACAGAATCCCCGAAGATCGCCAGTATTCGCGCATTTTCTATAGATGTGCCTCCCCCTTTTCTGCCTCTAACCAGATCGAAATAGGGCGGTTCCTGGATATACGTGGAGGATGCCTCCCAGTGATAATCCGCACCGGATTGATCTTTAAGAGATCGCCATTCCGTATCCCCGCTGTACAGGTCAGAGTAGGCTGCAGTATACAGTTCCGCGGTAACAAATCTGCCTGATACCTCATCAATTTGTCCGCGGGTGGGCCAGATATCCTTCAAAAATACCGGTTGGCCGTTCTTCCCGGTTCCAATAGGTTCGCTTTCAAAATCGATATCCACCCGCCCGGCTAGAGCGTATGCCACAACCAACGGCGGCGAAGCCAGAAAGTTTGCCAGTGTATGCGGAGATACTCGGCCTTCAAAGTTCCGGTTCCCCGAAAGTACAGCCGCCGCCACCAGATTCCCCTGTTTGATGGCGTTCACAGTCTCCTCGGGCAAAGGTCCTGAATTGCCGATACAGGTCGCGCAACCAAAACCGGCCACCTGGAATCCAAGTATATCCAGATAGGTTTGCAGACCCGAAGAGCACAGGTAATCTGCCACCACCCGCGAACCGGGAGCCAGGCTAGTTTTTACCACGGCAGGCACTCGAAGTCCCGCTTCTACAGCGTTTTTAGCAAGCAGACCTGCTGCGAGCATGACTGTCGGGTTAGAAGTATTGGTGCAGGAGGTAATTGCTGCCAGAACCAGCGAACCGTGCCGCAAGACGGTGGTTTTTCCATCCGGCTGTCTCACCTCCACCTGGTTCGACAGCCTGTCGGTTGGCAATTCGTAACCACGGTCCGCCCGCGGGCGGACCAAAGATGCCGCGAATTCATTTTTCACCCGGCTCAGACCGATGCGGTCCTGTGGGCGTTTCGGTCCGGAGATGGAAGGCTTAACACTATCCAGATTAAATTCGATCACGGTGGAATAGTACGGATCCCGGCTCCGGGAGTTGCGCAGCAATCCCTGAGCGCTGAAATAGGCACGCGTCAACGCAACTTGTTCCTCAGATCTACCGGTAAGCCGCATGTATTGCAGCGTGAGGTCATCCACAGGGAAATATGACGTTGTCGCCCCGTTCTCCGGTGTCATATTGGCAATCATTGCGCGGTCAGCCAGACTCAGGTTATCCAGTCCGGGGCCAAAGTATTCCAGGAACTTGTTTACAACTCCGGTTTTACGCAGCAATTGGGTTAGTGTAAGTACTAGATCGGTCGGCATAAAACCCTCGCGTAATCTTCCTGTCAGGCGAATGCCGATCACATCGGGAGTCAGAAGTTCCACAGGTTGATCCAGCATGGCTGCGATGGCTTCGATTCCACCCACGCCCCATCCCAGCACTCCCAGTCCGTTGATCATGGTGGTGTGCGAATCCGTGCCCAGGACAGAATCGGGGAAGACCAGAGATAGATCTCCGCCTAAGGTTTGAACAACCGGAGATAACCGCTCCAGGTTGATCTGGTGAATGATCCCCCGCGATGGAGGAACGATTCGCAGATTCTGAAACGCCTGCTGCGCCCAGCGCAGAAATTCATAACGTTCACGGTTGCGTTCGAACTCTTTTTTAATATTTCTTGCCAGGGCATCCGGCATTCCTGCAAAATCCATTTGAATGGAATGATCAATGACAAGATCAACCGGAATGACCGGATTGATATGCGAGGGATCACCTCCCCGGCGTTTTGTTTCCGCACGCATGGCCGCCAGATCGACCAGCACCGGTACACCGGTGAAATCCTGCAACACAACTCTGGCCGGGTAAAAAGCCAGTGGACGGCGGTCTTTTTCTTCCGGTTTCCAATCCGCCAGGGCTTCCACATCCTGTTGTTTTATCGATATCCCATCGCATTTCCTCAGCGCGGCTTCCAGCAAAATCCGGATGCAATAGGGAAGACGCGTGACCTGTTCACCGGCCTGCGCAAGAGGGAAGTAGGAATACTCCCGTCCGTTGATGACTAACTGTTGTTTTGAGAATGGGTTGTGTTTCATTGTTGATCCTTAACTCATTGATCTGATCATCGCTTCGGCAAAACCATCTGTCGAAACCAGAGTGGCATCAGGGATGAGACGGTGAATATCAAAAGTGACCGTCCGCGCCGCAAGCGCCCCTTCCAGCCCTTTAATCACCAGGTCAGCCGCTTCCGACCATCCCAGGTACCGCAGCATCATTTCTCCAGATAGGATCAGAGAAGATGGATTGGCTTTATTCAGATTGGCGAAGAGCGGTGCCGTGCCATGCGTGGCTTCGAATACTGCCGCGCCGGTTTCGTCATTCATGTTGGCTCCCGGGGCAATCCCCACACCGCCCACCTGGGCTGCCAGCGCATCAGACAGATAATCACCGTTCAAATTCGGAGTGGCAATCACGTCAAACTCACGTGGCCGGGTAAGCGCAGCTTCGAAAACTGCGTCGGCAATCATATCGCGAACAAATATCTTGCCGGATGTTTCCGCTTCCTTTTTTTTACGGTTGGCTGCCTCTTCGCCCGCCTCTGCTTTAATGCTTTCCCACTGAAGCTGGGTGAAGACCTGCTCTCCATACTCCTCTTCTGCGGCCGCATATCCCCATTTACGGAATCCACCTTCGGTGAACTTCATGATATTTCCTTTGTGCATCAATGTGACGGATTTCCGTTTATTCTTCAGGGCATACTTGATCGCTGAGACCACCAACCGACGGCTGCCTTCAGAGGATATCGGTTTAATTCCATAGGCAGTGGTTTCAGGAAAGCGCACTTTTTTGAACTGGGACGGGAAATTCTCCGCCAGCAGGGAAGAGAACTTTTCATTCTCCTCCGATCCCAATTCGAATTCAATACCGGCATATACATCTTCTGTGTTTTCTCTGAAAATGACCATGTCAACAAATTCTGGGTGAACGACTGGTGCCGGCAGTCCTTTGAACCAGCGAACCGGCCTCTGGCAAACATACAGGTCTAGCTCTTTCCGCAGCGCCACATTCAGCGAGCGGGCGCCCCCGCCCACAGGAGTTCCCATGGGGCCTTTCATTCCGACCAGACAATCTCGGAAAGCCTGGAGTGTTTCTTCCGGCAGACCGTTTCCCACCAACCGGACGGCTTTTTCCCCGGCGAGAACTTCCTTCCAGATCAGGGATCGGTTACCTTTATAGGCTTTTTCTACAGCACGATTCAACACAATCCGCGCTGCCCGCCAGATATCCGCACCGATTCCATCTCCTTCAATAAATGGAATGATAGGATTGTCTGGAACGATCAACCGGGTATTTTCACAGTGGATCCTCTGGCCATTCTGCTTGTTGTCTGTTGTCTCCATACCTTTGTCCTCATTTCGATAATGGGTAATAAAAAGATTACCCGAAGTTAACCCTTGACGGTCTTCAAAATATCCATCTATAATACTATCAGATAGCGGGACGCTGTCCCTATTAATGAGACAATAATGGACAATGAAGTCTCTCCCATTCTGAACAGAGCAGTAGCCATTCTGGATTGCTTCAACCAGGACAGGCCGGAGATTGGTGTGCGTGAAGCTGCCCGTCTGGTGGGATTGTCCAGCAGCGCCACCGGTCGGCTGATGGCATCCCTGCGGAATCTGGGCATCTTAAGCCAGAATTCAGAAAGCAAAGCCTACAGCCTGGGTCCCCGTGTGTTGACCTGGGCGGGAGTATACACCGCCACCCTCGATCTGAGAAAGCGCGCTCTTCCTTTCCTTGAAGAGTTGTATGTATCCACAAACGAAACCATCAGCCTGTACATTCTACAGGGAAGCGACCGTATCTGTGTAGAACGGTTGGAAAGCGCTCAAACCGTGCGCATTGTTGCCCGTATTGGCCGCCGGTTGCCTCTCTATGCCGGATCTGCCGGTAAGGTATTGCTGGCCTTTTTGCCTTCAGACCGGCTTCGTGAGATCCTTCCCTCTCTTAAGATGGAACCCCTTACCCCCAACACGATTACGGATCGTTCCCGCCTGGAACATGAACTTGTTACCATCCGTAAGAATGGATTTGCCGTCAGTCACGGCGAATGGATTTCCGATGCCAGCGGCATTGCCGCTGCCATCTTCGATCAATTTAATGAACCGGTCGGAGCTATCAGCATTTCCGGCCCGACACAGCGTTTCACCAGCCGTGTAATCGAGTTGTTCACACCGCCGCTGATCCATGCCGCTGTTGAGATTTCCCGTGACATGGGCTACCGCGGACCTTTCCCACCCAAGTTTCCGGAGTAGAACATGATCCTTCATGACCGCATTGCTGAAATTCTGCCCGACTGGCGTAATCGGGTCAATCGTCTGGTCACAGAACACAGGGACTTTAAAGTGTGCGACGTGACCATCAGCCAGATATATCAGGGAATTCGCGGTGTTCAGATCCAGGTTGCGGATATCTCCTATGTAGATCCATACGAAGGTATCCGGCTGCGTGGATACACCATTCCAGAAGTGCTTGAAAAGCTGCCCCGTCTACCGGGTTGTGAGTTTCCCATGGCCGGAGGTCTCTATTTTCTTTTGATGGCCGACGCGCTGCCAACATTTGAAGAGGCCATGGAAGTTGAAAACGAGTGGAAGAAACACATGGAGATCCCTCGACACGTAGTCAATATGATCCATTCCATGCCCAGAGAAACCCACCCAATGACATTGTTCTCTCAGGCCATCATGGCATTGCAGGTGGATTCGATCTTTGCCCGTCAGTATTTGGATGGCCTGACCAAAACCGATTACTGGAAACCCACTCTGGATGATTCGATCCGGTTGACGGCCAAGCTGCCCTCACTGGCCGCCATTATATACAACTGGAAATACCGCAACGGCGAGATCAATGCTCCCAATCCAGACCTGGATTGGAGTGGAAATTTCGCCTATATGATAGAAAATCCGAACAATCACGAATACGAAGAACTCTGCCGCCTGTTCTTCCTGCTGCACTCGGATCATGAAGGCGCCAATGTGTCAGCCCACACAGCCCACCTGGTCAATTCAGCCCTGTCGGATATCTATCTGACTTCGGCCGCCGCCATGAATGGTTTGGCAGGTCCTCTGCATGGCCTGGCTAATCAGGAATGCCTGCGTTGGCTGTTGAAGGTCTACAACAGTTTTGAATCCTTTCCCTCCAAAGATGAACTAGCTGACTTTGCCCGTCGGGAATTAAAATCCGGGCGGGTGATCCCCGGTTATGGCCATGCCGTTCTGCGCACCACAGATCCCCGCTTCACCGCTCAGTTTGAGTTCGCCAGGAAGTATCTCCCGGATGACGAGCTATATCAACTGGTGTGCCGGATCTACGAAGTGCTGCCGGATATCTTGAAAGAAACCGGTAAAATAAAAAATCCCTATCCCAATGTGGATGCCATCAACGGCACTCTGCAATATCATTACGGGGTGCGTGAGTTTGATTTCTACACCGTGTTGTTCGGAGTTTCACGTATTCTGGGCATCACGGCGCACGCCGTCTGGGCACGTGCGTTGAATAAACCTATCGAACGGCCAAAATCGTTGACCACAGCTATGCTTGAGGAAAGGGTTGCCGGCAAACCAGATACCATTGAAGTTGCAATGTGAGGCCTATGGATGTAGATCGGATTGTCATAAAAGTTGGCTCCTCTTCACTGACCGCCGGGACTTCACGGTTATCCATTCCTCGCATCTTTGACATTACCCGTCAGATTATCCAGTTGAAAGAAAGAGGAGCACAGGTCGCGCTGGTCACATCTGGTGCTATTGCCGCCGGACGTGAAGCCATGAGCCTGACTGAAGCACCGCGGTTCACACCCGGTAAACAAATGCTGGCAGCCATCGGCCAACCACGGTTGATCGCATTCTATGACCAGTTCTTCCGTATGTTCGGCCAGCTCAGCGCGCAAATCCTGTTGACCCGCGATGATCTGACCAACCGCAACCGTTACCTCAACGCTCGGGGAACCATCGAAGGGTTGTTGGAGGGAGGAGTTGTTCCGATTATTAATGAAAATGACACGGTTGCCACTGATGAGATCCGTTTTGGCGATAACGACAACCTTTGCGCGCTGGTTGCCAGCCTGATTGAAGCGGACCTGCTGATGCTGCTCACCGATCAGGCCGGGCTTTACACCGGTGATCCCCGGAAAGACGGGAACGCCCGTCTGATCCGCCGGATAGATCAGGCCGAAATTCCACAGGAATACTGGGAAGCAGCCGGCGGTTCCAATACCGGACTGGGCACCGGCGGGATGATCACAAAATTACGGGCCGCCGACCTGGCACGCCGGGCGGGTGTGCGGGTGATGATCCTTTCAGGTTCAGAACCGGATGTGATATTGAAAGCGGCAAATGGCGAAGAAATGGGAACCCTGTTTCCTCCGCTTGTTTCCAAATTGGAAAGCCGCAAGCGCTTTCTACTGGCAGGCAAGCGAGGCGGCGGTATATTATCCATAGATGAAGGTGCGACACTGGCTTTACGAAAGGGGGGCAGTCTTCTTCCGGTGGGCATCCGCGGAGTGCAGGGCTGCTTCTCACGCGGTGCCACCGTGCGAATAGTGGACCTGGCAGGCTCTGAGGTAGCTGTGGGTATGACCAACTACGATGCGGAAGACCTGCGCAAAATCATGGGTCGCCGGTCGGATGAGATCGATGAAATCCTGGGATACACAGAAGGTGATGAAGCTGTTCATCACAATAACATGCTGCTGCTAAAACCGGCTTTAAAACGGCAGAAAGGTTAATATTATGCCAACCACTTCTCCTCTTGCACTGGCGCAGGCGGCGCGGACTGCCTTTCATACACTGGCAACATCCGGAACCTCTCAACGCGAAACTGCGCTAAACGCCATTGCCAATGAGATCGAATCAAGCCGTGATCTTATACTGTCTGCCAATAAAAAGGATGTTGAGAACGGCACGAATACCGGTCTCGCGGCAGCGTTCATTGACCGCCTGATGCTCAACGAAGAACGCCTGGGTTGGATAATCACTGATCTGCGGCATGTCGCCGCCCTGCCGGATCCGGTGGGTGAAATATTCGATGAACAGGTCATGCCCAACGGGCTTAAGATCAGAAAGCAGCGCGTCCCGCTGGGTGTTCTGGCAGTCATATACGAAGCCCGCCCCAATGTCACCGTCGACGCTGCCGGTTTGGCGATTAAATCCGGAAATGCCGTCATTCTGCGGGGCAGCAGTGAAACATTAAATTCCAATCGGGCGCTTGTTTCAGCCATAAAAAAGGGTCTGGCCGCATCCGGTTTACCGGAAGGCGGTGTTCAATTCGTGGACAGTCCAAGCCGTGAGCTGGTTCTTGAAATGCTGAAACTGCATGATGAGATCGATATGATCATTCCGCGCGGTGGTTCCGCGCTTCACAATTTCTGTCGTGAAAACAGCCTGATACCGGTGATCACTGGCGGGATCGGGATCTGCCATTTGTACGTTGATGCCAGCGCCGATCTTGAGAGAGCATTACCGGTGATTCGCAATGCGAAAATTCAACGTCCCAGTGTGTGCAACGCGTTGGATACCCTGCTGGTGCACAACTCTGTGGCGGCCAGATTCATACCCCGTGTGGTGGATACTCTAGCCCGGGACGGCGTATCTTTCCGGGTGGACGAAAAATCTGCCCGATGTCTGCCCGATCTGCTTCCGAAGTTTGTTCAAATCGCAAAAGACCATGATTTTGACACCGAATGGCTGTCCCTGGTGCTGGGGATCAGGGTTGTAAGCAGCCTGGATGAAGCCATAGAGCATATAGCCGTCCACTCAACAGCACATTCAGACGGCATTTTGACCGAAGACGCGGACAATGCCGCCGCCTTCATCGCACGGGTGGATTCGGCAGCCGTGTATGTAAATGCCAGTACACGTTTCACCGACGGTTCGCAGTTGGGATTGGGCGCCGAGGTGGCCATATCCACACAGCGGCTGCACGCCCGCGGCCCTATGGCCTTGCGTGAGTTGACCACATATAAATGGGTGATCCAGGGAGATTATCACGCCCGTCCGTAGCGATCTTCCACATGGTTCCCCCTGACGCTTAAAAACCGGTTAATAATCGATTTTTATAAAAAAAAGGTGCAAGCAGCCGGGTGAGGGGGGCACCCGTCCGCTTGCACTTCCATCTTATCAGATGTTGGCGATAAAGCAATAGACTTTACAATGTTGTTCAGTGATGACAATCACCTTTTTAGAAGATCAAAGCGATCAGTCCGATAGGCAGCAGGATGAGCAAGAAAATCGTCAGTAATAATCCACCCACGCAGCCCAGGATACCTACAACCAGTCCGATCACACCTCCGATAATGCCGAGGATCAGTCCGATCAATCCCACGATAAGGTCAAAAACAAATTTTATCAATCCCATGGTTCGCTCCTTGAATTCGTTACATATACTTATACGGAGATCATGGTGAAAGGTTTCATACATCATCAATATCAAATTTCCAGGTTTAGCCTGATCTTCAGGACTATAATTGCTTAGTTTATCGGCCAATGAATGCCAGAGGAGATCCATCACAATGGAGTTTCGCAAATATAACCCTCCAAAAGAAGCGATAGAAATCTTAAATGCCGCCCCCGGAGTGATCGCTGCCAGCACTATTCCGCAGTTGATCGATCTGTCTTGCGGCGGACCGGGCAGCAGCTACTTTGAAGTTGCCTATGAAGTTAAAGGAAAAGGTTGGGTGACAGAAGCCACGGTCAGCCGGGTGCGCAACGGTGTGGCAGCCAATTATCTGGAACCTTATATGCGCCGGCGAGACCCGGAATGTATGGTGATCGGTGACCAGAATCCCACCGATAAACCAACCTTCGCCTCGCGTTTTGGGGATGAATTCGACACACTGCGTAAAGAAACATTTAAATGGTTGAAAACTCAGCAATTATTGATCTTCGGATTTGTGGCCGGTCAAAAAGGCATGGGCACAGATGCCCTGGTCATTGCTCCATCCAATGCCGGTTTCTTCGCGCTTGGGCTGGCCATGTTACAGGGCATCATCCCCTACGATGAGATTCCCGATGATTTTGAACCGCATATGATCATCTACGTGGCGCCGCCTTTCCGGCACACCCATTTTTCCGGAGAACAGGTGGTCGTTCATAACCGTCTGGAAGGTATGCACGAGTTGTATTCTTATAACCTCTACCCCGGCCCCAGCGCTAAGAAGGGTGTTTACGGCGTACTGATCAGCCTGGGTGAAAAAGAAGGCTGGGTGACCACCCATTGCTCCACCGCCCAGTTAATCACTCCTTATGACAACGTGATTACTTTTATGCATGAAGGCGCCAGTGGTGGCGGCAAAAGTGAAATGCTGGAACAGGTGCATCGCGAAATGGACGGCCGCATCTTGCTCGGGGAAAACATCATTACCAAAGAAACCCGGCATATCGAAATTCCGCGCACCTGCCAGATCCGCCCGGTGACAGACGATATGGCTCTATGCCACCCATCCATCCAGACAGATAATAAGAAACTGAGCGTGGTTGATGCCGAAAAAGCCTGGTTTATGCGCGTCAACCACATCGAACATTATGGCACAGATGTTCAAACCGAGCGGTTGACAGCCGAGCCGCCCGAACCGTTACTTTTTCTCAATATTGATGCCGTCCCCAATAGCCGGGCTCTTATCTGGGAACACATCATGGACGCTCCCGGCAAACGCTGTTCCAATCCTCGCGTCGTCATCCCGCGCCGCATTATCCCCGGAATAGTAAATGAGCCGGTCAGTGTGGATATCCGCAGTATGGGTGTTCGCACACCGCCCTGTACCCGGGAAAATCCCACCTATGGTATCATCGGAATGTTCCACATTCTGCCTCCGGCACTGGCCTGGTTGTGGCGTCTGGTAGCACCGCGCGGACATGATAATCCCAGTATCGTTGAAACTGAAGGGATGAGCAGTGAAGGTGTGGGATCCTACTGGCCCTTTGCCACAGGCCGCCGGGTTGACCAGGCTAATTTGTTATTCAAGCAGTTCAAAGAGAACACACGCACATCCTATGTGTTAATTCCCAATCAGTATATCGGCGCATGGAAGGTAGGTTTCATGCCACAGTGGATTGCCCGCGAATATCTGGCCCGCCGCGGGAATGCCAAATTCCGCCCGGAACAGATCCGTAAAGCCCGCTCTCCTCTTCTCGGATATACCATGCACCAGCTATTGATCGAAGGCCGCATGATAGCCCGCTGGTTTCTGCAGGTGGATACGCAGCCGGAAGTCGGGGAAGAAGCCTACGATCACGGCGCAAAAATCCTGACCGATTTCTTCAAAGAATGCCTGCAAGATTTTCTGCATCCCGAATTGGATCCGTTGGGCAGACAGATCATCGATTGCTGTCTTCAGGACGGCAGCCTGGAAGATTACGAATCGTTCATCAAGTAGCGATCAATATCCCTGATAGACGCTCTGCATAAAGCGGTGGATGACTCGTTCCATGACATCCGCCGCTATTATTTTCAGAAAAGATATCGGCCTTTCGACATAATATGCAGCATCGAACCACCCTTTTTCATTCCAGTAGGCGTTATCTGTAGGATTGGATTCCTTCAGATATTTCGCGTTGATCCGCCAGACCCGAAAACGGATCAGCTCATACAACCCTGGAGAGGGGTGTTTCTGTGATTTGACGGCCGCGTAAAACTTTTCAGCCGTCTTTTGCAAATCCAGTTCCTGTTTGGCCTGTCGTCCGGGCTGCAAGGCTTCATGATGGGCAATTCCGATCCCCGCCACAAAGGTGAATCCCCAGTTGGTCACGTTTAATTTGATGTAATCCAGCGTCTCTTTAAATTGCCCGCCGCCGCTTGCCAGCGCCATGGCGTATTTACCGAAGAAACGCGGCCGGTGCCAGAGATAGGCAAAATGATCAAAGGGCTTTTTTAATAGAGCCGAGATCTGCAAGGCATATACCGGAGAGGTGAATATCACACCGTCGGCTTCCAGCATTTTCTGCTGAAGCAGCGGTGTGTCATCTTTTAATGGGCAATGGGATTCACCGTTGAAAATGCAGGCGTGACAGCCCAGGCAATCTTTCAGATTCAAATCCCGCAGCCAGAGATACTCCACATCCACATTCGGGTGCGTTTTCAACTGTTTTTCCAACCGGGTTGCACCCCAGTAACTTTCCCCTTTACGAGGACTACCCAGCACCACCAGTATTTTCATAATGTTAACCTCAATCTATATTGTCGCGCCCATAAGAGAAGCGTATATTTTTACCACAATTTCTACATCCCCAAAAAACCTTCAATATTTTGAATCATCTGTAGGGATTAACCTTACGTTTACCTATCTTTAAACCATTCTTCGCCTAACCAGCAGGTATTCATGATATTTTCTTTTTATCTATCGAATAAACCGGATTAAAAATGCACGATGTACCAGGAATGGAATACTCACCGGAAGCGACATTGGACGACCTGCCCTCCATGGAATCATCTATTGAATACACATCACCAGGAGAGGAAGTCCTCTTTCTATTCGAAAGGAATCCGAATTGCCCCGGTGTAATCGTGATAAAAGAAAACGAAGTTCAAGGATTGATCTCGCGTGATGCATTTTTTGAAAAGACCGGCAAGAAATTTGGAGTTGAGATTTTTCTCAACCGTCCGATTCACCTGATGCTCGAAGATCAAAGACAACCGCCCTTGATTCTTCCAGCCCGGGAACAGATCAGCCAGGCAATATTCAAAGCCTTAAAACGTAATATGGAAAATGTTTATGATCCAATAATCATAGAGAAATCGCGAACCTACAGAATTATCGATATTTTGAGTATTTTCATGGCAGAGAACAAAATTCTTTTGAATTTGCATAAACAGCACCTTTTTACCGTTTCATCCGGAATGGCAATTTCTGATTCGGAGGCGGCTCGTGTTTTTTCTAAATTCACCGGGATTTTAGAGGAAACCTCGGAAAACATTCTGTCGAGAAGATATACAGTAGCATGTGAAATATGCCACTCTTCTATATCATTCAATATTGCGGATGTCATCCGCTCGTATCCACAGATTACGCAGGGGATAGAAATTCATTCCCGAATGGGTAATCAATCCTATATCGTCTATATTCGACATTCATGCGACGGAACAATCCGTGAGATTCCCGTGCAATTCGATGACGATTTTAATATCCGTGCTCTCAGACCATCCAGATTGGTGGAGACTTATGTGCAATCAACTGTGTGAAATTAACGTTCTTGAGAAGGTGACCGGTTTTGTTCTTCCTGTCGGTAATGGAGCAGTTGGGAAATCCACTCTATCTCTGGTTTTGGAACAAAACAAGAACGGATTCCCAAATACAAAGAAATCAATGAATCTTGAATTTGTGTATGTTAACGATTATGTAGAAATCGATCGGACCGGATATCAAATAATGCAGCAATTTTTTGTGCCTCCCGGTCAAAAATCGACTGAAGGGATCGACCAGGTGTACAGTTTTGAGCGGATCATAGAGACGTATGTATTTTTATTCCGTCGAATAGATGTCGTGTTGCTCATTTATAAAGTGGATGAACTTGAGTCTTTCAATGACCTGGAATACTGGATACGGCAATCCATTTCACTCTGCGATGAGTTCACTCAATTCATTCTGGTTGGAACCCATCTGGATAGAAATGATACTCGCCAGGTGACCGAAACCATGGTTATGAATGGAATCAATTATCTCACCCACCTGATCAAACTATCGCTGTCCAACTGGTCAGGTCGTTGTTCGGCCTGTGAAGTATCAGCTCTTACCGGTGAAAACCTTGAACAGCTCAGGCATACCATATCCCGGGCTATTCTGGATTCAAGACAGCCCGCCGGATAACCGGTATGTAGATTCACATTTTTTCATCGGTCATCTCATGAATTATCGGTTTCGCACCATTTTCCCCGACTTTGGAATAATCGACCGGACTGCTTCCAGCGCCGAATCAAGCGTGTATCCCAGGAACGTTCCGGCAATCTTGTCGATCAATTCGGGCTGCTGATTGAAAGCGCTTCCTCCAAATCCCAGATATGGAGCCGGTTTTAATGCAGCCAGTTTTGTCTGCAGGTGGTCGATCAACTCCGCCGATTCCTGTGAGGTGGCCGCCATCACGACCATTGCCGGACGTTCGTATTTGGCATAATCCACAAGGTCATCCAGCGGCAGGTCCGGTCCAAGATATTCCACCCGGTATCCATCACTCCGCAGCATCACCGCCATCATCAGACTACCGATTTCATGCAGTTCGGTCGGAGCACATCCGACCAGAATGAATGGAGCGTTGCTGCGCACCGGAAACGCCTGAAAGATGGTCAGTAAATTACCCCGCAGGTATGTGCTGGAGAAATGTTCCGTGGCAACCGGGATTACACCGTTCGCCCAGGCTTCACCGATCTCCACCAGTGCCGGGATCATAGTCTTCAGCATATAGGTATTGAGGTCATACATACTATAGGCTTCATGCAGTAGGTCGCCGGCACGGGCTTCATCATGCTTGATCAAAGCAAGATAAAGCTCATGGGCGATCTGTTCGGGCGGGATGGGAGGCACAACCGGTTTGGGCGACGAGAAAGGGATGACCGGAGATGTTTCCAATTGACCGCCGTTCTTTTGCATTTGCCGCAATTCCGCGACCGCGCTGCTGATGGAAATCCCCGCATCGATGCGGTTTTTGATCCAGTGCAGAGTGGCAATATCCCGCTCGGAATACAGGCGGTAACGGTTGTCTCCCCGGTGTGGGTTCAACAATTCGTGACGGCGTTCCCAGGCACGCAATGTTACCGGCAGAATGCCCGTTTGGTCGCATACCGCTTTGATCGTATATTTGGGATCGTCTGAAATCGCTTCGATGGATGATAATGCCATGATTTACCTCAAAATCGAAATGGGAACTTGACTATTCTGATAGTACCAACCTGCCATTGACAGGAAGGTTAAACAGACTGTATACATTAATCTAGTACGGAATGTTAAACTTTTACTGTTAATCCTGAAAAATCTTTGTAAGAAATGTTTAGAATTCCTTAATATTTTCATTCTTTTTCCCGCCCCTTCGGGGATTGGTTGTATTATCTACAAATATGATACATATTGTATATATTATAACGCTTTACCTATAAAAAGAATTAAGCCAATCTAAGAAAAACGTGGAATAGTCAACAGGCAATTCCACGCTTTATATTGAACCAATCGAATAGCACCTATCGGGTGGTCTTTATACCTCAGAGACGAACATCTTCTTCTTTAACCAGAAGGCCACATTCACCAGACCGATCATCATCAGTACTTCGACCAGCGGGCCAATAACGGCTGTGAATGCCTGGCCTGAATTGATGCCCAAAACGGTCACGGCCACAGCAATGGTCAGTTCGAAATTATTACTGGCCACCGTGAAAGACAGGGTTGTAGTCTTTTTGTAATCCTCGCCGGTCGCTGATCAAACCGATGTCGCGCAGCACGGCCAAATGCTGACTGACATACGACTGCCGGGTATCCAGAATGGCTTCAAAGTGGCAGACACAGTGTTCCCCCTTGCGCAGTTCTTCCAGGATGGCCAGACGCGCCGGATTGGGAATGGCCTTGAAGAGGTCTTCCAGTATTTTCTCGTTAGGTTTCTTAATCATATTCTGAAGAATGAATATGTTATATCTCCCTTAAGAAAATTATCAATAGTGACAGGATTAAATATCAATCTTCTTCCGGTTGATCGATATCCAGAACTTTGACCCCCAGAAGACCAACCACCTGTAATGTCTGATGCGGAGCAATGATCGCGCCCTGCATTTCTTCCACCCCGATCTTCAGCCCCCCAATCTGGGCGGTACGCAGGTCCGTTCCCTGCATTTTAGCCAGATGGAAATTGGCTTCCAGCAAGTCGCAATCACTGAAAACCATTCCGCGGACATCCGCACCGTCAAAGGATGCCTTGCGAAGCACGCACTTGGAAAAGCGGCAGTTCTTGAACTTCGTCGAGACCAGCGACAACCCTTCCGCCTGGCAGTGGATGAATTCCACATCTTCGAAGATCGCCTCCAGCATCTGCGCACCCAGCAGCCGGCAGCCCTGAAAGATCACCCGCCGGAAGAAAGACTTTTCCCACTCCGCGCCGGAGAACTCACAGAGATCTAGGATGGAATCGACCACCCGCAGACCGGGCAGATTAGAACGCATCATCTGCAGCTTGCGTGCCTTCACCTGCTCAAGGATCAATCCGCCAGCATGCAGGTTGCTGTAGTCCAGGCCGTTCACGGTGGATTGATAGATGTGCAAATGATCGTCAAAGATCTCCGGCTCATTGGCCGGCATTGGTTTGGGCAGGCGGGGAGGGTGGATCTTCTGCATCAATTGGTCTTTCCTCTATTATTGGTTCAAAATGGAGTGAATATCGTCAAGGTGCCCGGTGAGATGCTCGACGTGCATCCTCACCACATCTTCCACCGAGATCCGGGATTCTTCACTTTCTCCCGGCCAGCGGATCTTCACCGAGCGTTCCCAGGCATCCGGCGTCAGCCGCAGCAATTCCACCATATGCGCACGGTTGGCACGCAGCAGAGCCAGTGAAATCTCCACCGATCGTTCGGTGTACTTCCAGTTCCGCGACCATTCCATCTGCGGCCTGTCCCAGTACCACTGCAGGGTGAACTCGCCGTCCGGGTTGCCCAGCGCTGCCAGAATACAGATTTTCCAGAGGTCATCACCGTCCGCGATATGGTGGGCGATCTCCCGGATCGACCATTCCCCCGGCGCAGAGCACTTTTCAAGATCATCGTCAGAAAGATTTCTCAATACCGTTTCCAGCCTCTGCGGACCAGTCGCATATTGTTCCAGTAATTCACCACGTGAGATGACTTTATCCACCATTTTGCCTCCCTGTTCAAATCACAAAAAGCAGATGGTTGGAACCATTTTACCTGTAAAGTCAATCCACTCCAACCGTCTGGTGTTCGGCGCTTTCCTATCGGATTCAAAAACCGTACAATAATTCACAATACATTCAATCCAACCAAAAAGTGGAGGGGAATACCATGACCATTCCTGAACCATCAGAAATCCCGGCGACATCTGTTCCTGAAACTCCCTGGTTCAAGAGTAAGAAAATGTGGATCGCTATTCCCGTCGGGCTGGTGTTGATCGGTCTGAGTTTCACCATATACCGGCCGGCTGTGGCTATTGCCGGCATGATGACCGATTCCTGTTCGGGTGAATCCAATGCCTATCAAATGTGGGATATCTGGCTGGGTTATCTGTGGCCGGTGGTCATGTTCCTGTGTGCGCTGTATCCGCCTTTCCTGATCCTTAAAAACAAATCCTGGGGAAAAGTGCTCCTGGGAATTCTGGCAGGCGGTGTAATCACGGTCACCTGGTATCTGCTCTGGGCACCGGTTCTCTGGATCACGGGGTGTTGATCCTTTCATTTTTTCTATCATTCTCCCCCGATTCCATCACCGAACCAGGGGAGTAATAGAAATTTTTAACTGGACGCGCTGGAGTATCGTCTCAATCCTACCTGGAAGAGATACGACCCGGCCGTAAGAAGAAAAACTGCCAACCCGAGACTGGCAGCCAGCATACCGGGATGCAAAGCGCCGGTCAACGCTTCCACCGGAACGGTGGTGATCATCCCCACCGGCACCACCCAGATGAGCACCGCCCGCAGCCAGCCGGGGTACATACCCATCGGGTAACGCGCCATCTGAAAGAGGCCGTCGAAAATCCAGGTGAACAACACTCCCGGGCTCCAAAATATCAGCGCGGAAAAGATCAGCAGGATGGCATACAGGATGGTCAAGCCCGAGATCAGCGTCAGAACAAACAGGACGATCTGCCCAACACTCAGGGTGGCCTGAAGCCGGATGACAGCGGTGATGAATACTCCCAATCCGAGGAGCACATCAAACAGCGAATATAACCGCCACTTACGCAGGCTGACCAGCGCCTGCGTATCGAGAGGCCGCAGCAGGACAAAGTCGAATTTCCCCGACCAGATCTCACCATCCATGCCGGCCAGCGCGTCCAACCCGGGACCGATGAATAGCCCGCGCAGCGCCGTGACGATCAAATAGTCACCCAGCAGTGCCAGAGTGGCATTCATATCCCAGCCCTGAATGGTCTCGATCTGCCCGAAAAGGATCATGATCCCCAGTACTCCAGTGGCCAGATTTAATAGGGAAGAAAACAAACCGATGAAGAAATTGGATCGGTACGCCGCTTCCTCTTGAAAAGAGACTTTCATAAATTTCGGGATCAATTTCAAAAATTGCATTTCAACCTCCAAATCCGGCATAACGACGCACTCCACGCTGCCAGATGACCACGGTAAGCCCCAGCGCTACCGCCAGCCACACAATCTGGATCATAAATCCGGAAGACAGATCACCTGTCGACAGGCTGCCAGTAAGGATCTCCACCGGAAAAGCCACCATGTATCGGAACGGGAGAACCACCGCCGCTGTTCGCAGCACTCCCGGCAGAAGCGACACAGGCGCGACTTGCCCGGCCAGCAGGAAAATGAGCGAATCCTGCAGGCTAAGCAGGGCATCCGCACGGGCTGCCCAGAATGCCAGCAGGGCGATCCAATACCCCCACAGAAACCGCAGCGCCCAAGCCAACAGCAAAGCCAGCAGAAATAAACCGCCTTTTTCCAGCGACAAGGTCATTTCCGGTTTCATGATGAGCGCCAGAATGGCCAGGATAGGCACATCCAGCACCAGATAGACGATCTTGCCCGCTATCTCGGAAGCCAGCGCGTCATACACTGGCGCGATGGGGCGCAGCAAAATATGATTGATCTGCCCGTATCGGATCAGGTCGCCCACCGTCCAGTTAACCTGGGCGTAGGTGATCTGGTTGACCAGGATAAGGACGAGGTAATACGCCACGAATCCCCCGCGGGTAAATCCACCCAGACTGCCCTCGCCTGCCGCGGTTGACCACACCAGAAGGTATATCAACGGCGGGATCATCCAGCCAAAAGCCAGCACAAAGAAGAAACTGCGGTATTGCATCCATGAAAGCCATAATCCGCGGACAAGTGCCAATCCACCACGCGGGTTCATAATGAACCTCCGGTGTAAATTCGGTCAATGACGGCTTCCAGAGGTGGGTCTTCCACGGTGAGGTCGGCCACCGGCAGGCTTTGCAGCAGTTTTGCCGTGATCTCCGGGGCTTTCGTGCGCGGAACACGGACGGAAAGACTCTGTCCTTCGAAAGCAGTGACATCCGCGCCGTTTGGCAGGTCGAGCTTTTCCGGCGGCCGCTCTTCGAGCAACGTCAGGCGTACCAGTTTATAGGGAGACAATTTGCGCCCGAGTGATGCCAGTTCGCCATCGAACATCAGGCTGCCGTTGTGAATCAGGATTACCCGCGGGCACAGAGCGGTGACATCCGCCATGTAATGGCTGGTCAGGATGACCGTAACACCGCTGCGGCGGTTGTAGTCAGCCAGGAATTTACGCAGTCGAAGCTGCATCGAGACATCCAATCCCAGGGTCGGTTCATCCAGGAACAGAACGGCCGGCCGGTACAGAAGACTGGCAGCCAGTTCACATTTCATCCGTTCACCCAGAGAAAGGTTGCGCACGGGTTTGGCAAGCAATTCGCGCATATCCAGTAAATCAATGATCTCATCCAGTGTCTGTTTGAATTCCACCGGCGGGACGCTGTAGATCTCACTCAACACGCGGAAGGAATCCATGGGCGGGATATCCCACAGCATCTGGCTCTTGTTCCCCATCACAATGGATATGCGCCGCAGGTAATCTGCCTGACGCTTCCAGGGCTGATACCCCAGAACGGATACCTCTCCGGAGGTGGGATGGATCAATCCGGAAAGCATCTTCAGAGTGGTGGTCTTCCCCGCTCCGTTCGGACCGATGAACCCGACCATCTCTCCGGCGGATACAGAAAAGGAAATATCCTTCACCGCCGGAACATCTTCGCGAATCGGACGCACCAGACTCCGCAGGGAAGCCCTCAATCCCTCCGGCCGGATTGGGACCCGGTAGGTTTTGCTCAGGTTCCTGACCTGAATATGTAGATCGTTCATTTCTTCTCCTTGAAGGTGGTTTCTATACCAGTCTACAACCCTGGTGCGCAAAGGGAGGGTTTAAAAGATCTTCCCCAAATCCAAAAATCAGGATTTGGGGAAGATGACAAAGTGTGGTTTCAGCCGCTTCAAGCAGATAATAACCTTCCCAGATACTGACCGGTATAAGAATCCTTCACACCGGCGACCTGTTCCGGTGTGCCCTCCGCAATGATCCGCCCGCCGGCCGAACCGCCTTCCGGACCCAGATCGATCACCCAGTCGGCAGCCTTGACCAGATCCAGGTTGTGCTCGACCACGATCACGGAATTCCCCGCGTCCACCAGCCGCTGAAGCACTACCATCAGGCGCGCAATATCATCCGGGTGCAAACCGGTGGTGGGTTCGTCCAGCAGGTATAGTGTGCGCCCGGTGGCTTTACGTCCCAGTTCTTTAGCCAGCTTGACGCGCTGAGCTTCGCCCCCCGAAAGCGTGGTTGCTGGCTGGCCAAGCTGCAAATATCCCAATCCGACATCCTGCATCACCTTCAAACGTGACGCGGCAGCCGGTATTCCTTTGAAGACTTCCAGGGCTTCTTCCACAGTCATATCCAGCACCTGAGAGACATCATACCCACCGTATTTCACGGCCAGGGTTTCCCGTGTGAAACGCCGGCCGTGGCAGACCGGGCAGCGAACTTCCACATCCGGCAGGAAGTGCATCTTCACAGTCAATGTCCCCGAACCTTCGCAACGCTCGCAGCGCCCGCCGGGAACGTTGAAGGAAAAATGGCGCGGTGAAAACTTGCGACGCTGCGCTTCTTCTGTGGCAGCGAAAGCCTCACGGATAGGTGTGAAGGTATCGGAATATGTGGCCGCGTTGGATCGCGGGATACGTCCGATGTGTTCCTGATCGATGGTGATAATCTTATCCACCAGTTCCATCCCATCGATCCTGTCATGTTTACCGGGTTCATCCAGCGCCCCGTTCAACCGCCGTCGCAGGGCTTTATCGAGGACATCGAAAACCAATGAAGATTTCCCGGAACCCGAGACACCCGTGACGGCCACCAGTAACCGAAGGGGAATCGAGACGGTCAGGTTCTGCAGGTTGAACTGCCGGGCGCCGTAGATGGTGAGTGCTCGTCCATTGGGCACGCGTCTCTTTTGCGGAACCGGTACGCTCTTTTCACCTGAAAGATACTTGCCTGTCAAAGAAGCCGGATTGTGCATCACCTCTTGCGGTGTGCCGGCTGCCACGATCTCTCCGCCGCGTTTTCCGGCTCCCGGGCCGATATCGATCAGGTGATCGGCCGCCCGCATCATTTCCAGATCGTGCTCCACCACCAGAATCGTGTTACCAAGATCGCGCAGCCGGTAAAGAACCCTGATCAGGTTCCCCGTGTCGCGCTGGTGCAACCCGATCGTCGGTTCGTCCAACACATACAACACACCGGTCAGGCCGGAACCCAGCAGCGCGGCCAGGCGCAGGCGCTGGGCTTCACCGGCTGACAGGGTTGGCGACGATCTTTCCAGTGTCAGGTATCCCACACCCACTTCCAACAGCCGGCCGACTCGTTCTTCCAGGTCATCCAGAATCGGCTGGGCGATCAGCATTTCCTGATCGGATAACGTTGGCGGCAGGCTTTTCAACCAGGTATGCAGCTCATTCAAAGGCAAGTTCGAAACGGTGATGATGGTCTTGCCATTCACGGTCACTTTCCGGCTTTCCGGCCGCAGGCGTGTTCCTTCGCAATCCGGGCAGGTCTGTGAGGCAAAATAAGGCTCCAGCTTGGCCAGATAGGTTTCATTGCCGGCATGTTCGTCATAGCGCCGCAGGAGATTGGTCACGATTCCTTCGAAATTACCCTGCGCGTTGGTCTTCGGCGGTTTCTTCGTTGGAAAATGCCGGGTGAACCGGGGATTGTTGGTCCCATACAGAAGTAGATCGCGCTGCTCAGTGGAAAATTCATTAATCGGTTTATCGACATCCAGATCCAGACCGTAATACAGGCTGGCGTTCTGCAGAATCTGCGAATAGTAATTGATGTGGAATTCATCCCACCAGAGAATGCCATTCTCCCGAATACTATGATCTTCATTGAGCATGCGGCTGACCACCACCTGCCGCACCACTCCCAGTCCAGTGCAGGTTGGACAGGCGCCGGCCGGTTTGTTGAATGAAAAGTTTGCCATACCCATTTCCGGAATGGCCGTTCCGCAGTGCGGGCAGGGAAAACTGTCTTCCGGCAAGATAGTTTGAGTGCCATCCGTCTCGTCAGGGAGTTCATCTTCGGCAAATTCGCAGGTGGGCGGCGGAACATCCCGACCGCACGCCGGGCAGGTTCGATGTCCCAGCCGCGCGAACAGCACCCGCAGGTAGGTGAAAACCTCTGTGGAAGTCCCCACAGTCGAACGCGGGCTGTGGTTGGTAAGGTGCTGATCGACACTGATGGATGGTGACAGGCCGGAGATGGTCATACCATGCGGTCTGGTGAGTCCATCGGTCACCATACCCAGCGATTCAATATACTGGCGCATGCCCTCTTTATTGAGGATATCAAAACCCAGCGTGGACTTACCGGAACCGGAGAGTCCTGTCAGGACGATCAATTTGTTCTTTGGGATGCTCAGGCTGATATTTTTCAGATTATGCAGCCGGGCACCCCGAATGGTGATATTTTCGTTCATTCAGGCTCCAAAAGAGAAGATTTTTGTGTCTTTCTCATTCTAGAACCCT
>JAAZMZ010000064.1 GCA_012798535.1 Leptolinea sp.
ATAATGGATACGATGGGACTCAACCATTCGGGAATGCCCGCCGGCAGCGGGATGGGCGCCTGAGCCAGGGCCAAAGCTTCCTGCCGGTCGGAAATGACCGCCAGTTCGGCACGCTGGTTTTGTTTCAGGTCGCGCATCAGCGCCAGGATGGAGTCGAACACCATGCCGTTTGGGTTGACCACCATCACCGGGAATCCCTGATCCACCATGGCAATCGGCCCGTGCATAAAGTCAGCCGAAGAATATGGCTCGGCCTCCACATACGTCAACTCTTTGAGTTTGAGCGACCATTCAAAGGCTGTGGCGTAGTTGAAACCGCGGCCAAGAACCACACAGCGCTGCATGTAACGGTAGCGCAGTGAAGTTTGTTCCAGTTCTTTGTCCAGCTTTAGCACTGTCTCCACCCACCCGGGCAGACGATCCAATTCCTGCCAGCGCTTTTCATCATTAAGCAGAGCGGCCGAGAGCATGGCAATGCTGGTCAACTGAGCCGTATAGGTCTTGGTGGCCGCGACGGCTTTTTCCGAGCCGGCTTCCACATCCAGGTTAAGATCGGCAGCCTGTGCCAGGGGCGAATCGAGTTCATTGGTGATGGCCAGTGTCAGGCAGCCCTGGCGCCTGCCTTCTGCCAGAACACTCACGATATCCGGCGATTGGCCAGATTGAGAAATTCCCACCACCAGCGCGTTTTTTAAGCGCGGCGGTTGGTTATAAATGGAAAACAGGGAAGGGGTCGCCAGTGCGAGGGGAAGCTGATTGAAGGCTCCCCACAAATAATTAGCATAGCGTCCGGCATTATCCGATGTGCCGCGGGCTGCCAGAAACACATAGTGAATCTCTTGCTTTTTTATTTCACGCGCGATCTCTTCAATATGTTTTCTCTGCGCGGTCAGCAAATGGCTGATCACCCCGTACTGGTCATAAATTTCATCATGCAGTGTCATGGTATTCCTTCCCCTGTTTTTGATGTGCTTGACCCGGAACGGGCAACTCATTCAAAAGACAGGTATATCCATCAATTCAATGATTGGATCACCGTCTTTACCCGTTCCGTATCGGTGATCTTGCGCAGGTATTCATCCGGCTGGTAAGCCTTACCCATGTGGACGTCCTGTACTTTAAACTGCATCGGGCTTTCCACCGGCAGACGGGCGGCAAAATGAACTTCATTCACTCCTGTTTGGAAGGCAATCTGCGGCAGGGTATGTTCATTTACGCCCCCGCCGGCCATTATTATGATACGCCCTCTGGCCTGCTCTACAAGCGCCTTGATGCAGGCGGTGCCTTTCAGGGCATCCGCTTTCTGGCCGGAGGTTAAAAGTCGATCTACACCTAAGCCGATCAGGTCTTCAAGCGCTTCCGCCGGATCCGCGCACAGGTCAAAAGCGCGGTGGAAAGTGACTGACAGGGGGCGGGCCAGTTCAATCAGCTCGCGTGTGCGGGATTTGTCGATGCGGCCGTCCGGCTTGAGAAGCCCAAAAACGACACCTTTGGCCCCGCTCTTTTTTGCTGCCTGGATATCCAGCTTCATCACGTCCAGTTCAAGATCGCTGTAGACAAAATCTCCTCCGCGAGGGCGGATCATCACGTTGACGTCCGGAGAGGCTGAACGGCAGGTTAACTCGATCATGCCGTAGCTGGGGGTTGTGCCGCCCTCCACCAGGCTATCGCATAGTTCCACCCTTTGAGCGCCGCCTTGCCGGGCTGCCAGAGCTCCCTCAACAGAATCGATACACACTTCAAAGATCATGTTTTCTCCTGTTCGTGAAGTTCTTGATTTTGCGATCATTTTTCTAGCGAAAAGGGTATTGCATTAATTTATATTCCTGCTATAGTTAACTATGTTAGTCCATTGGACTAACATAGTCAAGCTTTTCCCCCGGATTTTTCATGAAATATATAAAAAGAAATCAGCAACAGACTCGGGCATACAACCGTCAACTGGTTCTGCAAATGATCTATGATCACAGCGAGACCAGCCGGATCGATATCGCCCGTCAAACAGGACTTACCCGAACCACGGTATCTGATCTGGTTTCCGAATTATTGACAGAAGGTCTGGTGGAAGAGATCGGTCAGGGGCAGTCCAACGGCGGAAAACGCCCTACGATGCTGAAATTTATTGACAATCAACGCTGCCTGATCAGTGTCGATCTGGCTTCCCATGAATTCAAGGGTGCGGTGGTCAACCTGCGCGGGCAGATCCTTCAAAAGACAACTTTACATGTGGGTGACAGCAATGGGGAAGAGGCTCTCAAACTGGTATACGAATTGATTGACCGGCTGATCGACCAGGCTGACATCCCCATACTGGGTATCGGCATTGGTTCGCCGGGGTTGATCAATCCAATAAGTGGCACGATCGACTATGCTGTCAACCTGGACTGGCGCGATCTGCCACTCGCGGCATTAATTCGCGAGCGCTACAACCTGCCCGTGCATGTGGCTAACAACAGTCAGGCGGCCGCCTTCGCGGAAAAAACCTTTGGAGCTCACCACGATCAGCCGAATTTGATCGTGATCAAAATCGGGCGGGGTATTGCTGCCAGCATTGTTATCAACGGGAAACCGTTCTATGGCGATGGTCCGTATACCGGGGAAATCGGGCATGTGGTGGTGAAAGAAAACGGCGATCTCTGTCCGTGTGGAAAACGGGGCTGCCTGGAAACTGTAGCCAGCAGCCGGTTCATATTAAAACGCGCGCAAAATCTGGCCCGGCAGAATCCATCATCAAAACTGAATCAACTGGTTGCAGATCCTGGCGATATCACTCTGGATACAGTCCGCCAGGCATGTCTTATGGGTGACAACGAGGTAAACCAGTTGATTGATGAGGTGAGCACCTACCTGGGTATGGCGATTGCCAACCTGGTTTGCGGTATCAATATCCGGCAGGTCATGATTGCCGGGATGATCACGGAATTGGGGGATGTGCTGATCAATTCTTTGCAGCACCAATTGTCCCAGCATACACTGGCCTATCTTGCCAAAGAAATCCATATCGAAATGAGCCAGTTGGGGAAAGATATTGTCATTCAGGGTATATCGGCTTTGCTTTTACAGCGCGAGCTGGGAATCTATTAATTCCTCAAGTAACCAGGGAAGGATTTGACCTTATGCAGCTCATACCTCCAAATCATTTGCCCCCTTTGGATCCGGATTTCCGGCCGGCCATACTGGCGAACCGTCACTTTACCCGGGAAGCCGTCAGTTCGGGAAAGAATACCCCCCTGATAATAGGCCTGGAAAGGGATAACGGCAGTATCTCCCGTTTTGAAACCGTAGTATTCAGTTCCGATCATCCCCGTTCCAGCGAGAATATTGAATATGTCGAGCGGCTCATTAAATCATTGGTCTGGTTGAGGGGTGGTTGGCGAATTTATATTGGAGGACCTAAAGAGATCGGGGAGGCAATACGCCATATCTACTCTGCCTCGGGATCCAGAGCCTTCGATTTTCATTTTTTAGGCGAGCTTATCTATGATAAGCAATTTGAAGTGATTTCTTGCTCTCCGCAGGAAGTCCCGGCTGAGAATGAAAGCCAGTTTTCTCTTGGCCGCCATCTCGAAGGCTGCCGGATTGGATTCGATTTAGGGGCATCCGATATTAAGGTCTCTTCCGTCATTGATGGAAATCCGATCTTTAGCCACGAGATTGTCTGGGAGCCGGTCAAACAAACCGATCCGGCATACCATCGCCGTGAAATATTGAATGCCTTAAAACTGGCCGCCTCAAAATTGCCCCGTGTCGATGCGATTGGCGGCAGTTCGGCTGGCATCTTTATCAATAACCGCGTGAAGGTGGCTTCTCTGTTCAGGGGCATTCCCAAAGACAAATTCGACCAGGTCAGAGACCTGTTCCTCGAAATGCGCTCCACATTTGGAGTTCCGCTCGAAGTGATCAACGATGGAGAGGTCACCGCACTGGCAGGCTCGATGTCTTTGGAAGAAAACGGTATTCTGGGAATCGCCCTCGGATCGAGCGAGGCTGGTGGATTTGTAAACTCACAGGGCAATATCACGGATTGGTTAAATGAACTGGCTTTCGCGCCGGTGGATTTCAATCCACAGGCCCCGGTGGAAGAATGGTCCGGTGATAAGGGGATAGGCGCCTCCTATTTTTCCCAGCAATGCGTTTTCCGCCTGGCGCCCGCGGCGGGGATCGGCATCCCATCCGAACTCAACAACGCGGAAAAACTGAAGATTGTTCAGGAAAAACTGGAATCCGGTCATGCTGGCGCCCGCCAGATATGGGAAAGCATAGGCGTATATATGGGATATACGGTCGCCAACTACGCCGATTATTACGACCTCCAGCATGTCCTGATCCTCGGGCGCGTCACTTCCGGCAGCGGCGGACAAATCATCCTGGATACGGCCAATGCCATATTGAAATCAGAATTTCCAGAGGTCGCTGACAGGGTCAAAATCCAGCTTCCTGACGAGAAAAGCCGCCGGGTAGGCCAATCTATTGCTGCAGCCAGTCTGCCGGTGATCGCATGAACGGCATCGAAACGTATTATTCAGCTATTCTCGCGTTGGAAAAACGCGTCATTGACGGGCAAATTACAAATCTCAAACGCATCGCCAGTGCCATGGCGGATACGATTGCGGATGATAAACGCATTTTCGTTTTCGGAACCGGTCATTCTCATTTATTGATCGAAGAAGCTTTCTACCGGGCTGGAGGATTAGCCTGTGTGGTCCCCATTTTTTCATCTGCTTTGATGTTGCATGAAAACCCACCGTTGAGCAGCTTCCTGGAACGAAATGCAGGGCTGGCTCCGTTGTTATTGAATCCTTACCATCCCCAACCGGGTGAGATGATCCTGATCTATTCCAACAGTGGTGTCAATACACTACCGGTCGAAATGGCATTGGTATCGAAAGAAAAAGGACTGTCGGTGGTGGCGATTTGTTCCAAAGAATATGCGCGCGTAGCTCCCCTGTCGGGGATTGGAAAGCGTTTATATGAAGTGGCTGACTTTGAAATCGATAATGGAGGAGTTCCTGGAGATGCCATTGTTCCAGTGGAAGGCACACAATGGAAGGTGTCACCCAGTTCCACCATTATCAATGCCATGCTCTGGAATTGTCTACTCACCGAAACGGTGTTTATCCTCCAGGAACGCGGTGTTGATCTGCCATTAATTGCCAGCATGAACATGAAGGGCGCGGCCCAACATAACCAGGTTGTTTTTGAAAAATGGCAAAAGATAAATCCTCATCTGTAAAAATCCATCAAGAATCGGCGTTCTCTGGATTGACCAACCTGGTGTTGTAATTTGAGAGCGAATACTATATTAATAAGAAGGAGGTAAACCGTAAGATAATATTTTCTGGGGAAGTATCAGCAAGTAAAGATCGTTCGTCTGTAAACCAATCTGAATTGATTAAGGATGAGAAAAATGCGTAAATTTACATTGCTAATCTGTACCCTGGTTACATTGTCTATGCTGTTGACTGCCTTTGCGCCAGCAGCAGTTCCTGCCAGCGTTGCCCCCGCTGCCAAAGTGACCATCACCATCGAAAGCTGGCGTAATGATGACATCAAAATCTGGCAGGATACCATTATTCCCGCTTTTGAAAAACAGAATCCAGACATCCATGTTGAATTCACCCCGACTGCTCCGGCAGAATACAATGGCGTTCTGGATACCAAGCTACAAGGCGGGACCGCCGGCGATTTGATCACCTGCCGCCCCTTTGATGCTTCACTAAAGCTGTTCGAAAAGGGTTACCTGGCTCCTCTGACTGACCTGAAGGGTATGGAAAACTTCAGTGATGTAGCCAAGAGCGCCTGGATCACTGATGATGGCAAGACCCCGTTCTGCGTCCCCATGGCTTCCGTGATCCACGGCTTTTTCTATAATAAAGACGCCTTCGATAAATTAAAACTCACCCCGCCGACAACTGTTGACGAATTCTACAAAGTGCTTGACGCGATCAAAAAAGATGGGACCTACACTCCATTAGCCATGGGTACCGCTGATCAATGGGAAGCTGCCACCATGGGCTTCCAGAATATTGGCCCTACCTATTGGAAAGGTGAGGAAGGTCGCACTGCTTTGATCAAGGGTACTGCGAAATTCACAGATGCCCCCTACGTAGAAACCTTCAAGCAGCTGGCTGCCTGGAAACCCTACATGCCTGACGGTTTTGAAGCCGTAAAATACGCGGATTCTCAGAGTCTCTTCACCCTGGGAAAGGCTGCCATTTACCCGACCGGTTCATGGGAGATTTCCGTTTTTGAACCCCAGGCTTCCTTCAAGATGGGTGTCTTTAAACCCCCGGTAGTAAAAGCTGGCGATCCGTGCTACATCAGCGACCACACTGATATTGCCATGGGAATGAATCCGAAGAGCAAGAATCCAGAAGCCACCAAAAAATTCCTGGAATGGATGACCACTCCTGAATTTGCTGAACTTTACAGCAATGCGCTGCCCGGTTTCTTCACACTCTCGAATGCCAAAATCACACTGAAAGACCCTCTGGCTCAGGACTTCATGAGCTGGCGCGGTCAGTGCAAATCCACAATCCGCAATTCCTATCAAATTCTGTCTCGCGGTGATCCCAATCTCGAAAACGAGTTATGGCGTGTTTCCGCAGCAGTAATCAATGGAACTGTGACCCCGGAAAATGCTGCCAAAGAAATCCAGGCTGGTCTGGATAAATGGTACAAACCGGCCAAATAAACAAACAACAATGCAAAAGAATGGTTCTTCCCGGCATTTCGCCGGGAAGAACCACATTATTTTTTGATATCCGAAATGAGGTAAAAAGACTATGGATCATAAAACTTACCATAAGCCTTTTCCCTACCATATTGCCGTATTCCTGGCGCCAGCTGTAATCATCTATACCATCTTCATGGTTTATCCGCTTGTTGACTCAATAAGGCTGAGCTTTTTTACATTGACAGATGCCGGTCAAGAAGTATTTGTAGGGTTAGGTAATTTTGTCAAATTGCTTACAGATGCACTTTATTCTGTTCGTTTCTGGAGCGCATTAAAAAATAATGTAGTCTTCTTTATCATTAATATGCTGGTACAAAATCCCATTGGTTTACTGCTGGCATCTCTGCTGGCATCCCATGGTTTTGGCAAGAACTTTTACCGTACCGTTCTGTTTTTACCCACAGTCCTCTCTGTTGTCATTATCGGTTTTATCTGGAATCTGATCCTTAACCCACTCTGGGGCGTCACTTCTGGCATAATGAAAGCGGTTGGCCTGGGAGCTTTGTATGGTCCCTGGTTAGGTCTTGAATCTACTGCCTTGACTACCGTATCTTTGATATCGGTCTGGCAGTTTATTGGCATCCCCATGATCCTGTTCTATACTTCTTTAATCGGGATTCCTGATGAACTGATCGAAGCCGCCCGGGTTGACGGTGCTAGCGGCTGGCAGACTTTCTGGAATATCAAGTTCCCACTCATCCTACCCACCGTAGGTGTGGTTTCTGTCCTGACATTTGTTGGTAACTTTAACGCTTTCGATCTGATCTATACGATGAAGGGCGCGCTGGCAGGTCCCAACTTTTCAACGGATATCATGGGCACCCTGTTTTACCGCACCTTTTTCGGGCAGCAACTCCAACTGGGAAACCCAACCATGGGAGCCACTGTGGCAACCATGATGTTCCTGATTATTCTGGCCGGTGTACTGCTTTACACCTTCCTGTGGCAGCGCCGGGTGACTTCGTATGAATTGTGAGGTAACAGGTCAATGAATAAAAATGCAGGAAAGAACACCTCCAGTTTTTGGTCCAAATTATCGATAGATGTCGTTGCTCCCCAGATCATCCTATTCCTCTACACTCTTGTTGCACTCTTCCCGATCTTTATGATCATCATTAATTCATTTAAGACCCGGGATGCCATCTTTCGTACCCCGTTCTTACCTCCCACGGCAGAAACATTCAGCCTGATCGGATATGATACTGTTTTTTCGCGCGCCAACTTTGGGATCTATTTTGTCAACAGCTTCCTGGTGACAGGCCTTTCTTTGATCTTCGCACTGTTTATCGGTTCCATGGCAGCTTTCGCACTTTCAGAATATGACTTCAAAGGGAATGCCCTGTTGGGTTTGTACCTTTCATTTGGGATCATGATCCCTATCCGCCTTGGTACGGTCAGTATTTTGCGGCTGATGGTGTCCATGAATCTGGTGAATACACTGGTAGGACTCATTCTGATCTACATTGCCCAGGCATTACCCATGACCATCTTTATCCTGACGCAATTCATGCGTCAGGTGCCCCAGGAGTTGAAAGCTGCTGCCCGCATAGACGGTGCCAGTGAATATCACATCTACTGGATGGTTCTTCCGTTGGTTCGACCGGCTCTTGGCGCTATCGGAATTTTCACCATGATTCCAATCTGGAACGATTTGTGGTTCCCTCTCATCATTGCTCCCAGTTCAAAGACGGCTACCATTACACTGGGTGTTCAGCAGTTTCTCGGGCAGTATGTGAGTGATTGGAATGCTGTTCTGTCTTCCCTGACTCTCGCTATGGTGCCGATTCTTTTGATTTACATTCTTTTCTCGAAACAGATGATCCGTTCCGTCACTGCCGGAGCCTTAAAATAGGTCTTTGAAGGTGGCCGAATTATTTATGAGAGAAAATCTCAGAAGGTGAAATATATGAAAATTGGAATTGCAGGGACCGGTTTTATGGGGACGACACATGCGGCTGCCTGGAAGGAAATTGGCGTCGAGATTGCCGGTTTTTTGGCAGAAACGCCCGAGGAAGCCCGGGGACTTGCCGACCTGTATAAAGTCAAAGTATATACAGATCTCGCATCCATGTTGAATGAAGTGGATATTATTGATGTGTGTACTCCGACACATTTGCACTGTGATATTGTCTTAAAGGCTGCTGCAACCGGAAAACAAATAATCTGTGAAAAGCCGCTGGCATTATCCATTGAAGAAGGCCAGAAAATGATCTCTGCTTGCAAAAAGGCAAATGTTAATTTGTTTGTAGCCCATGTCGTACGTTATTTTCCAGAGTATGCCCTGGCTAAACAGGCAGTGGACAGCGGACAGATTGGCAACGTGGGAGTTATTCGCTTAAGCCGGGGTAGTTTCCGCCCCAAGAAAGCGGTTGGCAACTGGTTTCTGGATGAAACAAAATCTGGCGGAATACTAATGGATCTGATGGTGCATGATTTTGATTATGCCCGTTGGCTTGCCGGAGATGTGGAAAGTGTGTTTGCCCAAAAAGTATCAAAAAAATTCAAAGATTCTCCCGTGGATTATGGGCTTGTAATTCTCAAACACCGTAATGGAGCGCTTAGTCATGTTTCCGGTGCCTGGGCTTATCCACCGCCCACATTCCGTACCGGTTTTGAAATATCAGGCGATGGAGGCATGATCGGTTTTGATTCCGATGCCACTTCTCCCATCCGTTATCTGATCCAAAAACCCGACAACAGTTCACCGGATGTGGGGCTGCCTTCCAGCCCGGTAAGTGAAAGCCCTTATACCAGCGAGATCAAAGAGTTCTATGCTGCCCTGACCGACCACAAACCCGTACGCGTCACAGCGGAAGACGGACTGGCTGCGGTTCAGATCGTACTGGCGGCCATGGAGTCTGTCAGAACCGGGAAAGCAGTGACATTGAACCCACTGGCGGAGGTACAGGCATGAAAATCGGAATCTTGAGTTTTGCGCATCATCATGCTGAAGCATATATCCAGAGTTTGAAACGACTGCCGGGTGTGGATGTAATGGGGATCGCCGATCAGGATCAACAACGGGCTAGTCATTACGCTGCCATTCATGATGTGCCTCTTTATCACAATTATGAAGAATTATTGAAAGCCAAACCGGACGGGGTGATTGTGACCTCAGAAAACAACCATCACCGTGCGCTGGTGGAAGCAGCCGCGTCTTATAAAATCCATGTTTTGTGCGAGAAACCCATTGCCACCACACTCGAAGATGGGAAGGCTATGCTGGAGACTTGCCAGAAAGCCGGCGTTATCCTTATGACGGCTTTCCCCATGCGTTTCAGTCCGCCTGTAATGGAAGTCAAAAACAAACTGGAAGCAGGCGAGTTTGGCAGAGTTTTCTGTTTTAACAGCACGAACCTGGGTGAACTGCCCAAAAAGTATCGCGGCTGGTTTGTCGATAAAAAACTGGCGGGCGGTGGAGCTGTAATGGATCACTCTGTCCATATGGCGGATATCATGCGCTGGTATCTGCAAAGTGAAGCTACGGAAGTGTACGCCAGCGCAAACCAGATCTTCTATAAAAATGACGTCCCTGCCGATATTGAGACCGGTGGGCTGATCAGTATCACTTTTGCCAATGGCGTTTTTGCCACTATCGACTGCAGCTGGTGCCGGCCGGTGAACTGGCCTACCTGGGGTGGGTTAACCTTTGAAATGGTAACCGAACGCGGCGCTGTGATCGTCGATGCCTTTAAGCAGAATCTGAATGTGTTCCGAAAAGACTTAGCCCAGCCTGTCTGGAGTTTTTGGGGATCAGACTCCAATTATGGAATGATCAGCGAATTTGTTGCATCCATCCGGCAAAATCGCGCACCGAAGGTTACAGGATTGGATGGTTATCGGGCTGTCGAAATTGCTCTGGCAGCCTATCAATCAATCAAAACGGGACAACCCGTCAAACTACAGGTATAAAATGAACAATACTTCAAACCAGATTCTTATCCACAATGCCCATATTTATGGCCCAACCAGAGATTGGTATCCCGGCTGGTTGTTGACTGACGGTGAAAAAATCAGCCTGATCGGTGCTGGAACCCCGCCCGATTTTCCCCAGGAAGCCATCACGAGAAAGATGGATGCGGGCGGCAGAATAGTTCTGCCCGGTTTTATGGATGTACACGCCCACGGCGCCATGGGGCATGAAGCTATGGATGCTTCGATAGATGGCCTTCAAAGTATGGCACAATTTTACGCGAAGCATGGGGTTACTTCCTTTCTACCGACCACCTGGGCGGCCAGCGGTGAGGCCATTGAAAAAGTGGTGAACGTGGTCACCCGGATAATGGGACCGGTTCCAAACGGTGCGACGATCCTGGGTGCTCATCTGGAAGGTCCGTATCTTAACCCCGACCGGAGCGGAGCTCAGGATATTAAGTTGATCCGTCACGCTGACCGCAGCGAAGCCATGAAATTCTTGGAAAGCGGTATTGTCCGCTTGATCACCCTGGCGCCGGAATTTCCTGAAAATGAATGGTTGATTGTTGAATGTGTCCGGCGCGGGATCACTGCATCCATGGGGCATACTGCCGCCGATTATGATCAGGTGAAAAAAGCGGTTCAACTGGGTGTTACACATGTCACCCATACGTATAACGCCATGACAGGTTTGAGTCATCGTGAACCGGGTACGGTCGGAGCAGTAATAACATTCCCTGAAATCATCTGTGAATTGATTGCCGATAATATCCATGTTCACCCCGCGGCACAGAAGGTATTGATCCGTGCAAAATCTCCGGCGGGGATCATTCTGGTCACGGATTGTACCCGCGGCACAGGTATGCCCGAAGGTGAATACCCGATTGACAATCGGACGATAACCATTAAGGATGGAATTGCCCGTTTGCCGGATGGGACCATTGCCGGCAGTATCCTGACCATGGAGCGTGCCCTTAAAAATGCCATGGCGGCCGGCGGACTGACTCTCAGTGAAGCCTGGCCGATGTCCAGCCTGAATGCTGCCCGCAACCTTGGTCTGTCTTCCCAAAAAGGGAGTATAGAGGTTGGCAAGGATGCCGATCTGGTTTTGCTGAATGATGAGTTGGACGTGCAGATGACGATTGCCGGTGGGATTGTTATTTTTGAGAAATGACCACTGGTGGGTTTATTTCGAAAACTTCTTCTGACATATAGAAGAAGTTTTTTATTGTTTGAAATCACTTTTTAGGGGATAATACTATCATTCATACCTTCAAGGGCGAGTAATTAGATGCGCCAAAAGACACTTCTGCCGATGAAAAAACTGATCCTGGCATCTTTTCTCACACTGATAACACTGGCCTGCCTGACCGCAGCGCCCACACCATCTGCTGTGGATGTTGAGACAGCAGTGGCGCGCACCCTGACGGCTGCCACACAGGATGAACCACCCCGATTGTATTTGCCGGGCATTGCCACCCTGCCTCCGCCGGCCGTCGGCGCACCCACGCAAATGGCCACGTCCACAATAGTGCCATCGCCTACGTCCCTGTTCATTACGGTTGCGGCGCTGCCCACCATCCAACCGACGGTCAATACGGCCGTGCCCGCGGCACCCACAGCGGTTCCCAGCCTCAGCGCCGATCAGCGCAGCATTACCTATCTGGTTACCGGTGACGCTGTAGTGGTGAAGATCTATTTCACAAACCAGGACGGCGCCACTGAAACCGACCTGTTCAGCCTGCCTTTCGAGCGCTCGATTGTGGTAAAACAGGGGGCTGCGCTGGAGTTGCTGGCGGAGAATATGGGAGACACCGGAACGGTTATCTGCACGATTACATCGGGTGAAAAGGTTCTGAAAAATTCCAGCGCGTCAGGTCCCCGACAGATCGCCGGCTGCATCGATGCCGTCGCCGAATAAACCATCCGGCCAGGTCTTCAGCGTGCGCAGCGGAAGCCGAGATCGTTCGAGCTGAAATCAGGGCTGTGCCAGGAGCGGGCTGCCGGGCGGACGTATTTTGCGTCCGTGAAGAAAAATCCACCGCGAATGACTTTATTTTCACCATCAGCCGGCCCGGTTGGATCCTGGGAGGGATCCACAAGATAGTTCGGGCTGTTCCAATCAGCCACCCATTCCCATACATTACCGGCCATATCCAGCAGGCCGTAAGGACTGGCACCTTTCGGGTACTTTCCGACCTGACTGGTATCTCCGACGCACAAACTCGATTTCTTGCCGCCCCGCATATCCAGGCTGGTTGCGAAATTCAACTGACCGCAGGTGGGATTGGAATTACCCCAGGGGTATTTCTTGCCATCCGGACCCCTGGCGGCTGCTTCCCATTGTGCCTCTGTGGGCAGTTTCCTGCCTGCCCAGGTGCAGTATGTCTGGGCGTCATACCATGAGACAAAGATCACCGGATAATCGGCAAATTCCGGGTTACCATAATAGGATTCCCTGGTATACGACATGACCTTCTTCTTTTCAGGGCAGACTCCGGCTTGCACGCATACGGCGTACATGGCATTGGTGATTTCGGTTTTGTCCATCCAGAAACCACTGAGTTTTACAGTGTGCTGTGGTTTCTCGTTGATCAATGCCAGGGTATCCGAATCAGGGGAACCGATCAGATACTGGCCTTGGGGAATATAGATCAGGGGCATGCCATCCACCGGGGAAATCCAGGTAGATTTGGCGGTAGCAACCGTTGGCGGCTCCGGTGGTGCTGTAGGAGTAAGGGTCAGGGTGGCTGTCGGTTCAGGTGTGACAGTGAGCGTCGGGATGGAAGTCTGGGTTGCAGGGGGGAAGGTGTTTGTCAGGGTTGGGGTGGATGTTGGGGTAAGGTAGAAGGTTTTAACGCTTTCCAGAAACGCAGGCGGAAAATAGTCAGCCGGCATGTACCAGATTCCGAGCCCGGCGGTAAGCAGACATAGAAGGATCAGGAGCAGCAGCATGACAAGCGGAATGCGAATTTCAGCTTTTGCTTTTTTGGTTGAGGTTCCATCAAGAACCTGTCCGCAATCCGGGCAAAATCTATAGTCGGCTGGATTTGTCCGGCCGCAATGCGAACATAAATTTTCGCTATTCCTGGTTTCCATATATCCCTTCCTGCCTGTCAAGTCTTCTGGTTTTCCGCTGATCGCAAGGCTGTCCGGCGAGTGTTACCGGATGAATTGTCAGGCAATTCAAGAGAAACCATTAGTAAGAAATTAAAGAACCGGTCAAAACCTGACGAAAAACACTTCCACAGGTTCAATGGATGACCGCCCTTGTAGTGGATTCTTGATCGTCTGATAAGCGTATGTATTGTAATATGAAATCCTTGGGAAGAATGAAGATAATGAGATAAAACAATAGGTGAAATTACACGATCATGTATTGAATCATCAATCACATCAGGAGTGATTGCCATCTGGATTTGTTTCCCTGTTCACACCTCGGTGGATGTAAAATTATCATAAACATAAGGAGTCCCAAAATGACCGAATTGCTTTGCCATACCGATTCCTATTTAAAAACATTCACCGCCCAGGTTACTGCCGTGGATGAAGCCACTCATACCATCATCCTGGACCGCACGGCTTTCTATCCCGGAGGCGGCGGGCAATTGTGTGACACCGGCCTGTTGAAGGCGGGATCGACCGTTTATCCGGTTATCCGGGTTCGGAAATTGCCGGAAGGTATCACCCATGAGATTGCCGCTGAAAGTTCCCTGCCGGCCGTGGGTGTGCAAGTCACCGGTGAAATGGATTGGCTGCGACGCTACCAGATGATGCGTACCCACACGGCCATGCATATCCTGTGCGGCGTGGTCTTCCGTGATTACGGTGCGCAGGTGACCGGCGGAGACATGGAGCCGCTGAAAGGCCGCATGGATTTTGAATTCGAGAATCTGACAAAAGAACTGGTAGGTGTGATCGAGGAAGCCGTGAACAGGGAGGTCGAAGCCGCCCGAGATGTACGTGTCAAAATATTACCGAGAGAAGAAGCCTTCCAGATCCCTGACCTGATCCGCACAAAGATCAACCTGCTGCCGCCGGGAATTGCCGAAGTGCGCACCATCGAGATCGTTGGGCTTGATCTGCAGGCAGATGGAGGCACACACGTGGCCAATACCCGTGAGGTCGGCCGGATGCGTGTTGTGGATTACAAATCTAAAGGAAAGATCAATAAGCGCATCTATGTCGAATTAGATGAGTGACACTCCCATAACCGGGAAATCATTCAATCGAAGGCTAATGAGGAATCCATGCCCCAACTGACGAAGGGTGGAAAATGGGGTATTTGGCTGGTGTGTGGTAGGTGAAGAGGGTGCAATCCAGATCCCACCAGAAGCCTGTGCCGAATATGGATTCCTGCAGGGAGATGTAGTGATTTTTCCTAACGGGTAGCCGCTGGTCTGGCGGAGTTATCGTGAGACATATCGAAAAATTTCCCGGAGACGCCGCCGTGCTGTTAAGGCACTCTATTGGCCGCGGGGTGATCGGTGAAAATGAGCGGATATACATTCCTACGAAGTTGGGGATACAACCAGGCGAGCGTCTTCAGGCAGTGTGTGGCAGCGGGTTGTCGCTTTCTTTCCTGCGTCACGGACAAATAATTGAGGAAGCTGTACTTCATACGAATGTTGAAGAATTTACCGCTTCATGAATTTCCCGATGTGTTATTTCACAATTTCCGCTTTGGCAATACTGTGAGTCTCATTAATCCGCGCAAAAGATGTACCATCAGGTCGGGTTAAATACTCTTTTTGCAGATCCTGAGGGGAAAAGTGCCTGATCAGACAAAAGCCGCGATCCTTGAGAAAAGTTCCAATCTGATCTTCTTCCAATCCGAATGTCCAATTCTCACCGACTCTGGCTACCATATCATAGCCTTTTTCTTCCCCGTATAATCGATTCTCTTTACGAAGAACGGAAGCAAAAATGTAATCGAAAACCACAAGGCTTCCAGTCGCCGAAGTACGCCGGATAAAAGACAATATGCTGTCCACCGCATCTGCGGTAAGGTACATGGTCACACCTTCCCAGAGAAACAGGTTCTTCATTCCTGTTCGATACCCGGACTTCGATAGTACTTCCAGAATGTCCTGTCTGTCAAAGTCGATTGGAGTGAATATCAGTTCTTTGGGAATTGCCAGATTCTTCCTGTGAAGAACATCGATTTTTTCCTGCTGGGTGGTGGGTGCATCCAATTCGAATATCTTCGTCCCTCGATTATGATTTGCAAATCGCAAGGAGCGGGTATCAAAACCGGCGCCCAGCAAAACGATCTGATCAAAAGCCGAGTCCAGTGCCTCAACGAAAGCGTCATCCATGGCCTTCGTACGCGCGAGGACATACTCATGAATACCGGGAGGGAACATTTTTTGCATCACGAATCTTCGCAGAGGTGTCACGTTGAGCATAATTCTGGCCAGCGGTGGGAAGAGGCACTCTGCCAGATAATCAGGTCCTCTGAATTGAGGATCTTTTTCACGCGTGGCACAACCACGGGAGAAGCAGGTGTAGGTGGCGGTCTGCGAGCTTTTTTTAACAATACGTTTTTCTTGTATCATTTTTCTATCCTGTCTGTCTTTTTTGAATTTTCCGAGACTATTCGGATTAGTTGAGAAATAAAAAGGTCGTCCAATTCATCAAGAGATTCTTTCAGTTCGAGGGATGCCTTGAAACGCTCACGATACCTGAGCCAAAATTTTATCGGTCCAATAACCATCGTCAACAGCACAACAGGCGAGTAACGATCATCGATCAAGCCCTTTTCTTGTAACTGTGCTACACCACGCGCAAGTCCGGCCGTGAAGGCAGCTTCCTTCTCTGTAAACTCGGTTTGACCTTCCAAGAACGCCCAATCGGAAATCCGCTGATAGGCAAAATCTTGCTTCCAAAAATTGAATGACGTCAATATCGTCTGGCGCAACAAGTCGAGCGGGGTGGATGCCGAATCCCTGGTTTCCATCATGAGATCGGCATACTGCCCGGCGAGCTTTTCCTGCACTTGCCGGTAAAGATTACGTTTGCTGGTGAAATGATGCAGGATAAGGCCGTCGGATATCCCGCAGAGCTTAGAGATTTCTCCCAGTGATGTGCCTGCGAATCCATTCTTCGCGAATAGTTCTTCTGCGGCGGAGAGAACCCGTTGCTTTGTATCTTCACCGTCTCTTTGTTTTCTCATAAATTCTCCAAATAAAACTTACTTAATACTAACTAAATAAAATGAAAATGTCAAGAGTAGAGGGCAAGATTTCTTTTTCAGGACAGACTGGATCACCCTGTTTAGAGGGCTGCTTTCTACAAGACCAGGGGAAATTTGGGAAAATTTATATATTCAAGGAAGTTGCGGGCAATTTACACGGTCAAAGAACTCTTCGGCAGCGGCTTGCAGCCCATTAACTGTATCCATCCGTGCGTAGCGCTGCCACATGGAACACAGTGCGGGCGTCATCCCGTATGTCAGGGTATTAGCATCAAGGCTGGTTTCCAGAGCTTTTTCTGCGTTACCGGTTTGAGCGAAACCTTCGATGAACGGCAAGTATTCCATACCGTTCTTGCTGCGCAAGCCCTTTTCTTCCGCTTCGACGGCCAGGCGGGGGATCTCCTGCCACTGCTGGAACTGACGTGCCAGGTCGGCCTTCTGGTAAAAATAGCACCAGCCGTGCGCAGGTTCAGAGCCGAACACATCCCCACGCAGTGAAGAAGCGGACGTATCTGACAAAATACGGTTAGTGTTGGAAACCGGCAGCATATCGCGTTCGATTCCGCCCAGGTCATCTCCCAACCGGGTGGGAGCTTCTTTATAAAATGGATCGAGCACGCGCAGGCATTCCCGGCCAGCCGCAAACGATATACCCAGAAGATCATTTGTCATACCAGTGTATTTCACATCGCGAAGCAGGTATTCGACGGGCAACCCGGGTTGATAGGCGGAGAAATAATTCCCTTTGGCACGCGGTCCGATGAAGAACCAGTACTGTGCCTGCTTATCAACAGGCGATTTGCCGTACATGGCGTTCAGAGCAAACCCGACGGAATAATCCGAAATGTAGCTGGTCGGCAATTTTGGAGCGACGACCGCTGTGCCGCGTTCGAGATCGGGCGCGCGCCATTTCAACTGCCAGTAAAAGTCACGTTGGATTTCCCAGTTCTCGGTGTATTTTTGAACATTTAAGATTTGCGCATAGACAGCCATTGTTACCAGCAGCCCGAGGAAAATAACCTGACGCTGACGATCGTGGGTGAGCCATGCGGCGGCGGCGGCCAGCAGCAGGGCGGATCCGGCCATGGGTGCCAGGGTGAAACGGTCGGACCACAGTCCTACCAGCGCCTGGCGGTTGGTGCTCCATACCGGCAATCCGCCCAGGAGGAGAAAGAGGAGAGCAATGATCATCGCCTGAAAGAAAAAGCGGTCACCCCCTGGTTTTTCTATTTCATTTTCTCCGGCGGTCTTCCAGAACCAGAAACTGGAAATCAGTACTCCAAAGCAGGACCAGACCAGAATGAGAATGGTGCGGAAATCCAGAGAAGTCGGTTTTAGCGCGTCCATCCACACGCTGAACGCGGTGGAAAAAGTATCCTGAAGGGCGAATTGCGCCAACTGCCGAAGGGAGCCGGCCGGATCGCTCAACAGCGCACTGGCCAGAGTGGGGGTATTCTCCGCGGACAGGCGCGGATAATACCCGAAACGCCAAACGGCAAAAATGACCAGAGGAATCACAAAGGGCAGCCAGGCCAGAAGAGTCCTGCGAACGGAAATACGGCGGTCTTCAGGTTGATAGTTGCGGAAGAAGAAATATAAAAGGATAGGACGGATCAATTCCGCCGCGGCGAAATACTCCATAGTCATCAGCTGCATCAGGGAGAGCAAACAGGCCAGGGGCACCATCCAGGCTGCCTTGCGCGGTTCTTCGGCAGCCTTAAGCATCAACCACAGGCTGGCAAAAAAAAGCGCCTGGGCAATGAAATGCTGGCTGAAAGCGATGGAAACGGTGGTCTGTGTGAAACCTGGGAAAACCAGCAGCAGTACCGCCGCCCAACGCACTTCCCAGGTGCGCAACGGCCAGAGGATCGACAGGGCGGCGGCAAAGAACCAGGCAGCCGCGATGCGCATGGTCAGTGTAAAGACCTGCCAGGGCAGCGGGGAAACCCCGAATAGGGGTACTGTCAAAAGGTACGTCCAGATGGAGAATGGACGGTCTGCCAGGAAGTATTCCCAGTATGCGGCCGGCTTTTGGATCAGGTTCAGAAAAACCACCTGCCAGTCATCCCAGTAAATCCCCAGCCGGGTGAGGAAGGGCAGGTAGATCACGGCATAGAGGATTACCAGAATGAGTGGAAAAAACCAGGGATTTTTTCCGTTGATCTTGGTTTTCATGCAACCTCGGGAAGAATGGGATACGGCTAGATTGTATCCGAAATATTCCCGTGTTCCAGGTCTTTTCAGGTGGGTGATTATGCTAGAATCGGAACTGGAATAGGAGAATAATCCATGAAACCTGCCCGCCGGACGTTGATCTTTCTATGCCTGACACTGGCTGCCGCCACTGTAATGTGTTCTATTTTCACGCCGGCCGATTCTGGGAAGTTGAAGGAAGGAGAAAGACAGGCCACCGTCTACAACCTGCAGTTGACGATCAATGCGATGCAAAAAGCGGCGGTTACTCCCACCAGTGAACCTACCCAGGAGATCCCCTTCCCAACCATGGAAAAACCACCCTTTGGTTCGATAACCGGCAGCCTGTCCTATCCATCCGAAAAGATACCCCCTCAACGGATCGTGGCAGTCAACGTGGAAACCGGGGAATTCTTCTCAACCGAAGTTCTTGATCAAGATACATACCGCCTGGATGAAGTTCCGGCAGGTAAATATCATATCATGGCCTATTTGCTTGAACCGGCGAGCAATGGCCAGAATATCACGGCCGGGTACACGCAATTCGTGATTTGCGGATTAAAGGCGGATTGTACTGATCACCGCCTGGTTGAAGTGGAAGTCGAGGCAAATGCAAATACCCCGGATGTAGATCCGGCCGACTGGTACGCTCCGGAGGGGACATTCCCGGTTGATCCTTTGAAATAATCTTCAGATACCCTTTCTGAATCACATTCTTCCATGGGCTTTGTGTTAGAATATTTGTGCTGAACTTTCAGATCAGTCAAAGGATGGAGAATGGATTTCAAACTGACGGCTCCGTATGTTCCGACCGGAGATCAACCGGCGGCTATTGACCAGTTGGTGGCAGGGGTGCAAAAAGGAATGCGGCATCAGGTACTTCTGGGCGCCACGGCGACCGGAAAGACTTTCACCATGGCCAATATCATTCAACGGCTGCAGATGCCCGCGCTTGTGATGGCGCACAACAAGACTCTGGCCGCCCAGTTATATGCCGAATTCCGTGAATTCTTCCCCGAAAACGCGGTGGAATACTTTATCTCTTACTACGATTACTACCAGCCGGAAGCGTATGTGCCCCAGCGCGACCTTTACATAGAAAAGGAAACAGACGTCAACGAAGAGATTGACAGACTGCGGCTGGCTGCCACGGCGGCCATGATGTCGCGCAAAGATGTGGTTATCGTTGCTTCCGTATCCTGCATCTACGGTCTGGGCGATCCCGAAAATTATGGGCGGGTGGTTGTTCATCTCGAGACCGGTACGATCTTCCGGCGCAATGCGCTGCTACGCCAGCTTGTGGAGAGCCAGTACCAGCGCAATGATATGGAATTGCAGCCGGGCACCTTTCGGGTACGCGGCGACACGCTAGAGATCTTTCCGGCGTACGAAGAACAAAAGGTGTACCGGGCGACATTCTTTGGCGATGAGATCGAAAAGATCACCGCGTTGAATCCAATGACCGGTGAAGTGTACGATCATCCAACCACTATCGATATATACCCGGCCAAGCATTACATTGCCAACGAAGACCGCTTGAAAAAAGCCATCGAGGATATCGAAGGTGAGCTGGAAGAACAGTTGAATTATTTCAAAGCAAACGACAAGCTGCTGGAAGCGCAGCGCATCGAACAGCGCACCCGCTATGACATCGAGATGTTGAAAGAAGTCGGTTACTGCGCGGGTATAGAAAATTATTCCCGACATCTGGACCAGCGCCCAGCGGGGTCCGCCCCCTGGACGCTCATGGACTATCTACCCAGTGAGTATCTGCTGTTTGTGGATGAATCGCACATGACCATCCCCCAGGTGCGGGGTATGTATAACGGCGACCAGTCCCGCAAGCGGGTGCTGGCGGAATATGGATTCCGGTTGCCCTCTGCGCTGGATAACCGACCGTTGATGTTCTCAGAGTTTGAATCACGCATGGGATACACAATTTACACATCGGCTACACCAGGACCGTATGAACTGCAGCATGCCGAACAGATCGCTGAACAGATCATCCGACCAACCGGCTTGATCGACCCATTGGTAGAAGTCCGCCCGACCAAAGGGCAGGTGGATGACCTGATTGCTGAAATCCACAAGCGGGTGGAACGGGGTGAACGCACATTGGTGACCACTTTAACCAAACGCATGTCCGAAGACCTCGCCGATTATCTAAAGGAGATCGGGATTAAAGTGCATTACCTTCATTCCGAGGTGGAAACCCTGGAGCGGGTGAGCATACTGCGCGACCTGCGTATGGGAGTATACGATGTGCTGGTGGGCATCAATCTGCTGCGTGAAGGGCTCGATCTGCCGGAAGTATCGCTGATCGGCATTCTGGACGCGGACAAAGAAGGTTTCCTTCGCTCCGGAACGGCGCTCATCCAGACTATCGGGCGGGCTGCCCGCAATGTAAACGGGATGGTCATCATGTACGCGGATGTCATGACTGATTCGATGAAATTCGCCATCGACGAAACAAACCGGCGACGCGAGAAACAATCCACGTTCAACCGCGAACACAATATTGAGCCGGTCACCGTGATGAAAGCCGTACATGACCTGACGGAACGGCTGTCGTTTTCTTCGAAAGTGGCCGAGAAGAAAGCGGAATACCACACCGGAGAGGGCGCCGGTGTCATCCCGGTCAAAGAGCTGCAGCATATAATCCACGAACTGGAAAAACAGATGAAGCAGGCAGCCAGGGATCTGGAATTCGAAAAAGCAGCCGCATTACGCGATCAGATCTATGAACTGCGTAACGAACTGGCCGACCAGTCGGATATCCCGCCCTGGAAAAAGATCCGTTTGTTAACCGGCGAAGAATAGCTCACCAGGAGGAGCGCACGTCGAAGTTATGGAATTCGCCGCGAGCCGGTTCCCATTTTTCGCGTACGTTCGATACAAAGGACGACCGGGGTCCCTGGCGCAAAGCGTCCAGCAGTTCATCCAGATCTGCAGGGTCGCCCTCGGCTATAACTTCCACATTACCTTCCGAGGTGTTTCGCACCCAGCCGGTCAGATTTAATTGCTGGGCGTGAGTTAATACATAATATCGGAATCCCACCCCCTGCACGTGTCCTTCAACCACGGCATGTAGCCGCGTCCGTTCTATGGAGAAATCCGTATTAGTCATCGTCATACCTGTATTGACGGCCGGAAGTATTATCTTCATCGCTTTCTTCCTCCAGGTCATCGTATTCAGTGTAATCCGCTTCTTCATAAGCGAGATCAGATTGTTGCAGATTATCCAGATCGATGAAATCCAGCCCCAGCGTCCCGCTTCCGCTGCTGGTATTTTCGATGGCTTCTTCGATAAAATCGGCTTCTTCATCGGTGGCTGCATTGTCCAGCAGGGACTCAAGTGCGGCGTTGGCTTTTTCACCACCGATCTCCGAAAGTGCCCAGATGGCCGCGAAACGCAGTTCTTTGCCGATTTCGCCGCCGGAATCGAGTAATTCCAGCAGCGGTTCGACCGCACGTGTCAGAGTCAGGGCACCGGCCGCGCGAATCGCTTCCAGGCGGACGACGGCATCCGGATGGAACAAACTGCGCAAGATATGCATCTCCCATTCTTCCGAAGCAGACCGTCCCATGGCGACAAGCGCGCTGGCGATCCAATCGGGATCATTTTCCTCGAAGGCCTCAGAAATGAGGTGAACCATTTCCTTTCGGCTGGAATAACCCATGGCTTCCAGGGCACTGCGCCGCACCAGATCATCATCAGTACCGGTGATACGTGGCAGGAGCACCCGTTCGATATGTGCCAGTTTCTCAGGAGAAATCTTATCCAATTCACCCAGCAGAACAAAAGGACCCAATCCGCTGGCGGCAGCCGCGCGCACCAGCAGTTGTTTGTCTTTCTCCAGCAGCGTGATTAGTCGTTCCACAAATCGTGCATCCTCCGATTCGCGCAGCAGCCGAATACCGGCTGAGCGCACACGCGCATCTTCATCCTCAAGAAATACCACGGCGACATCATCGAAACACACCAGTGTGTTTTCTTGATTCTGTCTGATCAGGTCTTCCACCAGTGATAGGCGGCGTTTGGGTTTGATGTTTGCCCAGGACTTCTTCAAAAGTGCAAGATCGCTGCTTTGAATATCTGAGAAACGGGTTAAATAACTCGCAGGCAGTGATTTTGAACCTTCGACCAGGGTGTCAAGGATCGCTTCAAACGGAACGGAGCTGTGTTTTTCAGGCATAAATGCAAAACCTGTCAGGGAAGGACAATGCGATTGGTGATATCCTGCGTGGTCACATAAACCATCAGGGCGAGCAGCGCGGCAAATCCGATCAGATGGATCATATTCTCATACTGCGCGGGAATCCGTTTCCGGAAGAGCAATTCCGGCAGCACAAACAGGATGCGACCTCCATCCAGCGCGGGAATGGGCAGCAAATTTGTGAAACCCAGCGCGATGGAGATAATCCCAAGCAGCCAGAAGCGGTTGAGTGTATCGGCGGCTGTGCTGGCCGGCTGCGCTTCGGCAGTGACATCCCGCGATCGCACCTGAGAGTAAATATCATACATTCCCACCGGGCCAACCATACGGGCATCTTCGGCGGCCACCTTGCCCTGAATCAATAGGATGGGCATGGTGACCAGGGCGGCTCCCTGTGAGGCCGCAGTAATCAGCGCGTAGGGCACAGCCTGAAAGAAAGAGATCGGCTTGACCGGATTTCCCATGACAATGCCCAGCGAACCCTGATTGGGTGGTGGATTCAAGCGCGGTGTGGCTTTAATCTCAATGATCTTTTCACCGCGTCCGAGGGTCAGGGTGACTTCCTTGCCAAGATTCTCTTTGACAATGGACGAAAGCGCCGTGGTGCTGGTGATCTCCACACCGTTGATCTTCATCACAATGTCATCGGGTAGAATACCGGCCTGTTCTGCGGGAGAATCGTCGGCTACTTCCATAATCTGAACGGTTTTCGCATCTGGCGCGCCTGTCTTGGTGAAAAGAATGGTGAAAATCAGAATACCCGTCAGTATGTTCATCATCGGGCCGCCAACCAACACCCCCAGACGTTTCCAGGGATTAGCCGCGGCCAATCCTCCGGGTACTTCTGGATCATTTTCTCCTTTCGGCCGCACAAAGGCACCGAAGGGGATCCAATTCAGGGTGAAATCCGTCCCTTTCCAGGTGAATAGCCGCACCATGCGAGGGGGAAATCCGAAGCCGAATTCCTCCACCTCAACGCCGAACAGGCGGGCGGTGAGAAAATGCCCGAACTCATGCAGAAACAGTAACAACCCGAAGGCAATGATAAATTCAAGTATGGTTAAAACGATGGTGAAATCCATTTTCTTTCCTGTGTAAAATTCTCAGGCAAAAATGCCTGTCTTTTGTATTATAGCCAGTTTGAACGCGAATAGAATCCTTCTTATAAACTTCTAATCACAAAACAAGCTGGGCCGGACCGCCAGCGGCAGCCCGAAGAATCTGAGATATTCCCCCCAGATCTTCAAGGTGAGCGGCCACCGCATCAGTCGCCGCGGCCGGGCATAATATATGGACATTCGGTCCCGCATCCAGCGTATAGGCGCAGGGCAGCCCTGTGCTTCTCCAACGTGGAACTTCTTTAATAATCCGCAGGGAAATCGGTTCCCAGTAAAAGAGCGGGGGACGAGAGGTCATCATCACCGCGTGCATCATATCACTGTCCAGCTCCATTACGGCCGCCAGGGCATCGAAATCACGCGTTCGCACGGCTTCCCGGCAGAGATCCAGGCGTCGGGGTGCATCAGCCACACGGGCAGTCTGCAATGGACTGGTAGATGCTGTGCCGTGCCCTTCCGTTGAGCCGACTTTCTTCTCACCGGCGGCCACCACGGCGATCACATCCACCAGATCCCAGTGACCAGCGGGAGCGATGGAGAAGGCATATGAATCTTCATCACCGGTTCCCGGAAGCCATTCCACGAAACCGTCTGGTATGGAGCGGCTGGCGGAACCTGATCCCTTTCGTGCCAGGCGGGTGAGGGATGGTTCATCCAGTTTCAAACCGGCGGCCGTGCTGCTGGCCAACGCCAGAGCAGAAAACGCCGCTGCGGATGAGGCAATGCCCGCACCGGTGGGGAAGTTGTTCCGACTTTCAACGTCAGCACGCAGAGAAATGCCGGCCATCGAGCGGATCAAGTCGAGAAAGGCGGAAACCCGCCGGCAGGCCGACTCATCGGCCGGAACACTGTTGAGCATCAGGCTATCCGATTGAAGATCAGGATCGAAGGTCACCCGCGTGGTGGTCTCCAGCCCGTCCAGGTTCATGGAGATGGAACCGTTCACCGGGATGCGCAGAGCGGCATCGCGGTTACCCCAATATTTGATGAAGGCAATATTGGGATGGGAGATGGCAGTGGCAGTATGAAGTTTCTCGTCAAGGCTGAAAGACATGATTATAGAATACCATGAAAAAAAGTCAAAACAATTCTACTCACTTTCGATTTCTTGGTAGAGGATTCTTTATGTTTGTACATTTTTTCGCAAATGCACTGATATTGTTGTTTACTTTTTTGAACCTCGAAAACAGGCTTCGGCTCTGATTGAAAGTATAGGCTCGCACAGGTAATGTTTTGAATGATAAAAATTTGTTCTGTCATTTTTTTGTTCAAAGAACGCGGATTTTTCCAGTTCTTTATCATGCTTGGTGATAGAGATTTAGTGCAACGAATGAGGAGATAATCATTCGTATGCAGACCGCCTATAAAAGATTAACAAGCATGAACGTGAAGAAATCAGTCGATCTCAAAAAAAGGTAATTCGATCACCGCGATCGCAAATGAATTAGGAAGACAACGAACCACAGTCTTTCGGGAAGTAAAACAGAATAGTGAAAAAAGTGGTTATCGAGCTTTCTCTGCAAGCAGAAGGGCTCAAGATTCAGCCGGATCACGACGTAGAAGGAGAACACGATTGGAGAAGAATGAACCTTTACGCGAATACGTTTTGCGAAGACTGAATCAGCAATGGTCACCATGTGCGATATCCAAACGGCTAAAAGTAGTATCCTTTGGACATGGAAATGAGAATATCGCATGAAGCAATTTATCAATTCATCTATGATTTACCTCGTGGAGAACTCAAAAGGACCCTTATTCAGGCACTCCGTCAGGAACATGCCTATCGCCACAAGCAATAAGCCAGTAAACCAAAAGAAACTCGTGACAAGATAGCAGACATGCTATCCATCGAGGAACGTCCTGCAGAGGTTGCTGATCGAACAGTTCCGGGGCATTGGGGGGGTGATTTGACCCTTGGGAAAGAGGAACGAATGAAAACACGAATGGGTTGATTCAGCATTTTTTCCCAGAGGAACTGATTTCACCAATGTACCTAACAGTGAGATCGAGAGTGTTCGACTATTGGTAAATGATAAGCCAAAAGCTGTTTTGAAATTTTTTAAGCCTGATGAAGTAATTAAGGATCTTGTTGCACTAAAAATTTGAAACCACCATACTTTAAATATCCAGATTCCTCACATCCTTGGCATGGGTAGTGATGAACTTGTTACGGGGCGGAACAGCTTCACCCATCAACATATCGAAGGTGCGGTCGGCTGCGGCACCATCTTCAATGGAGACCTGCAAAAGGGTACGTTTTTCCGGATCCATGGTGGTCTCCCACAACTGCTGAGGATTCATTTCACCCAGACCTTTGTAACGCTGGATCGATACTTTATCGGAGCTCACACCCATTTCTTTGAGCACTTTATCCTTCTGCTGTTCGGTGTAAGCGAAGCGGATTTTGTCTTTATACGCCAGTCTGTAGAGGGGTGGTTGAGCAATGAACAGATGCTCTTCTTCAATGAGTGCTTGCATATACCGGAAGAAGAATGTCAGCAGCAGGGTACGGATGTGGCTGCCGTCAACATCGGCATCCGACATGAGGATGATCTTCCCGTAGCGCAGATTGGTCGTATCGAAATTGTCTCCCACGCCGGTGCCCAGCGCAGAGATGATGGCTTTGACTTCGTTGTTCCCCAGGATCTTATCCAGGCGGGCGCGCTCGGTGTTGAGGATCTTGCCCCGCAGGGGTAGGATAGCCTGGAAGTGGCGGTCGCGTCCCTGTTTGGCCGAACCACCGGCGCTGTCGCCCTCGACGATATATAGCTCGGTTTTTGAGAGATCACGATCCGAGCAATCTGCCAGTTTGCCCGGCAGGGTCAGGCTTTCCAACGCCGATTTTCGGATTACCAGGTCGCGGGCTTTACGGGCGGCGTCTCTAGCACGGGCTGAGGTCAGACACTTTTGGACGATTGCCTTGGCAGCAGACGGATTTTCATCCAGGAAGGTCGAAAAGGCTTCAACAACAACCTGCTGGACATAAGTCTGGACCTCCGGATTCATCAGCTTTACCTTGGTCTGACTCTCAAATTGAGGATCGGGGTGTTTGATGCTCACAATAGCGGTCATACCTTCACGGGTATCATCACCTGTAAAGTTCGCGTCGTTTTCTTTCAAAAGTCCGGATTTGCGGGCGTAATCATTGATTACGCGTGTAGTGGCAGTCCGTAAGCCGGTGAGGTGCGTGCCGCCGTCGATGGTGTTGATCGTGTTGGCAAAGGAATACACCGACTCGGAATAAGCATCCGTGTACTGCACGGCCACTTCGACGCCGACATGTTCCATTTCTTTTTCGGCGTAGACAATCGGGTGCAGGCCTTCGCGGTTACGGTTCAAGTAGCGGACGAAAGAATTGATGCCTCCTTCGAAATAGAAGGTCATCTCGCGGAAGGTGCGTTCATCCAGCAAATGAATGCGCACACCGCGGGTGACAAAAGCCATTTCGCGAAAACGCTGGGTCAAGGTAGTGAAGCTGAAATCAATGCCCTCGCCCTTGAAGATCTGCCGGTCAAAGCGGAAGGTCGTTTTGGTTCCGGTTTCATTGGGTTTGCAGGTACCGATCACTTTAACGGCTTCTTCCGGAATGCCGCGGTTATATTTCTGTCCGTAAACCTTGCCGTCACGGCGGACTTCGACCCAGCAGTATTCTGATAGGGCGTTCACCGCCGACACACCTACGCCGTGCAGACCGCCAGAGACTTTATAGCTGCCAGAACCGAATTTGCCGCCGGCATGCAGAACGGTCATAACCACTTCAAGAGCTGATTTCTTCTTTTGCGGGTGGATATCGACCGGAATGCCGCGTCCGTTATCAATGACTGTCACCGAACTGTCCGCATGGATGATGATTTCAATACTGGTGCAGGCGCCGGCCAATGCTTCGTCGATTGAGTTATCGACAACTTCATAGACCAGATGGTGCAGTGCTTTTAGATCTGTTCCACCCACATACATACCCGGGCGCCGGCGGACGGCTTCAAGGCCTTCCAGTACCTGGATATCTTTCGCCCCATAGGATGAATTCATATCGGCTGGTTGCATAGCATTACCTCATAAAGATTATGTGGGATCAAGACTGAACAGCATTCGCGTGGATCTTGCTTTCCATCCAGGCAATACCTTTACGATAATACACAAAACTGGAAGCAATCAAACCGGTGCTGATGAAGGCATGACCGAAAATTCCGACAAATGACATCCAGGAGGAATCGGGAGCCGTCTCCCACAGAAGGTTCAAACCCTGGTACAGTAGCAAGGAGGTCAGAATGAACATCCCGGTACCCGGCAAATAATTACGAACAAGGCGGATGCTGGTGCCAATGGAAGAATAAATTGGCGTCCGACTCACGAAAACACCGTGAGCCGAAAAGACCAGCGGCATTATGAACCAGATAACCACGAGAAAGATAAACAGTAACGCAATTTGCCCGAGCGATGGGGAAATCAATGAGAGCAGCGTCACCATCATCAGTATCGGGATGGAAAAGAGCACAATGAACAGGAAGCAAAGCAGGGTGAAAACGAAAATCTGCAGGATCGAACTGCCGGTATCCGTGATGGAAAAGAGCGCCTTCTTTTCATCCGTTGCCCGCGAGATGGCATCAAAATAAAGGCCGCCCAGAACAATGCCAATGATAGTGAGTGAAAACCACATCAAAAGAACCTGAAAGAAACTGCCCACTTCAAGAAGAGTGGGTGAGCCGTAGGGTGTTTTGATCGGTGACAGGCCGGACATCAGGCTGGGAATCCCGATGGGAAATACATGCACCAAACTGAAAAGGTTGAAATGGTCCAAAAGGATATCCCACAATTCATTGCCCCATTTGGTCATCTCGAGGATTTCCGGTGTGGCCATCTGAGACATCTCACCGGTGATCTCTGTAATGAAGGGTCCAAGGAGAGTCTTTAAGCGAACATGCGGACCCAACCATAAAAAAGTATCAAGCAATAATGGGAAGAGGATCAAATAGATCCGGTTGGCAACAACATTGAATCCCTCGGTGATTGAAGCGATCAGGCGAGGAGGATTCTCAAGGTTCGAGTCTTTCACGTTTTCCATAACCTGTTAATTTTACCACTATCGCATTTTGAATCCGGACATATGTAGAACAAATGAAATATTTGGCTCTGAAAAACCTGATATCTGGGACAGACCGGCTGATGATAAAATGACGAAATGGATTCGGAAATCCGGAAGATTGACGGTGGACGTTTGAGTATGGTGATGGCAACCATACTTTTAGCGTATTCCCTTACCCCTTTCATCAATATCCCGAGCCGGGAATTAAACCTGCAACTTCCAGGTTTTTTGTTTCTTCTGCGAGTAGATTATACCGGCCTTGTTTCGATCCTATCTGCCGGACTCGGGGCAACCGGTATGTCGTGGATGCTCCATTTACGCAGCAAAGAACTGCGGAACGGTGCGGATTTCCAACACCTGTTACTGCCCGCTATGACCGCCTGGGCGATTGGTGTTCCACTGGGCGCTCTGGAGGTGAATTTACAATGGTGGGCAGTGTTTGTATTTGGCGGTTTGCTGCTGGCTGCCGTGTTTTATGCGGAATATATCGTGGTCGATCTTGATGATCCACGAGCCGGTCTGGCGGTCATCGGCCTGTCTGCCGTCGGTTATGCCGTCTATTTAATCCTATGTGTGGCGCTGAGGGGCGCGGGATTGAGGTTGTATTTAACTCTGCCAGTTTATTTCATCACGGCAGGTTTAATTGGGTGGCGGGTAATGAATTTACGGCTGTTGGGCATGAATCGCTGGCACTGGCCTATCACAACGGCAGTTATCATCACACAGGTGGCTATCGGTCTGCACTATCTGCCGGTATCTCCCATCCAATTTGGACTGATTCTCACCGGTCTGTGTTATGCGCTTGTGTCTTACGCTGTTCTTTTTGAAAAGAATATGGATAGAAAACGGATTTGGTTGGAACCAACTTTGATTTTAGTATTTTTCATTGGAACTGCATTATTTTTTTATAAATAGTACTGGAGTTATGTAATAAATATGACTATCAGACGAATAAATCTGATATCTATTCTGGTATCATTGGATGGCCAAGATTAGCAACTATAGATATCCCGCAAGGGTTTAATACTGTGCACATTACCGATCATTGGATCAAAGGAAAATGAGATGGAAGTATTGAATTACGCCCTTTGCGTGCTGGCTTCCTACGTTCTGGGGGCAATTCCGTTTGGGTTAATTATTGTAAAAATTGGAACAGGAAAAGATGTAAGGGGAGTGGGCTCGGGAAGAACCGGTGGAACGAATGCCATGCGCGCAGCAGGAGTTTTTGCCGGTGTATTGACGGCTATTTTTGATGTGTTAAAAGGTGCTGCTACATATCTACTAGTACTACAGTTTTCTCCGGGAAATGCCTGGCTTCAGGTTGTCTGCGGGCTTGCCGCGATTCTGGGACATAACTATTCCATCTTCCTGATGCACCGCAACGAAGAAGGCAAACTGCAATTAACCGGTGGAGCCGGCGGCGCCACTTGCCTGGGAGGTGCTATTGCCATCTGGCCGCATATATGGACAATCATCTTACCGTTAGGGTTGCTAGTTTATATCATTATCGGGTATGCCTCTGTTACCACGATGAGCATTGCCCTGATCGCGACTGGTGTGTTCATCTACCGGGCGGTTATGGGATACGCATCGTGGATCTATGTGGTTTATGGAGTCGTGTCTGAAATCTTGCTGATATGGGCATTACGCCCGAATATTAAAAGACTCATCGACGGCACTGAGCGGTCAGTTGGTATTCGATCCTATATTCAGCGCAGCAAAGCCGGAAAACGGCCTGATTTCTACAATGGAGATGATCTGGATTAGTTTCTAAAGATCATTCGGCGGTAGGCCGGATCTCATTGTCATCGACGGCTATCGCCGAAGCATCTTCCCGTAGACATCTTAAATAAAACGATTTCAGGTTGCGGCGGTGCAGTTCTTCCCCCAATCCGCCCAGGTATACTCTGGACTTGCCGCAGCTTTCGATATCCACCATACTCAACGCTTCTTCCGGATCTCTCTTGCGGGAGGCTGACTTGACTGCTTTTCGAATGTTGACGAGATAAGTGAGATTTTCCTTCACCGCGGTATCAATCTCACCACGCAGAATGATATCTCCATGGCCCTGGACGATATTCTCGAGTCCCATTTTCCCGATCTGTTTGATCGTTTCACTCAAGATATCAATATCACCATCCACAAAATGCGGAAGTGGCATGAATGCATCTCCGGCAAATAACACGCGGTCTTCTTCGACAAGCACGGAAATACCATCGGCGCTGTGGCCGGGAGTTGTCATAAGGATCAGGTTCTTTTTCCCAACACGCAGGGTCATGGTTCCCTGGCTGAAGGTTAAATGCGGAAGGACGATCTTGGATTTGCTGAAGGCTGAATTATTCTGGCGGGTGATATCGAGGGCGGGAACGGCTTTCTCCTGCATGGCTTTGCGGCACAGGTTATGTGCCAGGACAGTCGCTCCAGGGAAAAAGCAATTTCCCCAGGTATGGTCGGCATGATAGTGAGTGTTGATCACATAACGCACCGGCATACCAAGGGTCTCTTCGATGTATTGACGCATTTGAAGTGTCTCATCGGGCATGGCAAGGGTATCAATAACTACAGCCCATTGAGTACCGGTGATGGCGCCGGCTGTCACCTGTGCGAAGATCTCACTTTGAAACCAGTAAACATTCTCTGAAACGCGTTCGTGCTGCATCTATTCTTCCTGAGTTTGTGGTAGGATAAATATTTTGCCTTATATCCATCTTCAATATTCAAAAGGTTAGAATAGCATAAAACAGATTAAAAGTCAAAAAAGTGGTGGTCGAGTTCTCTCAACCACCACTAATATTTTGCTATTTTTAAAGCACCTTGCTCAAGAAAAGTCTGGTGCGTTCTTCTTTCGGATTGGTAAAAAGTATTTCGGGTGGAGCTTCCTCAATGATCTGCCCGCTATCCATCAGGATGGCCCGATGGGCGGCCGCGCGGGCAAAGCCCATCTCATGCGAGACAACAACCATCGTCATGCCCTCTTTTGCCAGGTTGAGCATAACATCCAGAACTTCCTGGATCATTTCTGGGTCCAGTGCGCTGGTGGGTTCGTCAAAAAGCATAATCTTGGGATTCATAGCCAGGGCACGTGCAATAGCCACACGTTGCTGCTGTCCACCCGATAGCTGGCCGGGTTTCGCGTGAGCTTTTTCTGGAATGCCGACCTTTTCCAGAAGATCCATGGCGACCTTTTCACTTTCCTCTTTATCCCGTTTGCGCACTACCCGCTGCGCGAGGATAACATTATCCAGTACGGATAAGTGCGGGAACAGGTTGAATTGCTGAAAGACCATGCCGACTTCCGTCCGAACGGCATTAATGTTTTCGGCAGAATTCAATGGAATTCCGTCCACCACAATCAAACCATCGTCATATTCTTCAAGGCGGTTGATGCAGCGCAAAAGGGTAGATTTACCGGAACCGGATGGCCCGATGATCATAACCACTTCACCTTTTTGCACATCCAGGCTTACTTCATGCAATGCTTCCAGGGTTCCAAATCTTTTGGATATTTTATCGATGTGAATAATGGGTTCCATGACTATTTCTCCAGGCGAGTCTTATGCTCGATAAATGTGACAACCCGGGCTGAGAAAAGCGTCATGGTGAGATAGAGCAGAGCTACCATACTCCAGGTTTCAACAGGGATAAAATTGGCCGCCATGAATTCTCGGCCACGCCGGGTCATATCGGCTACAGCAACCACGCTGACGAGGGATGAATCCTTTAATAATGATATGAATTCATTTCCAACCGGAGGAAGAATTACCCTCACTGCTTGCGGAAGAATGATATACCGCATGGCTTGAAAGTGCGACATCCCCAGACTGCGGGCGGCTTCCATCTGGCCTTTGGGAATACTCTGAATACCTGCCCGGTAAATCTCAGCCATGTAGGCTGCGTAACAAAAAGTTAAACCCAGGATGGCCATTCCGACAGGATTGGCTAGATAATTCTTGAGCGCTTCGATATTAAGTGCCTTACCGATGTTCTGAATGACCGATGGAAATGCAAAATACCAGAACAACAATTGAACCAGCAATGGAATGCCACGAATCACTTCCACATAGACAGTGGATATTCCATTGATAATCCGGTTCTTGGATAGACGACCGAGCCCCACAATCAGTCCAACTACCAGTACGAGCAAAAAGGAGATTATGGTTGTGGTTATTGAAACCCAGATACCATCCTGAACAAAAAGAATGATTCGCCAATAAGGATCACTTTTTGTAGATGCCAGGTAAATTATTAGAAAGATAACAAAGAAAACAAGAATCCACCATTTATCAAAACGCCGTTTCTTTCCCCCATCCTGAGTGTCGGTCAGGGATGCAACTTGAACAAGACCATCATTTGGAACTTCCATCTCTTCACCAGTCCGATAACAAAATTTTGGTTGGATTTTTTTGGTTCATCTTCTCTCCCAGATTTGATGCAATACCAAAATACAGGCGTATTTTAATTTTTGCAGTATATCACCCTTTAACAAAAATCTCCGGGTGAAAAACAGGAGACAGGGAGTATGTGTTTGCCGGACGCTCCTTGAGGTAGTCCGTCCAACATGCTAGAATGCAACCATGAAAAAAGCGATAAAAGTAACTCTCGATATGTTTTTCTCCCGCCGGAGAGCAGAAAACATACTGGCCGTTGTTCTTTTCTATTTCCTCGGCGTAGGAATAGGCAAATATCTTGGTCAAAACCTGGATTGGAACAATATTTTCCTCGGATTGTCCACGCTTCTTTTATTACTATTTGCCAGCCTTTTCTTCCGTGATTATTTCGACCCTTTCCCTGCCGTCTCAGACGGCAACCGGAATTCCAACAGGAATTCGGGAAATGCCCGGCAGCAAAAAATTTTATCCGCCGGGCTTACGACTCTGGCCGTATCCAGTCTTCCGGTCTACTTCCTTCTGGTGAATCATCAACTTTCGATTACGTCCATTTTCTTTATTGCGCTGGCTTTTATTATGATCCTAGCGTATTCGATACCACCTGTGATTCTGGTAAAGAGGGGATATGGCGAGTTGATTCTGACATTATGGATCGCCATCCTTACCCCGGCTCTTGGCTATTTACTTCTGAGCACATCCATACATCCACTCGTTCCATTGATCACCGTTCCCCTGGCATTCGTCTATCTGGCAATGTTAATATCAACCGACTTGAAGGAATTTCTGAACGAAATGATCACCAGTCAAAAAACACTTACGCAGATGGTCGGCTGGAAATTCGCCATGAATCTTCACAATGGGCTGGTGGCCGTCGCCTTTCTTCTGATCGCCGGCGGTTCATTGCTTGGTTTACCGTGGAATTTGATCTGGCCGATGCTGCTGCCTTTGCCTGTCTTTATATTTACCATCTATGAGATCCAACGGATTAAATCTGGAGCCAAACCGCGCTGGGCACTGTTGACATTGACAGGTTACGCGGGCACAGGTTGTATGTTGTATGTACTGTTATTTACTTTATGGCTAAGATGAATATGAAGTGAAATAACAGAAGGAGGAATCAATGCCACTTGCAACAGGAATTTCAGCTCCAGACTTTACCCTGCAGGACGAGAACGGATCAAGCCATTCATTGAAGGATTACCTTGGAAAGACTGTATTGTTATATTTCTATCCTAAGGATGACACGCCGGGTTGCACAACCGAAGCCTGCAATTTTCGAGACGATTACAGCACCTATGAAAAGGCCGGGATAGTAATTCTGGGTGTCAGCCCGGATTCACCAAAGGCGCATAAGAAGTTCCAGGAGAAATACCATCTGCCGTTCACCCTATTGGCAGATGAGTCTCATCACGTGTGCCAGCTATACGGTGTCTGGGGACGAAAGAAATTCATGGGTAAAGAGTATGACGGTGTTTTCCGGACTTCCTTCCTTATCGATTTGAAGGGAAAGATCAAAAAAGTGTATGAGAATGTCAAA
>JAAZMZ010000065.1 GCA_012798535.1 Leptolinea sp.
ATATTGCCGGTGTGCTGGATGGTGAATTGGATGTGTTTATCGACGAATTATCATTGCGCGATGAAACAGAACGATTGGCTGCCGCGTCTGCCGAATAACACCCTGGGTTTCTGGCTGGAGACCTCTCGACAAAAACTAGGCGAGATCAGCGAAACCCCGGCGCTGGAAGTTCAATTGATCGCCGCGCATGTGCTGGATAAACCGCGCGCCTGGTTGCTGGCACATCCGGAAGAAATTCTTTCAGCCGCCCACCTGACCCGCATGGACGAAATGCTGGCCGCTCTGGCAGCCGGTGCACCTCTGGCATATTTGACTGGTGAGCGGGAATTCTTTGGGCTTCGTTTCATTATCCGGCCGGGATTGCTGGTACCACGACCGGAAACTGAACTACTGGTGGAAACCGCGCTAGACTGGCTGCAGAGGCATCCGGAAAGACGGACAGCCGTTGATGTAGGCTGCGGGAGCGGATGTATCGCCGTTACGCTGGCCGCCCGAGTTACGGATCTGCAAATCGATGCGCTGGATATCGACCCACTGGCGGTGGAAACCACCATACAAAACGCCGGCCATTATGCGAACGGAACACGCGTTATTGTTTTCCAGTCTGATCTTCTCACGGCTACGCGCAATACGTACGACCTTATCTGCGCGAATCTGCCGTATATTCCCACCGAAAAGCTGAGTGATCTGCCTGCCGCCCGCTTCGAACCTTATCACGCGCTGGATGGCGGCCGGGATGGTCTATATCTGATCGGGCGTCTTCTGGAACAGGCTGTCAGCCGCCTTCGACCGCAAGGATTGATCCTGTTGGAAATCGAAGCCACTCTGGGCGAATCTATTCTCCGGTTGTCGCGCCGATATTTCCCGAAAGCCAAGATCGATCTGCTGCCGGACCTGGCCGGACTGCCCCGCCTGGTCTGCATCCAGGACTTATGACATGAAGCAAAACAAGTTACAACCCGGCATCCTGGCATTGATTGGATGTGTTTCCATCTGGGGTTCAACATTCGTCATTACCAAATCCCTGATGAATTCTATTGGTCCCTTCATGATCATCGGACTGCGCCTGATGATTTCCCTGGTTGTCATCACCCCGATCGCCCTGCGGCGCGGTTTTGTATGGAAAATGATCCTGCAAAAGGATTACCTGCTGTTCGGGTTGACCGGCGTCGCATTGTACTTTGGACTGGCCAACACCGGTCTGGACCTGACCACCGCAGCTAACGCAGCTTTGATCCAGGCAGCCAACCCTGCCGCCGTTGCTCTTTTATCCGTACTGGTGTTGAAAGAACAGATCACTCCTAAAAAGGGGATCGGTATTGGGCTTTCGATCATCGGGGTTTTACTGGTCGCCGGCATCCCGGCATCCAATCAGGGCGCAACGCTGGCCGGAAACCTTTTAATGGTGGGCAGTGTCATCGCCTGGGCGGTCTACACTGTGCAAAGCAGAAAAATCCCTTCCAGCGTAGATGCCCTGGCTTCGACCACCGCAAGTTTTTATACCGGCCTGATCTGGCTGGTGCCCTTTATTGCATGGGAATTTACCCACATCGGCCTGCCGGTCATCTCACCTTCCTCATGGCTGGCGCTGGTGTATCTGGGACTTGTGGCTTCTGGGCTGGCTTACTTCCTGTGGAATTACGCTTTGAACAGTGTGGAGGCCTCAGTCGCGGCTCCTTTTATCAATCTAATCCCGATCATCGGCCTGACCCTGTCCCTGCTTGTAGGAGAGTCGGTGACGTTCATTCAAATATTTGGCGGATTGGTCGCCATTCTGGGTGTATTGATCACCCAAAATATTCCCATTCCTGGTAGAGGCAGCCTGCATGAAAACCCGGATCCTACCCATTAATTCGTTTAACGCGATCAAAGAAGCTCTGCGTATTCTTCAATCCGGTGGACTGGTCGCATTTCCGACAGACACCGTGTACGGGCTGGCGGCCAACCTGCATTCAGCAGCCGCCATCGATCGCATTTTCCAGGCCAAAGGCCGCGATTCGGCCAAAGCCATTCCGGTGCTCATCAGCCATCTCGATCAATTGGATCAGGTCGTCTCCAGTTTCCCCTCCAGCGCCCGAAGACTGGCAGAGCATTTCTGGCCGGGAGCGCTCACCCTGGTCGTTCCACGTCTGCCTGACCTTCCGGCGAACTTAAGCAGTGAATCGACCGTAGCTATACGAATGCCGGATTATGCTCCGGTTCTGACCGTTCTTCAGCATTGCGGACCGCTGGCCGTGACATCCGCCAATTTGAGCGGAAAAGCCAATCCTCTTACTGCGCAGGATGTCCTTAATCAATTAGACGGCAGAATCGATCTTGTGCTGGATGGCGGCAGAGTCAACGGCGGTGTTCCTTCGACAATTGTCGATTGTCACGTAGAGCCACCGGTCATCCTCCGCCAGGGTGCCATCGCTGAAGAAGCCATTCAGGCTGCTCTTCAGGACGACTGAACCGGATCTCCAACGCGAGACCGGAATAGGCATCTAGTTTTAGGAGTAGAATCAGAACCATGGCTACTCAACCTGTCAAGGTTCGCAAGAAATTCGATTTTTTCACTCTTTTCATCCAGATAACCATTGCCATTTTGACAGTCGCGACGGCGCTGGTCTCTTACACGGTTGTGCGTGCTTTCACCGCCTCCTGGAGCCTGACAAACCTGCCAGGTGATCCACTGCTGGATGTCAATCCCCTGTTGACCGAATATCCCACACAGGAAGGCGGATCACTTAACGTGACACCTGTGCCCACCGTTGACCTGGTCGTGGATTTAAAACCCACTCCGGTGCGCTGGGACGGTGTCAAACGCATCACAGTCTTGCTGCTGGGGCTCGATTACCGTGACTGGGAAGCGGGTGATACCCCCCGCTCGGATTCGATGATGTTGTTGACTGTGGATCCTCTTTCCAGGACGGCGGGTATTCTTTCAATCCCACGCGATATCTGGACAGTCGTCCCCGGATTTGATTATTACAAGATCAACACGGCGTATTTCCTGGGTGAACGGTACAAGCTGCCCGGCGGTGGTCCCCAACTGGCCACCGAGACAGTCGAAAATTTCCTGGGTGTGCCTATCGACTATTACGCGCAGATCGATTTCAACGCCTTTGTACAATTCATCGACGCGCTTGGCGGGCTGGACATGAAGATCAAGACTGCCATCAAGGTTGATCCCGTCGGCCCGGGAAACACCGTCATCCTTCAGCCGGGAACGCAGACATTGAGCGGCGCCGTGGCGCTGGGCTACGCGCGGAACCGCTACACCGAATATGATGATTTTGACCGCGCGGCACGCCAGCAGGAAGTGCTCATGGCCGTCCGCAATCAGGTGATCAACCTGAATATGTTGCCTACCCTGGTGACCAAAGCCCCCGAGTTGTACGCTGAGCTTTCAAAGGGATTGCGCACTAACCTGACACTTGACCAGATCATCCGGTTGGCTTATCTTGCTGAACAAATTCCTCCCGAGAACATCACCAAAGGCGTGATCGATACACACATGGTGAGCTTCGCCAAGTCCCCGGACGGATTGGATATTCTGATCCCGGTGCCGGAAAAAATCCATGAACTGCGCGACAAAATATTCAAGACATCCCTTCCGGAAGGGAAATTACAATACGGTGAAGATTGGGCGGTGTTATTAAAAGAAGAAGGCGCCAGAGTTGAGATCAGCGACGCCAGCCGGGTGGACGGACTAGGAGAAAAAACCGCCGCCTATCTGCGCGAAAAAGGAATCAACGTTACCGGTGTGTCACTTTCTCCCGGTTCCTCTACGGTTTCCTATCTGAAGAGCTATTCCGGAATGGTCTATACCATGCAGTATCTGGCCGACCTGTTGCAGATTGATGCGTATCGAATCGAAACCAAATACCTGACGGATTCTCCGATGGATATCACGCTGATGATCGGCAAAGATTGGTCAAAAATGGGATTGATCCAGTGATCGATCCCATTTTTTTCAACAAGAACTACTGATTGGCTACCGGATGGTAGTATTGGATATAGGATTCGCGCACCTGCGCCTGGACCTTTTCATCCAGCGTAATCACTTTGGATCCCATGGAGCGCGCCCAGATGACCAGGCGGGCGGTGTTCTCGGCCGCCAGAGTTGAATCATAAGCCTGCGCGAGATTCGTCCCTACCGTTAACAGTCCATGTTGCGCCAGCAAGACGGCAACACCCGAACCGATGGTATCAAAGACGATTTGCGCCAGCTCCATGGAGCCGGGTGCGCGGTACGGTGCCACCGGAACGGGGCCGGTAAGGCAGGATGCCGCTTCCGTCAGAACCGGCGGGATCTGTTCGTGGGTGATGCAAAACACCGAGGCGTAGGGCGCGTGGGTATGCACCACAGCATTCACCTCTTTTCTTTCGCGGTAGAAAATGGTGTGCATGCGGATCTCTGTGGTGGGCATCCACTTCCCCTTGACCACCTTGCCGAATACATCGGTGATGACAATATCTTCCGGTTTCATCACATTGTACGGAATGGCCGACGGGGTGACCGCCACCAGCCCGGTTTCGCGATCACAGGCGCTGATATTGCCCTGAGCGCCGTGCGCCAGTCCATCCGGTACCAGTTGTCTGGCCAGGTTATATACTTCGTTGCAAAGATCTTCGATTAACATGATTCCTCTAAATAAACAAGAATGCTCTCATTGTTGAGAGAACGTGTAATGAATGTCTTCTGAATTGATCTTTCACATTGCTTACCGATAAATACAGCAGATTCATAACCTGCTAATTATAAACCTATCCATCCAGTTAAAATTGAAAAATACACGAACTAAAGCGCAATAACATTCTAGATGAACAAAACCACAGACTTGACAATCTATTACCCGTCAGGTAAAATGCAATCACTCTGGAGATGGGCCTGTAGCGCAGTTGGGAGCGCGCTTCAATCGCACTGAAGAGGCCGAGGGTTCGAATCCCTCCAGGTCCACTGGATTGGGATCGAAAACACAGAGTTTAACAATTGAATGGGCCCATAGCGCAGTTGGGAGCGCGTCTCAATGGCATTGAGAAGGCCGAGAGTTCGAATCTCTCTGGGTCCACAAAAAAGCGGGAGTAGTAAGCTATCCGGCAGAGAGCCCGGCACACGGTGGAAGCCAGGCAGGTGTTACGGAACACATCAGGCAGAACTCGCCCGCCGTACCGGTAGTCGGTATGCAACCCCGGTGAATGGTTCAGCCGGCGGCGGGTACGCCCGATACAGCGCCCAAAGCGGCCCTGTGTTTCGGGCAAGCAGGGTGGTACCACGGAGAAAGTCCCTTCGCCCCTGACGGCGCAGGACTTTTTTATTTAACCTGTTGTTTGGAGATGAGAATGAGTCAGGCTTCAATCCCTACCTACAATCCCGCTGAAATCGAATCCCGCTGGCAGAAGAAATGGGAAGCAGACGGGTTATACCATTCAGATATCGATCCGCAAAAACCCAAACACTATGCTATGACCATGCTGCCCTACCCCTCCGGGGATCTGCATATCGGGCACTGGTATGCCATGACGCCATCGGATGCCCGGGCGCGCTATATGCGCATGCGCGGTTTCAATGTGATGTTCCCCATGGGATTCGACGCCTTTGGACTTCCGGCGGAAAATGCCGCCATCAAGAAGAATATCCACCCCAAGACATGGACGTATGCCAACATTGACCGCATGCGACAGCAATTAAAAAGCATGGGGAGCATGTTCGACTGGCGGCGCGAAGCCATCTCCTCAGATCCAAAATATTACAAATGGTCGCAATGGTTCTTCACACAGCTCTACAAACACGGCCTGGCATACCGCAAATTTTCACCGGTAGACTGGTGCCCGAACTGCAACACCACCCTGGCGCGCGAACAGGTCTGGGGCGAAGACCGCCATTGTGAACGCTGCAATACCCCGGTGGTCAAGAAAGACCTGAACCAGTGGTTTTTCAAGATCACAGCCTATGCCGAAGAATTGCTGGATTTCAGCACCATTGACTGGCCGGAACGGGTGAAAACCCTGCAAACCAACTGGATCGGTAAATCCACCGGCGCTTCCGTGACATTTCGCACGGAACAGGGCGATCCGTTGGAAGTATTCACCACCCGGCCGGACACCCTATGGGGTGTAACCTTCATGGTGCTGGCTCCGGAACATCCTCTGGTGGCGAAACTGACTTCACCAGACCGCAAATCCGCGGTGGATGACTATTTGGCAGAAACCATCCGTCAGTCTGATATTCAGCGGGAAGCCACAGATAAAGAAAAGACCGGCGTTTTTACCGGCGGATATGCCATCAACCCGGTGAACAATGAAAAAATCCCCGTGTGGATCGCCGATTACGTCCTGATGACCTACGGCACGGGCGCCATCATGGCCGTCCCCGCCCATGACCAGCGCGACTTTGAATTTGCCCGCAAGTTCAACCTGCCGGTTCGTGTGGTCATTCAACCCGAAGGCGCCGCGGATTTGGATGCTGACAGCATGGTGGAAGCCGTCCCGGCCAAAGGTGTGATGGTGCACTCCGGCGAATTGACCGGCACACCGGAAAATCAGGCTATGGCCAGGGTCATCAAGTTCCTGGAGGACAAAAATGCCGGACACGCCACCACCAACTACCGCATCCGCGACTGGTTAATTTCGCGCCAGCGGTACTGGGGAGCGCCCATTCCCATGGTGTTCTGTGAAAAGTGCGGCGTTCTGCCCGTGCCGGATGAACAACTGCCGGTTCTGCTGCCCGACGATGTCGAATGGAAACCGACCGGTGAAAGCCCGCTGAAACTGCATCCCACCTGGAAGAAGACTACCTGCCCGCAGTGCGGCGGTCCGGCGGAACGCGAAACGGATACCATGGATACTTTCATGTGCTCTTCCTGGTATCATCTGCGCTACCTGTCACCGAATTACGATAAATACCCCTTCGACCCGGCCGAATATGATTACTGGGCACCTGTGGATGTATACACCGGCGGCATCGAACATGCCACTATGCACCTTATCTATACGCGATTCTTCCAGAAAGCCCTGCGGGATATGGGGATCACCCGCGGGCCTGAACCCATGCTCACCCTGCGCAATCAGGGGATTGTTCTGGGGGAAGATTCGGAGAAAATGAGCAAGAGCCGCGGAAACGTCGTGGCACCCGATAATCTGGTGAAAGCCTATGGCGCCGATTCTGTGCGCGCTTACCTCATGTTCTTTGCCCGCTGGGATCTGGGCGCGCCCTGGAACAAGACCGGTATTGACGGCACCGTGCGCTGGCTGCGCCGTGTGTGGACGACCTGTCTGGAACCTTCTGCCGGCAAATCCGCCTCGCCCGAAGCAGACAAGAATCTGCGCCGTAAATTGCATCAAACACTGCGCTCTGTCACCCGTGATTTTGAAAATTTCGAATTCAATACTATCGTATCTAGCCTGATGGAATTATTGAATGATATGCAAAAATACCGCCAGGAAAATCCAGGCCCTTCGAAAGTCTGGGAGGAAGCCGTGGATATCTACCTGCGTATGCTGGCGCCTGTTTCGCCACACATCTCCGAAGAACTCTGGTTCAGGCTGGGCAAACCGTATTCCATTCATACCCAAAAATGGCCGGCCGTGGATGAAGCAGCCGCCGCGGATGAGAACATTACTCTGGTGCTGCAGGTCAACGGCAAAGTCCGCGATCGCTTGATTGTTCCGGTCACGGTGACCGAAGCCGAAGCCAAGGCGGCCGCCATAGCCAATGAAGCGGTCATCCGCGCCCTGGACGGCCGCATTCCCAGACAGGTGATCTACGTTCCAGGACGGCTGGTTAACGTCGTAGGATAATTACCTGCGGGGTACGTAATTTACACCTGTGTTCAGGCGGGGTAATTCTCCCCGCCTGTTTTGCTTATTTAAGCAGGATAAATCTGTCAAAGGCCAGAGATTTTACATCCGATTTACACGGATGAAATATCCGGATGATATGTATTTCCTACAATGGCTTTGAAATGACCAACCTTTAGAGAAATGGAGTTGCCATGTTCAAACGAATCGGTTTATTGAGTTTGATATCCAGTCTGATCACCGTTTCAGTATTTTGCCTGCAACCGGCCGGGCAGGTGTTGGCCGCCTTACCCGCGGATGACAATGCGCCTCCCCAGAACACTGCTCCAGTTGACGAAACCGATACCGGAAAAACCCCGCAAGAACAACTGCAAAGACTCTTCCAGCAGGAAAAGAAAAATCATGAGAAACAAAAGGATGTGATCAGCAAGGCGGAAAATGCCAGAGACAAACTGACAGAATTGATTGCACGCGCCAAAAAGAACGGCAAAGAGACAAAATCTATGGAAAAAGCGCTGGCTCAATTCAACACCCGCCTTGGAGAAATCCGTCTGACGTATGATCAAATGGAGCAGGTCATCAGGCAACACGCCGGTTTTGACGACAAAGGTAAGGTGGTCAACGCCGAAAACGCTAAAAAAACCGTGGTAGAAATCCGCCAGGGGAACAAAGAGATCAGGCAATCGCTGGTGAAGGCATTGAAAGACATTGGCCAGGCCGGCAAGAAAAACCGCCAGCAAAATAATCCACGTCCCGCTGCCAAACCATCAGACCAGACATCCTGAGATGAAAGACAGAATAATTCCCCAAAAATGGGGAGTTGTTCTTTTAAACCACATTGACGTATGCGGGCTGGTCAGGCACAATTATAGTCATGCCTGAGCAGCGCCGCCTGATCCGTTTGTCATTCGATTCGCTCTTTCCCCTGATCGGGGTGATCGGCTCAGCACTTCTCATTGGTGGGCTGATCATACTGCAGGCCTGGCTGTTATCACACATTCTGGATCACGTGCATCTGCATGCCGCAGGTCTGGAACAGGTGACCCCGGATTTGATCAGGCTTGCTATCGTCGTGTTGCTGCGGGCATTCCTTGTATTTGTCAATGAACAATCCGCCGCTGTCCTCTCTGCGGGGATTCGCTCCAGGCTGCGAGAATCATTGACCGTGAAAGTGCTGCGGCTTGGTCCAGCCTATACTGAACAGCAGCAGGCGGGAGAGCTGACCTACGCGTTGACAGGCGCCATTGATTCTCTGGATGCGTATTTCAGCCAGTATGTTCCCCAGTTGGTCATCGCGGCTGTCCTTCCTGTGGCCATTCTGGCAGTCGTCTTTCCCATCGACACTCTATCAGGGGTGATCTTTGTACTGACCGCGCCGCTTATTCCCATCTTCATGGTCTTGATCGGCCGCACCACGGAAACTTTAACCCGCCGTCAATACCAGACCTTCAGCCGGATGAGCGCTTTTTTCCTGGATTCATTGCGCGGGCTGGTTGAACTGAAAAACCTTGGGAAAAGCGCCGGGCATTCCGCCCGTCTGGATACTGTCGGTGAACGCTATCGCAGTGCCACGCTTCGTGTTCTGCGGGTATCCTTTCTTTCCGCACTGGTTCTTGAACTGGCCGCGACCCTCAGTGTGGCAGTCATCGCGGTGGAGATCGGCATCCGCTTGTTATACAGGCAGATGGATTTTCAACAGGCTTTCTTCCTGCTGGTCATCGCGCCGGATTTTTATCTGCCCCTGCGCCAACTCGGCGCGCGTTTTCATGCCGCTCAGAACGGAGTCAGCGCCGCCCGGAGGATCTTTGAGATTTTCGATCAGCCGGAACAAGATGAGGAATCCGCACAGGAAAAGGCAGAACCTTTCGAGGAGAGATTGTTTTGTTCACCGTTCACAATCCGTTTCAATGATGTCTCGTTCACATACCCCGGCAGGGAACAGGAAGCGGTCAGTCATGTTGCGTTTACCCTGACTTCCGGCCAGACCACCGCCATTGTGGGTCTGAACGGTTCGGGGAAAACCACACTGGCTTCTCTGCTTTTGAGATTTATACAACCGGAGGGAGGAACGATTTTCTACAATGATACGGATATTCAAAACATCCCGTTGGATCGCTGGCGTTCAGGAATTGCCTTTTTGGATCAGCGGCCGGTCGTATTCAATACGACTCTGCGGGAGAATTTGCTTCTGGTTCGCCCGGATGCAACGTCGGATCAGTTGCGCAGCGCGCTGGAAACTGTGCACCTTCAGGAGACTATCAATTCCCTTCCACGTGGTCTGGATACCGGGTTGGGCGAGGAAGGGTATATTCTCAGCGGTGGACAGATTCAGCGGCTGGCGATCGCCCGTTTATTCCTCAAAGACGCACCGCTTTTAATCCTCGATGAGCCTACGTCCCATCTGGATCCCTTTCTGGAAAACGAACTGGATGTCGCTCTTGAACTGATGCGGAAAAATCGCACCTGTCTGGTGATCGCCCATCGAAAGAGCACGGCGCGCCAGGCTGACCGGGTCCTGTTCATGGAAAACGGTCGACTGGCCGCGGCGGGTCGTCATGCGGACTTACTGGCAGAAGTTCCGCACTATGCCTCTTTGTTTGGGCCGGAGGGAAAGGTATGACAGGGATGTCAGAAACCTCCCGTCTGTTGTCTTTCGCCAGACCATACGGTAAAGAGATCGGACTTTCGGTTCTACTCTCTGTGGCTACCACAGCCGCCAGCATTGGATTAATGGGTACATCCTCTTTCCTGATCGCTACAGCCGCTTTGCAGCCTTCCATTGCGGTTTTACAGGTCGCCATTGTCGGGGTACGCACTTTCGGTATCGCCCGCGGCGTCTTCCGCTACCTGGAACGGTTGATCACCCACTCGGTGAATTTGAAGCTGCTGGCACGCATACGCGGCTGGTTCTTCCGATCGGTGGAACCGCTGGCACCCGGCGGGCTGGAAGATCTGAAATCTGGCGATTTGCTGGCCCGCTCCATTCATGACATTGAAAACCTTGAAGACTTCTATGTCCGCGGAATCGCTCCCCCGCTGGCAGCGGTTCTCGTCACCCTGGGTATCAGTCTGTTCACGGCCCAGTACGCCGTCAATTTGGCGGCGCTGCTGGCCGGCGGATTGATACTGACCGGACTTGTACTTTCCCTGCAAGTGCGCTCCATCAGCCGTGAACTGTCATCGGTTGCTGTTGATTCCCACGCCAGGATATCCGCTCTGGCCGTTGAGACTGTTCGTGGCACTGTTGAGATACTGATGGCCAACGCGGAAAACCGCCACCTGGATAGAGTCAGAGAGGCCTCATACCAGTCTCGATCTGCCGAACAGGCGATGTCATCTCTACATTCCATATCTCTGGCATCCGGAGTCTTGTTTTCCAATCTGACACTAGTAGGTATTCTCTATCTGGGGATTCCGCTGGTACGTGCGACTCAGTTTGACGGCGTCACACTGGCCGTACTAACCCTGATTACCCTTGCCAGCTTCGAACCGGTCAACGGATTACCGGCCGCCTCAACCAAAATCCAGTCCAGCCTTGCATCTGCCCGTCGACTTTTCGAGGTGGCGGACCGTCCTCGCCCGGTCATCGAACCGCAGGAACCTAGTGAAATTCCCGAATTCTCCCGCCTGGTCATTTCTCACCTTACTTATCAGTATCCAGGCACGCTGACTCCGGCATTGCAGGATATTTCGTTCACCCTGAATTCTGGCAGCAAGATCGCACTGGTCGGTCCCAGCGGCAGCGGGAAATCCACTTTATTAAAGATCATCCAGCGATATCTTCCGGCTCCATCCAGTTCCATTTTCTGGAATGACATGGACCTGAACAAGCTGTCGGGTGACGCGGTCAGGAATCAACTGGCGGTTCTATCCCAAAACGGATATGTTTTTTCCGCCACTCTTCGAGAAAACCTTTCACCTGCCGGGTCGAACAAGCAGGATTTTATGGAAGTGTTGAAACAAGTTGGTCTGGCAGAATGGTTTTCCAGGCTGCCCGATGGGATGGATACCTGGACCGGAGACAACGGAAGCCTGTTGAGCGGCGGGGAAAGGCAGCGCTTGATACTGGCGCGCACCCTTCTGCTTGACCGTCCCCTTCTGCTGGCAGATGAACCTTTCAATCATCTGGACCTTGCCTCCGAACAGGCCGTTCTGAATGTACTTTTAGATTCTGCGCAATCATGCATTGTTGCTACGCATCGTCTGGTGGGAATGCACCGGTTTGATCACATACTTGTTCTGGAAGCGGGCCGTATCATTCAGGCCGGGAAACACACCGAACTACTGGGAGTCCCCGGTCTTTACCGGCAATTCTGGGATAGTCAAAATAATCGTTTCTCGTTTGATCTATGAGTTGGAACAAAATCCTCAGGGGCATCGTCCTTACCATAGAAGTTGATTCATATCTGGCAAGGAGGAGAGGATGAGAAACCCATGGATTTTTGGAGCGCTGCTGGCCTTCGCCTTTTTATTTTCTCTTACAGAGGCGGTGCAGGCAGATGGGATCATCATACCCGAACAGCCTCCTTGCCGGCCGTTCCCCTGTCAGCCGCCCGTCATTCCTCTTTCTCAAAGTCCTCTGGCAGTGAAGAGTCATACTGTCACCGTACAGATCAAAGACCAGCTGGCTGTTACCCATGTGGATCAAATCTTTATCAATACCGGCGATTCAACGGTGGAAGGCACATATATGTTTCCCATGCCCGCGGATGCCGTTGTTAAGAATTTCACCCTGTGGGTGGATGGGAAGGCAGTGGAAGGAAAGGTATTGTCGGCGGAACAGGCCAGGCAAACCTATGAGGATATTGTGCGCGAAAGGCACGATCCCGCGCTGTTGGAATACATCGGGCGCGGCGCGCTGCAGGCCAGCATCTTCCCCATTCCCAGTGGAGGTGAACGGCGGGTCGAATTGGAATACACCCAGGCTTTGACGGCCGATAATGGTCTGGTGAAATATTCATATCCTCTGAACACGGAAAAATTCTCCGCTCTTCCGCTGGAAGAGGTATCGGTTACGGTGGACCTGCAAACCGGCCAGCCAATCCGCGCCGTGTATTCTCCGAGCCATGACATCGATGTGAATCGGTCTTCGAACAGGCAGGCCACAGCCAGCTATGAAGCGGAAAATGTCAAACCCGATACCGATTTCGACCTGTTTTATTCCTACGGTGATTCAGATGCCCTGCACCTGTTCACCTACCGGGATGGACGTGACCCGGCGGATGAAGACGGTTTTTTTATGCTGCTAGCCGCACCTTCTCCGGAGGCAGAATCTGAAAGAATCGCCAAAGATGTTTTTTTGATCATGGATAGATCCGGCAGTATGGAAGGGGAAAAGATACATCAGGCGAAACTGGCCGCGCGTTATATCCTTTCACATCTGGGTCCTGAGGATCGGTTTCACCTGACCGCTTTCAGCAGTAAAGTCCAACATTACATGAAAGGCCTGTCTCCGGCGGAAGAAAGTGAAATAGCGGCGGACTGGATCGACGAGCTTACTGCCGGAGGCAGCACAGATATTGACCGGGCTCTGCTGGAGACTGCGGAAGTCATCGATCCGGAAAGGCCAGCCTATCTCATCTTTCTGACAGATGGCCTTCCCACCGTCGGTGTGCGGGAAAGCCGTCAAATCCTCAAGAATTTTGATAAGGCAGCCGGTCAGAACATTCGCCTGTTTTCTTTTGGTGTCGGGTATGACGTGGATACCCTGCTGCTGGATGATCTCAGCCTGAACCACCACGGAATTAGCACGTATGTGAAACCGGAAGAGGAGCTGGATCAGGTACTGTCCTCGTTCTACGAGAAGATATCCACTCCCGTGTTGACGGACCTTCACCTGAAGATCGATGGTGTGACCACCTATGATCTATTCCCTGAAACACTTCCCGACCTGTTTCAGGGTAGCCAGTTGGTCATCACCGGCCGCTATCGCCGAGGTGGCACCGCGGATATCCTTCTTGAAGGCCGGTCGAATGACGAGCGGCAAACATACCGGTATCCCAACAGGGAATTCATTGAAGAAAGCCCCTCCATCCTCTCACCGGAAGCCAGCCTCCCGCACATATGGGCAGCCCGCAAGATCGGCGCCCTGCTAAATCAAATCCGCCTCGAAGAGAATGATCGTGAGACGGTGGCTCAAATCGTCAAACTCAGCATCCGGTACGGGATTGTGACTCCCTATACATCCTACCTGGTAACCGAACCGTTGGCACTGGGAGAAGAAGACCAGGAACAACTGGCCGAGCGTACCTTTGGTCAAATGCAGGCTATGCCATCGGCTTCCGCCTCCGGCTTCGACGCTGTGCAGAAAGCACAGGAGCAGAATGATCTGGCGCAGTCCGCTTCGGCGCCGCATATCGCACAGAGCGACCGGCAAACGGTACGTTCTGTGGGCGCGCGCACCTTTGTTCAAAAAGATGGTATCTGGATCGAAACGGTCTACAATCCAAATACCATGCCTTTGAAGAAAATCAAATATCTCTCCGATGAATATTTTGAGTTGATCCGTTCCCGATCAGACCTGGCAGCCTGTCTGGCACTTGGTTCGCGGGTGATCGTGGTGGATCATCAGAGCGCAATCGAGATTTTCGAATGATCTCTTGTAAAATCATTTCAAATCGGCCGAAATATCCGGTGGAAGAAATAGGAGCGTATCTGTTTATGTAAAGCCGCGCCGGCAGCTTTACATTCTTGAAGATCATAATTCTTGTCTTCACTGTAAAGTTCATAGTACAGGCCGTATCGGAATCTGGCGGCCGTCGAGCGAAGTTCGGGGATTTGCCGCACAAGCGAACTCAATAATTCAGATGGTGTCCCCGGCATGGATTTGACAAGACCGGTAAAAAGAGCCATCTTTTCGATCCAGTAGTACTGGACGGCCAAATCAGATAAACCGGTGTACCAGTTCCACCAGGATAACCAGTCGGGCACAGAGATGTTGTGCGCCTGTAACCAGTTCAGGATGATGAGCGACAGACGCGGCAGCTTTTTGCTATTCTTGCGGAAGTACATTAGCCATATCCCGATCCCGGCCAGGATAACTACAGCCACCAATCCCAAACCATAGATCCATCCAGGTACCGGTGGTTCAGAAGGACTATCATCCTGCAGCGTCTCGGTGGGTTGTGACGATTCCGGCTGGATACCACCCCGTCGTTCCTCAGAAGTCAGGTCATTCGTGTTATTCTGCGAATTGGTATTGGAACCGCTGGCATAGGGTAGATCCGGTTGGATCGGCGTGGGTTCAAATGGAATCCATCCCAGGTCGGAGAAATATACTTCCGGCCAGGCATGTCCGTTATTCAGCCTGACCTGAAAACCAAAATCGGTTTTTTCCCCCTGACTGTAACCCACCGCCAGCCGGGCTGGAATGCCGGCCGAACGCAGCAACAGAACCTCGGCGCTGGCAAAATAGTTACAGAATCCCTGTCTGGATTCAAACAGGAACCAGTCGATGGGATCCTTTCCGGAAGGGATGGTGGATATCTGGCTTTTATATTCATATCCCTTGCGCAGATATGCGTTAACAGCATTGATCTTATCGAAAACTGTATCTCCCACCGCGATACTGGCTCCCAGCTCTTTGACTCGCGCGGGTACTGTGGAGGGAATTTGCAGGTAATTCTCTGCGATCTGCGGCGGAACGGAGTAAGGAATGGCACGCAGCACGTCCGGATTGCCGGAAAAGACCGCACTCTCTAAAATGAAAAGAGAGTTGGGAATGAGCGCCTTTTGTGGATAGAGCATTCCATCACCGGGAACAGACGCGGAAACATCGGAGGATTCGAGATGATATGGAATATCCAGTCCGCTGAAACGGCCGGCATAGGGGATGATCGTGCCATCGGCACTCTGCCAGATATACTGGGCTTTGACCATGCTGTAGCCGGTTAATCTGTTTACCGCACCCGATTCAAGAGCTTTGCTGGCAAAATTCTGCGTTCTTTTGATCTGCCAGCGGCCGTCCAGATAATCCTCATAGACCCTCACCCGCCAGTAATATCGGCCGGGCGCCGTCGGACCGCTCAAGATCCTCACCTGAAAAGCCGGATCTTGCTGGAGCGGAGCCTGATTTCCAAGCTGCATTCCGGCAGTGTATGTGCCGGTGAGACTGGTGGTGGATTGCAGAGACGCGAAGTTGTTCTGCATGCCAGATTGAACGGTCTTCCAAATTTCGGAGACCTTCACATTTTCCGGGGTTCCCGGGGTGAAAGCACGGATGATGGTCTGCAAATTCCAGCAGAATAATACAAGGAGGATGGCGGTAATTCCTGCCAGCCGGAGGACAGAATCGTCGGCTTCTTTTTCGACGAGCACACCGTTCTTATCCCATTCCTTCTTCTGACCGATCCAGAACAACCGGGCGGCCAGAAGGAACAGGCACAGCACCAGCGCCGCGCCCCCCCACAGAGATCCGGCAGGCGACCCGGTGTAGAAATCTACAACGCCGAAAATACCGGCTGCGGCTAAGAGTCCCTGCCAGGGATTCCATCGGTGTGAATAACCATAACCGGCATAATATCCGGTTAACCAAAAAAAATAGGAGCAGAAGATAATAAAGATCAGTGGATCTTGAACAGACCGGCCGGAAATGGATTGAACGATGGCCAGATTGGCTCGTTGGACGATCACCGCAAGGCGCGGAAGCCACTCGCCATCCGGGGTCATCCGTGCCGTGAACAACCAGAGGGGAATGATCAACGTAAACAGAGTGAAGAAAATATGGTTGACCACTGCCGGAAAAATGGATCTTCCAATGAGCAGCCCGAGCACCACTCCAATCACCGCCAGCAGTTCAACCTGGTCAAGATCGGCAGCCCATCCGGTGGATTGAAGCAGTGCCGCAGGCAGCCAGATGCAGATCAGAATCAAACCGATGGATATAGGATCTCGTAGCTGTGATGGTTTGGAGGCCATATATTGAGTGTACAATAAATGCGATACTTACTCTAGACGAACGGGGAACAAGCACCAATGATACTACTGGATACCCAATTTAATATCCTGCTGCAAAGCCTGGGTACCTGGCTGCTGCCGATAATGAAGTTCATTACGTTCCTCGGTACCAGCGAATTTTTCCTCATCCTCATCCCGGCTATTTACTGGTGTGTCAATTCGGACCTCGGATTTCGTCTGGGATTGTTGCTTCTATCGTCATCTTCACTCAACAGCATTCTGAAACTCAGTTTTCACCTTCCCCGGCCGTACTGGGTAGATGAACGTGTGATGGCGTTTGCTGCCGAATCATCTTTTGGCCTTCCCTCCAGTCATGCGCAGTTATCCGCCTGTGTGTGGGGGAAGTTGGGCTTCTCACGCAGGAACCTTCAGGCAATCCTTTCCGCGTTGTTCATCATCCTGCTGGTGGGGATATCTAGAATGTACCTGGGAGTGCATTTCTCGGCCGATGTTTTTGCCGGATGGTTGATCGGTTTCCTCCTGCTGGCAATCTTCTCATGGCTGGAACGTCCCGCTAGTGAATGGATAAAAAGAACCAATCCGATGCTGGCCTGCCTGGGCGGTTTGTTATTCGTTATGAGTCTCTTTGGGCTGGGAATCGTTGTCTATTCCGGTCTTTCTGTGTGGCAAATTCCGGGAACCTGGCAACAATTATCCCTTCGCGGAGGAAGCTCTATCAATCCAGTGAGCCTGCAAAACCTGATCTCTGGACTGGGAACGCTGACCGGATTTATTATCGGTGCCAGTTGGTTGCGCTCCCTGGAATCAACTCTGGGGATCTTTACGACTGCCGGCAAGCCCGGGCAAAAAATGTGGCGGTATCTGATCGGAATCGCCGGGGTTCTTCTATTCTGGGTGGGTCTCGGATTGATCTTGCCGAATGACCAAACGTATGCCGGGTTAACGTTGCAATTCTTACGAGCTTTTCTGGTCGGGGGATGGATAAGCGGTCTGGCTCCCTTTCTATTTATGCGGACAGGACTGGCAATCCCCGGACGGCCTTTGGATGTAGAATCAAGAACACAGGCACAATAATCTCAGGAGGATCAAAATGCGGAAAATCTTCGGTTTCATGCTTGGCGCCATCACCGGCGGCATACTGGGAGCAGCAGCCGCCCTATTACTGACCCCGACATCCGGCAGCCAGTTGCGCGCGCAAGTCTACAGCCGCATTCAACTAATGGAAAAGGAGATCATCGAGGCAAGAGACCAGAAGCGCGCCGAACTGGAGGAACAACTCCAGGCACTGCGCGCTCCCCAAAAATGATCTTAATCTCTCGATTATTTTGTGATCTTGAATTGATAGAGGGCTTCCTGCCGGGATAATCGGGTTGTTCCGCTGACCACAAGGACAGCGCCTTTGGACGAATTGTTGATCGACAGGGGAATTTCGGCATGATTGCGCTCATCCAGGGTAATCGGTGTCACCGTTGTAGTTGATCCATACTGAATGAGCGAGACCCGGTAGGTCTGCGGCAGTTTATTCTGGATACGAACAAATCCGGCCGGTTCCCAACCGCCATTGTCTGATTCGAAATCCGTCTGATATTTTATCTCCGGAATGGACAGATCATCCAGCAGCAATCCTTCCCCATTAACAGCCGCGTCGGTGATGTACTCGAACCTCAATTGAACCTTCTTGCCTGCCAAAAAGGAAAGGTCTACCGACTCCTTGTTCCATCCGCCGCTGGTATTATTCCACCCGCAACCATAACTGTTACCCGATTTGTTTTCGGATGTGCAGGAAACGGTGGGAATGATCGCCCATGTCTGTCCATCCTCGCTGTATTCGAGATAGGCGAAATCGTAGTCCTCTTCCAGGTCGTACCATATCCAATAATTAAAGGTCAAAGGAGCGGTTGATTTTGTGAAATCAAATTCTCGTGTCAATGTCATATCCGATTCATCACCTTTATTTGACCAGAAGGCAAATTTCCCAGAGTGGAAATCCTCGGCCAGAACACCCGTTTCCAGAACCCCCTGGAAATCCAGGGTGAAATCACCCCGGCAATTAATCGCGATGTAATCGACACCGTATTGCTTGACACCGCGGGTATTCGTTCCGGTCGGGCATTCAGCCACCTTTTCGGTGGCATCCGGCCGGGGGGAATCGGGATAATTATGGTAGGTAAAACGTCCATCGCCGGCTTTTGAATCCTTCAAGTAAGTAGCCACCACCCAGTCGGAAAACACATCATCCGCTGTGACAGTCTCTTGGGTTTGAGTATCGACAATATTCAGGTCTTTTAGGACTTTGTCTATAGATGCCATGCCATTTTCGGGTTCAGCAACCAGTTGTTGAGTGGCTTTTTCTCCGAAACGGTCCAGGAAATACGCCAGAAAGAGGAACGATTCACCATAATGCGGCCGGGCCATATCACTATCGTCCGGCCAGTCGGTTAATTGTTGATCTGGATTCATCACATACAGCTCGTCAAATCCACCAGTGTCGAATTTGTTGAGAAACTCGGCGAGCACGGAAAAACCTTCATTCAGCCAGGTATCTTCATTGCGATCGCGGTACCAGTGGATCATGTGTTGGAACTCATGCGCGAGGGTACCCTTGTCTTCCTCTCCAAAATACAGATTATCGGCACTCATGAAGAAAGTTTCGTGTCCATTTGAATCAGGCCGCGCCAGCGGATTCACCGAGTCTATTGATGAAAAAAGACCGGCAATGCTCTCACCCAGTCCACGGGCATAGATGATATACAGATGCGGGTCGCCGTCGATACCGGGTGTCCATTCGGAGCCAAAAAATTCGCGGTCGGTGTGATAAATCTGATTCTCGAATAACTCGGCAAGTGATTTGACATCACCTTCATCATATTCGACGCCATTTTCAATCCAAAAATAGGCATGATCAGTTTTGTACGCCAGCTTTGCCTTGACCGTAAAATTCTCGTTTGTATCAGTATTGATCGCGTTGAATTCTTTTTCATCATCAACCTGATAATCGATTACCGGGTTACCAGTTGTCTCGGGAATATTCTTGATTCCTTTCAACCGCATCGCCAGATCACGAAGATCATTAATGGGCACCAGTGAGGTATCCAGGATTTTGCGTGTTTCGATCGCGCCCGCATCAACACGGCTATCTGGTGGTGGAGCCTGGAAAGTGGGTATGGCAGCCTGCGGAGTGCCGGTTGATTTCAGACTCGAGTAAGGATTGAGAATACTCGAAAAATAACCATTCGCATTCAAAACGTAGATTCCTGCCCCGGCGATCGCGCAGCAGCAGCATAGCAATCCAAGCAAGATACCGATAATAATCCAGATAGTCTTATTCGTCATTTATCCTCCAGGAGAGCATCCTTCGTTACATTTCCTGTACGCTCTTTACAATCCAATACAGATAGTACCATGCCGGCTGAAACCCAGAAGAAGGGCATGGCAAAAGAATCAATACTGAAACCTTCCAATAGAAGACCGATCACAATGAAGATCCCCCAGTACGCGCACATCGATCGGATTCTGATTGCCGGGTTATGACTCGAGATTGATTTTCGTAACAAACCAAACAGCCAGGCGCAAAAGAAAGAGAATCCAACAATACCGGTTTCCGCCAGCAGGCGGATCCACAGATTCTTGATATTGGGAATATCACCAGAGCGGAACAATAATTTGCGAACCTCGACCAGGTTCATTCCATAAGCCGGAATGGTCTGTTCGAACCATTTTCCCGCGTTTCCCAATCCAACGCCAAGCACCGGGTAGCGGTTGAACACTTCCCAGCCAGCCTGCCAGTAGACTACCCGCTCACCGAATTGCAGGGCATTGGCGTACCGGTTCAAATTATTCAACTGCCAGAAAGAGGGAGTAAAAAGATCTGCCATGCGCGGATCGACCCGGCTCATCCCGAAAGCGGCTAACACCAGTAAAACCAGATAGACAGCGATTACGCCGATAGAGAAGACGATCGAAGAGAGCAACCGGTGTTTGTTTTTTACATGCATCCGTAATTGCATCCAACGGATCACGCGGATGTTGAGCTTCACAAGTAAATAGGCAAGCATACAGAAGAAGGTGATCCAACCTACCCGTGAAAGGGAAAATACAAGGGTAAGAATGCCCAGAACCAGGAGGATCATTTCCACGCTTATCCTCCTGAATAATCGCCAGTGAAAAATTGAATATTGACTAATGGATGCCGCCAACCACATGGGAAGGTAAAGCATATTAAGCATATGCGCCAACCAGGAAGGTTCCAGGGCAAAACCTGTCGCCCGCTGGCGGTATAACGGTCCGAGAGAGAATAAATCCTGCATATCTCTCATCCATGCGGGATACCGCCCGGCCAAAATCCAGGTGGAGATTTGCAAGATCGACCAGACAACCATCAATACTCCACCCAGATAGATCCACCGCATGGTCTGACAAAACGCCTCTTCATCCTTCACAAAAGAGTATGTCAGCGAAAGATAACCCAATCCAACAAGCAGCGTGACGATCGCCGAAAGAGCCGGTCGGAGTATACTCGCATCTTTAAAAGATGGCACTGGCATGAATTGAACAATGGCGATGGAAAGGACAGCCGCAAAAAAGAATCCCAGCAATGGCAGGATTTCTCGTGGCAGTTCCCCTTTCCGTAAAAGATAGGGTATGAACCAGACGACCAGTAAAATAGCCAATATTAAAACCGATGGGCCGGCGATGACACTGATGTGCAGTAGATCTCGTACAGCCGGCATGCTGGTGACCGGGAGGAGAATCAACAGGATTGCCCAGAATATATTGATGATCGGTAAATACAAACGGCTAATTCCGCGCATTTATGACGTTATATTTTATGAATAAATAAAGCAGCGATAGCTGCCGCGGAAAAACCCGCCAGACAGCCAGCCAGAATCAGGCCGCCACGCGCGTATTGAACAGGCGACTCCGGCGCTGTAGCTTCCTGCTCCCAGGAAAAGTTCATTCCAGGAAAAAAGCCGTGCGACATCTCCGTCCGCTGTTGCAATTCCTGGCCTGATTTTGTGATTTCAGCCTGCAAATCCGCCTGTCTGGATATCTGGCAAAGGGGTTGTGCCGGAAGATTTGCCGTACTCTGTTGAAAACAGGTCTCCAGAGAAAGAATATAACGATGCAAAGAATCCGCCTGCCAGGCCGCTTCCCGGGCATTCTGCAGGACAGATCGGGCGGCTTCACTCCAGATATTGGCCAATTTCGCCGCCGCCGCAGGATCATTCCAGCGAACCTTCAAGAGCCATTGCCCAAAACGACGTTCGGCGAAGAGCTGCTTTTTCAATACCAGATCCTTGACCGGCAATCCCATCTCAACAGCCTTATCGCGAGTTATCTGGACCACCTCTGTGGAACTGATCAAATCTCCGGCCACCTCCATAGCCTGATCTTCTTCCACATCGGTTAATAATCCGGTGCGGGCATAATCAATACTGAATGAAAATACAGAAACGGCTTCATATTCCGGCTGGATCAAAAACGAGATGGCCAGTCCAATCAATCCCCCCAGGATAACGGCGATCACCAGCAGCTTCCAGGCCTGATGTGCCAGTTGAAGGAAACTGAATAGAGAGATGGATTTAGTTTGTTCCAAAGGAGATCTCATCAAAGTTCGTAAATTAATAAATTGGCACAAAATTTAAAATAACCAGGGCTTTCGTACAATCGGCATAGGTATCGAAAGAATAAAACCTGGATAGCTGCTTTCCTTCCACGTCGAACAATTGGATGCCAATCGTATCGTATGTGCGTACAGGGCCGTTAGGTAATTCCACTTCAAAGGCACCCTGACCATAAGCGACCGAAGCGCCGGTTAAACCCATTTGGTCGATGGGTGTACCATTGGCATCACCGGTCACCATTACCACAACATCCGATTGCGGAGCACCACCCGGGCCAAATACCTGCCCTGCTATCCCGCTCCATTCACAGCCGACTTCTGCGTGCGCGAAATTGCGCGTATATTTTGGTGAACCGGCCTGCAATTTATAAATCCATGTTCCCGGATCTACTGTACTGGTTCTGGTTGGCACCAGTGTGTACTCGGGGGTGGGTGTAAGGCTGGGAGTCAGAGTATATGTCGGTTCCAGAGTGATCAACGCGAAAGGTGTTTTCTTGTAAACCAGGCTGGTCGGACTGGCAACATTCGATGGAAAAGACTGCTCATCCACATCTGTTGGAGTAATATCTACGGGAGTACTTCCAGATTCACTCGTTGTGGGAAGATTGTCGTCCACGGAAGAGGGAGTAAGGAAATCACACCTATCCCCGGATTGGTTTTCCGCGCAAATGGTGGCCTGAACACATCCCACACAGATGGTGGGCGTGGAAGAGAAAATCTCCGCGGGTGATGTGATCACACAGGCGCAGAGAAGAATAACGATCCCGGCCAGGATAAGCACTTTTTTCAACATGGAGAACCCCTTCGCGGCAGAATCATATTGTTAACGATTTTACCCCGAAAACCTTTTATGCTGATAACCGGCTGAAAATAGCGAAAGTGGGCAATAACCGTTTTCCTGCTACTGTATAATTCATTCAATTCGCGTTACCTAAAGATGAAGAACATCTCTTATATTTCTAAATTTTGTTCAGCAGACAAATATTCCACTCCATAAAAATAAATCTTTAAGGGACTTTTGAATGACTTTAATAAAAAAAATCAACAAAGATAATCCTGCTTTTTCGAATTTCTTATTCATCCTTGCCTTTACTCTTCTCGGAGTTTTTCTGAGGCTGCTTTTCTTACAGAAATCCGACTTTGTCATCAATGACGGCGGGATGTTCTATACAATGATCCTGGATTTACAGAAGAACAATTTCGCTCTTCCGCTCTTCACATCTTATAACAACAGCCAGATTCCCTTTGCTTATCCACCCCTGTCTTTCTATACCGGAGCGGCAATCAATCAATTCCTTCACATAGATCTGGTGACGATCTTCCGGATTTATCCACTTTTCTATAATATCCTGTCCATCCCGGCTGTCTACTTTTTAGCCCGTGAGATCACCCGTAATAATCGGCAGGCACTCCTGTCGACCGGTTTCTATTCCATTCTGATGCCCGGTTATGAATGGTTAATCTCCGGAGGAGGGCTGACACGCTCACCGGCACACACATTATTCATCATCGCATTCACACTTTATCTGGTTTACATCCGCAACAAACAATGGAAATATCTGGTCTTTTCAATCATCACAGCTTCCCTGATGACGTTGCACCACATCGAATACTGCTGGATGCTGGTATTCAGCATGGTTCTATTTTCCATACACCATCTGACACTCAAGGAATGTATCAGAGCCGGCCTGATCTATCTGGCAGGCGGATTGATCTTTACTTCCCCCTACTGGATCTCCGTGAGCATGAATCACGGCTGGTCACCATTCATATCGGCTTTCACAGCCGGTGAATTCGATTTCTTCAAGACATTTGCCCGACTGGTGATCATGGTCTTCACGGAAGAAATCCTGATCCAGTTTATCAATTCTCTGGCGATTATCGGCCTGTTGTACTGCCTGTTCTCCCGGAAGTATCTCATTGTGTTCTGGTTGATCTTGATCGGATTCTTGAACCCGCGCAGCGCCAATCGGTCCCTGATCTTTCCGGTCATTCTTCTGGCTTCCATTGCCCTGGATGAATTGATCTGCCCCGCACTGGATAGACTGTGGAAATCCCAGAACCAGCCCTCCGGAGAAATCACAGGTCCGGATGCAAAAAGAAAATCCAATCCCTCGTTATATTCTCAGATATTCATGATGTTCTGTATCGGTTTTCCTTTCTTTCTCGGATTTCTCAACACTCTGGGTGTCCATCCGGTTCTCTCCATGCTTCCCAAACAGGAATTGGAATCGATGGAATGGATCAAAAACAATACAGCAACAGACGCCACTTTTGTCGTCTTGAATCCCTCCATCGAATGGCACATGGACAAGATGGGAGAATGGTTCCCCGCCCTGACTCAAAGGAAGAGCCTGACAACGATTCAGGGAACCGAATGGCTTCCCAATTCAACTTTTGAAAACGACAAACTCATCTACGATGATTTCAAAAAATGCGCGGATATCGGAGAAAGTTGTCTGTCGGAATGGTCTGCTAAAAATGAAATGCACTTTAATTATCTGGTCGTCTCACGATGTGTGAATACAGCAGATAGTCTGGATGCCGGATTGAATTATTTCAACCAGACTGTACATAATTCAGGAAAATATGACGTGGTTTATGAAAATGAAGCCGTGACCATATTTCATAAAAAATAGAATTGGGTATTTTTATTCCACTGGTTCTGGTTTCGGGAAATTTGCACTTACCCCATTTTCAATCCCACATCGAATAAGGACATAAATTATCAGCATCCAGACAAAGACTTCTGTCTCCATGAACAAGCTGAATGTGATATTCGCGATCAGGGTATATAACAGAAAAATCGCCGGGAAAAAGTCGATCATAGTCTTTGACGTCAGAACTTGCCTGATCGAAACAATCCAGGTTTGAATATACGTAAAAATGAACGGAATGAAACCGGCAATTCCAACAGACAGCAAAATATCAATATAGCCATTATCTGCAATCAATATAGCCCGGGACCAGTCTATCGGCAGTCGGAGACCATCCCGGAACACACCCATCGACCAGATTGCACCATATCCATACCCGATCCAGGGGTTTTTACTGATAGCATAATTAAACAACGCACCCCACAGGGGGATTCTTCCGGTCAGCGATGCATTCCGGCCCATCAATCCAAAGATAAAATCCAGTTGACTCAGGCAAATGAGTACAGTGACGACGAAAATTGACAGGATAATCAGATAATGCTTCCGGGTAAGCTGCCGGCGGTAGCGCAGCCACAGCCCCGCCAGGATGATTGAACCAAGCAAGGCAATTGTCAGGATATAACCTGTGGCCGATCTGGTTTTATATGTGACCAATAAAGATACCCCTAACACAACAAGATCAGCCCAGAAAAGACGGTTATTTTTCCTTCCCAAATAAAGAAGCCGTAAAAGTAAAATTGCTGAGGATAATGCTGAAAGGCTGCCCAGGTGATTACGATTCCAGAAAGGGCCGCACCACGCTCCGAAATATGGATATTCTTCCATAGTGCCCACACCGGGTTTCAGAAGGGCGAGAGCGGTGCTGAACAGAATTGCGATCGAAAAGAACCAGAATAACAGGTCAAGCATTCTGAAAAAGGAGTAATTCTTCCCAAGGTAAATCCCCACTGCGGTTGCTGCCAGCAGGAGAAAAACTTTGTAAGCGGATATCCAGGGATTAATTGACCAGAAGATCGATAGAAATGCCAGAGCCAGAAAAACCAGAAGAATTCTTTTCTGTTTCCAAATTCCCAGATACTCCCACCATTTTCCCTGCTTGTATAATTGTCTAAACAACACTCCGGCAGTGATCAGCCACAAAAGACAATTTATTCCCACCATCATAATTTGTGGAACTGCGAAGCGGTACGCGGTGATAAACAGCCAGAAATTGAACCAGAAAGCAAGAGCCGTCAGGTTTGATAAAAAGAAAACCAGGACAATGAACACATCCAATAAAGGCACGTCTTTCAGTCTTTTCCGCACCGGCAGCCCCATTAATAGGATCCTCTTCCGATCAGAACCACCCACACAGTTCTGACCAGGATTTGAATATCCAGCCAGATCGAATAATTCTGGATGTAATACAGATCATCTTCCGTATGCAGGTGCATCGGCCGGTCGCTGCGCCCGCTGATTTGCCACCATCCGGTCATTCCCGGTGGAACGGCGAAGCGTTTACGCTGCCAGGGTTGATATTTATCGACCAGATAGGGCATCTCCGGCCGCGGCCCGACCAGGCTCATTGTTCCATTCAGAACATTGATAAGTTGGGGAAATTCATCCAGACTTAACCGCCGCAGCACCCTTCCCACACGGGTTATCCGCGGATCGTCGCGGGTCTTGTGGAGGATATTCCCTGCCGCGTCTCTTTGTTCCACCTGGCTTTGCAGTTCTTCCGCGTTTTTCACCATTGTCCGGAATTTCAACATGGAAAATATCCGTCCGTTCTCTCCCACCCTTTTTTGGCAGAACAATACCGGCCAGCCGTCCTCCATCAAAATCGCCAGTGTAATCAAAACCATCAATGGTGAGATCAATACCAGTCCGATACTGGCAAGAAAAAAATCGAACACACGCTTGATCAACCTTTGATAATCGTCGATGGCAGATGCGCGCAGGTCGAGCATGGGAATATCGGCGAAATTCTCGATCTCGGTCTTATACAGTGCCAGGTCAAAGAAACCCAGAGCCACCCATAACCTCACCGGTTCTTTTTCCAGGGATTGGACGATCATCGCCATATCCGGATAGGCAGAATAAGGTAGAGCGATCACCACGTCACTGATCTTTTCCCGGATGACAATCTCTTTGATCGCGGCTTTCCCTCCCAGCATGAACTGGATACCTTCCAAACCATCATCCACAAATCCAACGAAAGAGAGGTTGCCGCTACCTGACTCCTTGATCTGGGATGAAATCCGCTGCCCTAGTGCGCCGGCGCCGACAATGATCACCCGCCGGTTGTGTTCAATCACATTTTTCTGCGAGCGAAAATACAGGCGGACAAACAACCGCCAGAGGATCAACATGAAATAGGCAAAAAGGACAAATAACAGGAACAGGGCACGGGAAACCTGCCTCAGCGAGAAATACAACACGCCCGCAGAAGAAATGGACGCAATGAATACCGCCAGAGAAACTGCGCTGAATTCATCCACCACGCGCAGATATTTCTTTCCGTCATAAATCGAGAGCACTACAAAGATCAGCAGCCAGATTGTGGGAAAAAAAACATAGAGTTGATAGGGAAAAGGGACTGTGACTATTACTTTTTCGAAGATGTCGAACTGGTTCAACAGCGGCCGCAGAAGAACAGATAAACGCAGACTAAGGACGACGGAAAATCCATCCAGGAAGATTGAAAATAAAGCAAAATTCGTAGAAAATCGTCTCAGCATCGGATCATCAGGGAATCAAGATTCTTGTAGATACATACTAATCATATACTACATTCCCCAGCCTTATCCTTCTGCCCAGGAACATGAGAAAACCTTCAGAATCGAATGTAATCACATGAATCAATTGCAGGAAAAACGCCAGGATGAATACCAGGTTGTACCCTGTATATCGAAGCCATAATCGGATTGGATCCTGGGTCAACCGGAACAGCCACTCAAAACCAATATTCCGGATAAAAAGCGGCGCCTGCCGGATTCTGCCGGAAAAGAAATCAAAGGTGGCACCGGAGGGAATAAAGATACTGCCTCTGATTTTCTGCAAATGCTCGTGAATCCAGACATCCTGTTTGGGAGATCCCAATCCCACCCAGATAAAATCCGGATGGACTGAATTTATTTTTCTACAAATCTCATCATCTTCCTCGGGAGTGATCTGCCGGAACGGAGGGGAGTACATCCCGGCTATCGTGATCCCTTCAAATCTCTGGTCAAGGTACTGTTTGATCTTTTCTGGCGCTCCCGGAAATCCCCCGTATAGAAAGTACGTGTATTTCTTTTCCTTCGCTCTGGCACTGACCTGTAGTAAAAGATCGGGGGCGTAAAACCGATCCGTCTCTTTTCTGTAGAAGGCTCTTGCCCAGCGCACGAAGGGCATGCTATCGATCCCGATGATATCGGACGTATTGTACATATCCCGCAATTTTTTGTTTAGAAGCGTTGAAACACAGATATGCACATTGATCACCGAAAGGCAGTGCGACGGTGCGCTTTTATCCTTCAACCAGCGGTCAAAAAACGGGAACATCTCTTCATAGGATAGACAATCCATATGAATCCCGAGGAAGTTCATTTTAATCATCGAGATCGATCATCTTCCTCTGGATTTGGGATTGCGCCCATTCGTAGGTTTGCCTGATCCCATCTTCAAGACAGGTAAAAACGTTCCATCCCAGAAGATCTCTGGCTCGTGAAAAATTGCCACACCGGCCGCCATCTCCTTCCGGTTTGCTGGAATCGAAATGAACGGGGATATCCTTCCCGCTTGTTTTGACGATCAATTTTGCCAGTTCCGCCACGGTGGTTTCCTGCGCGGTTCCAATTTGGATCACATCTTTGTTCATTCCCAACAAGGCTATGCGCAGCAACGCGTCCACCACGTCTCCAACAAAGACAAAATCACGAGATTGTTTTCCACTTCCCCAGACGACAAACTCTTCCTCCGGGTAGAGAATGGCTTTGCGAATGAGACTGGGGATCACCTGTGAACGTTTTCTTGAAAGTATGGAACGCGGACCATACACGTTTTGCAGGCGCAAAATCCCAACCTCAGTGGATGTATTTTGAGCCAGCAGGTTCGCCTCATACTCACCCATCAACTTTGACCAGCCATAGGCCGATTCTGGATCGGCCGGGTAAACCTGATCTTCCACCAGAGGGCGGCCGCCTGGTTTGGTCTGCAATGATCTGGGGTAACTGCAAGCTGTACCCACATAGACTACACCGGGTGTGCGATTCTCCTGAACAGCTTTAAAGGTGTTCGTATTGATCAGTGTATTGGCGTTGTACACAAAGAGCTCATTGGAAAACACAAAATCAATTCCGGCAACGATATCCGCAAGATGGTACACGAAATCCGGCAGCGACTTTTTCATGGCCGAATTGATCGAAGCATAGTCACAGATATCAGACTGGAAGAAGTGCGTATCCAGTGGTATCCAGTATTCACCTGAACTCGATTCAAGATTGTCAATGGAACCTCGCCACAGATTGTCGACCACAGACACATCCGCGCCCAAACGCACCAGCGCTTCCACCAGCCAAGACCCTATAAAACCAGCGCCACCGGTGACGAGGATTTTCTTCTTTCGGAACCAGCTCAAATCCAGTTTTTCGGAATTTAGTCTGTTTAGAACGGTTGAGATCAGCGGGCTTTCCATCGATAATACCTGGTTTCTGTATGCAGTCATTAGATGTATTGGTCAATGAGGAAAACACGAAAGGTAGTCTACTTTTTTGAAAATCGAACACTTCCCTTCGATCGTCGCGTCATAAATCTCACGGCCGTCCGCTTCAAAGGCTTCCCGGGCCAGCCGGTATTCGATTTCCGACCGCAGCAGATCAGGCAATTGCCATTTGTATCCTTTGGGGAAATACTATGAATGGAAATGGCTTTCGTCCTTTTCGGCCTCACGGGTTTCGGTTTTACTGGGGGTACCCTTTTCTTTATAATTGTGGTCAAGACCCACCAGATAGACTGTCTTGAAGCCCATATAGAAAGCTATTTGCAGAGTCGCAAATGTGACAGTCGCCCCGAAGACCACCGGCGAGGTTAGGTCAGATTGGAAGGAATCCTGGATGACCAGCCTGGATTTCAGGAAGAGCAAGTCCCGGTCTGGTGTGCCAAAATACGAACGCCGGTTCCAGTTGAGGAACTTCGGTAACTTCAATGAGGCGATTTCCTGTGAGAATTGTTCAAGGATCAATTCATTGACCGCCACATAATATGTCGGTCGAAAATCGGTGGAATCAAAACGCAGGTAAATGCGGTTCAATCCAAAGGACACTTCATTTTTCAGACAGCTCAGGTCAGTTTTCAACAGACTCGGCCCGTTGGCCACAATAAAACATCTTTCACCGGCATGCTTATTTTTGTAAGCCCGGATATTGACTTTATTTTCCTTCGAAATTGGATCCAAAGACCAGGCGATATCGTGAGGCAATTCTTTAAGACGTGCCAGACCCGCAGAAGCCAGCCGGTTAAAAGTGATTTCTGAGAATTTGTATCTACCGATATGATCCATTCTTACTCTTGTAGCAGAGGAAATAATTCGAAGGAAAGATCATTTCTGAAAGACCGGTCCTTTCAAACAGCTCGATCAGCCACTTCCATTTTGGATATTTATACAACATATATTGATTTCTGACCGGGGTTGTGGCGTCAAAGACATTCCGTACCATTTCCATAAATTCCCTCTGCGTAAAACCGGCATGCGCACCCAATCGGTTTTCGAACCTACCGGATAGACGACATTTCAGGTCGATAAGATTCCACTTCACCTTCTCAGAAAATACCACATTCTGACTCGTGCCGATATACGAGATCAGCCGGTTTTTATTGGGAAAACCGATGAAAGCTGTGCCACCGGCCTTTAGTACACGGTAGAACTCCTCGATTACGCGATGTGGATCGGTCACATGTTCAAGCACATGATAACAATAGACCAGTGAAAAAGAACCATCTGCCAGTGCCAGAAACTGTAGATTCTGTACCTGGAGACTTACGGGAATAAATGGGCCGGGTAAATAGGCAGCCATAACGTTCAGGTCTACCCCGACTGTATCCTTCTGGAATTCTTCACACACGAGAACGGCTTCTCTGCCAACCCCCGCGCCGGCAACCAAAATCCGTTCTCCGGGATTGAGTGATATTCGATCACGAATCACTCTGGCATTCACCGCGACCTGTCTCCGTAGTCTGCTTTCATTGAATTGATCGAGCGGAGAGAAACCGGTAGTCTCGTTGTATTCAGTCGTCATGCGACGTACCTAAGGTCAGTTGGAAATCGGGACAATATCACAGATTTCAGTTCTTTCAATCAGGTTTTCCTGAGGCTTAACACTGACAGACAACCATATCATTAAAAAAATCAATGTTGATTCGAAGCTTTCCAGAGTCAGCACAGATTCGGTGATCCCGGCAAAGATGAAATAGATCAGGACAAAGAACATGGTTTTACCGGCAATATCATGCTCTTCTCTGGAAAGCCTGTACAGTGTGATGGTGATGGCAATGAGTACAAGAAGGATGCCTGAATAGCCCGTTTCGATCAGTGTCTGAAAAATCTGATTATGCGCTCCGGCAAATTCCGGAGCGTACGCGAATTTAAAAAGGGACGAATACCTGCTGGAAATATCAACGGCAGCCTGCCCCCTGTAACCAAGACCGGTGAAGTGGGAAAGATTAAAAGTACGGAAATAATCGAGCACCACATCCCAGATGAATAACCGTCCCGAGATGATGGAATTGGAAAGTGGATTGGCTGTCGGCCGGCTAAAAGTATTTGAAATGGAAGTTGGAATTATTCCCAGCACAGTCATTACTGCGAAAGGGAACAGAGGAGAAACCGTTCCCGACCACCTCAGATAACGGGTAATCGCTTGATACGGAAACAGGGAAAGCAATACGACGATCAGACCGTAGACAAGTGCCCCTCGTGAATCCGTTAAGATCATCACGAAGATACTGCTCAATAACCCGAAAAAACCTGACAAACGCAGGAACATCTTTTTCTGTGAGATGAGAAAGATTGTTGAGACAACCGCTCCCGCTCCGGCAATGATTCCAAATGAATTGATCCCCGGAGCGGTGGGAAAGACAACGCGATTGATATATATCCCAAGGCTTCGTGCCATAACCGCCGTGACCTGTTTGAAGTAAAAATCGTAATCCTGTTGAGCCCCCAGGAAATACAGAATAACATTAGCCACTATGTAGATGATTATCGAAAGACAGATCCCTTCCCGGAGATGGTCCAATTCATGTTTGGTTCTTCGCCTGACGAAAACAGAAAGAAAGAAGAGTGCCGTGAAAAACCAGCCAATCCAATCTCCTAGGAAGAAGAAGGACGGGAAATCCGGATTTGCAACTGATTGGCAGAAAGCATAAGAACCTAATAACAGGTAGATGACAAAGAGGAAATGTGGTCGTAACTGTTGATCCAGCTCGGAAAAAGGAATATGGATTATCTTCTTGATATTGATAATAGTAATCCAGAACAACAACAATAAAAAAACCAATCGAAAAATCAAGAATTGGATGAATGGGAGAATAACAGGCAGGCGGTATAGAAGTAGAGAGAAAACCAGAGTCAGATATTCAATCTTCGAGAATTCATCAGGGTATGGATACTTAATTAATTGAATTTTCGCAAAGAGTATCTTGAATGGTCTTAATCTGTCATTAGAGGTTTTCACATTGCCACCGGATAAATTTAGTTTCCGCATCAGTAAATAAAAGATACCTATAGCTTATCTTGAGTCTTGATGACGCAATCGATAAAGAATCAGGCGCGTCTCCCAATTTTTTGGATAACCATCGATATAAACATTTTATCTTCGGAATCAAATTTGAACAAAACCAGGCTGCCCAGGAATATGATCAGAATGACCAGACTTGAAAAAAGCACAGTCTGGATGGAAGGAACCATGAGAATACGCAAAAAATACCCGGAAAGAACAGCTATTGATCCGGAAACCAGACCTTTCAAATAGCGCCGATCGTAAGGCCAGAGATCAAGTTTCCATTTTCCCAGAGTTACAGCCAGGATGTTCATTCCCCCCACACTCAAAGCTGTGCCTGCGGCGGCACCCACCAGCCCAAATTTCGGAATCAAAATGAGGCAAAAAAGGGCGTTAAGCAAAAAGGAGCCAACGGTCAGGCGAAACCAGAGCTTTTGATTTCCTGTCATCATCAATAGTGCGCCAATCGACCCGGTCGCGCAGTTGATCACCTGCCCCAGAGATAGGATGACTAAAGCAATATACCCATTGCTATACTCCGAACCGAATACGAATGTGATGATCTCTGATGAGTACAGCAGCAAAATAATAAATGGCACAATACTCAAATAAAAGCACCACTTCGTTCCAACCCGGTAAATTTCTTCCAACCTGGCGTGTTCCCTTCCAGAAAACAGGTGGGAAAACATGGGGGTGAGAATGGCATTGAACGCCGCATAGATGATCACAAAGAGCATGGAAACCTGCGACGCTACCTGATAAATTCCATTCAGGCTGGCAGAGAGCAGTATACCGACGATCAAGCGATCAATCCAGAAGACGTAGACAGAAAATATTCCTGCCAGAGATGTGGGTATGGAATAGAGGATCACTTCTCTGGTGACGGAATAGTCAGGTTTGACAGATGGAATAAAGACATTCCTAAACAACCGAACGACGATCAACAAACCTGCGACCAGAGAAATGCAGAACGAGACAAAATTCGAGAGTATCGCACCGGATAGCTTATTGATAAAAGTCAGTGCCACAATAACCAGAAAGACAAGACCCAGCAGAGGTTGTCCGATGTCTTCCAACAGCACAGAATATTTCATCCGCTGCGTGCTGCGGGTGATGGCTGTAATAATAGTAAACACCGAAACCAGAGGCACACTCAGAGAAAAAAGTTGGAAGACAGATAACAACCCGGGCTTATGAAAAAAAGCCGTACTTATCAACGGAGCGCAGAGGAAAAGGATAAAACCAAAAACCACACCTGCAAGTAATGAAAGAAAAATCGAGAGAAAGAATAATCCCTTTTCCTGACGTGGGTCTTTGTTTCCTCTGTAGACAGGAAGATAGCGAATCACTCCCTGTGGAAGTCCCAGAGGACTTACAACGCTGATTACACGGTATACAGTCCACCCGATGGCATACAAACCGTACAGACCCGCTCCAAGCACGCGCGCCAGCAAAATATCGCCAAGAAGGCTGAATACTTTACCAAGAGCTTTCCCAATAATGGAAAGACTGGCGCCTGAAGCAAGAACACGTACATCGCGCCGGGTAGTGTCTTCCTGTTCAGAGGACAATTATGCCTCGTCTTGAAATCTGTGGATAAGTGAGGCGCTCAAAGAATGTACCATAAATGCGACGGGTTTTATTTCTCATCTTCCAGTAGCCTCAGAAGATACTGCCCGTACTGGTTCGCCGAGATCTTCTGCGCCTGTTTCTTCAATCCCTCCCGATTGATATATCCCATGCGGTAAGCGATCTCTTCCGGGCAGGAGATCATCCAACCCTGTCGTTCCTCCACCACTTGGACAAAATTCGCCGCCTGAAGCAGGGATTCCTGCGTTCCAGCATCCAGCCAGGCAATACCGCGACCCAGCACTTCCACCCGCAATTGACCGCGATCGAGATATTTTTGGATCAGGTCGGTGATTTCCAGCTCACCTCGTTTGGAAGGCTTCTGATTTTCCACTTCCCGGCAAACCGTTTCGTCGAAGAAGTAGATTCCCGGCACGGCAAAATTGGAACGTGGATTTTTGGGTTTCTCTTCAATGCTAATCACCCGGCCGGTGGCATCATCGAATTCCACTACTCCGTATCGTTCGGGATCGCGCACCGGATAGGCAAAGATCACCGCGCCATCCGTATTGCGTGAAGCAGATTGCAGCTTTTCCACCAACCCCGATCCGTAGATGATGTTATCTCCCAGGATTAAAACGACCGGTTCGCAGCCCACAAAATCCCGGCCGATAATAAAGGCATCCGCCAAACCGCGTGGGGAATCCTGTTCGGCGAAGGTGAACTTCATCCCCCACTGCGATCCATCTCCCAGAAGCCGCATAAATGCATCCAGGCTGTCAGGTGACGTGATGATTAATACCTCGCGTATTCCGGCCAGCATAAGTGTGGATAGCGGGTAATACACCATGGGTTTGTCATATACCGGAAGCAGTTGCTTACTCATTGCCAGGGTTAACGGGTAAAGGCGAGTTCCATATCCTCCGGCCAGAATGATTCCTTTCATTTCACCGTACCTCCACGTTTATCGTAGTTCTTCTGCATCCAATCCTGATAATTCGTCCTATCCGTGATCTGCTCCACCCATTCCTGATGATCCAGGTACCACCGTACAGTTTTTCGCAAACCTTCTTCCAGGGAATAGCGGGGAGCCCAGCCAAGTTCCTGCCTTAGCTTTCCACTGTCCATGGCGTATCGCCGGTCATGGCCGGGGCGATCCTGAACGAATGTGATTAATGATTCGTGAGGCCGATATTTTGATGCAGATACCATTTCATCCAGTAATCGGCAAATTGTCCTGACAATCTCAAGATTTGCCGGCTGGTTATTCCCCCCAATGTTATAAGTTTCTCCCGGCCGGCCGTCTGTGATAATGCGGGTGATAGCCTCGCAATGATCTTCCACATACAGCCAGTCCCGAATCTGCTGCCCGTCACCGTAGACCGGCAAGGCTTTGCCATTCAACGCGTTTAGAGTTACCAGCGGGATCAACTTTTCAGGGAATTGAAATGGTCCATAGTTGTTCGAACAGTTGGAGATGGATACCGGCATACCATAGGTATGTCCATACGCCCGCACCAGATGATCGCTGCCCGCTTTGGAAGCCGCATAGGGAGAATTGGGCGCGTAAGGAGAGTCTTCCGTCCAGGCTGGTTCTCCCGGTTTAAGGCTGCCAAAAACCTCATCGGTGGAGATATGGTGGAAACGCCTGATTCCCACCAAGGGTGCGGAACAAGCCGACCAGTAATCCCGGGCGGCATCCAGCAGGGTTGCGGTGCCAATTACATTGGTTTTTACAAACTGCATGGGGCCGAGAATGGATCGATCCACGTGAGATTCAGCGGCAAAATGAACAATGGTATTGATGGCATAATCTCGAAGAACAGCATCCACAAACTGCCGGTCGCAGATATCCCCCTGCACAAAGGTATAGCGCGGATCGTTTTCTACGGTTTTGAGGTTATTAAGATTTCCCGCGTAGGTCAGCAGATCAAAATTGATAATGTTGATATCACTGCGGGTCGAGAGAATATACTGGATAAAATTCGATCCGATGAATCCGGCACCGCCGGTGACCAGCCAGTTTAACATTCACCCTCCGAGAACAATGATCGCATTCGGTTGAATTATAGTGGATATTTGCACTGGTTCTTTTTAATATCATAAACATAACCGGTAAAATAATGTATAATACTTATTAGGCAGACCGTAAATTTTTTCTGCGGAGAAAATCTGCAGATTGCCTTCAATTTTGAAACTTTTTGAGTATTTCAGAATCATCCCTCCCGGATAGGGAGTAGTAGTTGGTAGCACGGTAGTATCCATACAGGGTTTTATCTCTAAATTGCCCAAGGGCATCCCTGTATTTACAGAAGTGTTTGACAGGTTCCCCAGGGCAACCGTTCAACACCCTGTTTCATAGCAGCAATCCAACCTGCTCAATGTTGTATCGGGAGTCATGCAATCTCAGGCTGATCAATACCTGTGATGCATTCATGTGAATACCCAGACAGATTTCGCTTTGAAGGCGGCCGGCTGAATGACAGGTCAGGTGATTTTGCATGTCGCGAATTACAGCCCTTCAGATTCAAAAACATAACCCTCACCGTCTTTCTGTATTTCTCGATGGAGAATATGCTTTCAGCGTTGAGCGTATTGTGGCAGCCTGGTTATCCGTCGGGGATGAAGTTGATCATCCAAAAATCGAAGCTTTGCTCCATAAAGATGAACACGAACGGGCTTTTCTCAGAGCATTACAGTTGATCAATGTTCGCCCGCGGTCAACCCGTGAAGTGAGCGAGAGGCTGGAAAGAGCCGGTTATGGCGAAGGAACCATTCAGGAAGTTCTGGACCGTTTGAAAAACAGCGGTCTGATCAACAATGCGAATTTCGCCCACACATGGGTAGAAAATCGTTGCACTTTTCATCCACGTTCAAAGCGAATTCTGGTACTGGAATTGCACCAAAAAGGAATAAGTGATTCAGAAATTCAGTCGGCAGTAAACAATCTGGATGAAGTTTCTCTGGCGTTACAGTTGGCCAGGAAGTATGCCTCACGATGCAAAGATCTGCCGTTTGATAAATTCCGCCAAAAAATGTATGGATATCTCTCTCGCCGTGGTTTCGAGTATGAAATTGTGGCAGAAACTATACAAAAAATCTGGCAGTCTCTGCAGGTAGAAGCGGAAGTATACCCATAAAAATATGAGAACGAATAAGAGGAAACTATGTTTACACCGGGGAGCCTTGTACCAATAATCATTGGTGATCTAGTTCTGGTTGCCGTTGCTGTCTTCATCATTGCCAAAATCATTACCAGTAATATCCAAAAAGAGCAGCAGTATAAAGCCGATAGTATCATCACTGCGGCCAATGAGAAATCCAAGACAATAGAGCTGGAAGCCCGCGACAAAGCCCTTAAGGTTTTACAGCAATCTGAGGCTGAAGCCGCCCATATCCGTGCTGACCATGCGGCGGAAGAAGAGCGTTTGCAGCGCCGGCGTTCTGATCTGGATAACCGGATGGAACGCCTGGAACAGCGTGAACAGGCTTTGAATAAGCGCCAGAGCATGCTCGACCGGCGAGCTAATGAAGTTGAGAAAATGTATACCCAGCAGATGGAAGAACTGCAAAACATCGCCAAGATGACGCAGGATGAAGCCCGCAACCAACTGCTGGCCGAAACGGAAAAAGACTCTCGCAACGATATGGCGCGCATAATCCGTCAGATCGAAGCGGAGGCGCGCGCCGAAGGGGAAAAACGCGCCCGTGAGTTGATTGCCGATGCCATTCAGCGGGTCGCTTCGGATCACGTTGCCGAAGTCACATCTTCCATTGTTTCCCTTCCCAACGAAGAAATGAAAGGACGTATTGTCGGCCGCAATGGCCGTAATATCCGCGCCTTTGAGCAGGCTGCCGGTGTCGATGTCATCGTGGATGACACCCCCGAAGCAGTGACCGTCTCCTGTTTCGATGCCGTCCGCCGTGAAATTGCCCGCCGCGCCCTGGCCCGTCTGATACTGGACGGCCGCATTCATCCGGCGCACATCGAAAAAGTGCTGGGGGAAGAACAGCGCCAGGTCGATAAAGATATCGAAGAGGCCGGTGAACAGGCAGCCTATGATGCCGGTGTGGCCGGCCTTCACCCCGAAGTCACCCGCATGCTGGGACGGTTGAAATATCGTACGTCTTACGGACAAAACCAACTGGCCCATGCCGTGGAGGTTTCGAAACTGGCAGCCGTTATTGCCGCTGAACTGAATGCCAACGTGGAAGTCGCCAAAGCCGGCGGTCTTTTGCACGATCTGGGTAAAGCCATGGACCACAACACCGAGGGCACCCATGCCATGATCGGCGCCGAATTTGCCAAACGGTACGGAGTCAATGCCCGGGTTGTGAACACCATCGCCTCACATCACCATGAAGCTGAACAGGAATCGGTGGAAGCCGTGATTGTGGAAGCGGCTGATGCCATCAGCGGTGCCCGGCCAGGCGCACGCCGTGAAGACCTCGAACAGTACATTAAACGCCTGCGCGCGTTGGAAGAAGTGGCCAATTCTTTTAAAGGTGTATCCCAAAGTTATGCCATTCAGGCAGGCCGCGAAGTGCGCATCATTGTGCGGCCGGAAGAGATCGACGATCTGGCCAGTACCCGTCTGGCAAAAGATATTGCCAAACAGATCGAAGATACCATGCAATATCCCGGTCAGATAAAAGTGACCGTGATTCGTGAAACCCGCGCCACAGAATTTGCCAAATAGCCAGGTATGGAGGCCGTCTCAAAAGAAAAGAGGCGGCCTTCTTCTTAATTTAAATAAGGGTTAAACTCGATCTCATCTTCAACAGTCGTCTGTTCCCCGTGCCCGGAACGCAGGATCGTTTCAGGCGGCAGGGTCAGGATCTGCGAATAGATGCTTTTCAACAGCATATCCTGATCTGAGCCGGGAAGGTCTGTTCTCCCGACACTCTGTCTAAAGATCAGGTCACCGGTAAAAACGGTTGCAATTTCTTCCGCATAGAAAACCACATGCCCCGCGCTGTGGCCTGGAGTATGTCGCACCTGAATCCGTGATGCCCCAATTGACAATGTTTCTCCATCCATAAGAAAACCTACAGGTGGGGGGAGTTTAGGCGGGTTTATTCCAAACAACGGCGCCAGCCCGCCGCATTGATACAGGTCGGAATCATCCTGATGGATGTAAACCGGAACGGCAGGTGTGTTTGTAGAAAGGAACTCTGGAATTCCGATGAAGTGGTCAAAATGACCATGGGTCAGCCAGATTCCTGTCACGAGAAGATTCTTCGCTCTTATCCTCTCCAGTACATCTGCCGGTTCAAAGCTGGGGTCGATCACCACAGCCTGACCGGAGGAATCATCCCAAAGCAAATAAGTATTATTGTCGATCGAACCCAGTACGAACGCATCAACGATCAAGCTCATTGGATCACAACCAACTCTCTGGGAAGATCAGATAGGCTTTCTGAACCATCTGCGGTGACCACCACATCATCTTCGATGCGGACACCTCCCTTGCCCGGCAGATAGATTCCCGGTTCCACCGTGTAGACCATCCCCGGTTCAAGGATCTGCAAATTCTCGGTAAATATATAGGGAGGCTCGTGGGCTTCCATACCCAGGCCGTGGCCGGTGCGATGCGTGAAATACTTTCCAAATCCGTCTCGGTCAATTTCAGCCCGCGCTGCCCGATCCACATCACCGGCCGGAAGACCCGGTTTACCGGCGGCTCTTCCGGCTGTATTGGCACGTAGAACACTTCCGGCAATCGCCTTTTGTTCGTTCGTCGGAGAACCCAAAATCAGTGTGCGGGTCAAATCCGAGGCATACCCCTGAAAACTGGCTCCCCAGTCCACCACCACCAGATCACCCTGCTCGAGTTTTCTCTCCGAAGGAAC
>JAAZMZ010000066.1 GCA_012798535.1 Leptolinea sp.
ATCCATGATCATCTTGGCGATGCCGCGGTCCACATCATTGGTGTACCATTCGAGTTTGGAGTCTTTGTGCGGGGAGATGGCTCCGCCGGCTTTCACCCAGCCTTCCACAGAAGCGCCGGTGGCGAAGTATTCGATGACGGCACGGGTTTCGGGGCGGTCATTGAACATGGCATAGATATCACCGGCCACCAGAACGGGGCTTCCGTATTTGGGATCGATTCCGGGCAGATAGAAGAAGTCATAATCCACACCGGCTTTTGAATCCTCAGGGAAGAAGGTGGTGATGAAGTTGCCCTGTTTGTGAAGCCAGCATTTCGGAGGATTCTCGAACATGGGTTTGGGTGAATCGCCAAAGGCGGTTGTGGCGATAGCCTTGCGGCCACCGTACACATTGCCTTCAGTGAACCACAGGTCAGACATAACCTCAGCGGCTTTCTTGACTTCCGGTGATGAGAATTTCAATTCGCCTTTGACCCATTTGTCGTAGTTTTCCAGCGAGGTGGTGCGGAGCATCAACTCTTCCATCCAGTCAGTTGCCGGCCAACCGGTGGCAGCGCCGGATTCAATACCCACACACCAGGGTGTATCTCCGTCGTCTTTGATCTGTTTGGTCAGCGCCATCAGTTCGTCCCAGGTCTTGGGGACTTTATAACCGGCTTCGTCAAAGGCTTTCTTGGGATACCAGACGGCGCTCTTGCCGTTCACACGGCCCCAGATGCCGGCCAGGATCTTGCCCTTGGGACCTTGCATGGTGCCCATGTCGATCCAGGATTGGATGTAGTTGGCCTGCAGTTTCTTCATGTCCATGAAGGTAGACAGGTCAATGACCTTGCCCTTTTTCACGAAGGATTCCAGGAGCCCCGGCTGCGGAAAATCGACGATATCAGGTGGATTGTCACCTTCGATCGCGATGCCGATGGAGGCTTCGAATTCTTTGGAACCGGAATATTGAATATCGATACCGGTTTTTTCTTCAAAGCTCTTTATTGAATCGTCAAATTTTACAGCATCATTATCGGTGAAGGGACCAGCCATGGTGACGACTTTGCCCTTCATTTTCCCTGCAAAGGCGTCATCGAGGGCATTTCCAGCCGCGGCGGGAGCAGGGGCAGCTGGCGTGGCCACTGGCGCACAGGACGCCAGGATCATGCCCAGGATGATTAATGTACTTAATATCGCAACAAAGCGCTTCATGCTTTTCTCCTTATCGAACAATTGAAGTCTTTTTCTTTCCTTTTCTATCGAACAGAGACGATTAATTTCCTGCTGACCAATCACCTCCTCTCAAACAGTGCCTCGTTCTATAATTTCCAACGGGAGTTTTGAAATCTGAATGGTGCGGTTAGGATTATTGAGACGTGAAAGAAGCATTTCGACAGCAATTTCACCCGATTCGTCAAGATGCTGCCGGATGGTGGTCAGGTTGAAATATTCCGCCATATCCAGGTCATCGAAACCCATGACCGCCAGGTCTTCAGGTATGCGAAGGTTCAATTGCCGGGCGGCCTGAATAATGGATATAGCCTGCAGATCGGTAGCTGCGAAAACAGCCAGGGGAAGTTCCTGATTCTTGAGGAATTGAACCGCCTGTTCGCGCGTCTTGTTAATATCATACGGCGCAATCAGAATTTGGCAATCGGGTAAAGAAGCTCCGAGATGCACTAATTCTCGGCGAAAACCGTTCAAACGCAGTGAGATTGGATGGATACCATATTCGGCGGTGGAGGTATCGCCGACAAAAGCAAACCGGCGGTATCCTTTTTTATAAAGGTAACTGGCTGCCTGTTTTCCTCCATCCTCGTTGTCGATTTCCACACTGCATAAAAGGGAATGCGGATATTCAACCAGGACGGTTTCCAGGTGATGATCCAAAAGGCGTTCCACGTAACGGTCTTCCACTTCCAGTGAAAGAATGATCAATCCATCCAGATTACCGGTGAGGGGCAGGGTATCCAGATAACTGTTCAGGTGCTTGCTGTTGGTGACGGTGTAAATGACCAGTTCATAGGGCGTTGGCCCCAGAGCAGCCGCCACACCGCGCAGACGTTGGACGAAGGAAGGCGCGGTGAAGAACGGCGTGATCACCCCGATGCGTCGCTGGGTTCGAATGGCGCGCGCGCGCGCATCTGCCTTGGGGATGAAGCCCAGGGCATCGATGGCTTCCAGGACAGCCGCACGGGTTTCGGGTTTTACTTTTTCGAGGTTGTTGATGACACGCGAGACCGTAGCGATGCTGACATGAGCAACGGTGGCTACATCATAGATCGTGGGGGGAGAGTTTCGGGTCAAAGGGGATTTGAGAAGTAACTGAATATACTTTTATGAAAGGACTTACATATTTCATAATACAGATATTTCCCTTTGGAGTCAATAGGCAATTTGAAAATTTAAGGAAAGAATTCAATGTAAGCCGGAGTTACATGCCGGGAGAGGGAACAATCGCTCAATATCCGCCACCGGCTACCGGTAAGAAGGCTCTGCGCGGGCAAAAATATGACCCGAGAATGCCAATAACGAAACAGGTGAGAAGTGGGATCAGGCCTGCCAGCGGGTATAGAACTGCCGGGATGCTCATTGTGATTGTTTGGAGGGCGCGTTTCCGGTTTCCCCTGCGCATATGAGGCTGTTGCGGTACAATTTTCCTGGAAATACGCGGCTGATCAAACGATTTTTCGGGGAGTGAAGCATGCAGGTGCATCTTGTGGGGGGATTTCTGGGAAGCGGGAAATCTACAGCCATTGCCATGGCCTGCAAGGCTCTTGCAGAAAGAAAAATCACCGCGGGTGTGGTCACCAATGATCTGGGAAGATATCTGGTAGATACCGCATTCTTTGACGCGCAGAAGATACCGGCCGTGCAGGTAACCGGTGGCTGCTTATGCAGTCAATATGACGATCTGCTAATTAAGCTAGACCGGTTGAAGCGCGCCGTTCAACCGGAAGTGATCTTTATCGAAACCGTGGGGTGCAGCGCCGATCTGGTGGCGGCGGTTATCAAACCACTACTGGAAGTCCGCGGCCCCCATGATGGGAACATCACCTTCAGCGTATTCGCCGATACACGTCTGCTCTCGCTGTGGGCTTCCGGTGAGAGCGTGCCTTTCAGTAACAAGGTTATGTATCTGTACGGCCGGCAGATGGAAGAAGCCGGATTGATCGTGCTAAATAAGCGCGATCTGGTCTCACCGGGGCGCGCCCGGCAAGCGTTGGAAGATGCACGCAGCCGCTTCCCCGCCAAACAAATCGCCCTGCAGAACTCGCTGGATCCATTGCAGATCGATATCTGGCTGGATGAACTGGACGCCCTTTCCAGACGGTCCACACCGTTGAACTCACTGCAACTGGAATACAACCATTACGCGGAAGGCCGCTCTGCCCTGGGCTGGCTGGATGTCAACCTGGATTTCACATCCCAATCCATATCCAACCACCGACCGATGGTTATTGATTGGATCACCGCACTCGAAAGAGAATTCCGCCAGCGCAATATCGGGTTGGGACACCTGAAAATGATGGTGAAAGCCGGAAAAACTGATGCCAGAGTCAGCCTGACAACTGGTGACGCCGCTGGCTGGCGGGCGCAGGTGCCCGATCTGCGCTGCCGGGAAATGCACGCGCTTGTCAATATCCGGGCTGAGGCTGATCCCACTCTGTTGCGCGAACTGGTACAGCAGACGGCGCAATCCGCCGCGGGCAGGGCGGAATCGCAGGTTGAAGAGAAGGAAACGGAGGTTTTTCGGCCGGATTATCCCAAACCCAAACGCCGCGTTCCCTGATTATACGTATGTACGGACATACTAAAATATGTCATAATACTGGTAGGGTGAGGAGGAAGAGAATATGATGATGACCAAGGATAAACCAACCCGCAATATGGCGTTGGAGTTGGTGCGGGTTACGGAGGCGGCAGCTCTGGCCGCCGGCCGGTATATGGGCCGCGGTAATAAAGAGAAGGCCGATAAAGCCGCTGTGGATGCCATGCGGCTGATCATGAATACCATCCCGATGGCCGGTGTTGTGGTCATCGGGGAAGGGGAAAAGGATGAAGCCCCCATGCTTTTTAACGGGGAAACACTGGGCGCGGGAGATTTCCCGCAGGTGGATATTGCCGTCGATCCCATAGACGGCACCCGTCCCCTGGCGAACGGCCTCAATAACTCCATTGCCACAGTGGCTGTTGCTCCGCGGGGGACGATGTTTGATCCCGGACCTTTCCTTTACATGAACAAAATCGCCGTCGGACGGGAAGCCAAAGGAGTGATCGACATCAATGCGCCGGTAAAGGACAATTTGAAAAAAATAGCCCGTGCCAAAGGAGCGGATCTGGAGGACCTGACCGTGGTCATACTGGACCGATCGCGCCATGCCGGATTGATCTCCGAAGTGCGCGCCTGCGGAGCGCGTATCCGGCAGATCCCGGATGGTGATGTGGCCGGTGCGCTGATGACCGCCTGGCCTGATTCTCACATTGATGTCTTAATGGGCATCGGCGGTACACCTGAAGGTGTACTGGCCGCCTGCGCGCTGCGTGCCATGGATGGCAACATCCAGGGAAAACTGGTAGTGCGCAATGACGATGAACGCCGCCGCGGAGAAGAGATGGGATACGACCTGGACCGCGTATTGACCATGGATGACCTGGTCTCATCAGAAGATGTCTTTTTCGCCGCCACCGGAATCACCAACGGCGACCTGCTGCAAGGTGTGAGTTATTTTAAAGATGGCGCACGCACCGACAGTCTGGTGATGCGCGGATTGACCGGAACCGTGCGGCAGATCATCTCTACCCACCGTCTGGAGAAACTGGCCCAGATCAGCCCGATACATTATTAAAGCCAATTGGTTCAATCCTTTGAATTTAGCCGGTAACCCACTCCCAGTTCGGTCAATATATAGTCGGGTTTTGAAGGATTCGCCTCGATTTTGCGGCGTAGATTGGCGATATTGACCCGCAAAAGACGGTCCTCATCTTCATACACGGTTCCCCAGACCTGGTGGATCAGATGACGATGCGTCATTACTTTTCCGGCATTCTGTGCCAGGGCTTTCAACAGATCAAATTCGGTTGGAGTTAATGTGATCTCTTTCCCATTTAGGATCACTTTATGCCGCGCCAGATCGATGGTCAAACCACCGATTGTATAGGTTGCACTTCCTTCAGGGGTGACGATCCTGCGCATTACCACACGGATTCTGGCCAGAAGCTCTCCGACTCCGAATGGTTTGGTAAGGTAATCATCAGCACCGGCATCCAGGGCCAATATCTTGTCCTGCTCCTGATTTCTTACAGAAAGAATTATGACCGGTATTTGACTCCACTTGCGCAGCCGCCGGGTTACTTCCACACCATCCAGATCAGGTAATTTCAGGTCCAGAATGACCAGATCGGGCCGGCAGTTGACGGCCATTTGCAGGGCTTCATTTCCGGTTTGAGCTTCAAAAATGGAATAGCCATGAACCGATAGAGATGCCCGCAGGAATCTTCGAATTTCAATCTCGTCATCTACCACCAGTATTCGCAGACTCTCATCCAAGGCACATCACTCCTGCGAATCAGTTACCTGCAGGGGGATTGAGATCACTATTCGTAATCCCCCTTCTTTCCGGTTCTCTGCCCAGATTTTCCCATTATGAGCTTCCACAATTCCGCGGCAGATTGAAAGACCAAGTCCACTACCCGAAGATGCTCCAATCTTGCTTCCGCGATAGAACTTCTCGAATATTTTGTCAATTTCTGCCGGCGGAACACCCGGACCAGAATCATCGACGCAGATCCTGAATTCCTTCTTCCTGAGTTCGGTCAGAATTTTAATTCCCGATCCTGGCGGAGAAAATTTAAGTGCATTATCCAGCAAATTCACCAGAGCCTGTCCGATCAGGACGGAATCAATATTTACAGAAGGGAAATCGTCCGGGATCACTACATCCACCTGTCTGCCATCCAGGCGGTTTTCCATTTGATTCAATACAGCACCGATCAAATCCTGCATATCCACCATGCTGCAGTTCAATTTCACAGACCCTGCCTGAATGCGGGTCATATCCAATAAATTACCCACCAGTTGATTCAACTGCCGGGTTTGTGTGGCTGCTGAGTGGATTAATTCCAGGCGTGTATCGTGATCCAGCCGGGTTTCTCCTCCTTTTTCACTTTCGTCTTCCTCCAGACTGGATAATACACCCATGATCGAAGATAACGGCGTGCGTAATTCATGGGATATCGAGTTCAGCAGAGCGGATTGTAAACGTTCCGTGGTGCGTAGAGATTCTGCCTGGCTGGCCTGTTCCGCAAATACAGCCCTCTCGATTGCCAGAGCCGCGAGGTTGGTATAGTTTTCGAGCAAAAGGCGGTCATTGATGCGAGATAGACGGTCTTTGGATGATGATTTTATCCCCATTACACCGACTATTCCATGCGAGGTTAATAGAGGTAAACATTGCAACATGGATGCGGGAAGGGTCTCTGTTCCCTCACCGGCCGCCTGCCGGTTAAGAAAAGCCCATTCCGCCACTGCCATATCGTTTTTGTCAAGAGAATAATCTTTGGTAGTTTTCCGGATGACCAGCGCAGAGTCTTTGGGTAGCAAAATTGCCACGTTACATTCAAATAATTGTCCAAGATTTTTCACCACCACATTCAGTACGTCATCCAGATCTACAGCCGCAGTGAGTTCCTTACTCAGGGAGTTCAACGCCCGGGCATTGGTTTCCCTTTTTCTCAGTTGATCCAATTGATCGCGCAATTGAGATGCAGAGGAACTGATAATCAATCCCACGCCCAGTAAGCCAGCGAAAGTCAAAATGTATTCGGTGTCGGCTACGGCAAAAGAATATTTCGGGTGAATGAAGAAAAAGTCAAAAACCAGCACGCTAACCATGGAAGCCAAAATGGACGGCCCTCTGCCCAGATAGAGTGCAGAAACGACCACGGCGGCCAGATAAAACATCACCAGGTTGGTAGGCTCCAGGTCCTCAAAAAAAAACGCGTTAATAATGGAGACCAGTCCCACCAACAAAAGGCTTCGAAAATAGCGATCCCAGCGCCTGTGGAAGAACCGGCTGGTTGGCGGCAGTGAAATGGGCTGGCTTTGTGTTTCGCTGATCACATAAATATCGATGGTTCCGCTTTCACGAATGATTTGATCAACGACAGACCCCCCTCTTAATAATTCAAACCAGCGCGGGCGTAACGGTTTGCCGGCGATAATTTTCGTAATATTATTCTTTCTCGCAAAATCCAGGACTGCCTGAGCGACAGTTGTTCCGGAAAGATATTCAATATGAGCTCCCAGTTGTTCCGCTAGGCTTAAATTGCGGACAATCCGTTCCTGGTTTTCGGATGGCATATGCGTATGCCCGGGTGTCTCGACAAATGCCACAATCCACTGGGCATCCAGGTCATCCGATAATTTTCTGCCAGCGCGGATCAGTCTCTCACCCAATGGATGAGAGCTGATGCAAACCAGAATACGGTCCGCGGCTGGCCAGGGACCTGCGATTGATTCATCCCGCATATAGGATCGCATCTGCGTATCCACGCGTTCAGCAGCACGCCGCAGGCTTATCTCTCGCAATGCGGTCAAATTTCCTTTGCGGAAGAATTTTTCGATCGCCCGAATGGCCTGATCGGGAATGTAGACCTTCCCATCTTGTAGACGTTGGATCAGCTCATCCGGCGGGAGGTCGATTACCTCTATCTCACTGGCTTCGTCCAGCAACCTGTCCGGTACGGTCTCTCTCACCGTAATTCCCGTGATCTGATGAACGATGTCAACCATGCTTTCAAAGTGTTGAATATTGACAGTCGTATACACATCGATACCGGCTGCCAGGAACTCCTCCACATCATTGTATCGTCTCGGGTGTCGTGATCCGGGAATGTTAGTGTGCGCCAGTTCATCCACAATGACCAGAGATGGATTCCGTTTTAGAATGGCATCAATATCCATCTCGGTAAATGCAGCCCCGTGATACGTCATTTGTTTCCGGGGAATGATCTCCAAACCGGTCAGTTTGGCTTCTGTATCTCGTCGACCGTGGGTTTCAATGAATCCGATCACTACATCGATCTTCTGGTCTTTTCGTTGTTGAGCCGCCTCCAGCATGGCATACGTCTTGCCAACACCGGCAGCGTAACCCAGAAAGATCTTTAATTTACCTTTCCGGTTTTGAGACTCTTCAGATTGAATTTTTGCCAGAAGAACATCTGGATTTGGGCGGACAAGATCATTCATATATTTATTATCTATTTTACTGAGTCAAGAGCCAGATTGAGCATCAGAACATTCACCCTGGGTTCGCCAAAGAGTTTCAGGAATGGGCGTTCGATGTGTGATTCCACCATACTTCTCACCTGACTTTCTGGCAAACCGCGGGAGAGTGCAACGCGGTGGGCTTGATAGAAGGCGGCTTCAGGGCTGATATGGGGATCAAGACCACTGGCAGAAGCCGTCAGCAGATCAACAGGAACCGGCTGGCTGTTTGCAGTATCCTCAGAGGTGATCCGGTTAAACCGATCAGTCACCTGTTGGGTTAATGTTTTGTTCAAAACACTCAAATTCGAACCACCTGAAGCACCTGCATTGTATGGATAGCCACCTGTGGCAGATGGACGTCCCCAGAAGTAACCCAGCTCCTGGAATGACTGCCCGATGTTTTGTGAACCAACGGCCGTACCGTTTGAATCTCTGATGATACTGCCGTTCGCCTGCCATGGGAAGAAAACCTGTGCTATCCCTGTGATGAATAATGGATAAATCACACCGGTAATTATGATAAATAAACCAAAGAAAACCATAGCTGAACGCAATAATTTTTTCATTTTCAATCCTGCTTTTTTTCTACTTGCCTCTTGTGCAGATCCCAGATTCTGGAGGAAATTTCCAGTTCAAATTCCATAAGTTTTTTATCCCAGAAAGTTACCCATCTAAGTATTAGTAACAGGATAATAACTTGAAAACCGATATGCAGGCTGGTGGATACATTCAGAAAATGCTCATAGTATTCAAAGCCAAAAGCCAGTGGGATTGATCCCCAGAGCATAAATTTCATAAGGATCACAGTCAGTTTTTCCATACGAGATCCTTTCATTTTCTACCCTCCGACGAGAGCGAGGAACAAATCAATCAGCTTTATGCCTATGAAGGGAGCCACCAAACCACCTGCGCCATAAATCACCAGATTATCTCGAAGCAGTGCCGATGCGCCGACAGCCCGGTAAGGAATGCCTTTTAATGCCAGTGGAATAAGCAAAATGATGATGATCGCATTAAAGATCACCGCAGAGAGAATGGCATTTTGCGGGGAAGATAATCTCATGAAATTCAGAACGCCCAGTTGTGGGTAGGTACTGACGAACGCCGCCGGAATAATGGCGAAATACTTGGCGATATCATTGGCAATGCTGAACGTGGTTAATGAACCGCGCGTCATCAATAATTGCTTGCCGATTTCCACAATCTCGATTAGTTTGGTCGGATTGGATTCCAGATCGATCATGTTGGCTGCCTCACGGGCGGGTTGTGTACCCGTATTCATAGCTACAGCGACATCAGCCTGGGCAAGCGCCGGAGCGTCATTCGTCCCATCCCCGGTCATCGCAACCAGCCTCCCCTCCGCTTGAATATCACGGATCAACTTCAGCTTATTTTCGGGTGTTGCCTGAGCCAGGAAGTCATCCACACCGGCTTCGGCGGCGATCGCGGCTGCCGTCAGAGGATTATCCCCGGTGATCATGACCGTCTTGATTCCCATTCTGCGAAGCTGTGAAAACCGTTCGTTCAATCCACCTTTAACAATGTCCTTCAGATGTATGACACCCATCGGTTTTTCATTTTTCACCACGACCAGAGGGGTTCCACCGGTTCGGGCTATTCGCTCAACCAATGCGCGCAGTTCTGCCGGTACAGAATTCCCGGAGTTTTCAATGAAGGAATACATGGTATCCGGAGCACCTTTACGTATGCGGGTGTGATCCAGGTCCACTCCGCTCATACGCGACTGTGCCGAAAAGGGAATGAATTTCATCCCCTGCGGATACTCTGAACTGGAAGTAATTTGACGACCTCTCAGGTTGAATTTTTCTTTTGCCAGGACGACGATGCTTCGCCCTTCTGGCGTCTCATCTGCCAGAGAGGCGAGTTGAGAAGCATCTGCCAGGTCAAATTCGGTCACCCCATTGATTGGTAGAAAGGCAACCGCCTGGCGGTTTCCCAGCGTGATGGTGCCGGTTTTATCCAGAAGCAGCACATCAATATCACCGGCTGCTTCAACAGCACGCCCGGATAGAGCGATGACATTCCGCTGGATCAGGCGGTCCATACCGGCTATACCGATGGCCGATAGTAGTCCGCCGATGGTGGTAGGTATCAGGCAGACCAGAAGAGCGATCAGCACAGTGATTGTGATCGGTTCACCCATTCCGGCAGTGCGCACGCTGAATAACGAAAATGGCAACAGGGTGGCGCAAACGATGAGGAAAATGATCGTAAAAGATGCCAGCAGGATATTCAGGGCAATCTCATTGGGCGTCTTTGATCGTTTTGCGCCCTCCACCAGGTTGATCATCTTATCAAGAAATCCCCGGCCAGGGTCGGATGAGACTCTCACCAGTAGCCAGTCGGAAAGCAGCCGGGTTCCGCCGGTAACGGCAGAACGATCCCCTCCGGCTTCTCGTATAACAGGCGCCGATTCCCCGGTTACTGCGCTCTCATCAACCGAGGCGATCCCCATGATGATCTCTCCATCCGCAGGGATAATGTCACCGGTCTCTACCAGATACATATCTCCCTGCCGCAGCGAGGTAGATGCGGTCAACACGAATTTTTCCGGTTTCACCTGATCTTTGGGCTTTCCACTGATCTTTTTGGCTTGAGTTTCCTGTCTTGTTTTTCGCAATGCCTCCGCCTGCGCTTTACCTCTGCCTTCGGCCAGCGCTTCTGAGAAATTCGCGAAAAGTACGGTGAACCAGAGCCAGGCCGTTATAGCACCAATAAAACCGGCCGGAGCTTCTCCCTTTCCAGATAATGCCTGTATCCAGAGACCTGTTGTGAGCAAACTCCCTATTTCGACAATAAACATAACAGGGTTATGGATCATTCGCATCGGATTTAATTTAATAAATGCATCCAGAATAGCCCGTGAGAACAAAGCAAATTTTGAGTTGTTTTTTTTGCGGAATTGCATGTTAGATTTCATTTGTTAGAAACCTGTCATCTGAAGATGTTCAATGATTGGCCCAATCGCCAGAGCGGGGAGAAAATTCAAAGCGCCAACCACCAGGACGATTAGAACCAGCCAACCAATGAATAAAGGTGATGTCGTCGGCAGAGTACCGGCACCAACAGGAATTTTCTTCTTCTCTGCCAGAGAACCGGCCAGAGCGAGTGTGGGGACGATAAGCCAGAATCGGGATATGAACATGGCCACTGCGCCGAGATAATTGTAGAAAACCGAGTTGGCATTCAATCCGGCAAAAGCGGAACCATTGTTGTTTCCCTGTGATGTGAAGGCATATAAAACCTGACTGAAACCATGAGGTCCCGGGTTCGTTATACCCGCACGTCCGGCTGGTGTGGAGATAGCCAGTGCGGTGAATGAAAGCACCAGAATGGGCATGATCAAGATCAACAGTGCCGCCATTTTCATTTCAAATGGTTCGATCTTTTTTCCCAGGTATTCCGGGGTACGACCAACCATCAATCCGGCCACAAAGACGGCCACCAGTACGAAAACCAGCATCCCGTATAGACCGGAACCAACACCACCGGGAGCGACTTCACCCAACTGCATCAAAATCAGGGCAGCCATTCCGCCCAGTGGTGTGAATGAATCATGTGTGCTGATAACTGCACCGGTGGAGGTTGCTGTTGTTATTGAAGCAAATAGCGCGGAAGTTATTGAACCGAACCTTACTTCTTTTCCTTCCATATTTCCCATAGTTTGAAGGATTCCTGACGAAGCTGGGATTTGATTTTGAATTACCGGATTTCCTCCCGCTTCACTGAGACAGGCAAGGAAGGCGAAAGCCAGCAGCAGGATCAACATTGCCGCAAGGATTGACCAGCCTTGCCGGGTATCTCCGACCATTTTTCCATAGGTATAGGTCAGTGAAAAAGGTATTGCAGTTTGCGCCAACATCAACATCAGGTTGGAAAGAGGTGTCGGATTTTCAAAGGGATGTGCCGCATTGGCATTGAAAAAACCGCCGCCGTTGGTTCCCAAATGTTTGATGGCCACCTGGGATGCCACAGGACCGGTGGATACGAGCTGTGATCTGTTTTCCTCAAGAGTATGAACTGTAATGGTTGGTGAGAGTGTTTGCACGCTGCCTGACCAGATGAGGAATATGCTCAGCAGAATGGAAAGCGGAATGAGGATATACAACACGCCACGGGTTAAATCCACCCAAAAATTCCCCAGGTTGATGGTCTGTTTGCGATTCAATCCGCGAATAAAAGCCACCAGTACAGCCATCCCGGTGGCTGCCGAGAGAAAGTTTTGTACGGTGAATCCGATCATCTGAGTGAGTAAACTGATCGACCGTTCACCGGAGAATGCCTGCCAGTTCGTGTTGGTTACAAAGCTGACAGCTGCATTGAAAGCCAGATCCGGTGAGAGGCCGGGAATTCCTGCATTATTGAACGGAAGAAGGTGCTGTATCCTGAGTATCAGATACAGGAATAAGATTCCGGCAAGATTGAAGAGTATTACCGCCAGACTATATTCCTTCCAGGTCATCTCATCGTCTTGAGATATTCCCGCCAGATGATAAAAGGTTTTTTCTACAGGTCTGAGGAACGATGACAACAAGGTAGTCTCACCCGCATATACTTTTGCCATATATGAACCCAGCGGTTTTACCAGCAGAAGGACGAGACCGAAGAATCCCGCAATTTGCAGCCATTCACGCATCATCATTAGAATCTCTCCGGTTGCAGAAGGGCAACGACCAGGTAGATAAATAAAGCCAGTACAATGAATCCGATTAACCAGTACATCATTTCTGTTCCTTTAACCTTTGAACACAATAGATAAGGCCAATGGTGGCTATTGATAAGAAAAGAAAAATTGCACTTGAAAAAAAGTCATTCATAGCATCTCCTTAGTTTCTATTACCGTTTATAAAGGTTTGGATGTTAATAGGCTGTTAAGGAGACCGCGATATCCATAAAGAAAACGCAAATATTCACTGGAAACGTAACACTTTCCCGATGTCAGAGTGATTTATAGGAATTTGCCGCAAGAACTTTTTACAGAGAGAAGAAAGAACCGCCGGGGTTCAACCAACCGGCGGTTCTTTGCGGTGATATTTATTTCTCAATTTCTGGCAGCCTGCCGGTACACCGGCAGCATCTGCTCGTACAGTTGATTAAAAAGTGCATGCTTCGCGGCCAATTTATCTGCCGGCTGCGGGTTGTACACTTTTTTGATGGCCACGCAGCGGCAGGCAGCTTCCTCATAACTACTGAAAATTCCGGCCGATACGGCGCCGATCATAGCGGCTCCCAGGCAGGCAGCTTCTTCATTCTGCGGGATGGCCACGGAATGGCGAGTGAGGTCAGCTTTCAACTGCGACCAGATCTCCGAACGCGCCCCGCCGCCGGTGGAAATGATCTTTTCGGTCTTAAACCCGGCCTTCTCGATGAAGTCCATGTTCCTTTTAAGCAGGTGAGCCACACCTTCCATGATGGCTATGGCGAAATCGATAGGGTCATGCCGGGACTGGATGCCAAAGAAAACTCCGCTGGCATCAGGATTAAAATCCGGCGCGTTCACTCCGGTTATGTACGGAAGAAAGATCAAATCGTTCGGAATGGTTCTTTTCCCGGCTTCTGTATTGATCTGCGCGTAAGACAGATCAGGCAGGAAGCTCTTTTTGAACCATTCCAGGCTGATCCCGCCGCTTTCGCATACCGGCAGATAGACATACGTGTCTTTGAACGGCCCGTAGTGTAGAGGGAGATTGGACTGGCTGAAATCCGGTTTATTCACCAGGGTGGCGATGGAAAGCACCGTGCCGGTCGATTCGCTGATCAATCCCGCACAGATGTTGCCGGTGCCCACCATCCCGGCAAAATGGTCCAGGGTGCCGACGTTGACCTCGACTCCGGCTGCCAGACCGAGCTCTCCGGTAAGGTCATCTAATACCGGTCCCAGTATGCTGCAGGGCTCCACAAGGCCGGGTAGTTGATGACGTGAAATGCCGCAGTAATCCAAAATTTCCGGCCAGAAGTCTTTTCGGGTGATGTTGAAGTAATGTGAGAAGTTATAGATGGAATACTCACCGGCAAATCTGCCGGTCAATCGAAATTGAATGTAGTCTTTTAAAAGAAGATACCGGGCTATTCGGGCATAATTCTGGGGTTCGTGCCGTCGCAGCCAGAAGATCTTGGTGACCGGCCAGGTGGGAATGATTTCCGGCTGGCCCGTTGTGCGGTAGCAGACTGAAACGGGGAACTGATGTTTCAATTCTTCGCATTCTTCTTTCGAACGCATATCCAACCATGAGATTGCCGGCCGCACCGGGCGGTTGTCTTCATCCAGGGTAACCAGTGATTCAGCCTGACCGGTGAGCACGATCTGCCGGACAGGGTAGGGGGGAGCTGGGAAGCTGGCCTGACAGCAGCGCCGGATGCAGGCGATAACCAGATCGAAATATTGTTCCGCGTCAAATTCCACGAAATCATCCTGACGCTGGTAGGTCACATTCTCAGAGACCATTCCAAGGCTGTTCAGTTCATCGTCAAACGCCGCCACTTTGATATTGGTCGTTCCGAGATCAATCGCGATAAAGCCCATTGGAATTTCCTTTACGGGTGCTCAATTGATTTTCTTGATCGAATCCCTCTGAACCAGATAGGGTTCAAGGGAATAACTTTTTATTACCGGATCCTTGTTGATCAATTTCGAGATCAGTATTTCCGAACAGTGCGAGGCAATGGCTTCCTTGGGCATATACATTGTGGTCAGCGGTGGGGTGGACAGGGCTGCCATCGGATTATCGTCATACCCGATGATGCTGAGATCATCGGGTATGCGTATTCCAAATTTGGCGGCCGCGCGGTACACGCCGAAAGCGAAAAGGTCGCAACTGGCGATCACTCCGGTGGTCGGAACTTTGAACTGCCTGGTGTTCTGATCCAGCAGATCGCATAGACCCTGATAGCCCACTTCGAGCGACGGTGTTCCGTATACCATCATGACTTCATTGAAGGACACACCATGTTCCTGATACGCCTGTTTCACGCCTTCCAGGAACTGGTCTGAACTGGGAAATTCGGAGGGTTCAACGAAGATGATGTTCCGGCTGTGGCCGTTTTCCAGCATGGTTTTGGCCGAAATGTAGCCGCCGCGCCGGTGGTCCATGTGAACATAGTTGGCCGGTACTGCGTCGAACATGCGGCTCAAGATGACAGTGCGATCGTACATGTTGCTGAGCAGTGAGAGATTTTCCGCATGCACGCTAACCGGCGAGATCACCACGCAGTCGGGCAGGCGCGAAAGCACCGTCAACAGGTTCTTGCGCTCGATGGATAGATCGTACAATGAGTCAAAGATCAAGGTCGTGTAGCCGTACTTGGCCAGATCGACGGAAATCTTTTTGACGATATGCGTACGGGTGGGGTTCTCGATGTCGTTCAGGATGACGCCGACGGTTTTAGAGGTCTTGCTGCGCAATCCTTTCGCCAGGCTGTTGGGCAGGTACCCGAGCTGGGCTGCCTTTTCCCGCACGCGTTCGCGGGTTTCTTCTTTCACCAGGGGATCATTGTTAAGAGCTTTGGCGACGGTTGAGAAAGAAACACCCAGTTCTTCCGCGATGCTTTTGATCGTGACATTTGCTTCAGATTTGCCTGCCATACCGGATCCTTGAAATGGATTCTTGTTTCATTCTGTTGAAAATTATCTTCTTTTCTTCTGCGCTAACACGGCGATCACAATGATCACACCGGTGATCATCAACCGCAGGGCTTCGGGAACCGCATTGATGCTGAGGATTTTTTCCATGTAGGCGATGGTCAATATACCCAGGAAAGTCAGTCCAATTCCACCCCTTCCACCGGACATGCTTGTTCCACCGATGACTGTCATGGCAATGGCGGTCAGTTCATAACCATTACCGGCGCCCGGATCGCCCTGCTGTGTCTGGGCGGCCACGCAGATCCCCGCGATGGCACTCAGCAAGCCACAGTAAATATATACCAGAATCTTGGATAAATCGACAGGCACACCGGAAAGCCGGGCAGCTTCTTCATTGCCGCCGATGGCGTAGATTTCACGTCCCCATTTGTGTTTGGAAAGTAGCACCCAGGTGATGATCAAGCAGATGAGGAAGATGATGGTGACGATATTGATATTATCGCCGAGTATCTTCTGGTCGATCTGGGTAAAGATTTTGGGCAGTTCCTTGATGACAAAGTTCCCTGAGGCATCCTGCACATAGGTGGAGACTTTCTTGCCATCCGTGATCAACCTGGCCAGTCCTCTTGCGAAGGAATACATGGCCAGAGTGGCAATGAATGGCTGCAATTTCGCTTTGGCGATCAGTGAACCCGAGACCAGACCGGTCAGAGCGCCAATGGCGATCACGCCGATAATGGAGATCCAGGCGGGCACATCGAACCAGATGGTGAAGATGGCGAAGAGAACGGCGGAAAGCCCGGTTACACTGCCTACCGCCAGGTCGATTCCGCCGGTCATAATGACCAGAGTCATCCCGCAGGCCAGAATGCCATAGACCGACGCCTGCCGCAGCGTATCTCGATGAGTTCCAGCTTTGAAGAAAGCTCCCTCGGCGTTGAAGATGATCCCCAGGATGAGGATCAAAGCCAGCGCCAGAACCGCTTTGCTAGCCGGGCTGGCAAATACTTCACCCAGCAACTGGCTGAAGGATTTCCCCGTGGTTTTAGTTTCCGTAATCTTATTTGATTTTGTTGTCGTTTCCATCATTTTTTACTCCCATTGCCCATGGCTGCTTCCAGCACATTTTCTGCGTTGGCTTCTTCTCTTGTAAATTCGGCGGTCACCCTGCCGCGGTGCATCACTACAATGCGATCGCTCAGTGCCAGTAATTCCGGCATTTCTGAAGTGATCAACAGGATGGAAATACCGGTTTTGGTCAATTCATCTATCAGGGCATAAATCTCATGTTTCGAGCCCACATCGACACCCCGCGTTGGTTCATCCAGCAAAATCACCTGCGGGTTGGTCTGCAGCCATTTGGCCAGCACCACTTTCTGCTGATTCCCACCGGACAGGACAGTGAGTTCTGATTCATAGGAAGGAACCCGCAGGTTCAGCCTCTTCCCGAGACGCATGGCGGATTCCGCCATTTTTCGGGCATCCCGCCATCCGCGTTTTGTAAAGTGCTTCAAATCGGCGATGCAGATATTGTCGATCACTGACATTGGCAGAACCAGCCCTGTGGCTTTCCGATCGTTGGTCAGCAAGACCACACCCTGGTCAATGGCGTCTTTCGGTGAATTAATCTTTAGTTCTTTGCCATTCAGAATGATCCGTTCCGCCACCGGACGTTCATATCCCCCGAATATGCCCATCAGCAGTTCAGAAGAACCGGATCCTTGAAGGCCGGCCAGACCGACCACTTCTCCGGCGCGCACCGACAAGCTGACAGAATCCACCATCTTCTGGGTGGTTCCTCCGTAGGTGTAAACCGTGGCGTTTTCCACGCGAAATTTCTCTTCACCCGGGACAGTCAATCCATCTCGTTTGATCTGTTCATTGATCTCGCGGCCTACCATGGCATTGATCAGTTTATGAGTGGGCAGGTTGGCTGCCATGTCGGTCACAATCAACTTGCCATCACGCAGCACGGTGATGCGGTCTGCCAGCCGTTCGATTTCTTCCATCCGATGGCTGATGTAGACGATCCCCCGGCCTTCTGCCTTCAACCGGTCGATCAGTTTGAAGAGGTGTTCAGCATCCTGGGTGTTCAAGGCGCTGCTCGGTTCGTCCATGATGATCACCCGGGCATTCAGGCTCACCGCCCGCGAAATCTCAATCAACTGTCGCATGGAAATGGGCAGGTCTTCCACCAGTTTCTTCACATCCAGGTCGATACCCACGTTCTTGAGGAGCTGGCGGGCTTTCTCTTCCTGTTCCCTGTCAAGAACAAATCCTGCTCTGGTCTTCGTTCTCCCCATGAACAGGTTCTCGATCACACTCAGACAGGGAACCAGGGTCAATTCCTGATGAATTACCGAGATACCGATATTGTTTGCATCAATGGGCGAATCGGGATGGATCAGCCTGCCTTCATAGAAAATCTCGCCTTCAAAGCTGGTGTGAACACCGCCCAGAATCTTGATCAGGGTGGTTTTACCGGCGCCGTTTTCTCCGGCCAGCACATGAACTTCTCCGGGATAGATCGAGAAATCCACATCTTCCAGAACCCTGACATTGCCGAATTTCTTTCCGATATTCTTCATCTGTACGATGGGTACAGATTTCGCTTCATCCATATACGTCCTCCTGAAACATGCTGCGGTGTGCCCTTTACTCTCCCAAGATTTGAATACGCACGGTTCGTTCTCGCGCTCGAACCTGGTCAAAATCAGCGAAATACACGCGGCCGAACTGGCCTAATTCCAACCGCGCGTTGACAACCGGAATTGACTCAGAACGTCCCAGAAGAACGGAACGAAGGTGTGCATCGGTGTTCAGGCTCCAAACAGCTTCCTCCCCATTCTTAACCGCCACATCGATATGTTCACGGCCTGGGTGAAGGTACTGCCCTTCAGTCCGGCAGGTGGGGATGATCTTTTCCATGATATTGATCAGATCCTGCATGATCAGCTTATTGCCCCAAAAGTTCACATCATCCGAATCTTCCTGGATGATCACGCTGCAGGTGGTATGTTGAGAGTAGACGACCGCAAGACCGTTCTTGACGCCGGATTTCTTTAGCGTTTCCTGCACTTTTTCGGTAACATCATGAAAGGTCGGTCGCCGGTCGGATTGAATTTTGAATGAATCTGTGTAGACTGTCATACTTGTTTCTCCATATGCTTCTGGTTTTGGTCCCAGGCTTCCCGTACGGCCTGGATCATTTCTTCCAGTATTCGGAACGGATCTTGCGAAAGGAAGATTCCGCTGGTCGAACCGGTTCCCTGGGCTCCAGCGGATATCACGTCGTAGACATCCTGTCCGCAGGAGATACCCGCGCCGTGCAGAACGCGGATGTTCGGGTCGATATCCCAGATGGCCGTATTGATCTTCCGGATGGCCTGCTGGGCTTCCAGATTGCGCTTTCCGGCCCCTATTAATTCAGGCGGCTCGGCGATGATGATATTGGGATGCAACCGGGCGATGGTTCTTGAATCATCCAGAGTATCTGCACACACCATGGTGGCCAGTCCAACCTCACCGGCCCTGAGAATGGCCTTTTCAAGTTCGTCCAGCGGCAGTCGTTTTTCGTAATGATTTAGAAGAACACCATCCGCGCCGGCTTCTTTTAACGCTTCAGGCAGCACCGAACCGACTCCCCGGCCGACTTCAATGGCATCCATGTGCTGGGCAAAGACAAGGATACGCCCGGTTTCTTGAGCCAGAATGGGGATATCCACATACTGTGGTGTAAAGATGATCTGCACCTGATAGCGGTCGCAGAGCCTGTCGGCGTGTTTGGCGAGACGCAGCAATTCCCGTCCATACAGAAAGGCTTTTGGGCCAACTTCAAAAAAAGGCACACTTAAACTGAAAGCCGCCGGTGTGCCGGAGGATGAATTCTCAATCATGAAGGCTCCTGAAACCTTTCAACTGGCAGAACAGATCCAATTCCGCTGTCAGGTCGGAATAAACAATGGCATAGTGGTGGCTGCCCATGTGCTGGGCAAACTGATCGATGGGCGCCTTCAGGGATATCTCCGTGAAGGGATACTGGGGAGCACCCAGTTCGGTGACCCGGCCGATATCGCCGGCGGCTTTGCCGATGGTGAAGTGCAGGCAGAATTCGCCATCCGGTTCTTTCAGGAACCGGCCAACAGTGACCTGCCCGGATTTCAGGTAATTTTTGTTGGTGATGTAATCTTTGAATGTGGCGCCCAACCCGGTGGCATTCGCCGGAGGCAGCTCGGCAATGACCTTATTTCCCACACAAAGTCCGGAAGGCGCGTAACCGCACGCCGCCACCAGCAGCCGGTCGTCCAGTATCTCATGAATATCGGCATATGTGGCCGCAGATCCATCAGATAAATAATTCATCACCATCTGGGTAAGCAGCACGGGGATATCGGCTTCGCAGGAAGCTACCAGTGTATTCCCGATGATCGAAAGCGGCACGCAGGGGGTCAATCCGAATTCCTGACTCAGGACGAAATGACATTTCATCGTCAACGCCTGGGCTTCATTTTCCTTCACCATTTGCCTGAGAGCTGCCGTCATTCGGGCGATGCGGTCGGCTTTTTCTCCAAGCGGTGTGACCACCAGTTTATTAATATCCGCCAGCGCTTCGCGATATTCCTGGCTGGATGTGTCCATTGTCTGGATCTTCTGGATGAGGGTGTAATTGGATGCTTCCACGAGTTCCGGCCCGAACCGGGTATGCAGCCGGGTCAGGTCCATATCACCCAGCGTCATGCCGCCAAACAGATATCCGATCGTCAAAATGCGGGATTGTTCAAGCAAAACAATGGCGCGTGACACTCTGGCAAAGAGTTCGATCCGCGTTTTGATCTGTTGGAAGGTTTCAGGATCATCCGGAAGCCGGTAGATCATCTGGTGATTGACACCCATCTCCCGCAGAGTACCTTTGACAACACCTGTTCCGGCCATCGAGCCCAGGTTCACCCGTTCCCCCTGATGCATAAAAGTACCGAATCCCCACACAAGGGTCGGCCTGTGAAGATACGGGCCGGCTGCCCGCATGACCAGGATCGGTTCGATCCAGGTGGCGATCAGCAGAATGACGAAGTCATACGCATTCGGGTTGTATTTTTGCTTCACCTGATCCGCGTCGGCGGGGTGGATCACATTCTCAGTCAGGTCGAAATCCAGATGGCTGGCGGATAACACATCGGTTGCCAGGCTGATTTGATGGTCGATGATGTCATCCGGATAACCTTCCCGAAACCGGAAGGGAATTACCAACGCTTTGGGTTTACGCATGAAATATCTCCTTGCTGGGGCGAAAGATATGGGTAGATCAGGCGATCAACTGGCGGAGAAACCGGACGGTCTCAGGCAGTTCTTTTTCAGGGTCACCCGGAATGCCGCATTCAAGATTCAAATACCCTTCAAACCCGATGGATTTGAGTGCCTGAAAACAGGCTTTCCAGTCGGTATGGCCGTATCCGGGAAGCAGACGGTTACTGTCACCCAGATGCACGTGCCGGATCAGGCTGCCGGCTTTCCGGATACTGGCCGGTATATCACTCTCTTCTATGGAGAGGTGGAAGAAATCCGCCAGCAGACCCAGGTTGGGCTTTGCTGCTTTGTGGATCATTTCCGCGGCATCCTGCAGACGGGTAAGGTACTTCGTTTCGTAACGGTTGATCGGTTCGATCAGCATCCATGCCCGGCTGTCACGGGCTTCTTCACCCATCGTCCGCAGCACGGCGAGAAAACCATCCTCCTCTTCGGTGGACATTTTCTTATAGGGTTCGAAGAGTGGCAGGGGATTCTGCGAACCGTAATCGAATTCCATTTCGGTGATGGCTCCCAGCGGTTTGCAGATCCGGATGGCATGACGGTACATCTCGACAGCCCTGTTTTTCACGTTTGGATCGGGATCCATCAGGTGGCCATAGACCGGGTCCATAAAGACAAATTCACAGGGCCGGATGCCCGTACGCTCTTCCAGCGTCAACAGGTCATTCAGGTTGGAATCATTCCAGGTGGAATATTCAGCAAAAACGGCGATGCCGTCGAATCCCCAGCGTTTCAAATTCAAGGCTTTCTCTGTGAGATTGCGGCCTGGAACCATGGCGTCGGTGCAGGATATTTTCATGATGCTCCTTGAAATGACGAGAGATGATGTTTCTAAAGAGAACCAATGGTCAACAGGATATTGGCGTATTCCCTGGTTTCAGCGGTTTGAATGATCAGCGCGGTGTTATCGGCCATAACAGCCTGATAAAAATCAAACCGCTCCAATTTTCCCAGGGGCAGAGCGTATCCATTGTCTTTTAGCAGATTGCGGTAGGTCTGCCAGATGGGTGCTTCGGGTTGACCGGTGGGGACATCCATGACTGCCGCGGCTTCCACCAGCAAGACCGGAAGAACGGCTTCTAAAACCTGGGTACAGGTCACCACACCGGGTGAAAGATTCAGGTGAACCAGCCGGGCAGATTTTCCGCATGTGGTGGCTGCCGGGTAATCACCGTCCGCGATCAGCACCCGGGCTCCATGCCCGGCGGAGGCCAGAGCGGCCAGTATTTCGGGGTGAACAAGGGGGATTTTTAACACCGCAGGTCCTTTCTTTGGGCTGGTATGTCTCTTGATAACGTTGTAATTTGTCGATTCGGCTGTTTTGCAGAGGAAGGCGATCTGTTGTGAAAACTAACGGGTGAAAATGCCTGGGAAAAGATTGGGGCGGCAAACCAAATTACAACGTTATTATTATATAGCACACATAAATATTTGTGTCAACAGGAAGATAGTGATTTTTCTAGAAGCATTAGGAAAAAGAACCATTTTTGGATTATTTCTGTTGATATTTGAGATATTACACAATTTTCGTGCGGAGAGGTGATTAAAGACATGAAAAAGTGGTGCTTGACAAACTCTAAAATTTCTGCATAATGGTGATAACGTTGTAATTGTTAAGCGTTTGTCTTTCCCCTTTACTCTCCCCAGGGTTCGTTTTGATTAAGTGATGGAAAATGTGCGTTCCAAATACAGGATATTTCTGCCGCTTGAAATTACAACGTTGTAAATTATTCAATATTGAAAATGGTTCCAAGGAGGATATCTCGGAACAAATCTCTCACAGGATCGACCACCGGATTACCCAATCATCTGTAAAATATAGTCGGAGGAAAAATGGAAAGTAGAAAGTCCTTGAGCTTAAGATGGATTGTGTTTTCTTTAATTTGCGTTTCAATGCTCCTGGCTGCGTGCGCACCGGCCGCTACACCGGCTGCCGCACCGGCACCGGCTGAGAAAACCGAAGCACCGGCCGTCGCTGCTCCTGCTGAAGCAGCACCATCTGCGCCTGCCGCTGCTGAACCGGCGACGGGAAAAAAGAATTACACCATCTGCCAGTTGAACGCCAGTCTGGCCGAACCCTGGAATGTCCAGATGGATGAGGATATCAAAGCGGCCGCCGCCAAGTATCCCAACAAAGATTTTCCCGATGTGACTGTAACCGTGCAGTACAAGGATGCCCAGAATGATGTGTTACGTCAACGCGCTCAACTGGAAGAATGTGTTCTGGCCAAAGTTGACGCCATCATCGCCGGCCCCATTGAAGCCGGTCCCATGACCGATCCGATCGCCAAAGCGGTGGATGCCGGAATCCCGGTATTCCTGGTAGGGCGGGGGGTGAATGGTGATAAATACACCCAGTACATCGGTTCAGATGAGTTCAAACTCAGCTACGCAGAAACGCAGTGGGTTGTCAAGAATTATGGCGGCAAGAAAGCCAAAGTCGTTTACCTGCAGGGGTTGATGACCTCTTCGCCAGCGCAGGAACGTTTCGCGGGATTCAAGAAAGCTCTGGAAGGTAGTGATATCGAAGTGATCTTCACCGCCGACGCCAAGTGGGATGAATCCGCCGCCCGTTCCGAAATGGAATCCGCCCTCAGCCGTTTTGACAAGATTGATGTCGTGGTCGGTGCCAATGATCCTTCCGCTCACGGCGCTTACCTGGCTGCCAAAGCGGCCGGCCGTGAAAAAGAGATGGTCTTTGTCGGTATTGACGGCCTGAAACATGAAGGTCAGGCTTATGTACAGCAGGGCATCTTTGCCATGACGATCATAGACCGCACCGGCGGCGATATCGGCCTGGACAATGTCGTCAAATATTTGAACGGTAAAGATATTGGTGAAAAGACCTTCTACAAGAAAGCCATTCTGCTGGATAAAGACGGCCAGATTGAGATCGACATACCCGATAGTGTAAAAAAGTGATTTTCACACAAAAATAAGGTACATTAAGAGTCCCGCGAAACAGGCGGGACTCTTATCTAATTAATCACTGAAAGACAGCAGGAGGGAAGACCATGAACATCGATTTTAGCAAATTCTACTGGCTCAATAGACCGACGCACCATGAAATCAAAAAGGATGCGGTGATCATCACCACCGATCCTTTGACCGATTTCTGGCAGCGCACCTATTACGGATTCCGGCATGACACCGCTCACGCCTTTTTATTTTCGGTTGGCGAAGAAGAATTTTCATTCACGGTTAAAGCAGTGTGGCAGCCCCAAAAACTGTTCGACCAGTGCGGGGTGATCCTTTATCAAGACGCAGATAACTGGTTCAAAGCTTCTGTGGAATATGACAATCCTGAATTCTCCCGGCTGGGGAGCGTGGTAACCAACCTGGGTTATTCCGACTGGGCCACCACGGATATCGATTCGAGCCACCACGCGATGTTTTACCGGCTCAGCCGGCGCGGCCAGGATTTCCTGATCGAGAATTCATTCGACGGCGGGCAGTTCAGGCAGATGCGCATCTTCCATATGCATCAGCCAGTGAGTCAGGTAAATATCGGGATTTACGCGTGCAGCCCGTTGAATTCTTCCATGGACGCCGAATTCTCCCGTTTCTCTATTGGCGAATGCCAGTGGGAGTTGTATGTGGAACCGGAAGGATAATCTTTCCGGTAAAAACTGACAGCCTGTTAAGCCAGGAAAAAAGCCGGAATCGGGCTATTCTGAATAGCGTATAATTCCGGGCGTGAAATTTCCTTTCCTGCGGAATGTAGCCCTGAAAGGGCTGATTCTCTTTTTCATTCTGGCACTGCTTATCGGATTGATCCCGGCTGATCTTCTCGGGAAGGTGACTCTTTACAATCACCTGGTACCCGGCAGGCCGCGGCTGCCCTTCGGTGAGACTCCGCAGCGTTCCTACAACCTGAGTCTCTATAACCTGGAAGCCATGTTCGCCACGCATGAAATCTCAGCCCGCTCCGGGGAAGGGGATGATTTTCGGGTCGTCGTACTGGGTGATTCATCTATCTGGGGAACACTGCTTCATCCAGAAGAGACCCTGACAGGACAGCTGAACGCTGCCGCGCTGCGGTTTTGCGGTAAACCGGCACGCTTCTACAACCTTGGATATCCCACCATCTCGCTGGTGAAAGATACGTTGATCTTGCAGCGGGCCCTTCAAGATTCGCCGGATTTGATCATCTGGGTAACCACGTTGGAAGCCTTTCCTGTGGAAAAGCAATTCGCGTCGCCTCTGGCGGAGAACAACCGGTCTTTGCTGAAACATATCCTGGGAGGTGACGATCCTACTCATGCACTGGCATCTGGGCTGTGGGATAAAACCATTTTTGGCCGCCGTCGAGAACTGGCAGATTGGGCAAGATTGCAGCTTTACGGTATTCCCTGGGCTACCTCCGGCATCGATCAGGACTACCCGGCGCGCTACCCGGCGGCAGATATCGATTTGGAGCCGGATGATACGTTCCATGATTTGAAACCCGGCGATGACCTTCAGGTACACCTGGCCTGGGATGTCCTGGAAAAAGGAATGGCCATGATCAAAGAAGCCGGCCTGCCGGCATTACTGGTCAATGAACCGATCCTGATTTCCAATGGAGAGAACAGTCAGATACGTTATAACTTCTATTACCCGCGCTGGGCTTATGATGCCTACCGTTCTGAACTGCAAAAGCGCGCCGATGACGCTGGATGGAATTATCTAGATGCCTGGGACCTTGTGTCCATGGACCAATTTACGAACAGTGCCATTCACCTGACACCTGTGGGGGAGCAGCAATTGGCCGAAAGACTGGTTTTGACATTGGCTGAACAGGTTTGCCGTTGAGACCGGCAGAAAAATGGCGTAATAAAGGTCGTATTAAATTAATCGTTACATTTGTACAGCAAAGAATTGATACATTGTATATGGCGGTGAATTTACTGGTATTTTATACTCTTTATTTACAACCAATGTTATTCTAAGATTTAAAACACCACACTAAGGGGCGTAAAAAGGATGGAGAAAACCTCTTCAAAGAAAAAGTTTTCGATGTCTGTCTTCGCAAGCTGGATTCCAGCCGTCCTGGCCGTGCTCTGTATTCTCATCTCAATAACTGGCCTGATACTTCTGGAAAGAGCGTTGACCGGTGGATCGTCAGATGCCGCAACTCTCTGGTTGGCCCGAATTTTGATTATTCTGGGGGCTTCGGGTTCCGCGATAAGCTGTCTGTTGATCAGGGGTATCGAAAAAAAGAACAGCCAGTGCAATCAAGAAATCGTCTCAATGGGATCCTCACTGGCGGAAGTCGATACGCCCGGTTTGGCAACCGTGCTATCCGCTCTGACTACTGGCGATCTTACCCGCAGGGCTCATATTGTTACCCCTGATCTGAAAAATGGAGATCAGGAAAACCATAGCAAATCGATCCAGCGATCGATGAATTCCATTCTTGCCAGCCTGCGTGAATGTGCGCGTTCGTATAACTGGATCACCGATGAACCCTGTAAGCGAATGTTTTACAAAGGCACTGATTCCTTTCAAGAGGGATTGGCTGCCGGCGAAGCTATGGGGAAAATGGTCGGCGATGGAGCCAAGATACTGGTTTCAAGTGCCCTGCACCAGGATAACCTGAAACTGCGCATCAACGGATTTAATACCACGCTATCCGCCAATTACCCAAAAGCCCGGGTGGTCCATATTCTGGATTCTTCGGGTTTGACAGAAGAACAGATCGTCGCTGAAATTCAATCAGTGCTCAAGGAAAACCCGGACCTAACAGGATTTTATGGCACGGATATCGAATCCTTCATGCCGATGGTCAACTATGTCAGAAAGAATCGCCTGCAGGGGAAATTCAAAATTGTCAGCCATGACCTTTCTGATGATATAGCGCGGCTGATCAAAGATGGGATCATCACGGTCAGCGTGTGCCAGAATCCTTTCGCGCAGGGATATGACACCGTCATACATCTTTACAATCACCTGGTCAGCGGATGGCTTCCGCCGGTGGAGCGGTTGTTGATTACGCCAGAGATCGTCAATAAAGAAAACCTGGACGCATACTGGAAGATCGGAGTGGGGGCGTTCCAGTCAGAAGAAGCCATTGCCAACCGGCCTGTTGCCCTACCCAATCCTGAAAAGAAACCGTTCAGAATCGCCATGGTGGGCGCCGATTTCACATTCTTCGATTTTGTAAAAGAGGGTGTCGAGGTCGCTTCAAAAGAATTAAAAGCGCTTAACGCGAAGGCGGATTGGCTTCTCCCTCCCGGTACACGAACAGATCATGGAATTGTGGTATCGGCAGAGATCTACGGTCCCTTCCTCGAAAAATTGGCAAATGACGGCTACAATGCCATCGGTGTGATGGTGGCCGATTCGGAACTCAACGTGACGATCAATAAACTGGTCGCCAGGGGTATTCCTATTGCCACCTTCAACGCCGAGACAACCAGCATGCGCAGCCTGATGTTGTTGCTGGTTGACCGCGCCCGCCAGACGCTGGAAGCCAGCCAGATGTTGAATGAGGTTTCCAGGAATGCCCGACATGCCACGGACACGGTGTCTGGGACTATTCAGCAGATCACGAAATCGGTCACCGACGAAGCCGCCATGATGAATCGGGCGAACAGCAGTGTTCAGACGATTGTCGATAATATTCAGCAGATTAACAAAGGTGCCGTGGAACAGTCTGAGGCGGCAGAAAGTGCGGTCAATGCGTCCGTCCAGATCGCAAAAGCTGTCGAAGTGACCTCCGAAGCGATTGCCAAGGTCACCAGTGCGGCAGATCATTCTGTGCAGGTGGCGCGGGAAGGCGCCTCCTCTGTGCGCCAGGCGTTGGATCAGATGGGCAGTATCCAGCAGGCAGTCGAGACTTCGGCAACATCCATTCAGATGATGGACAAGTACTCCCAGCAAATCGGTGAGATTGTTGAAACCATACAGGATATCGCGGACCAGACCAATCTTCTGGCTCTAAACGCGGCCATCGAAGCCGCCCGCGCCGGAGAGCAGGGTAGGGGGTTTGCCGTGGTAGCCGGTGAAGTCCGCAAACTGGCAGAAAAGTCAAGCGACGCTACCCGAGAAATTGCCACCATTGTACATAATACCCAGAAGAACATTGCCGAAACGGTGGTTTCGATGAAGACCGCGATTGAACGGGTTACCCAGGGGAGTGAACTGGCTTCCAGTTCCGGCCAGGCGCTGGAATTGCTGGTTCAATCCGCCGCGGAAATGCAAACGGATTCCAAAGGTGCCAGTCAGGCGAATGCCACCATGCTTGGGATGATGGAAGCACTGAATACTGCCATCGAACGCGTCTCGGCCGTGATAGAACAAAACAGTGCCTCATCTCAGGAGATTAGCCAGTATGCGGCGGATACCCTTGAGATCATGGAATCGGTGGCCGCTTTCAGTGAGGAAAATGCTGCTTCCTCTGAAGAGATCGCTGCTTCGACAATGGAAGTGAATGAGAAGGTTGCTCAGATGGCCGAATCAGCGCAAAAACTGGAGACCATTGCCCGCGAAATGCAGGCTTCGACGGCGAACTTCAAACTGTAAACCATAGTTACTCGAACGATGGAACACGGAGGTTGATAACCCCCGTGTTTTGTATTACGCAGGTTTTTGTATAAATTCTTAATATACGAAGAAAAACCTGAATCTGGTGATCATCCATCGAGCAAAAAGTTATAATTTATTTTGCTATATATTTATCTTTGTTTTCTCTCTCGCAGGAGTTGGCATTGTCGGTCTTTGTTGCTCTAGCAGATGGTGTGGAAGTCAGCGGCCAGCATATTCTTTCGATGGTGAACTGCCTGGGTAACCATAGAGAAAAAGCGGTATTAATTTTGGAAGAACATGGCATTACCGGACTGGAACCGCGAAAATGGTATTCCCAGCAGACCTGGTTGGATTGCTTCAAACTAATCGTCGCTCCTTTTCATCGTAATACATTAACCCTGCTGGGTAGAAAGATCACTGAAAATGCCATCTTTCCGCCTGAGATCAACGTAATCGGCCTGGCGCTTCAGTCCATTGACTGGGCGTATCATTTGCACCATCGCCTGGATGGTGTAGTGATGATGGATTATGTCAGCGGAAAGATGCATGAGGGCATCGGCCACTACTATTTTGAAGAGACTGCTCCCAACAAAGCAGTGATCATCTGTAACGATCCATATCCCTGCGATTATGATCGTGGGATCATCGATTCCATTGCTTTTCGATTCCGGCCAAATGGGAGCCAACCGAAGGTGACGCACGATTCGGCGGATCATTGCCGAAACAATGGCGGGGATTTCTGCACCTATATCGTGGAGTGGTAAAAACTACTTCCAGGTTTTAATCGAGAAGACCAGCGGCAGGCAATCATCTCCATCCGGATGATGCCAAAACCCGTCTTCCCCTTAAGTCATGGCTTGCAGGGCGGGAAAAAACCATGCCCAAATTCATGCAAGAATTCTATCCAGAGTGCCTGGTAAAGGCGTTATTCTTTGTGCATACACCCAGTTTTACCTGACAGGCGCTTTCAACGAATGTCGCGGGCTGATCTATTGCAGCCGGGTTGTGCTAATTGTCGAAAAGGCCATAATCGATTGTAATCCCCTGCGGGAGTTGGTTGGTTCCATACTATAAAAATCGGGAGAAAAATAAAAGGGGGATTCGAATCGTATTGTATTCAAAGCCTGACGGGTCAATTGATCTGCTGAACGGTTATCGCGGCGCGGAGTCCACATCCACTGAATATTCTTAAAATTGCGGCTCAGTTTGCGCGCCTGCCGGTGGAACTCGTCGATACGTTGTGAATGGATAAGCGCCTGGTTTTGCATTTGATGAATGATAGTTTTAGCATCTCCGCAGATAAGAACAGGATCATCATTTGCTTGTAGATCGATCAACGCTTCCAGACCGGCGATTAAAGCCAGGTATTCGGCGCCGTTTGAAGTGGCCAGTTTCCAGTGGGCGTAACCACCGTGCCCCTGGGCAATATGGCTGCCATCGCGCGTGACCAACCAGCCATAACACATAATTCCAGAATAGCTGCTCGTATCAAGGTGAAAACGATAGAAGAGACCGTCAAACTGCAATGTGTACACAGTTGGCCTCCGGTACCTTATATGCTATATATTTTTGCTTCTTTGGACAGGAGAGGGGATTTATCGCGGCAGATCTGTAGAAATAATCAGTCTGATAGTAAAACTGGTGATAATAAAAAGGAGATGGTTTTTCTGATCGATGCAAAGTGGATGAACTGTCTGTGCGGGAAAGGATGGTTATTGCCGGATATTATAGACGAAATCGTTGCAAATTGATGCGCAGTGCAGAATTTACTGATTGCCGGAGACAAGAACCTTACGCGAATGGAGTGATCTCATGTTCCGGCAGCGGGCCCGTTCCCCTTCCTCCGCGGCGGGCTTTTTCCAAATACATTTCCCTGTCGGCCTGATTCATGACGGCTTCCAGCGGCTGGCCTTCTTCTGAGGTGGCTACACCCAGAGAAATATTGATCTCGACCTGCGGCAGGTCTTCGGACGTAAGTTGATTTTCCTGGTTATAGCTGTCCAATAAACCGCGCACCCGCTTTAGCATTTCTCTGGCCAGTTTTTCATTGGTTCTCGGTAAGAGAACGGCGAACTCATCACCGCCGATCCGCGCGATGATATCTTCCGGGCGAAACGCGCTTTTCAGTATAGACCCCGCTTTGCGCAGTAGATCGTCGCCGGCTGCATGTCCATAGGTATCATTGGTGATCTTCAATTTATCCACATCTCCAAGAATGATGCTGACCGGGTAACTCCGGCTGTTGTTCAGGCGGTCCATTTCAGTTTTGAAATACGCCCGGTTATAGAGTCCGGTGAGTTCATCATGCATACCCAGAATTCGCAGATTTTCTTCCAGTTGTTTTCGTTCAGTTATATCATGCCCAACTGCCTGTAATTCCTCCAGCACGCCATCCTCGTTGTACAGGCCGTGAATCGACCATTGCTGCCAGCGAATCCGGTCACCGGATGGATCTAGATTTTTCTGCTCGGTGCGGAAGACAGGATTTTCCCGGGTTAGTTTCTTCGTTATCGATTCACCGGTTTGCTGGTTTTCCAGGGGCAGATACGGATTGACGGAGTGGCCGAGCAGATTGGACGATTCGCAGTTGAAATACTCGCAGAAGGCATCGTTGATGAAGGTCAACCTTCCGTCAGGAAGCATGCGGCAGATCAGGTCGGTCTGGTCTTCCACAATGGCCCGATAACGTGCTTCACTCGCGGTCAATCGCGCTCGACTTTCGTTCTGTTCGGTGACATCCTGGCTCATCACCATGACTTTCTCGACCAGCCCTTCGCCGGAACGTACCGGAATGAAGAAAAAGTTGAAAACCCGGTCGTAGAGAGAAACCTCGAGGGTTTGTCTCTGCCCGTGAAAAGCATCCACCACAGCCTGTTCGAGAGAGGACGTAGTATTTTTGTGCCGGGGGAATATTTCGGGGAGGGACTTGCCTTCTGGAAAAATATTTTTTTCCGTGAGAAGACCAATGCCATCACCGACCATTAATGTGCAGCGCAGATCGCGGTCGAATAATCCGACAATGCCATTCGGGAAGTTTGTGGCCAGAGTGCGATACAGTTCTTCGCTGTCTCTGAGTTGCTGCTGGGCATTCTTTAATGCCGAGATATCCGTGATGGCCGTCAGCCATCCGTTCGTTAATCCTCTGGTATCACGCATAGGTGATATCAACAGGAGGGCATCAAAACGTTGGCCGTCTTTTTTCAGCAGGCGGATTTCCATGCCCGACTCGGGAAACACGTCATTCATGGCTGACTGGTAAATCCCGTTAATTTTCTCTCTTTCTTCCGGTGGCCAGAAGATAAAGGGTGGTGTGTTGCCCATCAGTTCGGGGCTGGAATATCCAAGCATACGGCAAAACCCGGGATTGACATAAGTGATCCTGCCATCCAGATCAATGACCGATATCCCTGACATGATGGATTCCTCAATGGCTTTACGGAAATTCTTTTCCCGTATGACACTGGTATACAACCGGGCATTTTCGATCATGATGGCGCTTAGATCGGCGAAAAGCTGCATCAGGTGTATCTCTTCTTCTGTGAATTCACCGCTTTTTTCAGTATCACCGACGTTCAATACACCCAGGATGCGGCCGGACGCCTTTAGTGGAACTGAAAGAATGCGATGCACCGGGATCTTTTGATCCTGCCCTGGTGTCTGTTCCCAGGTTGCCAGGTCTTCCACGAAAAATGCCTGACCAGTTACCGCCACACGGCCTGCCAGTTTCTCGCCCAGATCCTGACCCGCCTGCGGGCTGTCTTCAGGGTAATTGTATGTAACCACCAGATTAAGTTTCTGCTTTTCATCGTCCAACAAAAACAGGCCGGCATTACTGGCATCAATCAAAGCGGTACCGTGCTGTACGATTGTTGACAGGAGATCACCAAGTTCGATCTGGGCGGATAAAGCCAGGGACGTATCATACAGTGCAGACATCTGGCTGGCGCGGCGTTGGGCGGCATCTTCCGCCTGCATACGTGCAGAAACTTCTTTAATCAGATTTAAATTTGCCCGGTTTAGTTCATAATTTACCCGTCTCAAAGACAGCATATCATCAAACCTGGCAAGCGAAATGATGATTGCCCGCTCAAGTTCTGCATCCTGCACCGGTTTGATCAGGTAGGCGCCAACACCGGCATCCACCGCGCGCTGGATCAGCGGAGGATTTTCGTAAGCCGTTAACATGATGACCGGGGTGGGATTTACTTTTTGTATGGCAATGGTTGCTTTAATGCCGGCTTCCGGATCTTCTTTGCCTGACACCGGGTCGGTCATGTGCAGATCCATAAGAATTAGACCAGGTTTCAGAATTTCGGCCATTTCCACAGCCTTGTTGACATCAAATGCTGCCCCTGCAATCTGGTATCCAAGACGTTGAAGCTGACTCTGGATTAATCGGTTGACGATTGCTTCATCTTCAACAACAAGAATCCTTAAAGGAGAAGACCGGCGCAAGCAAACTCCTCAATCTCTTTTCCGGGTCTGTGCAATATGGGAAATTTCAGCGGTTTTATCCCGAGAAAATGGTAATAAATTATAACTTCATTGGTTAGTTTTTGGGTTGGAAGTGCACTAAGACTTGAATCATTATAGAACAATAAAAAAACTTTGTGTGACATACATGTTAAATTCAACAAAATTTTATGGAATTTTTACGTTTACACGCCATATCATCTGTATAAGCCCTTTTCAAACACCACGTTATGAATGAAGGGGTTCTGGCCTGTTTTGTGCAACAGGGTGGACAGCCAGAATGGTATGTTTGCCAGGTCTTTCTGCCATCATACCTGAGTATCCTCCACATATTTTTACCACATGCTTAAGGGGAACATTTTTTGTTATGGCATCCAATTCCAGCGGGGTGATGCTTAAATGAAACCAGCAATCCATGCACCAACGGAAACCACCTCACAATCCGTATTGAACTCATTGCCGGCTGCCTTATTCATACTCGATCAAGCCTGGCGAATTGAAGATGCCAACTGTATTGCCCTGGAGATATGTGGAGCCAGTCAGGTCGATCAACTGACGGGAAAGTTGTTTGACGAATTCTTTTCCCCAATATCGTCGGAAGTGGTGAATACCGTTCGGCAAAAAAAGATCGTACAGGGGAAATTGAAACGCATAGATGGCCGGGATATCTGCGCGCAGGTCTTATGCGGCCCGCCATTGGAGAATAGCGATAAACTGCTGGTGCTGTTGAACGAGTTACCTGAGCATGATTCACAGATTGATAATTTACTGCAGGCTTACCACCGGCAAAAAATGCTCAACCAGCGCCTGGGTGAAATTCTGGAAATGGGGCGCACATTCAGCCTGCATACCGATCTGAACAAGGTCATGAATCAGGTGGTGCGGGTAGTGGGTGAATCGACGGGTTATGGCTTTGTCGGGATGTATATAAAAGAACCCGAGTCGGAATTAATGCGCGTAGCCACTTATATCCACACATCTGTTGATTTTGAATCCTTTAAGGAAACAAACCCGGGCAATGACTGGGATATCTTGCAAATAGTAAATAGTAATCCGGCCGACCTGATTCGCATTGGAGCAAAACGGATTCCAGTCAATTTTGGTCTGGACACATTAGTTTCAGGGGAGGGGATTGCATCAGGAATAAAGACTTCTCGTTCCTCCGAGATTTGGGAGATCGATGGCGCCTTGCTGGCTATGGTTCTGTTGAATGGTGCAGTTACCTGCGGCTACCTGCGTGCCAGTCATCCCCTTAAGGATTGCTGTAAAAAAAATGCGGATACTCTTTCACCAAATTCAGAATCTTTCTGCCAGCAAGCCCTGTGGATCTATGCCAATCAGGCAGCTATAGCTGTTGAAAATGCCATTCAATTCGAACGGGTGCGTATGGATATGGATAAACACGCCCGCGTCGAACAGAATCTCACCCTGACCCAAAATGAACTGGAGACTCGTATCCGGCACCGCACGAAAGAACTGGAAAGGCTGAACAACGAGCTTCGTGCCGAGATCATGGAACGCGAAATTACCCAGCAGGAACTCGACAGGCAGTCACAATTCTTACGGCAGGTACTGGATACAAATCCGACATTGATTTATGCCCGCGACCGGAATGGAGTCTATACACTGGCCAATGAAGCGGCCGCCCGATTCGAAGGCTTGACGGTGGACGAATTGATCGGGAAGACCGACAACGAGATCAATCACGACCTGGGACAGATCATCCGCTGGCGGCATGAAGACCTGGATGTCATGGACAATTGCCGCGAGATTGTATTACCCGAAGAGCGCATCATCGATACTCACGGAATCACACATTATATGCAGACCATTAAGCGGCCGATCGTCGGTCCAAACGGGAAGATCGACCAGGTACTGGGAGTATCTGTGGAGGTCACGGCTCGAAAGAAGGCTGAAGAACGGGTGGTTCAGGCGAATTCTGAACTGGCGCAGGCATACGATGCCACGATTGAAGGCTGGTCGCGAGCGCTGGATCTCCGCGACCGTGAAACCGAAGGACACAGCCTCAGAGTCACCAATATGACTCTGCGGTTGGCCGCCCGCATGGGCATAGACCAGAGTGAACATCTTAACCTCAGACGCGGTGCGTTATTACACGATATCGGCAAGATGGGCATCCCAGATGAGATTCTATTCAAGAAGGGACCGTTGAATTCTGAGGAATGGGTAATCATGCGCAAGCACCCAACCTATGCATATGATATGCTTAGTCCTATTGATTATCTGCATCCGGCGTTGGTAATCCCTAAATATCATCATGAAAAATGGGATGGCAGCGGATATCCTGAGAAATTGGAAGGGGAAATGATCCCGCTGGCAGCGCGGATATTTTCCATTGTCGATGTCTGGGATGCTCTGACCAGTGACCGGCCATATCGAAACGCCTGGTGTCTTGACGAAGTGTTACAGTACATCAAGGATAATTCGGGGACACATTTTGACCCAAAGATTGTGGATGTGTTTATTCAAAACCTGGATGATATTGTCGCAGACAGGTAAGCAGAGGTGTTAATCACCTGCTTTCTGTCAATTAAATGCGAGATATATTAATACCGATTTATTATACAAATCGGTAATTACAGGTATGGTATTTGCACCATTCCAGACGTGAATACAATCCCCAAACCGGTCCTTTTACCCGGACTTGATCTGCGCGAATCTGTTGGACAGGCTGCCAATCAGGCTGCAGCAGCCGGAGCTTTCTATGATTACAGACTGGCTCTCGCGCCCAATACCCTGCGGCGACACCGGGCGGCTTTGGAGCTATTTGCTGAATATCTCGGTGAAAAAGGACTGCGTCCCGGTCATTTACATGACGATCCTTCTGCCTGGCGTGGAATCACCTGGGGGTTGGTCGACGGCTACTACAAATGGCTGTTGTTGCAGGGCTATTCTGTTGGAAGCGCCAACGTCAATCTTTCTACGATAAAAACCTATGCCCGGCTGGCAATCAAAGCTGGAGTGGTCGATCCGGCCGAAAGTCAGTTGATCGAGACAGTACGTGCACGCAGCCGGCACAGGGACCGCCAACGCATCGATGAACAGCGCAGGAAGGAAGAAATTCCCACCCGCATTGGAGCAAAGAAAGCCGAGGCCATACTCCTTACCCGGCCACAAATTGCGGCACTGAAGCAGCAACCTGACACCCCTCAAGGTCGGCGCGACCAATTCTTGATGTGCCTTCTATTGGATCACGGCCTGAGGGTTGGTGAGATTGCCAGTCTGCATCCCGGTGATCTTGATCTGCAGGCCGGTACCCTGTCTGTTTATCGTCCCAAGGTTGATAAGAAACAAATCCATCGACTCAGTCCAGAAACGCTGGATGCCGCGAGGCGCTACTTGAACCAGGATATACTACCTATGCGCAATATCCTCCCCACCCTGCTGGCAGGCAGCACCAGAAATGGCCTGCTGCGAGGTTCTCTGTCCATCCGTGCCATCTTCAACCGCGTACGTCTGCTGGGCCGCCAGCTCGGCCTGTCTGATCTGTCACCTCACGATTGCCGACATTCCTGGGCAACCCTGGCCTCCCGCGCGCATACCCCTCTCGAACGATTGATGGATGCCGGCGGCTGGTCCAGCTATGCCATGCCCCTGCGGTACATCCAAACCAATGAAATCGCCAATGAAGGTGTAAATCTGGAGCCAGAAAATTCGCCTGATTTTGGTGAATGAAGCGGCTTGATTTACTCGCAGGAAACAGAGATCATATAAATATTACGGACAATGGCAGGACCGTTAATCCCCCGCATTTCCGGGCCTTTTTCAAAAACCAGATATCCGCCGGTCATATTGGCGGGTATTCTCACTTCGACTCCCTGCGTCTTTGTAATTAAAATCCAACCGTTGGTATTGGTGTCCCGGCTCCAATCATTTGCCGGTCCACCAAATACTCCGGCAGCGCCTGCCTTCGTGGTAGGGCATGAAACGGCGGGTATTTCCGCTTCTGTGGAAGCCTCCACAGAAGGTTCTTCGTTCAGAACTTGAATTCCATTGGGGATGAGAGTTTGCAGAGGTGCCGGTAGGCTGGTAGCATCAACCAGTTTACCGGCTATCGAAAAACTACCCTGTGTGGCCTGAGATTGAACTGCTGGATTTATGAAAGACGAATAATTATTGAAGAACCACCAGGCTAATAATGTGAACAGGATAATTGCGATAATGGAATAGATCAACAACAGACGGGAACCGCGTTTCTTCTCTTCCGGTTTTTCAAGGTTCTTCAACACTTGAGCCACTTGTTCGGGTGTCAAACCGGATGAGCGTTCCAGAATAGCTCGGATCTCCTGGTCGGTGTTGCCCAGTTTATGAAGCTCAATAGCCCGTTCTGTCGCGGAATCCATTCTTTCTGCTACGGAGGGCGCCAGAGATGCCACGGTTATATGCGAACGCAGGTCTCCCAAATCTTCACCCGGTTCGGTACTGACCGGCTGTCTGGGAGCCGGTACCGGTTTTATCAAAGAGGGTGGAGTATCTTCCAACGGTCGGATGGGAGGTGGATTATCCAGTGAAGGATACTCGACTGGCATCGCCTGACCGATGGGATGTTCTTCCGGCCAGACAGGTGTGGAGGGAATTTCTGGCTGCGCGGATACTTCCGGCTGCCAGGGGATTTCTTCGGCTTTTTCAACAGGTGTAATGCCGCCAGCTTCAGCATAAGATTGGCGTTCAACGTTTGAGAGTGTTCCGGCAAAATCGCTGCCATTCGGATGATCGACAGCCTGGTTAACCCGCTCCACTTCCAGATTCTGCCAGAATTCCTGTTCAGCGTTGTGTCTTTCCGCATATTGTTTGTCGGCAGAATTGTTCAATGCGGTCAAATCTTCTTCGTAAAAAGGAGCGGTTTTGGGTTTGGGTCTGGCAGCGCGGTCGGCACGTACCAGTTTTGATACATCAAAAGGCTCTTCCGCTTCATCGGTTGAATCCGCGGCATCAGTGGAATCTACCTTCACTTCCAGAGTCTTTCCGTCTTGCGGATCATTTGTGGATAAATGTTCAAAACTCTTATCTGTAACTGTTGAAATGGATGGCTGATGTGCTGAAGAATCCTGAATATTTACGGTAGCCTGCCCTTTTTTGAAGATTTCAAAGGCAGCCAGCGCTTCTTCCAGAATTACCCATTGACCGCGCATCCAGGGCGTGACATCTTTTGGCAGGGTTACAAAACGGACGCGTTTTCCACCCTCTTCCAGCTCAAAGGAAGTCTCGCAACTGGAACAGGCGAATCGATCTGCCTGCCCTGAAGGGTGAAATACCCCGAGCGGACGGGAACTGCAGACCGGGCAGACCATTCTTTCCGCCCAGGCTTCGGGAAGCTGCATTTTCGGATTTGGATTCTCTGATTGCGCCATGATGCCATTCCAGAAGTGGATTACAGATCGGTCAATTCTATCGACAATCGCCGGCGATAGTCCGCCTCATCCATTTGGATACGCGCTTCTCCGCATTCGACTGCCGCTTTCGCGATGACCGGTGGCAAAGCAGTATATAGCCGTCTGTCCAATGGCTTGGGTATGAACCAGTCCCGGCCGTAAGCGAGATGATGCAAATTATATGCCGATAGAACATCTTGAGGCACAGATTGATGACACAATTCCGCCAGCGCTCGAGCGGCAGCCAGCTTCATGGTGGTATTGATGCGGCGGGCGCGGCAATCCAGTGCGGCACGGAAGATGTAGGGAAAAGCCAGTAAATTGTTTACCTGGTTTGGGCTGTCTGACCGTCCATTGGCCAGTAAGGCATCCGGCCGGGCGGCGCGGGCTTCATCCCAGCCTATCTCGGGGACGGGATTGGCCATGGCGAAAATGATCGGATCCCTGCTCATTCGCTTAATCATTTCCCCGGTGAGCAGATTGGCAGCGGAAAGACCTATGAACACATCGGCACCTTCCAGCAGGTCTGCCATTTTCAATGGGGTTTCACCGTGGGCATAAACCGCCTGCTCGGGGAACATCCCCTGCGGTCGGCCGTTGTACAGCAATCCGTCCACGTCGGTCATCCATATATGCTCGCGTGGAATTCCGTACTCCACCAGCAAATTGGCAGTGGCAACAGCCGCCGACCCTGCTCCGCTGAAGACAACCTTAATTTCGGCAGGTTTTTTCGCTGCCAGTTCGAGCGCGTTGATCAATCCGGCGCACACAATGATGGCCGTACCGTGCTGATCATCATGGAATACCGGAATATCCAGCGCTTCCACCAGGCGCCGTTCGATCTGGAAACATTCCGGCGCCTTGATATCCTCCAGGTTGATCCCGCCGAAACTGGGTGATATCTTGGTGACTATGCGCACTATCTCGTCGGGGTCTTTCGAATCGACCTCAATATCGATCGCATCGACGCCGGCAAATTTCTTGAAAAGCACCGCTTTCCCTTCCATTACCGGTTTGCTAGCCAGCGCCCCCCTGTCGCCCAGCCCCAGAATCGCCGTCCCGTTGCTGACGACGGCTACCAGATTCCCCCGGTTGGTGTACTCATAGGCCAGCGCCGGGTCACGGGCAATTTCCAGCACCGGTTCTGCCACTCCCGGGGTATAAGCCAGGCTCAGGTCATGCTGGGTAGATAACGGTTTGGTCGAGGTTACAGCCAGTTTGCCGGGCCTACCCGGAGTTGTATGGTATTTTAATGCTTCGCTCATAGGTAAATTCTATCGTTTTCCATCCAGAAAGGATAGATGTATGCAGCTTACATTTTCGCCAAGTTGACAAAATATGGATGTTACCTTATTTTTCCCATGAAAAATCCAAAGGCTGGCACATATCGATAATTTTATTGAGTAGTATCAGAAGTTGCGTATGATAAAATGAATATGAATCTGGACGAAGAGTACATTTATTAGAAAATTCTCCACAATCCAGATAAATTTACGGCAAGAAGTTCTTCTACTCTTATCGATACGTATAGCAAAATATGCCCGCATTAGCCATAACCAAAATTGCATGGCAAGGTTTACAAATTCGGCTGCCCGGGCAGCCTATCTTTAATAATAATCAGTCGGTCTCACCTCAAATAACGCAAACCAGGAACAGGAAAGTTTTTCTCGTTCCTGGTTTTTCTATATTAATGGCAGGGATATTGCGATCCCCATATCAGATTCAATGCCGCCAGGATAGCAAACACGTAATCCATTCCATCCGGAGAAAACTATGAAAAAAATCCAGGGAGTTGCCAGCTCGCGCGGTATCGCCATCGGCCCAGTCTTTCAATTCCGCCGCTCGGAACTGGTGATCGGAACATGTGAGAATCAGGATCCATTCACGGAATGGAAGCGCTTAGAATCGGCACTTGAGACCGCCCGCGGTCAGATCACGCAGGTGTACGAAAAAGCCTTGAAAGAGACAGACCAGTCGCAGGCTGAGATTTTCCAGTTCCACGCGATGATGACAGAAGACGCCGATCTTTTGGAACGGGTAAAGAACCTGCTGGAAGAGCGCCGTACTAATATCGAACCGATCTATATGGAAGTCTGCCAAGGATACGCCAGTGAACTGGCTGCCATGGATAACGAGTACTTCGCCGCGCGCTCGGCGGATGTTCTGGATGTCGCCAACCGGGTGGAACGCATTCTGCTGGGTGTTGCCGAAAGTCCGACAGCCGGTTTGAAAGTTCCCAGCATCATCGTGGCTGACGATCTCACTCCCTCTGATACTATTTTGCTGGATAAGTCGCTGGTGCTCGGTTTCTGCACAGCGCAGGGCTCGACAACCAGTCACGCCGCCATTCTGGCACGTGGTCTTGGACTGGCTGCCGTGGGCGGCGCGGGCAATGAGGTGCTTTCTCTGGCGCCGGGGATGACCATCATTCTGGACGGTGGAAAAGGGGTTGTGATCGCCGATCCAGACCAGGCAACGATAGCCACTTACAGGCAGCACGCCGAACAGGTCCGCCTGCTTCAGGTAGAAGCGCAGAAACACGCTCATGAACCCGCAATCACCCGCGACGGTTTCAAACCGGAAGTATCCTCCAATATCGGGGATGTCAGCGGAGCGAAAAAAGCCGTGGGTTTCGGTGCCGAGGGGGTGGGACTTCTGCGTACCGAATTCCTCTACATGGACCGCCCTTCCATGCCGACGGAAGAGGAGCAATATCAGGCGTATAAAGCCATTCTTCAAGAATTCGGACAGATGCCGGTCGTGCTGCGCACACTGGATATCGGTGGAGACAAAGAATTGCCATATCTGAAGATGGAACCGGAGATGAATCCTTTTCTGGGTGTACGCGCACTGCGCCTGTGCCTGATCCGCCCGGATATTTTCAAAACCCAACTGCGAGCCGCTCTGCGCGCCAGCGTGGGACATAATCTCAAGATTATGTTCCCCATGGTGGCCACTTTGAGCGAAGTCCGTGAAGCCAAGAAATATGTCAACCTGTGCCGTGAAGAACTAAAGAAAGAAGGCATCCCCTTCGCCGAGAATATTGAGGTTGGCATCATGGTGGAAATACCCGCCGCGGCCGTGTGTGCCGATATTCTCGGACGGGAAGTCGATTTCTTTTCGATCGGCACCAATGACCTCAGCCAGTACACCATGGCGGCTGACCGCGGCAACGCCGGTGTGGCTCATCTGAGCGACGCTTTCCAACCATCTGTGCTGCGTTTGATTCGAGATGTGATCAACGCTTCACACAAATATGGAAAATGGACCGGCATGTGCGGCGAACTGGCCGGTGAGCCGCTGGCTGCTCCCCTGCTCGTGGGGCTCGGATTGGATGAATTTTCCATGTCGCCTCCCATGGTGCCGGTGATCAAAGCTCTGATCCGCACGCTCGACTCAAAAGAGATGAAAGCGTTGGCCGAGGAAGCATTGGAAAAGGAAACCGTGGAAGAGGTGCGCGACCTGGTGCGCCGGCGCGTTCCAGCCGCCGCGGCAGTGGAAGGCTGACGATCGGTGATTAAACTAGACACAGCCCTGAAAGTTGTCGAGACCTTCAGGGTTTTTTCTTTTGTTCAGAAAAGATACACTACAATTATCCCTGCACGGTGATCAATTTTTCCAAGGGAGATTCGCATGCAGTACGGATATTTCGACGACGACGCCAGAGAATATGTCATCACCCGGCCCGATACGCCGGCTTCCTGGAGCAACTACCTGGGTTCCACAGAATTCGGTGCCATAATCACAAATAATGCCGGCGGGTACAGCTTTTATAAATCTGCCGCGCAGGGGCGTTTTCTGCGGCTGCGTTTCAACAGCATTCCAATGGATCAACCCGGACGTTACATTTACCTGCGCGACCGGGATAATGGTGATTACTGGTCGGCTTCGTGGCAGCCGGTGGGCAAACCGCTGGACAGGTACAAATCCACATGCCGCCACGGCACCGGCTACACGGTGATCGAGTCGGATTATGCCGGGATTCTCAGCCGGACCACCTACTTTGTTCCACTCGGGCAGCTCTTTGAATACTGGTGGGTGCGCCTGACCAACACCGGCGACCATCCCCGCAGGTTATCGGCATTTTCCTATTGCGAATTCTCCAATAACTGGGATACCGGGCAGGATCTGGTCAACCTGCAGTATTCCCTTTTCATCGTCAAAGGCGAAATGCGCGACGGCTTACTGCGCATTGCGATCAACGATAACCTGACACAGGAGGCTGCCAGTTTCATCGACAATGACCAGAGCCGTCATTCCTGGATGGCGCTGACCGGCGCTCCGGTCAGTGGGTATGATACATCCCGGGCGGCTTTCCTGGGGGAATACCGAAGCTACCACAATCCGCGGGTGGTCGAACAGGGTGCATGCACTGGCAGCCAGGCTTACGGCGACAACGCCTGTGGTGTCCTTCAATCCGACCTGGAATTGAAGCCGGGAGAATCTCGTGATCTGCTTTTCATGCTGGGAATTGGCGAAAGTGGGGGGTTCGGCCGCCGGGCTGTGGCCGAATTCGGTACAGTCGAACGAGCTGCCCGGGAATTGCAAAACCTCAGGCAGACCTACCACAGCCGGCTGGAAGCACTGCGCGTGGAGACTCCCGATCCGGAATTCAATTCCATGATCAATGTTTGGGCACCTTACAACGCCCAGGTTAGTTTCAACTGGTCGAGATCTGCCTCTCTGGTGTATAACGGTGAACGGGACGGTCTGGGCTTCCGCGATTCGGTGCAGGATGTGCTCGGGATTCTTTCAGCCGATCCGGATGCCGCCCGCGCGCGCCTCGAATTGATGCTGACTGGTCAGGTGGCTTCCGGCGGCGCCATACCGGTCATCAAACCTTTCGATCACCACCCCGGTGCGGAAAACCCGCCCGCGGATGAACATTTCCGGTCGGATGACTGCCTGTGGTTTTTCAACGCCGTGCCGGCTTATGTGGCAGAGACAGGCGACGAGGCTTTTTATAATCGGGTGCTGCCCTTTGCGGATCATGGAGAAGCCACCGTGCTGGGTCACCTGCGCCGGGCAATGGAATTCAACCTGGAACGCTCCGGCAGGCATGGCCTGCCCTGTGGATTGGAAGCCGATTGGAATGATTGCCTCAAACTGGGGTATCACGGCGAAAGTCTGTTTGTGGCCTTCCAACTTTATCTGGCTCTGACTGTATATGCCGAAGTGACGGCGAAATTTGGACAGAAAGAAGACTCCGCCTGGGCGCTGGATCGGCGCCAGACGCTGTATGACAATATCCAGAAGTATTGCTGGGACGGCAACTGGTTCATCTGGGCTTTCGGCGAAGACGGAACAATCTATGGAACCAAAGACTTTGCTGAAGGCCAGGTATACCTCAACACACAGGTCTGGTCGGTGATCAGTGGAGTCGCCACGCCAGAACAGCGTGTGAAGGCTCTTCAAACGGTCTCCGAACGTCTGGCCACACCGTATGGATTGATGCTTTCCGCTCCCCCCTTCATCAAGACCTCAATTGAAGTGATGCGCGCCGTACTGTTCAATCCAGGGATAAAAGAAAATGCCGGTATTTTCAACCATACCCAGGGCTGGGGGGTAATGGCCGAATGTCTGCAGGGAAATGGTAACCGGGCGTATGAATATTACCGTGCGTTTATGCCTGCCGCTTACAATACGTGTGCAGAAATCCGGCAGTGCGAACCGTATGTGCAGGCACAAACCACCTACGCCAGCCTGTCTCCGCGGGCGGGAAACGCCCGCACCACCTGGCTTACCGGTGCGGCTGCCTGGGCATACTTCTCGGCCACCCAGTACCTTCTGGGCATCCGGCCGGAAATGGAAGGCCTGCGCATCGATCCATGTATTCCTTCAACCTGGGCGGGTTTCAAAG
>JAAZMZ010000067.1 GCA_012798535.1 Leptolinea sp.
GGTGGGGGATTGTTGGTCATCGCTGTTGCCATGGCGGTTTTGTTTTATATCCGTGGCATACAAATGACCGGGAGCCCTGTCGCGCCCCGGACTCTTCTGGTGACAATGACCAGACCGATGAACGGTTCACGCGCCCCGCTGGGAGAACCTGTGCTGGTCTCGGCGGAGGCGGTTGGACAATACCCTGTTCACTCGCTGGAGTTGTGGGTGGACGGGAAGCTCGTGGACAGGACGAACAGTCAGAATCTGCAATTGACCCAGCTCAACGGGCTGTGGAACTGGAATCCGGATCATGAAGGATTGTCCACCCTGTCAGTCCTCGGCAAGGATGTACGCGGCCAAACGGTGATCTCCAACCTGGCACGGGTGGAGGTTCTGCCGGCGGGAAATTCAGTCATGCAGGTTCTTCAAAAAGAGGGGGAATCGCTGGCAAGTCTGGCAGGCAAATTCAATGTGAATGTGGACGCGGCGGCTGAATTAAATCCGGGAGTAGACCCCAATGCCTCCCCGTCGGCCGGCCAGCTTATCCAGCTGCCCGCACCACTGGGAGGCCCACTGCCGCCCGGGTATACCGGTCCATCCACGCCAGGTGAGTCGTCCGCAGACTCTCCTGAAGATGAAGCTCCGATGCCGGAACTGAATCCCACTCCTGGTCCGGATGAAGTTCCGCCTTCAACCCCGACTGTCACTATTGAGACGGTTGAAAACTGCAATATTCGTGTTTCCGTGAAGGCAAACTCCAACAATGCCAACGAATACCATGTCTATATCCTGCGGCCAGAAGCGGATAAGATGGATATGGTATTTGGGCACGGCCCGATGGCGACCAATGAGAGCTTTGAGTATGTCGAAAAGAATGCCTATGGAACATATCAATTCTTCGCCGAGGCGGTCAATTCTGCAGGTTCCGCCAGCAGCAATCCAGAAACGCACCTGGTCAGCAATGGTGCCTGTGCTGCCTTTGGAAAACCGGCTATCGATGTTAAGGTTCTTACCCGGAGATTGATAGACAAACTGTATTGCTATGTGACCATCGATGGCATGACATACGTCCATGTTCCCAATACATCGGATTCGTATATCACTCCCATGTTCAAAGGTGATCTGCAAACCTGGACGGAAAAAGTACTGCCTTACGCTCAACTGGCGTCACGTTCCGGTTTTGACCTGACACCGCATCTTCCGGCAATCTATCCCAAGGGAAGCGGCACCAGTCAGGTGAAATTTGAATGTTGGGATTGGGACGGGCAGACCAATCTCGGGCCGGTAATAAAAAACCTTACGGATGAGGAACTGAAGACATTTGCCATCTTCGGAAATGACAACTACGATGTCATGGGAATATTTGGAGCATACGCGCAGAATAATGCCAGCCACGCCCAGATTTCCGCACCGTACAACTTCCGCTTGACCGGTGATCCCAAACTATGCAGCCAACACGAATCACTTCAGGCCTGTGAGACATATATCAAGATCGGGATGGCTGCTTTTGTCTGGGACTACCAGAAACAAAAGTGTTTCCCGGGGACGGAAGCCTTCTGCCAGTACCTGGATATTGACGGCTTCCGGATCTACCGCCATTATAAAATCGGACAATCCCCCCAGTTGGCCTATGAAGTGGCCGGCAAGGAAAAGGTAACCGGCGGTTTCGCCCAGTGGCCGACCTCGCCTTGCGCTCCAACAGATGCCGCCTGCATGACGTTGAATCAGCCGTGTTATACGGTGCGCGCTTACAAAGGCGGAATCGAATCGCATGACAGCAATGAGGTTTGTCTGGGGGATAAATCCAAAAGCACCGGCTTAAAAAAGATCAACATCTCCCCTTCGCATCTGAGCGTAGGCGGTGCGTACCATTTCGTCAATAAAAATATTGAGGACGAATCAATCCAGGTGACTGATTATAGTGATCATACAGGAATATCCAAAGACGGAACGATCACCGTTGGACATGATTATTACAATTACGAGGGGTATTATATTCTTGGTATCGAACAACATGCGCCCCAGGTGCGAGATTATGACTACTTTGGATTTATCCAATTCCTGAAGCTGGATGAGCTTATGGGAAGAACGATCCAATCAGCAGTCTTGAAATTCAATATGCTCAACACCATCCACCAGATTGATACACACCGGAATTATATCGATGCCTGCGCCAAAGCAATCGGTACCGCGAAGAGTGCGGCATATTGGGGAGTGGGATCTTCCGCCCCAAAGATCACCTATATTGCGCCTCTCCCGCTGCAGTTTACTTCCGACGAGATCCGTGTAGATGTCACCGATGCCGTAAAAGCCTGGTCGCAGGGACAGACCAATTACGGTTTTGTGATGGATGGCCGGAGCGGCTCAGTCGTATATACGAATTTTGAGAGATGCGAAACCCAGTTTGCCAATTTCCTCCTCGAAGTTGAATATTTCCCGAATCCCTAAGGGCAGAGAGTGAACAACCGATGAACAGAACAATCCATATTTGTATCTTAAGTCTGTGTATCCTGAGTGTTCTCTTTCTGGCAGGATGCACGCCGGATTCCAAGACTGGCGGACCGGCTTCCTGGATCGATAAACCGCATAACGGCTCCTCTTTCGATATGCAGAATATCCAGGTGATTGCCCATTCCAACGATCCGAATGGACTGGCTCAGGTAGAGATCAGCGTCAACGGGCAGGTTGTGGATACGCAGCCGGCTTCCGGCACTTTCGCGCAAATATCCACATCCTGGACGCCGGCGAAAGCCGGCAATTACGCCGTGCGAGTGCGCGGCCAGAACGCCGCCGGTGCCTGGGGCGAATATGCCGAAGCCAACATCCAGGTCGGGGTGGAAACTCCCACCACCATCCCTTCAGATACACCCACCCCTACGACCACGGCCACCCCCACACTGACCGCCACCCTGACGACACCGACCATTACACCCACACCGGCCAAAGCCGGAGCCCTGTCCTTCAAGATCAACGTTTCGACGAAGCAGTTTTATAA
>JAAZMZ010000068.1 GCA_012798535.1 Leptolinea sp.
CGGATCGCGCTGACATATCCGCCGGGACCGGCGCCAATAACCACGAGATCATATTCTGTCATAAGTGTCCTCTTCTACTAAATATTTTTTTCATGAAAGACCAGTAATAGATACCTGTGAGGATTATACCCATATATTGTTATTGGAAAACAGCCTTCCATGGATAGACTGTATAAGAATTATGATAGAGTCTTTAAAAATCGAATTATAAATATGGATAATTGGCTAACTTTTTTGGGGAATGGTGAAATATCCGGTCGTTCTCAAGAAGAAAACAGGTGATCCAATGAAAATACTTGTGTATGGCGCCGGTGTACTGGGAAGCTTCCTTGCCCATGTATTGCATCGTGGGAAAAACAACGTGACTCTTCTGGCACGAGGGAATCGGTTATCTGAATTGCAGGAAAAAGGACTCAATATCCGGCATTACCTTCAATTTCAAACAACGATAGATGACCTCCCAGTGATCGAAAAACTGGTTGTGGATGATGTATATGATTTATGTTTTGTTGTTATGCAGCGCCAGCAGATAGATGAAGTATTGCCTGAGATCGCCTCCTGTACAGGAAGCCGGGATTTTGTCCTTGTAGGTACCAACCTGACCGCAATAGAAACCAGGGCGTTCATAGATCAGAATAGCCCGGTGAAGAAAAATCTGGCATTTGGGTTTCAGACCAGCGGAGGACGCTGTGAACCCGGCCGGGTGATCAGCATCCACACAGGATCTGGATCAATGGTTCTGGGCAGTCTGAGTCCTGATGAAGCTCTATATTCAAGAATCACAAAGGCTTTCGAAAACACGCGGTATCGTCTGATATTTATGGAAAACATGGATGCCTGGTTGAAATGTCATGCGGCTTTCATTTTGCCAATCGCTTTCGCCTGTTATTATGCAGATGGGGATCTTCGCCGGGTGTCTCGAAATTCAAAGATGTTGAACCTGATGATCGATGCCATTGATGACGCATACCAGATCGTGAAAGCGGCCGGTTATCCGATCATACCGCCCGGGAATGATGTGTTATTGCGGAAAAACCGCCCAAGATATTACTGGCTGCTGAAAATTATGGCTGCTACACCCATAGGCCGCCTGGCGGCCAGTGACCATGCCATGTCTGCCCGGGCTGAAATGTGTCGGTTGTATACCGATTTTTGCCAGCTAAAAACCAAAGCCGATATTAACACGCCAGCGTGGGATGAGATGGCGAAGTTCATGGATAAGTGCTGATCTCTCAGATCAGACGGTCGCCTTCATAGGCGTCGGCGGCATCTTCACGGTAATGACAGCCGCGGCTGTGACGGTTGTGAAGGGCAGCCTGGGCGATGATCAGGGCGACTTCCACTGCGTTGCGCAGGCCGATCAGTCCATCGCTGAGTCGGGTGGTGCGGTAGAAGGTTTCGATCTCGTTCCACAGGTGGCGTAGCTCGCGGATGGCGCGTGACAGGCGTTCCTCGCTGCGCGCCAGACCAACGTAATGCCACATGATATTCTGAATGGTCTGCATATCTCCCTGTATGAGGGCGGAGTCGGCGTCTTCGAACAGGCCGCTTTCATCCCATTGGGGGATTTCATCACGGCCGGGATGTGGTTGTCCGGCCGTCTCTTTTAACTTCTGACTGATATGCCGCGCGGAACGATCCCCCCACACCAGGCCTTCCAGAAGAGAGGTAGAAGCCAGGCGGTTGGCGCCGTGCAGCCCGGTGCAGCTGATCTCACCGATGGTATACAGATTTTCGATGTTCGTGCGCCCCCATTCATCGACCAGCACGCCACCGCAGAAGTAATGCGCGGCAGGCACCACCGGAATGGGTTCTTTCGTGATGTCGATACCGGCATCAAGACAGGTGGCGTAAATGTTGGGGAAGCGCTCACGGATGGCTGCTGCTTCCATGCGGGTGGCGATATCCAGCAGAACGTAAGAGTAGCCGTGGGTTTCCATTTGATGGTGGATGGCGCGTGCAACCACATCACGCGGAGCCAGGTCTTTCCACTGAGGGGAATAGTCGGCCATGAAAGCCCGCCCATCAGGGGTGAGCAGTACCCCGCCTTCACCGCGCACGGCTTCGCTGATCAGGAAGCCTTCCGCTCCGGGGGCGATCAAGGTGGTCGGATGGAATTGCACGTATTCCGCGTTGACGATACGTGCTCCGGCGCGGTGCGCCATGGCCAGGCCGTCACCGCGGGCGCCGGCCGGATTCGAAGTGTTGCGATAAATGCGGCCGATACCCCCGGTGGCCAGAATGGTCATATCCGCCAGATAACGGTGAACCGTGCGCGCTTTGCGGTCGAAAGCGAAGGCGCCGTGGCAGACCAGCGGATCATACGTCAGAAGTGGGTCACGGGAATGATGCGGGAAGGTGATCAGGTCGACGGCCGTCATGTTGGACAGAATGGTGATATTCGGGCAGCGTTTCATGGCATCTACCAGCCCGTTGATGATCGCCAGACCGGTACCGTCGCCCACGTGCAGGATACGCCGCCGGGAATGAGCGGCTTCACGGCCATATTCCGGCTCACCGTCCGGCTCACTGTCGAACTGAATGCGGGCTTTATCGATCAAGATTTCCTGCAGCAGCCGGGGGCCTTCTTCGGCCAGGATGCGTGCTGCTCTGGGTGAACTGGCGCCGGCTCCGGCGGCCAGCACATCTTTGACCAGCAGATCGGCGTTGTCATCATGGCCGCGCCCGACAATGCCGCCCTGGGCGTAGCGTGAATTGGATTCGTGTGGATCGGGGTCGCGGGTGATGATCAGCACCTTGCAGGCGGGATCTTCAGCCAGCCGCAGCGCGGCCGTGGCTCCTGCGATCCCGCTGCCGATGATCAATACATTTGTGGTATCCAGGTGAACTTTTTTCTCAGCCAATGGCAATCATCCGTTCCACCGCGCGTGCGGCTTTTACCCGGATCTCTTCGGGTACATGAATTTCTATTATATTCTCGCGCAGCGAGGCGAGGGTGTTTTCCATGGTGATCTGATTCATGTGCGGGCAGCGTACACTGCATAGACGCAGCATATTCTTTTCCGGATGGGCGGCGGCGATGTTGTCGCCCATAGAACATTCGGTGAGCAGCAGATATTGTGGAGCACCGGTGTTTTCGACATATTTGATCATGGCCATAGTACTGCCCGAATAATCCGAGGCGGCTACCACATCAGGGCTGCATTCCGGGTGCGCCAGAATGAGTACATCTGGGTACTGTTCGCGAATGGCGCGGATATCTTCAACCGTATACTTCTCATGCACCTCGCAGCGGCCCTTCCAGCCGATCATCTGGTAATCAAGATCCACAGATTTGGAGGCAGGCAGGGAGAGCGTGGGGTAAATGATATGTTTACCGGTCTCGCGTGCCACGTTGCCTGCCAAAAACTCATCCGGCAGGAAGATGACCGTTTGCGAACCCAGTGAATTGACCACGGCCACGGCATTGCCGGATGTGCAGCAGATATCCGATTCGGCTTTAACATCCGCATAGGTGTTTACATAAGTGACCACCGGTACACCCGGAAAGCGTTCTTTCAGGGCGCGCACATCGGCAGCGGTGATGCTGGCAGCCAGTGAGCAGCCGGCATCCGATGGCAGCAGTACGGTTTTGGAGGGATTCAATATCTTGGCTGTTTCCGCCATGAATTTCACACCGCAGAAGACGATCACGTCCTTATCGGTGGCGGCCGCTTTGCGGCTGAGCTCCAGAGAATCGCCTACATAGTCAGAGACAGAATGATAAAGGACAGGCTCCATATAATTGTGTCCCAGGATCACCGCGTTGCGCTCCTTTTTAAGGCGGTTGATCTCTACGGCAATCTCCGCCTTGTAACGGATCTCGCCGTCCGGGACGACATTCCCCACAATTCCTTTGAGACGCTCATACATTTGCTGTACGTTCATGCGCTATTTACCTTCATACTTAAAACTAACATCAAAGACGATCACCGAATGGGTGAGCGCTCCGACAGAAATACAATCCACGCCTGTCTCGGCGACGGCGCGCACGTTTCCAAGGGCGACGTTGCCGGAGGCTTCCAGTTTTGCGCGGCCGTTTACCATTTTCACGGCTTCGCGCATCGTGTCGTTCGACATATTATCCAGCATGATCCACTCCACACCCAACTCTAGCGCCTCAGAAACATCCGCCAGGGTGCGGGTTTCTACTTCGATCTGCAGACCGCTGGCCGCGGCGCGTGCCATCTGTACGGCCCGGGTGATAGAACCGGCAAAATCGATGTGGTTATCTTTGATCAAGACCATATCATACAGTGCGTGGCGGTGATTTTGTCCGCCGCCGCGTTTGACGGCCAGCTTGTCCAGGCTGCGCAGGCCAGGAACGGTTTTACGGGTATCCAGAATGACGGCATGCGTTCCGGCGACGGCCTGTGTGTACATCCCGGTCAGGGTGGCTATGCCCGACATGCGCCCCAGGAAGTTGAGGGCGGTGCGTTCTCCGGTCAACAGGGCGCGGGCGGGGCCTTCCACGGAAGCCAGCAGGGCACGGTTTTCCACCCGCGCGCCTTCTTTTACATGAGGAGTAAACCTGACCCGCGGGTCGACCATTTCATAGACTGCCTGCGCTACATCCAGCCCGGCGATAATACCGGCCTGTTTGGCGATAATGCGGCCTTTCATCTCGGCATTTGGTGGGACAATGGCGTTGGTGGTGACATCACCGGGGCCGATGTCTTCCGCCAGCGCATGACGGATGCAATCCAGGATTTCGGGGGTAATAGCGGATAAAGGCGTGGTCATGATCGGGTTTCCGTTTGGTCAGGAATAATCCGAGTATACAATGAACCACTGGCTTTGGCGATAGGTTATGTATCGTTGCTCCCATCCCGGCCTTCCCCCATATCGAAGATATGGGGGAAGGTGCCTGCGATCCAGCATTGTCATGCAATATTTCGATGAAGCATTCTCAGAAAACCCTCCTCTAAATCCGTTCTTGGGATTTGGGAGAGGCCGGAGGAGGCTGTTATGCACGCGATTCGTGTAATGAAGGCCAAATCAAGCTCGCAAACAGGTGAATGATCAATTAACAGATTCCTCGATTAGTGAGTCAATCCGAATATGCAATCAACCCCCTGATTGGGCGATAGGCTGGATCAGGTTGGTTGATTCGGAGACGTAAATTGATAGTCCCGGCTATTTTGAAAACATGGTGAACGGCGGATAAAACATGGGTAATTCGACCGTCTTTTCTTTTTCATTAAACTGGAATTTGAGGTTTTCATAGTTGAAACTGGCCTGAACATCAGATATATCCAGTTTCTCCCAGTTGATTATTCCAATACCTTCTTTGGGAAGCTGGGTTGTCTTGTCATAATCAGGGTAATAATTGACATTCTCATCATGGTAAGCCACCAGGGCATATTCTCCAAATTCAAGGCCATCGATTGGGAAAGTCATTTCCGAGCTGGTGAAATTCGCATAATACGAGTGGAAGGGATTCTCATCCATGGGTGCTTTCGCGTAAAGCAGAATAAGCAGATTGCCTGAAGGTTTGAGACCGGTGAAATGCAAATTGAGAGATCCCTGTTTTAGATCTGATTCCTTCCCTGTGTAAGAATATTTTGCCGCCGTGAAGTTGAACCTGGCATACGGTTCCTGGAACACTCTGGCTTGACCGTCGGGTTCCCACCCCTTTATTCCCTTAAGTATTGAGGCGATATTCTTTGTGCTTCCGGTATTACAGTTGATATACCAGAAGGATTTATGGGTAGCCAGCAACTCTTCCCGTTCGCTGTCCTTGTGCAAGCGCGGTGCCAGTGGTTCAAGGACCTGTTCCCATTGCATTTCGATGCTGTTGTTGCTGTAATAATGGGTTGCCTGCGGGAAATAATAAAGGGCAGGTCCCATGGAGTATTGCTCGGAGGTGATAATTAAATCCCCGGGTTTTATCTCATCCCTGAGGTAAGCGGCAACTTCCTTCATTGGATAATTAAAATACTGGGTGTAAATGTCTTTTATCGTGAATGTATTAAGCAGCGCGTAAATGACGAGAGAACTTATTTGAAGCCATTTGTGTGGCAGCAGGCTGAACCCCAGACTGAGCAACAACAGGAATAATCCGTCGAGAACGATGATGTACCTCTCATAAAAAATTGGACGCGAAAATTGCGAGATTATGATTGGAGTAATGAACGTAAAGGCGTAGGTTGCAAGGAGGAAAAAGGCGAATGACTTTTTGTCGTATTCTTTCTCTCTATAGACCAAGACCAGACCGATGACTACCACAGTCAGGGAAAGCAAAAGCAGGATCACCATTCCGGATGTCACCGGCGGGAAGATTTCTTTATAGGCGAATGGCTGGATCAAAGCATTGAAAATGCCTTCGAGTGAAACAGAACTTACCCAGAAACCTTTACTGACATTCTGGATCTGTTGCAGCAATACCCGGATCCATGGAATGTACCCAAGACAGACAATCGATGCCATGGTGAAATATGACTTAAGGCGGCTCCGGTTTTTCAACAATATCCAGACAAAAAGGAACAGGTTCGCAAAAAAAGCGGCTATCAATCCGTAATAATGAAGATAAGCTGAAGACAGGCTGAACAGTCCAAATAACACCCAATCGTTTGATTTATTGTCCCTCACAGCCAAAAAACCAAATAATGCACAGGCAGTCACGCTGAAATTTGTGAGACTGTACATCCTGGCTTCGTGCGCATAGATCAGGATTACCGGAGTTAGAAGTGTCAGACCGGAAAACAATAAAGCGGTCTTATTGCCCAGTATCCGGCGCACCGGGCCTGCTCCAAGCGCCACCAATCCTATGGCGCCAAGCACGGACGGCAGGCGTAGAGCCCAGGCGGAATTGCCAAAAACCGAAACCGCCAGGTGTAACAGCAGATAGTAAAGAGGAGGATGGTTATCTGTGGGTATGAAATGCATGATTTCTGAGGAGGTATGTTCAGCCATAAACGCAGAAAATGCTTCATCCCACCATATGGATTCATGAGAGATACCTGTGAAATAGACCAGAAAAGATGCAAAAATGATAATGCACCACCAGAATTGTGGTTTGGTTAAAAATGAGTATTTTCGATTTTCCATTTTTCTCTCTACCATGCGATCACCGATGATTTTCAGGTCTTATTTCGCCCCTTAATGGCATTTTAAAGAAGAATATCAAATATCAATTATATACATAACAAAGAATTTTTATTCAACTTAGCTGATCTGAAATATGTTTATCCTTTATCTTCCCAAAATGGTGGAAATTTCTGGACACACGATAAAGAAGGCAGCGACTTCTTTATGCACCGATCAATGTTTATCCGATTTTATCCAATCAGTTTTGTAATTCAATTTGTTTTCAGCGGTCCTGTAGAACTTCACAAAACGTATCTCACTATTCCCATCCATGCCGTGGATTTTTCCTCGTAGCGTCAGTCTTTTGTTTTCACGATCAACAAACATATTTGCATAGGAATCCATTTTCCCCATTTTCCAGACATTCACCTGAAACGTATTTTTATCTTCAAAAAGCTTTGTGTCAGTTCTTGCGTTAGACCAGTGAGCCAGGACAAGTTCATACTCAACTCCCGGGATGTCAATATAATGATACTGATCAGGCATTCCGGTTGATACCTTGCCATCGACGTTGATCATCGCTCCCCAGAAATATTCCAGGTTACTGAATCCGCGAAGATTGATGGTGATATATTCGGGAATTTCTTGATCGCGCATAACCGCCACAAAAGTCTCATCCGGGCAGAGAAATCCCTCGAAATGCATTCCCGACTGAAAAGATGACCATGTAGCCACATAGGGAGCGCTTTCTTCACATTCCGTATTGGGCCACGGCGTGGCTGATGGTAGGGCTGTGACCGTCTGTGTGGGTGGAAGAGTTTCTGTTGGTGTAACCGTGAAAGTCGCCGACGGTTGGAGAGTAAGTGTGGCGGTTGATGTTGTTGTGGCGGCAGGTGTAAGACCGGTTGTTGGTGTGGAAGATTGTGTTGTCGGTAAAGCTGCCTGATCACAACCACACAGCATGAATACACATATACTGACATAGAGTAATAACAGCTTTCCTATTTTCATATTAAACCTAGAATCTCCCCGCTTGAGAATTTTTTCGCCTTGCGTAGGATCGCATCCGTCATCTTTGCCACCCGCACCATGAAGGCCACATCATGCACGCGGAGGATGTCCGCACCGCGGGTGATGCCCACGGTCACCGCCGAGGCAGTGCCTTCCAGGCGCTCTTCCGGAGGCAGATCAAGCGTGTAACCGATGAAAGATTTTCGCGACGGCCCGAGCAATACCGGGTACCCCAGGGCTTTAATCTCGTCCAGGCGGTTAAGCAGTTCCAGATTCTGCTCAACGGTTTTACCGAATCCGATGCCGGGATCAAGGATGATGTTCTCGTCCCTAATGCCGGCGGCGTGAGCGATAGCCACGCTGTCTAGCAATTCGCGTTTGACATCCGCCAACAGATCGGTGTATTCCACATCCACATAGCGGCCCAGCACAGCGCGGCCAGCCTTACTGCGGTTGTGCATCAACACCACCGGCACACTGGCCTGCGCGCAAACCCCGGCCAGTCCGGCATCCGCCTGCAGCCCCCACACATCATTGATCCAATCCGCACCGGCCTGCAGGGCGGCCTGCGCGGTGGGGGCGCGGTAGGTATCCACCGAGATCAACACCGGCAGGTCCGCCCGCACAAGGGCTTCGATCACCGGTAATACCCGTTCCAGTTCCTGCTTGGGCGTGACCGGCTGTGCCCCCGGGCGGGTGCTTTCGCCGCCAATATCCAGAATATCTGCGCCGTGTTTTACAAAATCTTCCGCCTGCCGCAGTGCGGCGGTCACTGGATCTGCCTGCGCTGCCAGACCGTCTCCTGAGAAGCTGTCCGGGGTCACGTTGATGATCCCCATGATATACGTGCGCTGCCCGAAAACGATCCGCGGTTTCATACGCCTGTCAAGATTTCAGCACTTTAATGCCACGCGGGCTGTGCCGGCCCAGTAATTCGGCCACGGTATGCTGCATGCCGGGAATGACCAGATCCGGTTCCAGGTCGGCCAGGGGAGCCAGCACAAAGGCGCGTTCGCTGATGCGCGGGTGCGGGATGATCAATTCGGCGGATTTGAACATTAAATTGGAATACAGCAGGATGTCGATATCAATCAGGCGCGGCCCGTAGCGCACCGAAGGTTTGCGCCCCAGTTCGGTTTCCACCTGTTTGAGATGGTGCAGCAGGTCCGGCGGGGTGAGAGTGGTGATGCCTTCCCAGACCTGGTTGAGAAAATCCGGCTGGTCGAGCAAGCCCCAGGGCGCTGTTTCATAGACCCGCGAAGTTTTCTGGATGATCACAAAAGAGGAGACGGCCGTTTGTGCTGCCGATAAATTGGCGCGCCGGTTCCCAAGATTGGTTCCCACACCAAGAAAGACGCGTGCTTCTCTCATAGAGGCAGAGCCACCAATGCCGCGGCCGGTTCATTTTCCGCCAGGCTGATCCACACACCGGAGGCGGCTTTCGTCTTGTTCATGGCTATGGCCAGCATCATTAAACCGGGCAGAATGGATGTAGAATAAATCAGTCGGTCAGCTGGCCAGTTGAGGGATACCGGTTTAGCGGGAGAATGGATCGACAGCCAGGGATGAACATTGGGATTTACACGTGGTTCGTCCAACTCACTGCCGGCATATACTTCCACCGGCGGAACGGTCTGCAGCGCCATATCCGCGGTGGCCTTGAGATCGGGAATGCCGCCGGGGTAGGTGAAGCGGCCGGCCAGTTGAACCAACGGAGTCAGGTTGAACCGTCCAACCCCGTTGGGATTGGCCAGCAGGACGGCGCAGCTGAACTTACCCGAGTTTTCCGCCAGAATGCAGGTAGAAATATCGCCGCTTTCCAGCGCACGGCAGGCGGAAAACAGTACGTTTACCGGTAAAAAAGGGATCAGCGGCCAGTGGATCACGATACCGGAAGAGGTTGTCAACCGCCGCTGGAACAGGGCGGAAGCTGTATCGCTGAACAGGTGGATTTCATTCACCCTGTCCGGCCTGATCGAGGATTGCCCGCAAATAGCCTTCAGCAGATCGTCCAATCCGCTGCCGGTCGGTTGCTGTACTCCGGAGATCAGGTACGCTTCACTCATCGCCCACGAACCGCGTTGATCAGGTCGGCCAGCAGGCCGTATGCCGTGGTATCGGGGCTGGGATCACCTTCCACAATGCCCAGACCGGGAAGCACGTCGGTTTCAAACTGTACGAACGAACTGGTGCCGTTGATCGAAAACAGGGGAGATGTGGGGCGCACGCGTTCCGGTCTGACGGAGGCTTTGATGCCGTCCTTCACCCGGTGTGCGCTGCATACCAGTTTCCAGCGTTCGCCGGCGGCGCGGGCTTCCTGGATCATGGCCGGTGTAATTTCACGGATGCCCTGTCTGTCCACCTGGTCAGGTGTAATGGGAACACCCATGACGACCGTGGAGAGGGCACAGACCTTGATGGCGGCATCCCAGCCGTCGATATCGGCAGAGGGGTCGGTTTCAGCGATGCCAATTGACTGCGCATAGCTGACAGCCTCGTCGAAGGTTTTTTCATCTTCCATCAATCCGATCAGCAGGTTGGTACAGGAATTTAATATTCCGGTGAAACCTTTCAATTCGATGGCCGGCAGAGGACCGCGGAACAGCGAAAAGATCGGCGCGCCGTCCATTACGGCTGATTCGAACAGGAAGCGTTTACCCTGTTTCTCCGCCAGTTCGGTCAGTTCTTTATAGGCATGCACCACCGGTCCTTTGTTGGCGGTGATTACATGCATACCGGCTTCCAATCCAGCACGCAGATGATCGATGGCTGGTTGGCCGGTCTTGTGATTCACAGGACTGTTCTCGAACAGGATATCCGCCTCGCTGGATCGGATGAAATCAAAGGTATCACGCAATTTCTCTCCGGTATGGAAAGAATCCAGTGATCCGCCGGTTTTTAGGGCAGCAATCACGTTTTCCATGGGAAGTCCATCCGGATTAAAAGCCATGCCGTGCCGGCCGGTGGCAATGCCCACGATACGGTAATCAAAATTGAACTGCTCGTCGAGCATCTTACGCTTGCGTTCTAATAACCTGGCCAGTGCCTGGCCGACATTGCCGAAACCGACGAAGATGATCGAAAGAGTGCTCATGCAGGACCTCGATGATAAATAAGGCAAATTATACTGGCGGCCAGGGAATCTGACGGCGGGATTTATCGATTTCAGGGAATCTACCGGTTTTCAGCAGGTATCTGGAACGACGCAACAGCGCTTTGATCTCTCCCTTGCGCAGCCAGGCTGTCAAACTCTTGCTGATAACCGTCTGGTTTTCCAGGTTATAGTCCAGCTCTTCCACATCTTCCAGTAAATCCGGTGGAATGGGCTGCCCGGCAAAATCCCAGATGACCGTACGCAGCTTGTCTTCCACGTGAAAACACACTCCATGATCGATGCAGAAGATTTCTCCTTCATTTGACAGGATGATATGGCTGCCTTTGCGGTCGGCGTTATTGGTCAGGCAGTCAAAAAGAGCGACTGGACGGAGGCGATCTTTTTCTTCCGTGGAGAAATTAAAGTAGTGTTTCTGCGTGTCATGTTCAATATATTGCTGCACCGAACCGGCGCCGAACGGCAGGCCTTTTTTCCGAAAAACTGTCGGCGGAACAATCCGCCAGCCGAGAAATTCGCTGAGATGATAGGCGGCTACTTCCCGCCGGGCAAGACTACCGGCGGCAAAATCCCAGAGCGGTGTCTCACCGCGAACCGGCTTGTAAACCGCCTGCATCTCCCCCTGCGGGGAATCCAGGGTAATAAAGAATGTGTAATTGGAACTGTTTACGAACTGGCCGGCCAGAGCGCAGGGCGCCGCTGACAGGATATCCAGGAGGCTTTCTTTTTTAATAATCGACTGCATTCACATTAATGTTTATGGCCGTTCTTCTTGGGACAGAAATGGCCTTCCGGTTCCATGGGTTCACCACATTGCGGGCAGAGAGGACGTCCACGGCCGGTGACTTCCAATCCCCAGGCGCACAACGCCATGATCTGGCTGCGGGTACACCACAGGCGCACGACGCTGGCTTCTTCTTGATCCAGTTCATTCCCCAGAATTTCACGGGCAACCAGTATGATGCGGTCCCTCTCAGGAGAATAAGCCAGCCCCAGTTCGCCGATGCGAAAAAGGGGATCAACCGGTGGGTTGATATGCATCTTGGATTCATCATAGTCGGCGCTGGCTGGTGGCAGGTCGGGGTATTTGGACGCCACTTCATCCAGATATTCCTCCAATCCGATGGCCAGAGATTGTATCTGTATCTTCTCAACCAGCAGGCTGATGACCCGGGTATCCTGCCAGGCCTGCAGATAGAAGGTGCGTTGTCCGGGTTGTCCAATGGCGTCGGTGGTGATTAGAGTAACGGGATCCAGATCCAGATCAATACGGGTCATACCGGCATTCCTTTCTGTGATAAGAGTATACCAGAGCGGTTGTGCCCGGAGACGGCTATTTATAACCTGATCAGGATTACGGTTCCAGATGATTGGCGGCATCCCAGGCCAGTGGCCGGATGATCGTTTCTTCCTTAATAAAAAGGGATACCAGAGTACGTAATCTTTCAGGATCGCCCGTGGTAAATGCTTCAACGCGTCGTTTTCTTTTTAAATCGGCATTTCCCCCTGGAAAGACGCGCACGGCCTGGCGGGCCACGGCCGGCGCCGGATCGATCACCCGCACCTGTGGACCGGTGATCTCCTGGATCAGGGGGATGACCAGCGGAAAATGCGTGCAGCCCAGCACCACCGTATCGATGCCCTTCTTGAGCATCGGATGGAGAGCGGTTTCAAGAATGCGGCGGGTTTCAGCCCCCCGCAGGTGACCGGCCTCGATCTCTTCCACCAGACCGGGGCAGGTGTTTTCAAGCACGGTCACATGGTTGGCAAAACGTTCAATCACCGAGGCATACAGGGCACCCTGAAAGGTCGCCGGGGTGGCAATCACCCCGACTGTACCAGTTCTGGTCTGCTCGGCGGCCGGTTTTACAGCTGGTTCCATACCCACAAACGGCACCTGTGGAAAAGCGGCGCGCAATTCGTGCAGCGCGGCGGCAGAAGCTGTATTGCAGGCTACGATGATCTCAGCGCAGTCCCTGTCCAACAACCAGCGGGTGATTTCAAAGGAAAAAGTCTGCACTTCCTCCAGCGGGCGGCGACCGTAAGGAACATGTGCCTGGTCTGCCACGAAGATCACATCATGGGCGGGCAGTTCCTTCAGAAGCACGCGCAGAACTGAAATACCGCCTACACCTGAATCAAATATCCCGATCTTTTTCTGATCAGGCACAGTTATTCCTCCGGACTGGCCGCGCGGATGAAGGCTGAAAAGATAGCCTGGTCTGATGGGGAATCGGGCAGGCATTCCGGATGCCATTGCACACCCACATAAAATGGATGGAACATAATCTCGGCGCCTTCGATCAATCCATCAGGTGCCATGGCAGACAGATTCAATTCCCGGCTTAGATCCTTGATCCCCTGATGATGCAGGCTGTTCACCTTCATCTGGCTTTGCCCAGTGATGGCTGTCAGCCGGGTGCTGACCTTGATCATCACCGAATGAGCCAGATAATCTCTTGGATAATCCGGATAACAGGGGTGTTTCAGCGCGCCGGGTAATTGGTCGGCGATATCGGTGTACAGGGTTCCTCCCAGCGCGACGTTCATCACCTGAAGCCCGCGGCAAATTCCCAGTAAAGGAAGTTTATGGTCTGCGCAGTAACGTGCCAGTTCGATCTCGATCTGGTCGCGTATTGGATCAATGCCGTAGACTCTGGGATGCGGTTGACCATCAAAAAGGGCCGGATCGATATCTCCACCGCCGGTTAGAAGGATTCCCTGAAAGCCGGATAACACACCGGAAAGCTGATCCAACGGCGTGGCCATCGGAAAAGTCACCGGTTCACCTCCGGCTTTCTGGATGGAGGTGAAATATGCCTCCTTTAGATTCAATGCTCTGGTGCGATCCCGGTTTTCATCGGAACTTACGGTGACACCTATCTTTGGTCTGGTCATACTTCGATCTCCCTGCTGCAATTACAAAAATGGGTGCAACCTCGGCGTAGGCTGCACCCGATAATTTCGAAGGGCGGGAAAATCAGGAAAATTTCTGTTTAAGACGGGCGGATTTTCCGGTGCGGCCGCGCAAGAAGTACAGACGTGCCCGTCGAACAATATTATGACGTTCAACGACAACTCTGTCAATGCGCGGAGAGCGGGTAAGGAAAGAGCGCTCCACGCCAATTCCATTGGAGGCCATGCGGCGGACGGTGAAAGAAGAATTGGTACCGTTGTTCTTTACGTACAAGACCGTACCTTTAAATTCCTGAATGCGTTCGCGATTGCCTTCCTTAATTTTCACATGAACCGAGACGGTATCACCGGCTCGCAGTTCGGGGATATTCGGGTTAACAGGAGCCTCAACAGTTTTCAACAGGTCGCTCATAATGATTATTCCTTCCAACAAATGCCATTTACACGTTGCTGTGGTAGACTGCCAGACAGCGCGACCGCAGATTATAACACGGATTCTTGAAATCCCCTGGAAAAATTACGGACATTTTGATATCCATCAAGAAGAATCGCCATAAATCCGTCCGTTACAAAATGGGAGGGCGGATGTTTCCATCCACCCTCCTGCGAAAAGTGTGTCTGCTCCTGAACAGGGCGCCCGGTTATTTCAAATATTTTTCTTCGACCGCCTGAACATACAGACTGACCAGGCGTCCATCCTCCAGCGCACCGGAGAATTCCCAGAGTGGTTGTAAGATGCGAGCCGGATGATCCGCTTCTAACTGGCCGATGCCGAACTGCATGGAGAAATACACCAGCCGTGCTCCGGTGATCTTGACCTGCCCGCTGATCAGATCCAACACGTCCTCTGATGGCCCAATCTCAAACATCTTTGTTGATTGAATTTCCAGATCGCCTGGCTGACGTGAATTATCCTTGATGATATCCCGGATCACCGGGTAGTCGTGTATCTTCTCAGAGAGCAGCACCCCTTCCACAACGATCACCTGATCCGGGGCGGCTGGCGGGTGCTTGAATGCCTGGGCGGGTAATTGCAGGGAGTTCTTCAAGATGTATTTTTGTCCATCCAGTGTGGTAAGGATATAAGCATTCCTGCCATCAATGGACCTCGCCTCAATTTTCCCCTGCCAGATAGATATTTTTTCTGACGGGTCCACCCGTTCCCAGCGATCCATAATGATCACCGGCTTTTTGCTTTCGACCTGATAGGTTCCCCAGACCCGTACCATCATGTGGAGCTGATTTTCCAGACCGGATAATTTCTCGCCCTGTAAATCAGCCCACCATAATAACTTGCCTTCCGCATCATAGAATGACATGGAAAACTGGGGAATGCGCGTACCATTGGGTTTGACCAGGGTATTGCCGTTGATCTCGCCAATGATTCCTTCCACTTTGTCTCCAGCCTTATACGGTGTTTCCGGATTGTTACTGTTTTGCAGTGGATCTCCAGGACTGAGGTTGTCAAAACCGCCGGTGCGAATTTGACCCTGCAGGTTGGAATACGCGGCGCACATATCACCTTCCCCACCACCGCCACCACCGCCGCCTCCCCCTCCTCCACCACCGGCGCTGACATCGGCGTAAATGAAACTGGCGGAGAATGAGGAGCAGACTGACGCGCCCGCGTAGATGGTTCTCCAGCCCACCCGTCCGTCAGAAAGGATCTGGCCTGAGATGGAAGCCGGTTCATTATCCGGCAGCCCTTCCGGTGGATTGGCAACCTCGTAGGTTTGTCCTTCCATGGTGGTGATCGAAAAGCCGCCGGCAGTTCTGTGAAGCAATCCGGTAAAACCCAGGCCTTCGATGGGAGCGGTCACTACTTCGGCTTTCTCGACATTCAGCCTGGTATCAGAGGTCATCGTTCCGGTGATGTGCATTAATTCGGCACCTTCGGTTTTGATATCCGGCAGATTACCCTCAAGGACAAGGTCATCCATCATCACCACCGGCTGGCTGCCGTCGGCCGGTATGAGCTTTTGTGGAGTACTGATCACATCAACTTTCTCGCCGGTGGTATACAGTTTTCTCCACGACAATCCGCTTGGAGGCGGGTAGAGCTGAGCCACCTGATAACCAAATCGTCCGCTCAACTTTCCGTTCAAAAGAGCCTGCCAGGCGTCACTGGCAGAGCGGATCGGGTAAGTGCCGGTTTTCTCGATTCCCGGGAATTGGCCTCGAATTTCGAGAATAGCTCCATCGCTTCCCACCGTGACAGTGAAATCAGGATTGGTGAGATCCGATGTTATCAATGGGGCATCCCCGTCCAAAAGCTGGGTGATGCGAACCTGATCGGAGAACAATACTCCAGGTTCCACTTTGTATTTATATTTCAGGAATCCTTTGCTTTTCAAAAATTCCACCGCTTTTTCTGCCTGCTTTTCGAAAGACAATACAACACCGTGCTCGTTATCCACCCGGAACACATCCGGCCGGTAGGTGAATGAAAGATTGAATCCGTAGACAAACAGTGAGGATTTTCCATCGATCACCGTGAATTTGTGGAAATCTGGTTGGGGGGATTCGTTCGCGTAGATATTCCCCTTCATGCCGAATTGATCTGCCAGTTTCCGGGCATCCTCAACTTTCAAGTCCGGCTGGGATACGATCTTGTAAACGCTGGCCGAAGCCGGACCTTTGGGTAATTCGGTCTGCAGTGTCCAACTGGCATTCGGGAATTGCTCACTCAGGTTGGCACTGGCCTTCACGCTGGATGGCCCAAGCAGTGGGAGAGAAGGTAATTCAGTCGGTTGCGTGGGTGGCGCCGCCGCAACAAGAGTCTGTGCGGTGGTGGGAGTGACGGCTTCCGCCACGGGATTTACCGGCGGCAGCATAACAGGCAAGCCGAACAATAGGATCAAGATAACCGCGGCAGCTCCCGCCAGAGCGAACCAGAGGCTTCGCCGTGAGCGCCTTGTAGAGGAAGACACCGGATAGTTTTTCCTGAGCCGATGAGACAGATCCTCCACGAAATGGGGATCCGGGGGATTGGATTTTGCCATTCGCATTAGTTCCTCAACGAATTCTTTTTCATCATCTTGAAGGTCCGCCGATTTACCGGAAAGCAGACGGTCAAGTTCGTAGGAAGCATCATTCTTTTCTGGAGTGGTCATTTCTCCTCCATTTCCTTTTCGATCTCCAGGTATCTGCGCAGATCCTGCAGGGCGCGATATACCAGATTTCGCACAGCGCCTTCACTTTTCGAAAGAAGATGGGATATTTCGGTTGTGTTCAATTGCCCGAAGATGCGCAGGCTCAGAGCTTCCCCCCGTTCCCGGTCGATTCTGGCCAGTGCAGAACTCACCTGCTGGAGCTGTAATCTGTGATCGACAGTCTCTTCAAGTCCGGCGTTCATCTCATCCACCATTTCCAGCGGCATATTGACCGGCCGGCGATAATGGTCGATCAATTTACGGCGGGCAATACTGAAGAGCCAGACCGGAAAACTACTCTGCCGGCGGTAGCTGGCAATACCTTCAAGTGCGGCCAGGAACGTCTGCGAAGTCAGGTCTTCGGCTTCTTCGCGACTGTTGGTGCGCACCAGATGAAAAGCATAGACCCGATCGACATATCGCCGGTAGAGCGCGTCGAAAGCCTGTGGGTCCTGAATGGCGTCCTGTGTAAGCCGTTTTTCTTCTTCCTCGGATAATTCCGTGGAAGTATCGTGGAAGAACAGCCTGATCAGTCTCCCGAGAAACGCGGGCAGTGGAGATTTCTTCCATACTCCAGTTTGTGCATTCATTATTGTGTATCCTTTATCATTGAGATGTGCATGCATGCTGCTATAGATACAGTCGGAATATCCCGCATTTTGTCACACTTTGTACAGACTGTATTGAAATCCCCCATTGTTGGCAAATTATTCGAGGGAAGCTCTCAAAGAAGCTATGACATCTGTGTTGATACCGGAAACCGCCAGAAGCTGTTCATCACTGGCTGCCAGAATATTCTCGATGGAGCCAAATTGTTTCAACAATGCTTTTCGCCGGGTGGGGCCGATGCCTTTTACTTTGTCTAGCCGCGAAGCCAATCCTTCACGGGTACGGCGTGCGCGGTGGGCGGTGATGGCAAAACGGTGCGCCTCATCCCGCACGCGTTGTACAAGATACAGTCCCTGTGAATGGCGGGGTAGAACAAGGGGATCAGATTTTCCAGGGAAGAATAATTCCTCTTCCTGCTTGGCCAAACCGGCCAGATTGAACATGCCGCCCAGACCCAGTTCTTCTATAACTTTCACAGCCCGGCTGAGCTGTCCTTTTCCTCCGTCCACAATCAGTAAATCAGGCAGCCGGGAGAAAGACTCATCCTTTTTCTTACCGACCTCTGTTTGTTCCTGAGATGCCAGCCATCGTTTAAATCGGCGGGTCAGGGCTTCTTCCATACTGGCGAAATCATCCGGTCCGGAAACCGTCTGGATGTTAAATCGCCGGTACATTTTCTTGTTGGGCACACCCTGTTCAAAAACCACCATGCTGGCCACAGAATTGGTGCCCTGAGTATTGGATATGTCGAAACATTCGATGCGGTTGGGCGGTTCATTCATCTGGAATGCCTGCTGCAGTTCTGCCAGAGCTTCGGTCTGTTTATTGGTATCCGCCTGCCACTGGTTACGCAGCGCGGATAAGGTTTCCACAGCGTTATTCGCGGCCATCTCGACCAGGTCTTTTCCCTGGCCACCCGCGGGAACATTGATCCGCACTTTTTCACCACCCCTCCGTGTATTCAACCATTCCTCGATGATGCGGTGCTCTTCGATTTCTTCGGGCAGCAAAACCTGAGAAGGCAGGGTGGCCGCGTCCACATAGAATTGTTTCAAGAATTGCGAAACCACCTCACTATCTTTGGCTTCTTCTGTCCCTTCCAAAATGAAGTATTCCCGGCCAATCAATTTGCCGCTGCGGATGAAAAATATCTGAACGCAGGCTTCACCATCCGCACGTGCCATGGCAATCACGTCACTGTCCACCTGGTCGGAGGAAATGACCTTTTGTTTTTCGACGACTTTTTCAATAGCCTGTATCTGGTCGCGAATTGTGGCGGCTTTCTCGAAGCGCAGATCTTTTGAGGCGGCCGACATTTCTTTGCGCAGCCGGTTGATGATGGGATCGGTGCGGCCTTGCAGGAATTCACACAGGTCGTTGATCATCAACCGGTAGGCATTTTGATCGATCGCCCCGATGCAGGGTGCCGTGCACAATTTTATGTCATGATACAAACAGGCGCGTGCGTCCTGACCTGTGATCTCTCGATCACAGGTCAGATAGGGGAATATCCGGCGCAGCAAATCTAATGTTTGATGTACCGCCCAGACGCTGGTATATGGCCCGAAATATCGGGATCCATCCTGAAGCATGAGCCGCGTGATGGTCACCCTGGGGAAGGCATCTGCCCAGTGGACTTTAATGTAGGGATAACGTTTATCGTCCTTTAACCGGATGTTGTATTGCGGCCGGTAGCGTTTGATCAGATTCATCTCAAGGATCAACGCTTCCAGTTCCGAACCGACAACAATCCACTCTATATTGTGGATACGTTTTACCAACTGCCGCGTCTTGAAATCCAGCCGGTTTTCATTCTGGAAATAGCTACGCACGCGGTGGCGCAGGTTAATGGCTTTACCGACGTAGATGACCGTCCCCTCGCTGTTCTTGTAGAGATAACAGCCTGGTTTAAGGGGGAGGTTTTCAATTATGCCTTGCAGGTTCGCCGGGAGTTCCATACCAGAAATGTTCAATTCTCTGAATTTATGCTCTCAGAGAAATATATCAGATCATTCAATTCGGATTCCTCGATCACTCGACAACGATGCCACTGCCTTCGATTACGCAGCCAATCTCCCAGACAGGCTGGCCCAGATCACTGGCCCGCTTCGTAAAATCTGTAGCGGAACCTTCCGGCACACACATCAAAAGTCCACCGCTGGTCTGTGGATCGAACAACAGCATCTGCCGTGGTTCGTCGATGGTCGAAGTGAAGGTCACGTTTTCTCCAAAGAACAGACGGTTGTCCGCTGCTCCTCCGGGGAAAGTTCCCATGGCCGCATATTTCAAAGCACCTTCCACGAAGGGTATCTTCTCCATAGAGAATTGCAATCGAACCCTGCTGGATTTGCCAATCTCACTGCCGTGCCCTATCAGGCTGTATCCGGTCACATCAGTTACACCTGTCAGGTTGAATTCTCTGGCCAACCGGGAGGCGTCTCTATTCAGACGTTTCATCCAGGATACAGCTTCTGCCACATCTTTGTCGGCGGCTTTTTCGCGCTTCAGCGCGGTAGTGGTCACGCCAAATCCGAACGGTTTGGAGATGAACAGCCGGTCACCCGGCCTGGCGCCTGATTTTGTGAAGCTCCGGCCGTGGGGCACAAATCCAAGGACGACCAACCCGAATTTAGGTTCCTTATCCTGAACAGTATGCCCGCCGGCGATAACCGCACCGGCTTCGCGGGCTTTTTCCGCGCCGCCCCGGATAATTTCACTGGATATTTCTGACGGCAGATCAGGGGGTAGAGCGGCAATATTCAACGCCAGGAATGGATCACCGCCCATCGCGTAAATATCGGACAGGCTGTTGGCAGCCGCAATCGCACCGTAATCATACGGATCGTCCACCACAGGGGTGAAAAAGTCAGTGGTAACGACCAGATCACGGGTATCATCCAACTTCCACACTGCCGCATCGTCCGGCGATTGCAGCCCCACCAGCAGATCGGGGAATGACAGACCGTCGAACGTGTCCTTGACCGGACGCAGAACCTGCGTCAACGCTTTCGCGTTAAGCTTGGATGCTCAACCGGCACAATTGGACAGGGTGGTTAGGCGGATTTGTTTTCCGGATGTTGCGCGAATGGCATTATCCATGCAACAAATTGTAACATGCCCAATACAACTCTGCCTGTTGACCGGTCAACCCGGTGGATTTTCCTGTCCCCGCATCTCGACGATGCGGTTTTTTCCTGTGGTGGTCTGATCTCCTACCTTACTGAAAGTGAAATACCGGTGGAAATCTGGACCATTTTCTCCGACCAGGATAACGATGTATCCCGATCGTCTGAATACGCCCGGTCTCTGCACTCGCGCTGGGGAGCCGGTGACTATCCCTATCTCATCCGGAAACAAGAAGACTACTCCGCCTGCAAGATGGTCGGTGCGATACCGGTGCATTTTGGATTTCTGGATTGCATCTACCGGGTTCTACCCGCCTCCGGAAGACCTGTGGTTGCTTCTGATGAGGACCTTATAAATTCCGAAATAACCGCAGAGCAGCCTCTGATCAGGCAGGTATCGGACGAATTGATAAAGCGTATCTCTGAACCTTCCATGTGGGTCTGCCCTCTGAGTCTGGGCGGACACATTGACCACCGGATCACCCGGATGGCCGCGGAAGCGACCCATAAACTGATGCTCTACTATGCCGATCTGCCCTATGCCATAGACCGGCCTGTTCAATCCTTCAACGGGATGATCCGGCTGTCTCTTCACCTGCCGGAGGAAAATGTCCAAAAATGGGGAATGGCGAATCTGCAGTATACCTCGCAGATTTCCTCCTTCTGGGAAGATGGGGTGGAGATGGCATCCCGGTATTCCGATTATCTGGATCGATATAAGGGAATGCCCCTCTGGCTGCCAAATCCGGTTGAATCGGGCAGGAAGTAGTCTATGCTATACTTTTCTCATATGAATCGCCTTCGATCAGCCTTCACGGAATCGACCCATACAATTTCCGCACTTATAAAAAACTGGAATACCTCTTTTTTCCTTGATGAATTATCGCCTTTCAGTTTATTCCTATCGCAGTTCCTTTATATGGCTGCCTGGATATTCCCTGAAGGCCGGCTTCCGGACGAACTTCGATCCGCCGCCGGATTATGGGAAGGGGAAAGCCGGACATCTCTTGATCAGATCAACGGGGGAGACGATGACCTCGTATGAAAATCTGATCGGCGTTATTTTTATCGTTCTGACGGCAGCCTTTATGCTGGTTTTTACGCTGCAGAACCGAAGGTCCAGACTGCCCCTGAGGCATATTGCAGCCATGGAGCGGTTGGCCAGATTAATTGGTCAATCTGTGGAAGATGGACGGCGAATACACCTGTCTCTCGGGCGGGGAAATTTTCTCGATTCACATGCTGCCAGTGCCGTAACCAATATGGCGGTTTTGAAGGAAGTGGTCAAACGATCTCTGGGAAGTGACAGGCCGCCGGCCATTACCAGCGGAGATGGGATCACTACTCTTCTGGCCGTTGATGTACTGGATTCAGCCCGGAACATGGGTTTCAGCGGGGAGAGAATGGATGCGCGGCGTGGCCGCCTGGCAGGAGTATCCCCTCTGTCATGCGCGGTGGGTACACTGTCTGCGCTGTATCATGAACAGACATCTACTATGATCACCACAGGGATGCAGGGAGCGGAACTTCAGTTGATTTTGGACACAGCAGAGGACGAATCGGTTAAGATATTGACAGCCTCCGATTCACCGGTAGGGCAGGCAATCGCTTTTTCCAACCCTGGTGATGTGTTGATCGGGGAAGAGATATTTGCCATGCCGGCCTACCTGAATACCGGGAGTATGTACTCGGCCAGTCTGCTGGCAGAAGATGCCCTGCGCTGGTTGTTGATCATCGCGATCATCATCGGCTCCATTCTGCAGGGTTTGGGAATCTCCATCGTATGAAAGCGCCATTAACCACTCTCATTGCCCTGATCTCCGGATTGATCGTTTTACTGGCATACTTCATTCCTGTAAGCCAGGTGCAGGATATCAGCCAGGTCATCATCAACTGGGCCGTTTCTCTTTCCGGTGTGGCCATGCTGGTGGCTATCGTGTCTCTGCTCGCGGCGCACTGGAAGAAGATTCGCCAGAAACGCACGTCAGATCGTTACAGTATTCTGGTGATTGCCGGTTTTACGTTGACCTTCCTGATCGGATTGGTGTTTGGTGGTCCCGGAAGCGATGACTTTCAACATGTGGTTACGCATATCATTTTCCCCATCGAAGCCGGTCTGCTCGGCGCGCTGGCGATCGGGCTGACGGTATCCGGTTTTCGTTTATACCGCGCCAACCGCGGGTGGATGACGATTGTGTTTGGTATAGCAACCATTCTATTCCTCCTGCTGAACAGCGGCGTTTTTACTACCAGCCTGGATATTCCACTCATCAAGAATGCGCTGGGTGTTCTGCAGCGTCTGCCGGATGCCGGCGGACGGGGCATATTGATCGGCCTGGCTCTGGGAGCCATAACCGCCGGATTGCGGATCATCCTGGGTATCGACCGGCCGTACCATAACTGAGAAAACGATGAACATATTGATCTGTCCGCATTGTGGAAAAGAAAACCCCGCAGACGCTGAATTCTGCGAGAGTTGCCTTACTCCCATGATGTACGGCCTACCGAAAAAAGATACAGGTTCGGCGGAGGATTCACCCGAATGGTTGAAGAAGATCCGCGAAAAGAACAAAGAAGAAAACCCAGGCACACCCCCGTTGGGAGAATTTGGCAAAGCGGAAGAACGCCCCTTCGGCGGAGATGCCGTTCCCGGTGAGATTCCTGACTGGTTAAAAGAAATCCAAAAGAGCGAACCGCCCAGACCACCCGAATCGGCGGAACCGGAGAGTGACTGGGTATCGCGGCTGCATGACATCCTTCCCGAATCTGACCGCCAGGCGCTGCGCTCTACGGGTTTCTTTTCTCAGGAAGAACTGGCTGCCATGGCCGCGGCATCCAGGAAGCTGGAACCGGTGGATTTCGAACCGCCGGAAAAAGCCACCACCCAACCTTTGAATGTAGATTCGGACTCTGTTCCCACTGACTTTACCATCAGCTCCTCCGCTTTTCAGGAGTCACCGGCAGATTTACAGCCGCCCGCAAAGCCAGAATATCAACCGGAGTCTTCACGTGAGTATCACGAAGAGATCACCGGTAGTCATTCGCAGGATGAAATACCGGTGGTTCTGGAAAAAAGACCGCCTTTTTCTGAACCTGCTGAACAACGGGAAGAAAAAGTGGAAGAGACGCCGTCCTTCCCGCACAGTACACCTCCTCAGGAGAGCGGGATTGAATCGGGTGCATCGTTAATCGGGGAAATCATCCCTGAGAGCCTTCCTCTCGAACCTCTGGAAGAAATCGCTGCCGTTCAAGAATCACCTACGCTTTATGACCAACAGATGGGAACTCGCGTTTCACAGGAGGTACCGGCGGCAGTTCCTGGCGGAGAAATAAGAGAGACTCCTTCCCGGGAACAAGACTCATCACCCGAAAAACCGGAAGAATTGATCCCTGAGAGCGTTCTCCAACCACAATACAACCGGGCTGTGGAGTATTCGGGAAGACTGGAATTGACCGAATCCCAACGTATTCGTATCACCCAGTTGAAGAACATGCTGGTGGGCGAAATTCAGCCGCAGACGCCTCTTGAAGAGAAAAGCCGGATAAGCGGACGAACCCTGCGTCTGGTGATTGGCATAATCATTATCCTGGCCATGCTTTTCCCGCTGTTGACCGGTTATGTTCTAACAGGCCAGCAGTCGTTGTTCTCACCCGGGGTGGTGGCCATGCACAAGGCGATTGCAGGTTTGCCCGAGAACGCACCTTTTCTGGTGATCACCGATTATGAACCGGCGTTCTCCAGTGAATTGAAGGCGGCTTCAAATGGTGTGGTGGAAAACCTGATGATGAAAGGTATGAACCTGACCATCCTGTCCACAATCCCCGCCGGGCCTGCTCTGGCGCATGACCTGATCACGTCCATACGATCAGGTATTGTGGCTTACCCGACCGAGAAGATCGCTTTCCTCGGGTATCTGCCGGGAGGAACCACCGGCTTGCGGGATTTTGTCCGCGCGCCGCGTCAGGCCATGCCACTGCTGGAAAACGCGAGCTATGCCTGGACATACCCGGCTTCCAAGGACGTCAACACCATTCAGGATTATGCAGGTATTCTGATCCTTACCGAAAATACCGAGATCGGTAGAGCCTGGATAGAGCAATTGCACGGAGAAATGGTGGACAAACCCTTACTGATGGTTGTATCCGCGCAGAGTGCGCCCCTGATGCGGCCATATCTGGATTCGGATCAGTTGAACGGGTTGATCGGTAGCCGCGTGGAGGGCGCTATGTATGACCGTATTATGGAATTTCCTCCCCGATCCACGAATGTAACGGCTGCCTACCAGATCGGGATGCTGATAGCCGCCGCCCTGACCTTTTTAGGCGGCCTATTCGGGATCATTCAGGGTATCTTTACCCGCCGCACATCCTCATCCAGGGAGAACTGGCATGTCGGTTGATTCGATCTGGATGACTACGGCGTTTATTCTCACATTGGGAGTGATCGTCTCCTATTTGATCGGTGAGAAATTCCCGCCTTTCAAAGTGATCTCGTATCTGTTCATCGGGATCGCGGCCGGTTATGCCGCCTCTGTGGCTATTTTTCAGGTGATCTATCCGCGGTTGATCATCCCGTTGATGTATCCATCCTTCGGTTATTCACGCCTGGCTTCCACCGCGGCCATCATACTAGCGCTTCTACTTTTGTTCAAAGTCAGCCCGCGCCTGTCAAAGATCGGTAATATCGCGACCGGTATTATTGTCGGCGCAACGGCCGGTGTGATCATCGGCGGAGCGGTACTGGGAACGGTATTTTCCCAGGCAAAGGCGGCGGTTTCACTCTTCAACCCGGAACTCGGCACGCAGCCCGGTGAATTTGTGGATGCGCTTTTCATGTTGATCGGAACGGTATCAACGCTGGTGTATTTCCAGTTTGGAGGCATCCGGCGACCTGGTAAACCGGTCGACCGCCCGAAAGCCACAAAATTGCTGGCCGGATTGGGAAAATTCTTCATCGCAATCACCCTTGGGGCGCTTTTTGCCGGGGTGATTTCTGCTGCCATGTCTGTTCTCGCTGAACGAATGGGCTTTTTGGTGCGGGTCATCCAGTCTTGGATACATTGATCTATGGTTTCAGAATCCGGTGATGTTGAATCCTTGCTGGCGGTGGATATTGGGTCAGCTAATACCCGGGCTGTGCTGTTCGACCTGGCAGGCGTTTCATATCGCATGCTGGCCGTTGGATTGGCGTCGAGCACCTGTCTCGCGCCAATTAAAGATGCCCGTGAAGGCGTAACCGCGGCCATCCATCAGATTGAAGAGATAACCGGTCGTGATCTCCTGGATCCCAACCATCAATTGATCCTGCCTGCATCCGCTACGGGTACAGGAGTGGATAACCTTGTGTTGTCCAGTTCCGCGGGTAGAGACATTCGTGTGGTTCTGGTCGGTCTTTTGCAGGAATATTCTCTGGCTAATTTAGAGAAGCTTGCAGGAGAACTGTATTGCCGCGTGGTGGAACGTTTCACCATCAACGATTTGCGTAAACCGGAAGATCGCATGAATGCTTTTCTTCAATCCAACCCTGACTTGGTTTTATTAGCCGGTGGAACGAACCATGGTGCCAGCCGGGCGGTATTACGGCTGGCCGATCAGTTGCGTCTCTGGCTTCAGGCAAGTCAACCCGAGAAACGCCCGCTGATCGCGTATGCCGGTAATGCCGCGTTGAACGACAGGGTGAAAGAATCCCTTGGAAATTTAACCCCCATTTTTTCTGCTTCCAACATTCTGCCGTTCACCGGGGTGGAGGATATCAATCCGGCAGAAGATACGGTCATCCAGGTGATGAATCGCATTCGATCCAATCACCTGACGGGTTTCGCAGAGCTCGAGAAGATCAGCGGATTGTCCATCTTGCCGACGGCCGGTGCCGAATCCAGAATCATCCGGTTTCAAAGCCTGCAACAAGATGCCTCCCGGACGGTGCTGGGGATCAATATTGGCGCAGCGGCTTCGCATTTCATCACGGCCAACGCCGGGGATATTAAGACCTCTGTGTATCGCGGGCTGGGTGTGGGAGTAGCGGCCGTGGAGTCACTAAACCGCGTGGGACTGGATAGCATACAACCCTGGTTATCTCAAGATATTCCACAAAATACGATCCGCGATTACTTGTGGCAGAAATCACTCTTCCCGTCTGCAATCCCGATGAACGCAGAGACGCTGGATATCGAACAGGCAGTCGCACGCGCGATTCTGAATGAGATGAAACAACAGTACATGGGAATACCCAATGCCCGATTCGAAGGATTTGAGCCTGTGATTGCCAGCGGCGCTTTGATCGCCCAGGCGCCGACGATGCGGCAATCCCTGTTGATGATATTGGATGGGCTGCAGCCGTGCGGTGTGACAACGCTGTTGATCGATCGCCACGGGATTCTGTCTGCCCTGGGAGCGGCCGCGGCGGCCAATCCGACACTCGTCGTGCAGGTTCTGGAGACCGGAGTATTGACCAACCTGGGAACGGTGATCTCGCCGCTGTTCAGGGCGCGTGCCGGTGAAACCGTTATGCGCATCCGGCTGCAAACCGATGACGATCCGGAAAGAACTTTCGAGATACGCAAAGGTGAGATCGTGCGGCTTCCCCTGGAAGTAAATAAAACTGCCAGGGTGATCATCAAACCACTCAAACACATGGACGCGTTTTCCGGTTCACATAATTTAAAAGTGGTGGGCGGTGAACTGGGTTTGATTATTGATACCCGCAGCCGTCCCCTTCGGCTGCCAACAAATCCGGGTTTGAGTCGCGAAGTCAATCAGAAATGGTATCGGTCTTTGGAGGAGTGCCTGTCTTGACGTACGCGCCGGTGATTCATTACTTAAAACAAACGACAATCCGCCGTTCCCGTTTGCTGCCCGTTCCCGGGCGGGTATTGGTTTCGCCGGGACAGAAAGTCTCCGGTAGCGATGCCGTCGCGGAAGCCATCAATCCAACAGGGCACTTTTTCATGGATGTGCGTTCCATATTAAAAGTAGATACAGATACAGCCGGTGAGTTGATTCAGCGAAAAAAAGGGGAGCATCTGGCAAAAGGCGATATTCTGGCGGAAACAGGCGGTGAATTTTCCCGGGTTGTGCGAGCACCAATTGACTGTGAAATAACCGAGATAAACTCCGGTGTTATCATCATGGAGACCCGGGGAGAGCCGTTGCAGGTCAGAGCCGGATTACCCGGATTTGTGCGTGAATTAAATGGCGAATTTGGAGTGGTGGTTGAATCGGGAGGAGCGCTGGTTCAAGGGGTCTGGGGAAATGATCTGATCGGCGCGGGATTGCTGGTCATGCTTTGTGAAAAACCCGATGAGGAATTGACCCTGCGTCAGTTGGAAGCCAGTGCACGTGGCTCGGTGGCAGTGGCCGGATACTGTTTGACCGGTGAGGCTATTCGAATGGCTGCGGAATTGGAATTGCAGGGACTCATCCTTTCGAGTATCAATCCCGAATTAATGGGATTGATTGACAATCTGCATTTTCCAATTATGCTTATTGAGGGCTTTGGAAAGATCCCCATGAATTCCACAGCATTTTCGATCTTCCATGAACTTGAAAAACGTGACGCGGCCATTCACGCCCGGCAGTGGGATCAAACCACTGGAGACCGGCCGGAAGTTTTGATCCCATTTCAAACGCAGGCTTTGCAGCCACCCGAAGTGGATGAATTTGCGCCGGGGCAGATCGTTCATGTTAAATTGCCTCCCTTTTCCGGGGAAGTTGGCACGATTCTTGGACTGAATGCAGGGATGACACAGCTATCCAACGGGTTGCGCGCCCCAACAGCGGTGCTGCGTAAACAGAATGGCGATCAGATCACAGTGCCACTGGCAAATTTGGATTTGATCATGTAAGGGCTGCCCACCCGGATACCAGGAGAAGAAAAAATGTCATACCCAGAAAATCAAAACCAATATGCCGATTTCGATGAGTACGAAGGGGATGATCTTTCCGGCGGGCCACAACCCAAATCCAGCAATCGTACTTTCTTTATTTCTTTCGGCTTGATTGCCGTGATCTTCGCGTTGACACTGGCAGCGCTGGCTTTCGTAATCTTTTATGTTCTACCCCAGTCCCGTGAAAAACGGGAGAGCCAGAACATTCAAATCTACGCGGCCAACACGGCCACGGCGATGGCCGCCACACAAATGGCAGAAAGTTTGGCTCTGGCAGCGGCACAGGCAGAAGAAGCCACCTCAACTGTGGCTCCCACTTTTACACCTCTGCCTTCATCCACTCCGACACCCGAATTGGAAGAAATTACAATTGGAGTTGGTGGAGGTGAGCCTACCGAAGCTATGGGTGTGGGTGGAGGTATGGACGGCCGCACGGCCACACTTGCAGTGCTGCAAACTCAGGCGGCTGCCGCGCGCCTGACGGCTGCTGCTGCCGGACTGACAACGACAGCCCTCCCGGAAACGGGTATCATGGATGGGGTTGGTCTGCCAGGATTGGCCGGATTAACAGCCGTGCTGGGCGTGGTGATCTTCGCCGCACGCAAGCTGCGCTCCAACAACCGGTAAAGGAAATTGTTACAGATAAGAAAACAGCTCTGATTTTTTCAGAGCTGTTTTTGTGAATCTAACAAACACCGGCCGCGATTTGTTCGCCAAAGTCCAACAGTGACTTGACCATGCCTTCCGAACGTCCTTCAGCATAGACCCGCAGAACAGGTTCAGTGCCTGAGGGACGGATGAGCAACCAGGAATCATCGGCCATGAGATATTTGATGCCGTCAAGGGAGGCCACTTCTTTGACGGTTTCCCCGCCGATCTTTGCCGGCGCGTCGTTGATCAATTGCGAAGTCATCTGGGCTTTCGCCACCGGGCGTTTGAGGCGCAGGTCTGTGCGTTCATAAAATGCGGGGCCGACACGTTTCAGTAAATCTTCCACCAGTTCATACAGAGTGACTCCCGATGCGGCTACGATTTCCAGCAGCAGAAGACCCATTAAAATGCCGTCACCTTCCGGAATATGCCCTTTGAAGGAAATACCACCGGATTCCTCACCGCCGATCAGCACATCTTCCTGCATCATAATGTCGGCAATATGGTTGAAACCGACCGGGGTTTCATGCACTTTCAGGTTGTACTGGTTGGCCAGCCGGTCGATCATGCGCGTAGTTGAAACCGTGCGCACTACCGAACCACTCCAGCCGCGTTTTTTATGTAAATATTCCAGTGACAATGCCATGATCTTGTGCGGATCGACAAAATTTCCACGTTCATCCATCGCGCCGATGCGGTCGGCGTCTCCATCGGTGGCCAGACCAAAATTGCCCAGATGGGTGCCTATCGCCCCGGCCAGAGGCCCCAGGAAACGGGCGATTGGTTCCGGGTGAACACCGCCAAAACCGGGATTCATCTCTCCGCGAATCTCAGTGACCTCACAGCCGGTGCCCTGTAATATGCCTTTAATCACACCGCGGCCGGCGCCGTACATCGAATCTACCACGATGCGCTGCGGATTCTCGGCGATCCTGTCAAAGTTGATGAGGGTGCGCAGATGGTCGTTGTACGCAGGGATGGGATTGAAACGCTGGATCAATTTCGCTTCAATAGCCCGGTCGTATTCCATGAGATTGGGGCCGCGTCCCTGGTTCTCGTTATCATTCAAATACACTTCCACCCGACGGCACTGTTCCGGTAAAGCGGAACCACCGTAGGCGGATTTAAGTTTGACGCCGTTGTAGCGGGGAGCGTTATGCGAAGCTGTGATCATCACCCCGCCCATGGCATTCAGATGCCGGACGGCGAATGAAACGGCTGGTGTGGGAACATCGGCATTTGTCAGGTAGACAGTGAATCCATTAGCGGCCAGCACGCGGGCGACTTCCGCAGCGAATCGGTCACTCAGGAATCGGGTATCGAAGCCAACCACCAGTTTTTTGGGATCTGGATTGATGTGCACAACAGTTCCGTTGTTCCAGGCGTCCGATGCGATGGCATCCGCGATGGCCTGGGTGACCTGTCGGAGATTGGCGAAGGTGAAGGTGTCTGAGATTACGGCGCGCCAGCCGTCTGTGCCGAAATGAATCGTCATGGGATTATTGCTCCTGTAAAGGTTAAGTTAGCTCTGAGGGGTTAAGGAAGGTTCGGGTGTGCTTGTGGGAACGGCGGTTGCCGTGATCAGGGCTGATTGTAACACCCAGCCTTCATATCCATCAGGGCTGATTACATGCAGCCAGATACGCCCGTCGACTTCCGTGGCTTCGGGTAGTATTTCGAGTTGGCTGCCATTCAATAGACTTTTATACAGACTACCGCTAAACCCCGGGGTCTTGCGGATATAAGCTCCACCGCCGGTCTCTGCAGACATCCAGGCTTTTACCGGTGTGGGGGTAGGAGTGAACGTTGTGGTGGGAGTGTGTGTGGGCGCTGGAGTGGGGGTCAGCGTTCTGGTGGGAGTGGGTGGAATTCTGGTATTGGTGGGGGTTAGTGTTAGAGTCGGCGCCTGTGTAGAAGTCGGGATGAGTGTGGGCAGCGCCACCTGGAAGTGCCGGGCGGTTTCCACCCCGCTGAAAGCCACCAGCGCGCACATTCCCACCAGCACAACGGTGGTGCCGATGGTGTATCCCAGGTGGATCATGGGGCGCAGGCCGGTCAGGGCGAGCACAGCCACACCTATAAGGATGGCGGCTGCGAGATTTACACCGAAAACCAGCAGACCATCCGGCCAGAGGCCTTTACTGGCCGTCATGAGGCCAAAACCGGACACTCCCAGCGGAAGATAGAGTTCATAGACCAGAGCGATATTGGTGACGTAATGCCGAGGATTCTGACCGCTGCGGATTATAAAAAAAGTCGTCAGCACGGAGCCCAGTGCAAGCAGGAGAAAGTCATACCATGAGAAATGGGCATGCAGGTAGGCATGCTGCACCGGGATCGTGCTGAACTGCAGGGCGATCAATCCACCCAATGCGCCTCCGGCAAACACCAGCAGTCCACCGATCAACATGGCTACCAGCGAGCGCAGGAAAAAATTACGTGATCCGATGATGGATGCCAGTGACAGACTGGTAACCGGTGACAGAAAGGGAGCCGCCAGAGCCGCCAGTATAAAAAGGGCGGGTGTGTTGGCCAGAGCGGCCAGACCGGCAATCAACCCGCTGATGAAGGAAAAGACGAGAAAATCCAGCGAGGGTGTGAGGCGGGCAACCAGTTCCTCGAGCATGGCGGTCTGTTCATCCGTTGTATCCGGCGCCAGTAAACGACGCTGCCTTCGCCGGCGGGCCGGGGGAAGGCTGGATGAATCTTCAGGTGGTAGGGATTCGCTGGTGGGTAACGTCATGTACGAAGAGTGGCCACAATCCTTTGCGGATTTTCCAACAGGCCGAAAGCAGAAAAAATATCAGGCATGACAATACGGGCAGATTTCAAAGCATCCACACACAGACCTTCCGGAGATAGAACCGCGATCCCCAGAATGGCTTCGGAAAGCATCAGCGCGTCATTGGCGCCTTGGCCGATGGCGGCGCATTGCCTGCCGCCCAATTCCCGGACAAACCGAGCTTTCTGCGCGGTTTCTCCGCCGGGTTGCAGGCGGATGGATTCTATGCCCAGAATTCGATCGATTTCATCCTTATGACCGTGAGTGTCGGCGGTGATCAGGTGGATCTGCAGCCGGCCGGCCAGTGAAGCCAGAGCCCGCGGCATGCCTTCCAGTAATGTGCCATCCACAGCCAGTGTACCATTCACGTCCAGCACCAGGTGCAAGATTTGGACATTTCCCATACCCGGGATGGTCAAATCGATCATGCCGCTATTATAATATACCCGCCTTCAAGTCTGATTCATCCAAACCACGGCAGTGGATAGTTTTCAATGAAGCGTTATTCCCTGACAGCATTTATCCTTGTTCTTTTCTCTGGAATTATTCCCGGTTGCAGTGGCCTGGGAATCCCGGGATTCAAACCGACTTCCACTCCCACAGCAACCGCGACGTTCATCCCAACTCCGGTACCGACAGCCACGCCGGATATCGGTAAAGTAGTCCTGATTGCGCCCCCTGAAATTCTGCCTGAAGAAGTGAAAGTGGTGACGGAAGCCATCCAACCGGCTGTCTCGACTGCCGGACTGATGACCGAAACGCTGGGGCAGTTCCCGGCCGGTTCGCTCGGACCTCACTGTGTGGCAGCCATTTTCCTGTCTATTCCGGCCAATCTGGTGGATATTCTGAATGCCAATCCTCAAACCCAGGTGGTCGTGGTCAGTCCGGCTGATTTGCAGACCGGACCCACTCTGACCGTGCTGCGCGAACACCCCGAATTCGAAGCATTCATCGCGGGATATACCGCGGTGCTGGCTGCCCCCAACTGGCGGGCTTCCGGTCTGATTCCCACTGACGGCGGCGAGACCAACGCGCTGGCCAACGCCTTCATGAGCGGGGGACGGTATTTCTGCGGCCGCTGCGGCACGACCACCCCGCCTTTCGCGGCTTTTCCGTTGACCGAATCTGCCATGAGCTCGGCATCGGCGGCTGACTGGCAATCGGCGGCATCCAACCTGCTGCCAGCTGGACTCGAAACCATGTATTTATCCAAAGAAGCGCAATCCACCGAATTGCTGCAGGCTCTGGTTCCACAAAATTTGATCTTCCTCGGCACCAGCTATCCCGGAGACGGGTTTAAAGAACGCTGGGCGGCCACCATTTCCACCGATCTGGCTGGTGCGCTGGCTTCTGTGATGCCTGAAATCCTTCAGGGGCAGGGGGGAAGGACTATTTCCATCGGGGTAAAGCTGGCTGACGTAAATGAAACCTACCTGCCACCGGGAAAACAGCACCTTATCCTGGAGACGAACGAAAAACTCACAAAGGGTTGGATCAATCCTTTTACCGTTACTAATTAATCGCGCGGCGAACCCGTGAATTCACTGGCGGTGGCGGAACCCGGCTGATTGATGCCTTCACGACGGATCACTTTGACCAGGGTCAAAGCCAGAATTTTGATATCCAGCCACAGAGACCAGTGATCCACGTACCACACATCCATTTTGAATTTGTCTTCCCAGGTGACGGCGTTGCGCCCGTTGACCTGCGCCCAACCAGCCATGCCGGGGAGTACATTGTGCCGGCGGGCCTGTTCGGGTGAATAGCGCTCCAGATAGGCGGTGAGCAGCGGCCGAGGCCCCACCAGGCTCATCTCACCGCGCAGCACATTGAACAATTCGGGAAGTTCATCCAGACTGGAGGAACGCAAAAAACGGCCGAAGGGTGTCAAACGCTCGGCATCCGGTAGCAGGGTGCCGTTCGGCGTGTGTTTGTCAGTCATGCTGCGGAATTTGTAGAGGGTGAATAGCCTGCCTTTATATCCGGGTCGCGTCTGGCGGAACAGGATCGGGCTGCCCAGTTTGAGGCGCACCAGCACCGCCGTCACCACCAGCAGGGGGGAGATAATGACGAGGCCGGGAATGGTGAGGAGCAAATCAAAGACGCGTTTCGGTAGGGGAATGCCTTCGGGCATGCTGGGATTATAGTATGCCGCCAAACCTTTGACAACCAGCCCGCGGCATGGTATAGTTTTCGTCCCCGCCCCCATCGTCTAGCGGCCCAGGACGCAGCCCTCTCAAGGCTAAAACAGGGGTTCGAGTCCCCTTGGGGGCACCATAGAGAAATCCGTCTGATTGACGGATTTTTGATTCTGGCAGCCCTTCTTCACACCATCGAGGTGCAGGCGGTTAAAACAGGGGTTCGAGTCCCCTTGGGGGCAC
>JAAZMZ010000069.1 GCA_012798535.1 Leptolinea sp.
ATGGAGACCTTCCTGAGCAGCTCGAAGGTGGAAGACATCGAGAAGATCCAGGGTATTTACACGCACGATGATGAACCCATGCTGGGTATTCTGGATGCGATCCGCTCGTACAAGGGTCCCGCGAAACTGAACATCAAAGTGCTGACCGGTGTTGGTGCGCAGAAGGCTGTTCTGGATGAGATGCAGAAAGCCAAAGACGAAAATGGCATCAACCTGTTGTCCTACACCTACGCTCCGGGCATGATCCGTCTGGCTGTTGATCTGGCTGTGGATACCATGTACGGTACTGGCAAGACCGGCAAGCAGCTGGTTCCGGTGGAAGAGATCCGACTGGATAACCAGGCTGAATACCGCAAATCTGCCGAATACAAGCACAGATACGAAGAAAACGTACAATAGTAATTGTAAGCATCAGGTAAGTTGATAACACATCAGGTATGCCGGTCAGTTCTTTTCGAACAGGCTGGCATACCTGACAAAACTAGAGACGATCAGGGTGAGTGACCATGTTATTAAACATGAAGAACATCAGCATGAATTTCGACTCGGTTCAGGCATTGAACAACGTTGACTTTTCGCTCGAGAAGGGTGAAATTCATGGTCTTTTGGGTGAGAATGGCGCGGGAAAATCCACCCTGATGAATATTTTGGGAGGAGTGTTAACTCCGACCCATGGTGAAATCTTCCTTGATGATAACAAAATTACTGATCTGGATGAAAAGAAAGCCACAAAACTGGGTATTCGTTTCATCCATCAGGAATTGAATCTGGTTAATGACCTCACAGTTCAGGAGAATCTGTTCCTGGGTGAGGAGATCACTTCGAAGGCCGGCATCCTTGATCGAAAGAAAATGATCGAATTATCACAGAATGTGTTGAACAAGATCAAAGTCACTATCGATCCGCGCATCGTGGTCGCCGACCTGGATACATCCTATAAACAACTGGTGGAAATTGCCAAAGCTTTGATGTACGAGTCAAAGATCATCATCATGGATGAGCCGACCACCGCTTTGACGGATGAAGAGATCCAGATACTGTTTGGGATCATGCGCGAGTTGAAAGCACAGGGCGTCAGCATTATCTATATCTCTCACAAGATGCCGGAGCTCTTTGCGATTTGTGATCGATTTACCGTGTTACGGGATGGCAGACTGATCAGCACCGGTTTCTTTAAAGATATCACCATGACAAAAGCCACCGAACTGCTGGTTGGTCAACATATCAAGGATGAAATTGAAAAGGAAAGCCACGCAGAAGGCGTTTTACTGAAAGCGGAAAATATCAGTTGTGACGATTACTTCCGGGACGTATCATTCGAATTAAGAAAAGGTGAAGTCCTGGTGTTTACCGGTTTGCAGGGAGATGGCAGGGGTGAGTTGGCGGAATCTCTCTTTGGCGCGCGAAAGCTCACTTCCGGTAAGGTTTATCTTGAAGACAAAGAACTCGACCTGTCTTCGATCAAGAGAGTGATGCAAAGTGGTATCGGCATGTTGCAGCGCAGCCGAAAGGAACGCTCGATCATCAAGGACATGAGCGTCTATGACAATCTGGCTGTGGCCAAAAATGTCTATGATGATCGGACGGGTTTTATCAGCCTCAAGGATCAAGAAAAACTGTACGAGGATTGTAAAAAACTTTTGAATGTTAAAGTTGCCGATCCGCGGAATGACATTACCTCCCTCAGCGGTGGCAATCAACAAAAAGTGATCATTTCACGCTGGCTGGCGCTTGGTTCGAAAATCTACATTTTCGACAATCCCACCCAGGGTGTGGATGTGGGCGCGAAGTTCGAGATATACAAATTGATCAATGATTTGGCGAAGCAAAAAGTAAGCATCATTTTGTTCAGCTCGGAATTTCCGGAAATTCAAAAAGTTGGCGACCGATGCATTGTAATGTACAAAGGCAGGATAAACACTGTATTGGATCGCAGTGAATTCAGCGAAGGTAAGATCATGTATTATGCCACCGGCGCTAACAAACATGGAGAAGAATAATATGGGACAAGAGCTGTCAACAACCACCAAAAAGCCTTCATTTTTCAATAGGAACTGGTCAACTTTTTATAAAAAGTATAGCTTTCTGGTTTCATTCTTATTATTGCTGATCATTGCCAATTTAGCCAATCCGAATTTCTTTCGATTTTCCAGCATCAACACGCTGCTGGTAAATACCACCCTGACGGGTATCATCGCCGTGGGTATGACGCTGGTTATCATATCCGGCATGATCGACCTGTCGGTCGGGTCAATTGTTGCGCTAGTTTCCGGATTGGCCATTCTTGTATTGAACAACACGGGCAGTGCCTGGTTGATGTTGATCTTCTGTCTGGTGTTCGGTTTAATCCTGGGCGCTTTCAATGGTGTGTTAATTTCCCGCGGCCGGCTGGCGCCCTTCATTGCCACTCTGGCGACCATGTCGGCCTATCGTTCGATCATTGTGCAGGTCGGACAGGGTGGGCCGTTCATTGTTCGCAGTGATCTCATCGAAAGCTTCCGGATGATCGCCGCAGGCCAGCTTTTTGATATTCTTCCCTATATGGCCATAATCTTCGTAGTTGTGGCTATCGGCGCCTCTTTGTTGCTTAAGTATACAAAATTCGGCCGCTATGTGTTCGCGGTTGGTTCAAACGAATATGCCTCATCGCTGGCAGGTATTAATGTTGGAAACACCAAACTGGTGATCATGTCCATTGTCGGCATGTTGTCCGGCCTGTCGGCTTTCCTGCTCTGTTCACGGTTGACATCCGTCACGGCTGCCAACGCCGGGGTCAACTATGAGCTGGATGCCATTGCGGCTGTCGCGATCGGCGGAACCTCCATGAGCGGTGGACGCGGCCGTATCCTCGGATCTTTCCTGGGTGCCATCATGCTTCAAATGATCCAGGGTATTTTGATTGCCGCCAATATTCCACCGTTCCTCACCGGACTGGTAAAAGGCATCATCATCATCATCTCCGTCATCTTCCAGAGAGACGACAAGAAAAAATAGGTTAACTAAAACTCATGAAAGAACTAAGAACTTCAGACTTACCCATATGGTTGGATGAAGGTTCATTCGACCTGCAATTTCGTCAGGATTTGACCTGCGCCGGAAGCGGTAAAAAGCAGGCCGGTCAGCTTAGAGGATTGCTTTATTCCGAAGATGGAATCGACGAAAACGAATTCTGTTACGGTTTTTACCGGGATATCGTATTTGAAAAAGATCGGTCTTTATTCCAGAAGTATGATTTTCGCTATGACATCACCGTTATTATGCCGGGAACCATCAAAGGCGAGTGTAAAAAGACATCCGGCCACTATCATGGATATATAGAGGGACAACCTTATACTTACCCGGAAGTCTATGAGGTGCTTGAAGGAAAAGCCTGTTATATCCTGCAGAAAGTGCGCAATTTTAACAAACCGGATGAAGAGCCGGTCATCGAAGATCTGAAAGCCGTGTTTGTGGATGCCGGACAGGCCATCATCATTCCACCTTTCTACGGACACTGTTCGATCAATGTTGGCGATGGCCCCATGGTTTTCAGCAATATTGCGGTTGTCTCCTGCCCGCTGCACTATGAGCCGATCCAGCAGAAACATGGATTGTCAATCTATGTGTTGAAAGAAGGTGACCGGCGTGATTTGATCCACAATCCACATTACAAGAATGTTCCCAGAGTCAAACCAATCACTCCCACAGCCAATTCCGACCTGGGAATTACCTTCGGGCAGTCTGTTTATAAATCATTCATCCAGTCACCGGAAAAGTTCGATTTTCTGCTTCATCCGGCCCGATACGAAAATGACATAGATCAAATGTTGAAATAGATTACTGGTAATAGCGAGATTATTAAAGGAGATTGGTAATGAAACTGCAAATCGCGATCGACATGGTCAACACTGAAACGGCGTTGAAAATGGTGAAAGAAATTCAGGATGTGATCGATATTGTTGAGGTAGGAACACCCATGATCATGCGCGAGGGGATGTTCCCGGTACGCTTGATTAAAGAGAAATTTCCCAAAGTCACCGTTCTGGCAGACACGAAAATCGTTGACGGCGGAGATATCGAATCAGAAGACGCTTTCGATGCCGGAGCTGATATTGTCACCGTTTTGGGTGTGGCGGATGATGCCACCATCAAGGCCGTGGTCAAGACAGCCCGTAAATTTGGCAGGAAGGTCATGGCTGATATGATCTGTATCGAAGATGTCAAGACACGTGCGAGGGAATTGGATAAACTGGGAGTTGATTATATCTGCCTGCATACCGCACTGGATGTTCAGAATACGGGTAAAACCCCCTTTGATGAGTTGGCTGAGGTTGTGACCGTGTTAAAAAATGCCAAAAGTGCCGTTGCCGGCGGTATTTCAATGAACACCATCCCTCTGGCCAAGAAGTTCTCACCGGAGATTGTGGTGGCCGGGGGCGCATTGACCAAAGCGCCTGACCTGCGCGCGGCCGTTGTGGAAATGGAAAACGCCATCAAGGCCTGAGAATAGATTACCGGTAGACAATAAATAAGGAAAGCAGGTATGAAATGAACACAGTTGAGATTAGTCTGGCGATTCTGAAAGAACTTGAAGGCGCGCTGAAACAGATCGATCCCGGGAGTGCGGAATCATTAGTGAAAGCGATCATTTCAGCCGATAAGGTATTCGTAGCCGGTACCGGCCGCTCGCAGATGATGATCCGCGGGCTGGCCATGCGTCTGATGCACCTGGGTTTCAAAGCCTATGTGGTGGGTGAAACCGTCACCCCGGCTATCGAACCGGGTGACCTGTTGATCATCGGATCCGGTTCGGGAGAAACCGCTACATTGACTGTTATGGCCAACAAAGCTAAAAAGATCGGAGCGAAACTGGCTCTGATCACCATCTATCCTGAATCTACCATTGGCAAACTCGCTGATATCGTGGTGCGGATTGTGGCGGCCACAACCAAGAGTGACAAAGACAGCGGCGCGAAATCCATCCAGCCGGGTGCCAATATGTTCGAGCAGAGCATGCTGCTGTTCTGTGACGCGACCGTGATCCGCATCATCGAAACGCAGAAGATCGAAGATAGCAACAAGGCTTTGATGAAGACTCACGCTAATCTGGAATAAGCGAATTTCTTCTACTTTCGTAAGGAATAGTAAGATGAAATATATAGCCGGTATCGATCTGGGCGGGACGAATATAAAGACGGTCATTGTCAACACAGACTTCAAAGTTGTTGTAAGCAAAAGCGTTCCAACGCCGTTTCAACGGCCGAAAGAGGAAACCTTCTCCGTCATTAACCACCATGTGGAAAACCTGCTGCAAGAAGGATCGATTGAACGGAAGGATTTGCTGGGCATCGGTTTCGGGATACCCGGTTTGACCGACAGCCGTACCAATGTGGCCTATAACATTCCATTTCTTGGATGGACCAATACCAACATGGCTGAACCGATCAGGCAATACTTCGGTGTGCCTGTGTTCGCGGAAAACGATGGGAATGTCAACGCGCTGGGAGAGATGCATTTTGGAGCCGGGCGGGGTTTTGAGGATATCCTCTTGATCACCCTGGGGACCGGTCTGGGCTGCGGAATCATCACCGGCGGAAAGCTGCTGCATGGTGCTTCCCGCGTGGCGGCGGAAGCCGGCCACATGGTCATTGAAGCGGGCGGAGATCAATGTGTTTGCGGAAAACGCGGGTGTTTCGAAAGCTGTTGTTCCGGCACAGCCCTGACCCGCTATGCACGCCGGTTTGCCATTGAATTTTCTGAAACCAGCCTGATGAAAGAAACGAACGGTAATTTATTTGCGATTACCGGCGAAATGATCCAGCGTGGATACGATGATGGAGATCTGGTCTGCCGAAAGGTGATTGAGGTTTTCTCCGAGAAATTGAGTGTGGGACTGGTCAACCTGATCGATCTTTTCAACCCGGGGATTGTGATCATCAGCGGTGGTGTCGCCCGGTTGGGGGACCGCGTTCTAACGCCGACCCGCAGGCTTGTAGAAGCGAGTTTGATGCATCCCGTGCAGAAATGTGATATCGTACAAGGCCAGCTCGACAGCAACGCCGGTGTCATGGGCGCCTGTTCACTGGTGGCAGAAGGATTGAATATTCCCATTAAATAATCAACATTTGATAAGTTGTCTCCCACTTTATTCCCGGACCAAGATTGGACAGATGATCCGGGAATTTATTATAAGTATGATTATTCGAAGAAAAAAATGTGGTATTATCGATTTTCCTGTCATCAGGAATGGAGAAATCTTATGGATGCTGTTTCAGTATCCCAGGCAACCAGGGAAAAAACACAGGCCGCGTTGAGTTCGGTGATCGCGGCTGTGGGGTTGACGACGTTTAAAATCATTGTGGGGGTAATGACTGGATCCCTGGGTATTCTGGCGGAAGCGGCACACTCGGGATTGGACCTGGTTGCCGCACTGGTTACTTTTTTAGCGGTGCGGATCAGCGGAAAACCGGCGGATGAAGAACACCTCTATGGGCATGGAAAAGTGGAAAATCTTTCCGCCCTGTTTGAAACGCTACTGCTTCTGGCAACCTGTGTGTGGATTATCTATGAAGCATACCAGCGGCTTTTTGTGCAACATGTTGAAGTGGAAGTCAGTATTTGGGCTTTTATAGTCATGGCTGTATCGATCGTCATCGATGCCACGCGGTCGAGAGTCCTGGCGAACGCCGCCAAAAAACATAATAGCCAGGCTCTTGAGGCGGATGCCCTGCATTTCAGCACTGATATCTGGTCATCCAGCGTGGTGATCGCAGGGTTGGTCTGTGTTACGCTTTCAAAGACTATCAGCGGATTGAATTTCTTGAAGCAGGCAGATGCGGTGGCCGCTGTTGGTGTGGCGTTCATTGTCATTTTTGTCAGTCTTGAACTGGGCGTCCGAACAGTAAAAGGACTGCTTGATTCGGTACCTGAAGGGCTTGTGGAAAAAGTTACCGATAAGGTTCTGAGTATTCCGGGTGTGACCGATTGCCACAAGGTACGCATCCGTCCATCAGGCGCGCACATCTTTATTGACGCGCACGTTGTGATGGAGGGATCACTTTCCCTTGAAGAGGCGCACGCGGTGACCGAACATATCCAGGCCGAAGTCAGGAATATCATTCCCGATGTGGACTTCACCGTACATGCCGAACCGCCCAAAAAATCCGCCCGGGCGGTTGAACCGGCAAAATCCAGGTCGAAGAACTCTAAAAAAGCTGCCTAATTGATTTTGCTTGACCCCAGAATTGCTCCACCGATGATCAACAACATGGCGATGATACTGGTAATGCTGATCGATTTTCCAGCGAATAGAATCAAATTCAGGGTCGATAACATTGGCGTGAGGTAAGCCAGTGAACCGATCACCCGGGGATCTCCGCGTTTAAGTGCGGCATCCCAGAAATAGAAGGCGGCGCCCAGGGGGCCTATCCCTGCCATGAGGATCAGACTCCAATCCTTTGTGGAAGGCAGCTGGAGATCTGCCGGCCTGCCGCCGGTTAAGAAGAAGAATCCCAGAGCTGCCAGACCGGAAAGCAGGCAGAACACGGAGATGGTCTCGGTATTGAAAGGCGGTAGGCGTTTGGTCAGCAGCGAATAGGACGACCAGACGATGGCCGCTCCAAATGCCAGCAGGTAACCAGATAGGTACTGCATCTGGATGTTGAAATGGCCTTCGGTCACGATCAATGATGCGCCGACCAGACCAAGCAGGCCGGCGATGATATGCCGCCATCCAAGACGATATCCGGAAAGAAAGACCGGCGACAAAACTACAATCAACATCGGCCAGAGATAGTTGATAAGATTGGCTTCAATCGCGGGCGCCAGCGCGAAAGCATTGAAATATAGAAAATGGTAGCCGAATATTCCGGCGACACCCACCAGAAGGGTGGTCAGGGGGACTTTCCACGCTTTCCGGCGAAACAGGCTGATCGATCCGCTGATTAAAAAGGCAACCCCCAGGATGAGAAAGGTGGAGATGTGTGTAAGCCGGGTGCTGATGAGCGCCAGGGTGCTCCAGATCAGGATGGCAGTCAGGGCGAGAAGAGTTCCGGAAGATTTTTCGTTCATATATTGGCGCTTTCAGTATGATGCCGGTGGTTATTTTACTGTATTCGCTTATCCAGGATTTATTTATCCCCGTTAAAGAAAAGGAAGGAATGTAAATGGTCTATACTCAACCAACGATATATAACATAGGGTTTTCTTGTAGGCGCGGAGGGAGCTCGCGGAGTACAGGCAATCCCCGACCTTAAATAATGTGATCCTGTGGGCGTAGAGGGAGCTCGCGAAGTACAGGCAAATCCCCGACCTTGAAGAATGTAACTCTGTGGGCGCGGAGGGAGCTCGCGCAGTACCACTTTGTGGTAAACTCCCGACCTTGAATAATGTGATCCTGTGGGCGCGGAGGGAGCTCGCGAAGTACCACTCTGTGGCAAACCCCCGACCTTAAATAATGTGATCCTGTGGGCGCGGAGGGGCTCGAACCCCCGACCTTACGGATGTGAACCGTACGCTCTGACCAGCTGAGCTACGCGCCCGGAAGAATTGACATTATAAAGCAATCACAGACCTTTGACAAGCAAAAGATCGTTACATTCCCGCCATCCGATCCAATCAATTGGATGGCGGGAAAAAGGACCATCAATTAGCAGTTTCTCTTTTTGTCATAAAGAAAATACAGCAAAAAGCGATCAGATACCCGCAAGAACCGATCAATCCAACCGGAGTAGGGCCTAGCAGAAGATTGGGATTTTCGGAGGCGAAATAGATCCCGAGGCCGGCAATGCCATTGATCCCGGCGTGACCGACGACTGCCGGCCAGACGCTGTCACTCTTAAGCCTTACCCAGCCCAAGAATGTGCCGGCCAGAAGACAGAACCAGACCATCATCAGGATCCCCAGCCAGGGAAATCCGGGATAATCCAGTCCATAGTTGTGTCCCATGGCGATAACGGGAGCGTGCCACAGTCCCCAGATAACGCCACTGATCAGGTAAGCTTTCTTTTGGCCGTACCGAAGCAGGTAGGGGAACATATACCCCCGCCAGCCGAATTCCTCACCGAATGTAAAGAAGCTGTTGATGACCGGCGCCACCAGTACGGCCGAAATCACCTGGCCGATGATGATCATCCAGGGATCCATGGCCTTTCCGCCGGGAACGGTTGACATCATCTTCTGCAGAACAGTCAGGTTTGGATCGAACTGATTCGGGATGACCAGGAAATGGACGGCTGCCCCCAGGATGGTCAAAATGGCAGGCCCAATCCAGGCGACAAGCCAGAATTTCCATCCCTTTTTGAAATTCAGCTTGAGGTTAAGATCACCCCAACCCTGATGAGTGATCAGCCGGGTGAAGATATGCGCCAGAGCCGGCGCCCACATGTAGCCGATTGCCACCAGAATCAAAGCCAGAGTGATCTTCGATCCCGGAATAATTTCCGGACTGTTGACGATCCCGCCGGTCAGGAAAACAATCAGCCCGAACACCCAGGCTATTCCAAAAGCAAAACCGAGATAGATATAAAAACGTCGTTTATCGGTCAAGTTATTCATCGAAAATCTCCTCTGGGAATAATTATGCCATCTCTCTGGTTATAATCAGAGAAATTGACATAAGTTTTACATCTACAGGCTGGAGGTTCTTAATGCTCACCGTTGGATATATCGGACTGGGGTTGATGGGAAAATCGATGGCGCGCAATATTCTTAAAGCAGGTTTTCCTCTTATTGTTCATAATCGCAGCCGGCAAGCCGTCGATGAACTGGTGTCGGAGGGTGCGACAGCCGCGTATTCCCCCAGGGAAGTAGCCGAAAAGGTGGATGTGGTATTTACAAACCTGCCTGATTCTCCAGATGTGTTAAAAGTTGCTCTGGGAGTGGACGGGATCATTGAAGGCGCTCACCGCGGCCTGATATTTGTGGATAATTCCACCATCAAACCGGATGCCGCCCGCCAGATATCCAGGCAACTGGAAGAAGTCGGCGTGCAATGCCTGGATGCTCCGGTAAGCGGGGGCGATATCGGTGCGCGCAACGGCACCCTGACAATTATGGTAGGCGGTTCAAAAGAGGCTCTGGAAAAGGTGATGCCGGTCTTTCAAGCCGTCGGCAAGACAATCACGCATATCGGCGAATCGGGAGCAGGCCAGGTGGCCAAGGGAGCCAATCAGATCATGGTGGCGGCGCAAATGGTTGCTATGGGCGAATTGTTGATCTTTGCCCAGAAATGTGGCACAGACCCGCGCAAGGTGGTAGAAGCCATTCGAGCAGGAGCTGCCCAGTGCTGGACGCTGGACGTAAAACCACCTCGCCTGTTTGAAGGCAACCGCAATCCGGGATTTAAAGCCCGAATGCAATCCAAAGACCTGGGGATCGTGATGGATACAGCCCGAACGTATGGTATCCCCCTGCCGGGAACGGCGATTGCCAGCCAATTGTTCCAGGCTATGGTGGATTCTGGCCTGGGCGAATTGGATAATTCCAGCGTAATCTCCATTATCGAGATGTTGGCAGGTGAAGAATTGAAGATTTGAAGAGGTGCATCCCGGCACAAACTGGGGATGTGGTTACTCTTTGAGAAGCTTCTCGATCTCGGCTTTGGCTTTTTTATCCAGAATTTCACCGGTCATCGCGGTGATGATGTAGTTTTCCACACGCTCATCTTTATAATAGCGGCGGGCTACTGCAAACACCGAAAGAATATCCATGAGAAGGATCTTCTGCTGGGTTTCTTTACGCATGGAGATATCAACCGACAGCAATCTGTCGCAAATACGCCTGGCAAGGTCTGGTTTTGAGGGAATGATCCTGGCCAGACTTTGCACACACTGGCGCACTGTCACCGGTTTTTCATCATCAACACAGGCTAAGTAGGCATCCAGAAATGGCTCAAATTTGCCCTGTTGATCCCAGCGGACATTTTCCGCGATCAGCATCAGTCCAATACTGCGCTGATAGGAGTTGGGGCTGCTTAGTTTGCCGGCCAGTTCATTCCAGAAAGGATAAATATCCGCGGATACCTGTGAGCGGTTCTGAAGTAGTAAGAAGGCATGGTATCGAAGATTATCATCCTTTTCGTTCAACAGATCGACCAGCAGCGAAATATCCTCTTTTTCAAGAGCCGCCGCTTTGCCCGGAATGTCTTCTTTGGAAAGTTCTGCAACAATGGCTGGTGTGATCATGATTCTTCCTTGAAATCCGGGATTATTTTTATTTACTGAAGCAGGCTGAGTTTGCGTTTACTCAGCGGGCGGGTGGGTGGTTCTCCAAGATCCAATCGGTAGCCAACACCACGGATGGTTTTGATCAATCGTGGATGACGTGGATCAATTTCCAGAGCTTCCCGCAGCCAGCTGATATGCACATCCAGAGACCGGGTGTCTTCCACATATTCTGTTTCCCAACCTCTGCGGAAGAGTTCCTTGCGTTCAATCACCTCACCGGGTTTTTCCATCAACATCTGAAGAAGGATCATCAAACGGGGGGTCAGGCGAACCTGCCTGCCCTGGTAACGAACGATTCTTTCGCGAGTATCCAGCTGAAGTGATCCGACTTTCAACACATCTTTTTTCATGGCGGGCAGAAGTGGTTTCATACGGTTTAATAATTTTTGCAGTGTGAACGGCAGTGACAATACCACATCGGCCTGGCTGTCCTCTGGGGCTTGATTCTCCTGCAAGATCAGCAGGATGGGTATGGCCGGAGCTTTTTTCTTAAGAGTACGCAGGATGCCTTTCCCATTCGAATACAATGAAGCGGCATTAATGATAATCAGGTTAACCTGCAGACTGTCCAGCTGTTGCACCGCTTCCGTTCCATTCATGGCGGTCAACACCTGAAATCCCTTTCGGGATAACCCTTCAAAGTAAGCTGATCGAGCAGGTAATTTATTCTCAACCAGCAGCAGAGTCGCCTTAGGTAAAGCCGGTCCGGGGAGTGCTGTTTTGCGTGTTGAGAATTTACCTGAAAACTCGTTCATTATGTGGACAATATTCCTGCGAGTGTAAAAATTGTCCTTGATAAATTAAGGACAGCAGATAATTGATGGTTTCATCCCCCTCGTGGAAACCTTAAAAATGGATTTGTTAAGACTTAAGTATTATACACTAACTTTTATCACCTGTTGCAGCCAAAGTATGCGCATGTTAGAATCATTGCATTGATGGACTGTGTTCCATCTGGGAGGTTTTAATGCCCCGAATGATCGAAGTCGTGATCGATAGTGTGCGCGTAAGCCTGACGAATCAACAACGAATTGTCATCTTACGGGAAGTGGATGCGGAAAGATATCTGCCTATCTGGATAGGACCTTATGAAGCAGAAGCCATAACCATCGCACTGCAGGATATCGAAGTCGCGCGTCCGCAAACTCACGATCTGATGAAGAATATGTTGACCGCCTTGAACGCCCGTCTGGTTCGAGTAGAGGTGGTTAGTCTTAAGGATGATGTTTTTTACGGGAACCTGGTTGTTGATGTTGACGGTAAGATACTGGAGATTGATTCCCGGCCATCAGACGCCCTGGCCATGGCTGTGAGAGCGCATGTGCCTATCCTGGCTTCTCGAGATGTGATGGACGCGGCCGGTATATTACCGGAGCAAGACATGCAATCGCACGATGTGTCCGCGCCGGCTTCCCGTAAACCGGAAGCGAAAAAATCCGGTGAAGAGGAAGAATCGACTGACAGACTGGGTGTCTACGAGGATTTTCTGCAAAATATCGATCTGGACAGCCTGAAAAAGCCGCCGGAAGAGGATTCGGGGGAACCTCCCATTGAACCGGAAGAACCAAATCCGTGATCCATATTACTGCTCCAATTAATCCACAACAGAATCGGATACAATAACCGGTAAGTGGTTTAATACTACCCACTGATTTATTCCTATGGACGAATACCCGCTCACAGAAGAAGAACAGGTCACCGACATCCAGGTGCAGCCGCACAACCGCCAGGCGGAAGAAGCTGTGCTGGGCGCGGTGTTGATCAACCCGGATTCGTTTTTTGAACTGGGGCAATTTCTCAAGCCGGATGACTTCTACATTGTTCGCAATGGCTGGATCTGGGCCTCCTTTACCCGTCTGCATGAAAAACGTGTGCCCATCGATTTCCTCACCGTCGTGGAGGACCTGGAAACCAACAATCAGTTGGCTGACGCCGGCGGTCCGGCCTACCTGATGGCGTTGATCAATCAGACGCCCACGTCGCTGCACGCGGAAGCCTACGGCCATATGGTCGAAGAAACCGCCATGCGGCGGCGTATGTTGACCTCGGCCAACGATCTGGCGCGGCTGGCGTATGACCAGAAAACCCCGCTGGATACGGTAATCGACACGGCGGAGAAATCCATCTTTGCCATCAGTGAGCGGCGGACGCACAAAGACGTACAGCCCATCAAGGACGCGCTCAGCGATTACTACGACCGGGTGGATAAGTTGTCCAGCCGCAGCGAGGATATTTACGGTGTTCCTACCGGTTTGGAAGATCTTGACCGTCTGCTGGGCGGGCTCCAGAAATCAGATTTGCTGATCATCGCCGGGCGTCCTTCCACAGGAAAAACCGGATTTTTACTGTCGGTGGCCAAGAATGCCGCCCAGCGTTACAAAAAGCATGTGGCTATGTTCTCTTTGGAAATGTCCAATGAGCAGCTTGTTCAGCGGCTCATTGCCCAGGAGACCGGCATTGACACACAACGCCTGCGCACCGGCCGCCTGAAAGACGATGAATGGCCGTTGTTCACCCAGGCCATTGAAGTACTGGGCGATACCCAGGTTTTTCTGGATGATACCCCGGCCATCACCCCGCTGCAGATGCGTACAAAGTGCCGCCGGCTGCATCTTGAATATCATCTCGATCTGGTCATCGTGGATTATTTGCAGCTCATGTCATCGGACACACGCAATGACAACCGTGTGCAGGAAGTGTCGTATATTTCCCGCAGTCTCAAGGTCATGGCGCGGGAATTGAATGTTCCGGTGTTGGCCGCCGCACAGCTTTCACGCGCGGTGGAATTGCGATCCGATAAGAAACCCATACTGTCAGACCTGCGTGAATCCGGCAGCCTGGAGCAGGATGCCGATATTGTCATGTTTATCCACCGGCCCGATTTGCTGGACAAGGATAGCCCCCGTGCCAACTTGGCGGAGATCATTGTAGCCAAGCACCGCAACGGCCCCACCCACGGCGGTATCGAACTGGTTTTCCTGAATAATCTGGCGCGGTTTGATAACGCGGCCACCGCGCCGCGGCGGTGACATGATGGACAAGATGAAACGATTTCAGGGCTTTCCTTCCGGCAAGACCCGGGTCGTACCCATCCCGGCCGCATTTTTTAGCGATGTTCTCCCGATTATCGAAGATCTCAATGCTCTCAAAGTCATGCTGTATGTGTTTCGCGCTCTCGATGGTCAGGATGGTGAAGTGCGCTTTATTCGAAAGCGCGATTTGCTCGCGGATGATATTCTCCTGAACAGTCTTACAGCCGCGGACGATGCACCGGGATCGGTTTTACAGAAGGCGCTGACCATCGCTCAGGAGATCGGTTTCCTTCTGAAAGGTGATCAGGGGGACGGTGATGAAAACAGCCTGTATTTCCTCAATTCAGCCCGGGGAAGAGATGCGTTAGCCGCCTTCAAGTCTGGGAAGTGGAAACCGACTGATCAGGAAGGTTCGACTTTTCCACCGCCGCCTGTCTGGCCGGGGATATTCAAATTGTATGAAGAGAATATCGGTCCAATCACCCCCATGATCGCCGATATGCTGGAAGATGCCGAGAAGACCTATCCTCAGGCGGCCATCCAATACGCATTTGAGGAAGCTGTAAAGCGCAATGCCCGCAATTGGAAGTACATTGAGGCCATTCTGCGAAAATGGCAGGAGAAAGGTTCCCATGGAAAGGATTCACGATACCCTGAAAAAGATCGACGCCGGTACATCGAAGGGGAATATGCTGAATTCATCAACCATGAATGAAGAAAGCCAACTTCAGGTCTGCCCGATCTGTCATGGTGTCGGTTTTCTGCGTCAGGATCTACCGGTGGGGCACCCGGACTTCGGGAAACTGGTTCCCTGCACCTGTCGGGCGGCTCACCCCAATGGACAAAATGCCAGCAACCCCATCACCTTGAACCGCCTCGGGGATTACGCGGATAAGACGTTCGACAATTTCAGCATCAAGGGCCGGATGGGACTGGGAGATGAACAGGAAAAATCATTGACAGTTGCCCGAAGTCATGCCGAACAATTCGCCCATGATCTGCGCGGCTGGCTGCTTTTCTGCGGGGGATATGGATGCGGGAAAACCCATCTGGCGGCAGCCATTGCCAATCATGTTTCACGGTTGGGCATTCCAACCCTGTTCCTGACCGTTCCCGATCTGCTGGATTCTCTGCGCTCGTCCTACAGTTCGGATGACGATCCCTACGCGGTACGATTTGAGGAAATACGCAACATCCAATTGCTGGTGCTGGATAACCTGTGGACCCAGAATGCCACATCCTGGGCGCAGGAAAAGCTTTTCCAACTCTTTGACCACCGCTACGTCAAGCGGCTGCCCACAGTGGTGACCACGGATATGGACCTGGAGGAACTGGACGGCCGCATCCGCTCGCGGCTGCAGGATCCCGAACTGGTGACAGTGTTGAAGATCAACGCCCCGGATTACCGCCAGCCGGTACAGCAGGGCGATCAGCCGCACCGTTCGGTACTCAGTCTGCTGCACGACTGCACCTTTGGAAACTTCAGTCTCCGTGAGATGGAAAAGCTGAATCAGGAAGAGTTGAAGAGTATCTACGCCGCCTTCCAGAAAGCTCAAAATTTTGCCGAGCAGC
>JAAZMZ010000070.1 GCA_012798535.1 Leptolinea sp.
AAACACACCCATCGGGCCGTTCCATACAACAGTGCCGGCGCCCTTCAAGGCTTTGGCATAAGCTTCAACAGTCTTGGGACCGATATCCAGAATCCGCCAGCCGTCCGGGATGGGAGCCATATCCATCACCTTGAGAGCGGCATCCGCCTCGAATTTATCGGCAATGGTCACATCCACAGGCAGGCGCAGTTTGGTGCCACCTTTGGCCAGAAGTTCCTTGGCGGTTTCCAGCGCTTCGTCTTCCACCAGTGAATCGGCCACCGGGTAGCCCTGAGCCTTGAAGAAAGTGTTGGCCATACCACCGCCGATCAAGATGACATCCGCTTTTTGCAGCAGGTTCTTGATCACACCGATCTTGTCACTGATCTTGGACCCGCCCAGAATAGCCACAAAGGGACGTTTAGGTTCGGCAATAGCCTGCCCGAGGTATTTGATCTCTTTTTCCAGCAGGAAACCCGCGGCGGCCGGCAGGAAGCGGGCGACACCTTCTGTGGAGGAATGCGCCCGGTGGGCGGAACCAAAAGCATCATTGACATACAGATCAGCCAGCGATGCCATTTTCTTTGCCAGATCGAGATCATTCTTTTCCTCTTCCGGATGGAAGCGGGTATTCTCAAGCAATAAAATTTCACCGGGTTTCAACGCTTTGGCGGCTGCTTCTGCTGTGGGACCAACACAATCATCGGCAAAAGCCACCGGTTTCTTGACGAGTTTGCTCAGGTATTCGCCCACCGGTTTCAACGAAAACTTGGGATCCGGCCCACCTTTGGGACGACCCAGATGTGAACACAGGATGACCGCAGCACCTTTGTTCAGCAGATATTCGATAGTGGGTAAGGCTGCCCGGATGCGGGTATCATCGCCAACATTACCCTCTTTAATGGGAACGTTGAAGTCGACACGCACGAGTACCTTCTTGCCTTTTACATCCATATCCTCAACAGTTTTTTTGTTGAACATAGATCCCTCGCAACATTTTGAGATTTATGAAGAATGCGCAATCCAGTGATCGTGGGACCCGGGATTACGCATTCTCGTTTGGTCAATTGACTTTCAAATTACAGAGATTTCGCCATCAATTTGGCCAGATCAGCCGTGCGGCAGGAGTAACCCCATTCGTTGTCGTACCAGGTGACAACTTTCACGAGGTTTCCGCCCAGTACCATGTTGTAGGGCAGATCGACGATGGAAGAGCGGGGATCGCCCTTGAAATCAGTTGATACCAATGGATCACCATATTCACCGGTGGTGTAGCCCAGAATGCCTTTCAGTTTGCCATTGGCGGCAGCCATGAAAGCGGCATTCAGATCTTCTTTGGTCACGGATTTTGCGACGGTCGCGGTGAAATCTACCACGGAAACGGTGGGAGAGGGCACGCGCAGCGAATAGCCATCGAATTTGCCTTTGAGATCGGGCAGAACCAGGGCGATAGCTTTGGCAGCACCGGTGGTTGTCGGGATGATATTCAGGCCGGCAGAGCGGGAGCGGCGTAATTCTTTTCTGTGTCCCTGATCCAGAATGACCTGATCGTTGGTGTAGCTGTGGATGGTGGTCATGGTAGCGTACTGGATGGTGCACAGCTCATGCAGAATCTTGGCTGCCGGAGCCAGGCAGTTGGTGGTGCAGGAGGCGTTGGAAACGACATTGTGGGCTTTCGGATCATATTTATCTTCGTTGACGCCCATGACGATGGTGATGTCTTCATTCTTGGCAGGCGCAGAGATGATGACTTTCTTGGCTCCGCCCTTTTCGATGTGAGCGCGCGCGCCGGCTTTGCCTTTGGCAGGATCGCCAATCGCGTCCACAAATAAACCGGTGGATTCGATGACGATATCCACACCAAAGTCACTCCATTTTAAGTTATTGGGGTCCTTCTCAGCGGTGACTTTGATCTTCTTGCCGTTTACGACCAGGTCATTATCAGCAATTTCAACGGTGCCATCGAAGCGGCCGTAGTTCGAATCATATTTGAACAGATGCGCATTGGTCTTGCTGTCGAACAAATCGTTGATCGCAACCACTTCCAATGCTCCACCCGAGCGTTCAATGATCGCTTTTAACACCTGGCGGCCGATGCGGCCGAAACCATTGATACCAACTTTTACTGCCATGGATTACCTCCTGAGGGATAATGTAAATTTTCCATGCCTTCGATAAGGCGGATTTACCAGTTTATTAAACCGTTTCGCGATTATTCAACGGACCGGTTCTCTCATAGAATAAGTCCATTATAACCTGTGCCAGCCGTCCTGAATCATGTCGCCATGGACTGATTGGGTCGATTAGATCACTGGCATAGGTCGAATATTCTTCATTCAAATTCTCATCGATGCGCACCCAGTCAACACCTTCAGGCAGATTCAGATCCTGTTTCTGGTTGCATATCACCAGATCGAAAATATGCTGATTGAGATGTTTTTCAATAGTGCGGATATGGTCGGCCGTCGAGAACCCGTCGGTTTCTCCCGTCTGGGTTGCCACATTGCAGATATAGAATTTCGTCGCCCGGCTGGCTTTTATGGCTTCCGCCAGATCCGGCACCAGCAGATTCGGTAAGATGCTGGTGAATAGACTTCCCGGGCCGATGATGATCAGATCGGCATTCAAGATGGCCTGAACCGCCGGAGGAAAAGCCAGTGGATTATCCGGTTCCAGCCACACCCGGTTGATCCGTCCCTGCACCAGAGGAATTTTACTTTCACCGGTTATACGAATCTCCGGCTGATTTTCCTTGCCAGCTTTATCCGCCACCAGCTTTACGTCATGCAGAGTGGCCGGTAACACGCTGCCCTGTACGGCCAGAACCCGCCCTGATTCGGCTACCGCTTTTTCGAAGCTGCCGGTGATATCCGCGAGTGCCGTGATAAAGAGATTTCCCAGGTTATGTCCGTTCAAACCGGCGCCTTCGCCAAAGCGATACTGAAAGATCTGCGTCAGGAGAGCTTCATCATTGGATAAGGCGGTGAGGCAGTTGCGGATGTCTCCCGGAGGGAGTACACCCATATTGCGCCGCAGATCGCCTGACGAACCGCCATCGTCTGCTACAGTGACAATGGCCGTCAGGTTCGTGGAATGCAATTTCAAACCACGCAAAAGCGCAGAAAGCCCCGTACCACCGCCGATCACTACAATCCGCGGGCCGCGTTCTTTTTTTCGATAGGCACTTACCGTATCCAGCACCGGCTTGCCCGGCGTCAGGTATGGTTTTAACAACGCCCGGTTCAGTTTGTAGGTTCCCAACAGGATAAAGACAATCCCGATACCGCCAAAGATAACTGCTCTGAGCGGCCGCTCAAGGAATCGCAATGAGAGATACGAAAGCACCGGAAGCCACCAGGTCTCCGGCGCGGTGCGATACACATCCAGAACCAGAACGGCAAATCCCAGGCCGATGAGCATGGAACCGATCAGGATCACCAGCAGCCAGCGTTTGACACCAAGTCCCGGCATTAACCAGCGAAGATCTTTTACAAAACGCTGTCTCAATGTGGACATACAGGTTCCCGTCTTCTTCTGCATAGCCATAGAAATATAGCAGGGTTCAACATTTCAGTCAACCAACGATTTTCATACGCATAAGGTTGCAACGTACCTGCCACATTTATGTTTATTCACTACTATAATAATTCCATGCTTCCAGATTTTCGCGTGCGTCAAAGAGATTACTTGCTGGAAATTGCCGCCGGTCTGGCCGGGGAATTGGATTTGCAGACTCTGCTCGAGCGGGTGTTGAGTGTCAGCCTGGAGATGCTCGCCGGGCAGGGTGGACTAATCGCACTAAGGTCTGAGACTGCTGGATGGAAAATCGAAACCAGTGTTGGCATTCAAGCCGCCTTCCTGCGGGCTATCACACCTCTGCTTGCAGATATCCCCTCATCGGTGGAGGCGGTGGAAGCGGAAATCCCCGAGATCAACCGTCTTCTGGATCATCTGACCTTTGCCGCCAGTATGGGTTTCCTGTCAGGTGTGGGGCTCCCTCTTACGGCGCGGCAAAGAGTTGTCGGAGTGATCTATATCTTCCGCAGTTATCCGGGAATATTCTCAAAGAATGATCGCACTCTGCTGCGCAGTTTCGCCAACCAGGCGGCGGTGGCCGTGCAGAACGCCCAGCTATATAACCAGGTCACGCAGGAAAAGAAGCGTATGGAAGCGCTGCTGAACAACGCAGGGGATGGCATACTGATCCTCAGTCCAGATCGCAAGATACAGGTGTGCAACGCTTCTTTCAGCCGTCTATACGGAATTGACGCGGAGAGAATTCAGGGGAAGAACCATGACCAGATCATCCAATGGTCAGGACCCACCCAGGGTGTCACTCTGGACCAGGCCGAAGCTGGAGGCTGGCCGCTTTCACCGCACGCACAATTGTATGTGGAAGGCGACCTGAAACGGCAGACCAACCAGGTGCCGCTGCCCATTGGCATCACTTACGCCCCGCTTCTTTCGGATGAAGGCACGCTGGTGAACATCATTGCCACCATCCGCGATATCACCCGCTTTCGTGAGGCGGAAGAATTAAAAAGCACTTTTATATCGATCATCAGCCATGAGCTTAAGACACCGGTGGCCTTGATAAAAGGTTATGTTTCCACTCTGCGGCGGGATGACGCCCGCTGGGATCGTAAAGTTGTTAATGAGAGTCTCCAGGTTATCGAGGAAGAGGCAGACCGGCTGACCGGATTGATCGAGAACATGCTGGATGCTTCCCGTTTGCAGGCCGGAGGAGTGGCTTTGAAACAATCCGATATCCTCCTGCCGGATTTGTCCGAACGGTTGGCGAAACGTTTCAGAACTCAGACCAACAAACATACGCTGGTCACAGATTTTCCACCGGATTTTCCGGTGATCCTGGCGGACGAAAAGCGCATCGAACAGGTTCTATCCAATCTGATTTCCAATGCCATCAAATACTCGCCGGGTGGAGAGATCCGCATCAGCGGCCAGGTTCGTCCAGACCGGGTGATCGTCTGTGTCAGCGACGAAGGTCCGGGCATATCCCCCAATGATATTCCGCATGTGTTCGACCGTTTCTATCGTTCACCGGAAATGGCAAGAGCGACAAAAGGAGCCGGTCTGGGCTTATATCTCTCGCGATCGATCATCGAAGCGCACGGCGGCAAAATCTGGGTGGATCCATCGCCGCAGGGGGCAAGGTTCTACTTCACACTTCCCCGCTCGGGCAGCGATTGATGTTTCCCGGGTATAATCCTTTTCATCCTATTCATTGAGAGTGTCCGTTATGGCAAAAACCCAAACCATGTGTCCACGCTGCCATCAACCCGTTCTGGTGGAAATGAGGCAGCTTTTTGATTTAAACGGTGATCCGCAGGCGAAACAGATCCTGCTTTCCGGGAACTACAATCTGGTTCGCTGCCAGAGCTGCGGGTACCAGGGAGTGATCCCTTCTCCTCTGGTTTACCACGATCCCGAAAAAGAATTGCTGTTGACCTACTTCCCCGCGGAACTCGGACTGCCGGTGAACGAACAGGAACGCCTGATCGGCCCGATCATCAACCAGGTGGTCAATGCACTTCCGATGGAAAAGCGCAAGGCTTATCTACTCCAACCGCAATCCATGTTCACTTATCAATCTATGGTCGAAAAAATCCTGGAAGGTGATGGAATCACCAAAGAGATGCTGGATGATCAACAGAAACGTGTCAATTTGATCCAGCGTTTGCTCAGTACCACACCCGAATCTATAGCCGACGTCTTAAAGACCGAAGAGCCGCTGGTGGATGCGTCCTTCTTCAATATCATCAACCGGTTGGTGGAAGCTTCACTGGCGCAGGGCGACCAGCATTCAGCCAAGGCTTTGGCTGGCGTACAGAAAGCCGCTCTTGAAGAAACAGAGTTTGGCAGGAAATTGAAAGTTCAGGCGGAAGAAACTGAAGCCGCCGTGAAAGCTCTCCAGGAAGCCGGTAAAGAAGGCTTGACCCGCGAGAAACTACTCGAACTCATCCTCGGGGCATCCAGTATGACCCAGGTGGATACGCTGGTTTCCATGGCTCGCGCAGGCATGGATTACACCTTCTTCGAACAATTAACCGCTAAGATCAACGCAGCCGAAGGTGATGAGAAAAAACGGCTTGAGTCTTTACGCGAGCATATCCTGGAGTTGACCAGAGAGATCGACCGGGTGATGCAGGAAGAGATCGGTAGAGCACGTGGTCTGCTGGATAAAATCCTGGCCGCGCAGGATGTGGAGAAAGCCACCGAAGAAGCTCTGGATACCATGACCGAAATGTTTGTCGAATTGATCCGCCAGGAGATCCAATCCGCGCGCCAGTTGAATGACATGCTGCGGTTGGAGAAATTGCAGAAGATCGCCGGTGTCATCCAAAAAGCCAGCGCTCCGCCGCCGGAAATTCAATTCATCGAAATGTTGCTCTCATTGGAAAAACCCGAAGATCGCCGTAAAGCGTTGGAAGCCAATGCTTCTCTGATCACACCGGAATTGGTCACCCTGATGAACGGAATTGTGACCCAGAGTGGACAACAATCCAACCAGCCGCCGGAAGCTCTGGAGGCCATCAAGATGGTGTATCAAGAAATCTTGAAATTTTCGATGGAACAAAATCTAAAGAAATAGAACCGGTAATCTGTAAATCGGGAAAAAGAGAAGGAAAGATGATCATTTCCTTCTCTTTTTCTTTGTTCATCGGTGGTGAGTATCCTCCTACCCGATCAATCACGCTTCATTCCCGGGCGAAGATCCAAGATCGCTACTGACTTTCACCCAGAGTCACACTAATCTGTCTGGTCTGCTTTCCTCTCAGAACCTCAAGGGTTACCTTTTCATTCGGCGAATGTTTAAAAAGGGTATTGATATACGAATGGCTTTCATCCAGGGTCTGGTCACCCACCTTTGTGATGATATCTCCCCGTCGAATCCCGGCCTGGGAAGCGGGGCTGTTCTGATCCATCTGTGCCACATAGGCCCCCCACTCCACAGGCAGGTTATATACGGAAGCGATATCCGGCGTGATCCATTGATACCGGATTCCCAGATATGGGCGGGCAAAATACCCTTTCTGAATGATCTGGTCAGAGATGGCTCTGGCCGTGTTGGCCGGAACGGCAAAACCCAGCCCTTCAGCCGTATCAGAACTGGAACCGCTGCTGCGCACGACTAGCGTGTTTATTCCAATAACCTCACCCGCCAGGTTGACCAGAGGCCCACCGGAATTTCCGTGATTAATGGCCGCATCGGTCTGGATCATATCCGTTAACTGGTAGCCATCCCCCGTATCCAGGCTGCGCCCGGTCGCGGAAACAACCCCAACGGTAACCGTATTCTTCAGGTCGCCCAGCGGTGACCCGATGGCGATAACTGTTTCACCGGAGTTCAGGTTATCAGAATTCCCGAGTGCGGCCACCGCCGGTACCTGCCCGTCGACTTTTAAAATGGCAATGTCGGCAAACTTGTCAGAGCCAACCACTTTCCCCGGGAGTTGTCCCCCATTCGCCAGTTCGACAACGATGCTGTTGGTTCCTTCGATAACGTGATTATTCGTCAGAATATATCCCTGAGGAGAAATGATGACGCCGCTTCCGGAAACCTGTCCTTCCGATGTCATTCCGAAGAAATCCGCCTGGTTGCTGACCGTACCCACGATCGTCACCACTGATGGTGACACTTTGGCCACCGTCTGTGTGATTGTTGTTTCCAATTCAGTTGTGGAGACAATGATGTGGTTCTGTGATACCGTTTCTCCCGCCACTGGAGCAGATGTTTGAATCCCTGTGACAGAAACTGCCGGTGAAATCGTGGATGTGATCCATCCATTATTAATAGCCAGATACATCACAGCCGCACCGCCGAAGGCTCCGCCGGCTATGGAAAAGAACACCACAAAACATATCAAGATAAAGACAAACAGGTTTTTACGCATATTTTCATCTCACATACTTAATAAATTAAACAAACTGAACCCGGAAAAAATCTTCCAGCTTTCAATTTTTCCAATTAAAGTGTACTGGATCTCTCCAATTTTTCCAGATTATGCTCTTATTTTTTACAACGTTTTTAAAAGAAATATATAAGAAATTACTAATTCTTTTGAAATTCAAATATCGAAAGAATCGTGAATATAAGTAGGAGATCCTTGAATTTGTAAGGGTCTCCTGTTCTATTATAGTTTTCCGGTCTAGCACCTCATTCTTCCGGATTATTTATGCGAAATCCGAATCCGCGAACCGTTATCAGGTATTCATGTTCATTGTCAAACTGGGATATGCGATCCCGCAGGCGACGGATCAGAGCATCTAGCGCCTGATCGGAGACTCCCAGAGATACTTCGTCTCCCCACACCTGTGATATCAAATCCTGCCGTGAGATGACTTCTCCGGGGTGGTCGTTAAGTATCTGGATAACCCGGAACTGGGGAACGGATAAAGGTGGAGTGACCTCTGTTCCGCGAATCCAGACTCTGCGGGAACGCAGATCCATCCTAAGACGGCGGGTCTTCCCCCGGGTTGGTTTCATGGAAGCTTCAAGCGGCATGGTAGCATCGGAGCTTAAATAGATAAAGGTCTGCACCATGGCCACCTGTATTTCATCCCCATCATTCAGGATAACCGGATTGATGATCGCTTCACTATTGACGAATGTACCATTCTTGCTTCCCAGATCTTCCAGCAATATGCCTTCATCCGTCAAAGAAATTCGGGCATGAATGCGGGAAACCTGACGGTCTGGTATAACAAGTGAACAGGTCGGTTCGCGGCCGATGGTTAATTCGCGGTCGATGGACCATCTTTGCCCATTCAGAATACCACTCTGGGCAATGAACACGGGTGATTCGGGCAGATCAATGGATTCTTGCGATTTTGCCATGATTTCTTCCTGAATAATGATGATACCCTACGCGGTATAATATAGCAGAAAATGTCTGATTTTAGTAATCTCGGTTTGCAGCGAAGATTTCGACGCCGATAATTTCACTGCCGCCGGGAGGAGAAGAGAAAACAGCCGCATGCCAATCCCACTGAAAACCGGGGATGTGTTACGCGGACGCTATCGTATCCGCCGGATCATCGGCCAGGGTGGTATGGGTTGTATCTACCTGGCGGACGATATGCGCCTGGAAGGCCGCCAGACCGCGTTAAAAGAGGTCGAGCACGACCGCAGTCTACCGGCTGAATTGATCAAAGAGACCCGTGATCAGTTCCTGCGTGAAGCCACAGTATTAGCCCGCCTGGATCATCCCAACCTTCCCAAGGTATCAGATTTTTTCTCCATCGGCAGTCTTGACTATCTCGTCATGGATTACATCCCGGGCAAGGATCTGCGCATGTTAATGATGGAAGCCCGCCAGAACGGCGAGTTTCTCGATGAAAATCTTGTACTGAGTTGGGCCAATCAACTGGCAGATGCTCTCAGTTATCTCCACAGTCAGACGCCTCCAATTCTTCACCGGGATATCAAACCCAGCAATCTGAAACAAACCCCTTCCGGTCTGCTGAAACTGGTCGATTTTGGCCTGGTGAAAGTCCTGGCTCCCGGCGAGATTACCATCACCATCTTGCAGGGTCAGGGCACGGCTCTGTATACTCCCCTTGAACAGTACGGTGGAGACAGCGGTCATACCGATGTAAGATCCGATATTTTTGCATTCGGATCCACTTTGTATCATCTGTTGACCAATACGCCGCCTGCCGATGCCCGCGAACGTTTTCTGCATCCCGAAAGTCTCATCCCCATGCAGCAGGTCAACCCGGAGGTCAGCCCAAGGACAGAAAAGGCCATCCTTTGGGCGATGAGTCTGCATCCTGATGACCGCCCTCCAACCATCAAAGCCTTTCAGGAAAGTCTGCTGGGCGATCGGGTGGCCTCCGTGACCCACCCGATAACCAAACCAAGACGTCCTTTCGATTACTTATCCACCAACCCTGAACGGACACTTTTCTGGTTGTCAATCGGATTGACAACTTTCAGTTTAATCGCCGCGTTACTGCGTTGATCTATTCCGTTTTTCCGGATATCCAGCGTGGATAAAAATACCAGAACAGGCCAACCAGGCATCCACATATCGCGCCCACTCCGGTGAAAAATAACGCACTCCAGATCTCGGGTAATGGTTTACCGATCGGGGTGAGTCCATAAAGAACCAATCCAAAACTACCGAATAAGGTGGCCAATAAAGCCAGACGCACACCCCAGCGAATAGAAATCCGCCGGGTGCCGATTTGATAGACCAGAAATACCAGCCCGCACAGGGTGATTAATCCCGCCAGCCAACCGCCAAAGGAACGCAGCCGAATTTCAGAGGTTGAAACGGTGGGAGTTACGACGGGTGTGGGTTGAGCTGTTGGTTCAGGCTGTGCCGTGCTGGTGGGATACGGCGTCGGAGCGATGGCCGTTACCTGCGCTCCGCCGCTGCCCGAGACATCCAGGCGCAATATTTGCGAGGTCAATGCCGGTTCACTGATCACACGGATTTCGAGTAATCCCGGATTTTGGATATGGAAAGCGGTTCGCGCGTATCCACCCGTGGTGACCGTTTCTACCTGCTGTGTCATGCTTTTCTCACCACCCTGAGTAAAAATAAATTTTGTAACAGTTCCATCCGGTACAGGATTATGGTTTTGATCAAGAATAAGTCCGGCTTTCAACGGGAGAGTATCGCCAACTTTGAATAATGGAACCTGTGTGGGAAGTTGAGTCGGAAGAGGTGTCTCTCCAGGTTTGGCCGCCGTTTCGGGAAGATCAAGAGTGAGAGGGATGATCTGTGTCGATTCAGGCATGGTTGCTTTGTTCAGGTCATACCCCACGCCGGGAACACTGACGGGAAGAATTCCACCCGCCGGGATTTCTTGAAATAGCACCCTGGCGGCAACATCAATGAATGAGGGGATCTTGCTATAAAGGGCGTAATAAGCCGTCAATTTGGATATATCCGTCGAATCAAGATAATACGGCGCGTTGAAGGCAAAGGCCACTAGCTTTTTATTACGAACAAGATCCTGGCGTTCTGAGAGCAGACGCTTCATTGCTAGAGATACCGGCCTGTCGGATGAAATTTTTTGAAATGAAAAAATGATCCAATCCGCGTCACGGATATCTGAAGTCATACCTTCCAGACCAGTCGCACCGTTCAGCATTTGTTCGAGTTCGGCAAAGCTGTACGATGCCATCCGGCCCCCGCTGACCTGCCCCCCGGCCTGCGGTCCGTACAGGCGCAATACGGCTTTTTGAAAACTATCCACAGCCATGGTGATCTGCTCGGGGCACTTTTGGCACTGTGTCCCGCTGACCACATCAGTAAGAAAGATGATGCGTTCTTTAAGTTCCGGTGGTCTGGCCAACACGGTAGCCAGATCTACCTGATCAGGACTGATCAAAGTGACTGCCTGTTGGGCAACATCGAAGGCTACCTGCTCATTTTTTCCGATATCCAGTAACTTTTCTTCGGTTGGCAGGATTTGTTCAGCTTCGAACTCGGGATAGAGTCTGTACTTTAAGGACAGGATCCGTTCGGCTGATGCATCGACTCGCTGCGCGAAAGCCGGATCTTCACGGTATTTCTGTGAAAAGAAATCCAGCGTTTTGGTCAGAGTTTCATATTCTGTGGAATCACCGGTGGAAATGAAGTTATTGACATACAGCAGATCATTGCCGGCCAGCAAGGCATTGCGGGCGATTTGACGGCCGTCAAAAGATACACCGGTGGGATCGAAAAATTTGCGAATGGATTGACTGCCCAGATCATCACTGACCAGCAGCCCTCCGGCCTCCCGCCAGGGTTGAAATTCAGGAAGCGCCATCAACTGGGATAACGCGGTGGCATCGAAACTCACGGGTTTTGTGGTTGCTCGGATGTTGCCCTGAAAACCCTGATAACGAATGTGGGAAACCGATAATCCATCTGTGATACTCTCCGGTGTATTTTGAACGCTGGTCGAACTGAAAAATGGCGCTAGTTCGATCTGCTTCAACTGTTCCAGTGATTTCCGAACCGTGGCAACCTCTTCTTCCGCCGGTCTATCTGATCCTCCCCTGCCCGGAAAATGCTTGGAGATCACCACCATTTTCCCATCAGACCCGATATGCAAACCGGCGATGAATGCCTTTCCCATTTCGCCTACCCAGAAAGGATCGCCGCCAAAGGATCGAATCCCCAGATCTTCATTGCGTGTTCCGGGCACGCTATCCAGAACATCCAGCGAAGGACCCAGGTAAAGATTAAAGCCCAGACTGCTTAATTCTTTTCCATGAATCGATCCGACACTTTTCGCCAGCTCTGGTTTCCAGGTTGCGCCAATGGCCATGGAGTCAGGCATAGCCGACAAGCCTGATATGAGTTGATCGTTTGGGAATAGATCACCTTCCTGCGAAATCCCTATAAAAAGCGGTATCAGGTTGATCCTCTCATTTGCAGCCGCATAATTTATACGCAATTGCTGTAAAGAATGAGTCAGACGAAAGGTGTCTGCTGTCGGTGTTTCTGAAGCAGGAAAATTTCCATTGGCCGCCGAGAGTATCACTCCGCCGATATGCCGCCTGGTGATCAGGTCAGCAATGTTACTCATCTGGCTGATGTCAGTACCTTTGAACGCCACAAGGAATAGCTGCCCAACCTTCTCTTCGGGCGTCATTTTCGATAAAAGGGTTTTTGCAGATGCTTTGTATACCGGCGGTGTCGGTGTGGGTGTCTGCGCTCTGACAGGAACAACGGGCAGAAAAACCACCAGCATAAGGAGCAGGTTCACCAGTAAACGTGTGTACCGAAAAACCTGACCGGTTTTTCCGGTTCTTCTGGACCTAACCATGTTCACCAATCTGGGAACCTATACTTCCACGAAATACGAATCGGCTGCCGGGTCGATCAATTCTTTTGTCAGTGCAGGTTCCTGGTTGGTATATCGGGCGTAATCGATGATCTGGTCACACAGATCGCGTGGATGAGAAGCCCGCGGTAATCGCTTGCGTTTGATATACCATTCTTGCAGCAGGTATGCCAATCCTGGATCGGTGTACTTGACACTCTTGGTTGCCGCGACTCGTTTGAAAATTTCACGATATTCATCGTAGCTTGGATTGCGCACTTCGATCTTATGCCGCAGCCGGCGCAGGAAGGCTTCGTCCACCAGTTCTCGTGGAGGTAGATTGGTCGAGAAGATGACCAGCACGTCAAATGGAACTTCCAATTTTCTTCCGGTATGCAGATTTAAATAATCGATACGATTTTCCAGAGGCACGATCCAGCGGTTCAATAGATCACGGGGTTTTACCTGCTGGCGGCCGAAATCATCGATCAGTAAAATCCCGCCATTGGCTTTTACCTGGAAAGGAGCTTCATAGAACTTCAATGTGTCGTCAAATACCAGGTCAAGCCCATCAAGAGTCAATTCACCACCGGTCATAATGAATGGCCGCTGAATATAAACCCAGCGCGGATCTCGCCGCATCCCAGCCCGCAGTGTTCCTGTTCCCGCCGGGGTTACTTCTTCACGGCTGGCCAACCGGTGGTTGACGGCGTCGTAAAGCTTGATCACCTGCCCGTCCACGTAAATGGCAAATGGGATATAAATGGATTGATTGAACAGCATTTCGCCGATCAATTTGGCGATACTGGTTTTCCCGTTCCCGGGAGGTCCATAGAGGAAAATGGACGTGTTGGAGTTGATAGCCGGTCCCAGCTGCCCGATGATGCGGTCGGAAAGCACCAGACTGGAGAATCCTTCCAGCAGCATGTTATGGGTCACCTGGATGCGGCGGCGGGTTTGCTTTCGGCAGGCTTCGATGTAATACTGAAGCTGCACGGGAGCCGGACCGGCATACTGGCAGCGATCAAGAGCTTCCCGCGCCCGGTTGATCCCTGTGCCGGTGATGGCGAACAGATAGGCACCTTCACCCAGCCCGACCTGTGAAGAACGAACCTCCACTAGTTTATCCCGCTTCAAAGTCTCCATTAATATGTCGACAACGCCGGTGAAGGGAAGAGCGATTTCCTCGGCAATCTTGAAGCCAGACATATACCCTTGGAAATACATGATCTTCAAGATCAGGTCTTGCAGCCAGAGAGCGGGAATGCCGGTATCTTCGATCCGCGAGATCGGCGGGGGAATAAAAACCGCCTGGCTTTCCTGCCTGGGGGGATTGGGTGTCTGAACTTGATTCGGCGCGACTGCTTCCATATCATTTTCTCCCTTCCTCCTGAGACAGACCCACTTAGGGAGGAAGCCTTACGGTCTTATAATATCTTGAATGATTATAGCATTGCAATCGTTTCTGCTCAATTTACAGGAACATATCAATCCTTGCCAGCCAGACATCTCCCCCGTATAATGCTGCCCATGGAAATTACGTCAATAATACCTGTGTTCAATGAACGGAAGACAATCGAAGAGATAGTCCACCGTGTTAAGGCCGTGAATATCGTCGACGAGATCATCATCGTGGATGATGGATCAACAGACGGTACCCGGGAGATTCTTGAAAAGTACAAAGAAGACCCACTGGTAAAAGTAATCCTGCATGACAGGAACAGGGGAAAAGGTGCCGCGGTACGAACCGGCATAAAATCAGCCACCGGTGAAGTATTGATCATCCAGGATGCCGATCTGGAATATGACCCCCGTGATTATCCCACCCTGTTGAAACCAATCGAAGAGGGTATCGCCGACGTGGTCTATGGCTCGCGTTTTCTGGGCGGCGCCCGCCGGCCTATTCTTTACTGGAATATGGTAGCCAATAAAATACTGACTTTCCTGACAAATATTCTATACAATAATATCCTTTCTGATATGGAAACCGGTTACAAAGTGTTTTTCCGCGAGATGGTCAAAGATATTCCTTTGCGTTCTCACGGATTTGAATTTGAACCCGAATTCACAGCAAAAATCTTGAAGCGCCATATGCGCATTTTCGAAGTGCCCATCACGTTTAATCCGCGGGAATATTCGCAGGGAAAGAAGATCAAAGCCTGGGATGGCTTCATCGCCGTCTGGACGCTCATCCGCTACCGGTTCGGTGATTAAGACTCCTCCAGAATATCGGGATTGAGCACACCGAACATCCTGCCAGTCAAACCCTGCTCTGCATATAATCGAAAAATGCCGCCAAAACAGATGTTCGATGATCACAGGGTGACGCATCTTTCTTCCGTATCAATAATGGGCCCGAAAGCAGCATGGAATCACTTCTCCTTGTTACGCCCACCAAAGACCATGAACGCGCCGCGTTGGAATACCGACAGGAACATTTCGACAACGGAGAAATGCTGCTGCATGGAAGTTCACTATTTGACATGATCGAATCATACGATCTGTGGCTGGATCACCTGAAAGCCAATGCCAGCCCGGCGACCGTGCAAGAAGGCTGGGTGGTATCGAGCACTTTCTTCGGGATTCGTGAAAGCGATGGGCGTATTGTGGGTATGATCGACATCCGCCACACCCTGAACGACTTCCTGCGAAATAACGGAGGGCATATCGGGTAT